>CAXSFU010000153.1:0-2043 GCA_964236695.1 uncultured Acetobacteraceae bacterium | reverse complement strand
CACGGTCCAGAACAGGCGTCATGCCACAATCCAACCCAATGCCTGCATCCCCAACATCCATCCTGCCGCCCCGGCACGCGGGGCCCGATATGACATCACGCCGGCTTCCCGCAAAGCATCCTGCACCCGGGTTGCAGGCCCGGACCGGCCGCCTCGTCCCCGAGGCCACCCCTGAGCCCGTTCCTCAACGGGTGCCAACGCAGCCTGCCGTGGCCCGTTCAACCGGCGTGGCGCACGGCTGGCCGGCCCTGGACACGGATGATGCCGAAATACAACAGCGTGGGCCCGATCGTCACGCCCGCGGCCCGCCTCCGCAGACCTCCGGGTCGTCGCACGCCACGCCCCATGGACCATCCAGGTGGAGGCGCGGCGCAGGAACCATGTCCGTCGTTCCACGGCAAGTCGGCTCCGCCCGCCCGGGATGCCGTGGACGGTACACCGGCATCACGATCGTGCCAGCACGGCGGGGGCCTGCCTGGTGCGCGATTGTCTCGCGGGTGCGGCATTGCCGGGGCCTGGCCGCGGTGCCATACAAATCGGCACCGGCACGCCAGCCGGACTTCCCCGGCGCGGGGAAGCTGCCACCGGCCCCGGGCCGGTCCCGCTCGCAGGACCGGCCGGCGCGCCTCGTCGCGGTGGGCCATGTCCCGTCCGCGCGGGACGCGGCGACGCGGCCCGGGCCGCCCACGCGTGAACCCGCCCCGCGGGTCGAGGCTCAGGAGAAACGCCGTGTCCGTTCCCATGAAGCAGGTGCTGCGCGTCGGCGCCTACGTCGTCCGCCAGCACCTCGCCGGCCGCAAGCGCTATCCGCTGGTGCTGATGCTCGAGCCGCTGTTCCGCTGCAACCTGGCGTGCTCCGGCTGCGGCAAGATCGACTACCCGACCGAGATCCTCAACCAGCGCGTCTCGGTGGCCGACTCGCTGGCGGCGGTGGACGAGTGCGGCGCGCCGGTGGTTGCGATCGCCGGCGGCGAGCCGCTCCTGCACAAGGAGATGCCGGAGATCGTCCGCGGCATCCTGGCGAAGAAGAAGTTCGTCTATCTCTGCACCAACGCCCTGCTGCTCGACAAGAAGATGGACCAGTACGAGCCGCACCCGTACTTCTCCTGGGACATCCACCTCGACGGCGACAAGGCGATGCACGACTCGGCCGTCGACCAGGACGGCGTCTACGACCGCGCCGTCGCCGCGATCAAGCGGGCCAAGGAGCGCGGCTTCCGCCTGTCGATCAACTGCACGCTGTTCGACGGCGCCCAGGCCGACCGGGTCGCGAAGTTCTTCGACGAGGTGATGGCGATGGGCGTGGACGGGATCATGACCTCGCCCGGCTACGCCTACGAGCGCGCCCCGGACCAGGCGCACTTCCTGTCGCGGCAGAAGACCAAGCAGCTGTTCCGCGACATCCTGGCGCGCGGCAAGGGCAAGGGCTGGCGCTTCACCCAGTCGCCGCTGTTCATGAACTTCCTCGCCGGCAACGAGAACTACCACTGCACGCCGTGGGGCAAGCCGACGCGCAACGTGTTCGGCTGGCAGCGGCCCTGCTACCTGCTCGGCGAAGGATACGCCAGCACGTTCCAGGAGCTGATGGACACCACGGACTGGGACAAGTACGGCACCGGCAACTACGAAAAGTGCGCCGACTGCATGGTGCATTCCGGCTACGAGAGCACGGCCGTGATGGACGCCGTGCGCAGCCCGATCAAGACCATGATGGTGGCCCTGCGCGGCCCGCGCACCGACGGGCCGATGGCGCCGGAGATCAGCCTCGACAACCAGCGGCCGGCCGAGTTCGTGTTCAGCAAGCACGTCCAGGACAAGATGGCCGAGCTGCGCCACGCCAAGCCCGCGAAGCCGGTGCCAGTCGAGGCGGCCGAGTAGCCGGCCCGGCGACAGGCTGCCGCGAGGGCCGGGCCGCAGGGTTCGGCCCTTCGTGTTTCGGGCGGGTCTGGGCAGGGCTTATACCGGCAGCCGGCTGCCCTGACCGGTCGGGAAAGGAAGGCCAGGGGCTCTGCCCCTGGACCCCGCCAAAGGCAAGCCTTTGGA
>CAXSFU010000152.1:0-2265 GCA_964236695.1 uncultured Acetobacteraceae bacterium | reverse complement strand
GCCGGCAGGGTCATGAAGGCTCCGGGGAGGCTGGAAGGAAGACCGGGCTCTGCCCAGACCCGCCAAAGGCCAGGGACCTTTGGAAATCCCTCTCGAAGGAAGCGACCTGGACGGACGGCCATGCCGGCGGGCAGCGGGCGAGACGGGATCCGGAAGGATCTTGCCTGAGCAAATGGATTCTCAAGGCAATTGCCTTGAGCGGAGTCCAAAGGCAGAGCCTCTGGCCTTACCTGCTGGGCTGGGCTGGGCTGGGCTGGGCTGGGCTGGGCTGCCTAGCTCCGAGGCAAGCGTGCAGGCGCCGCTGAACGCCGGGCCGGCGCCGGAGCAGCGAGCTGCCCCGAACGAGGCGTTCCACGCCGTGCTGCACGTCCGGACCCGGCGGAGGGCGGCCATGGGCAGGGTTCTCCGTCCGTTTCACTGGCCGGCGCGGGCGCGGCTATGCGGCCGTGCCCAGGGTCGCCGCGATCACGGCCATCTCCGCCTCGCGCTGACAGGCGATCGCGCCGACCAGGCGGCCGCCGCGCATCCGGCGCACAAGGAAGTCCATGCCGTCCAGGTCGCCCTCGACGACGGTGGCGTCGACCTCCTGCGGGTGGCCGAGCAGCTCGATGCGGTGGCCGAAATGGTAGGTCCAGAAGAACGGCGGCTCCGTCCAGGCCGCCTCGCCGCCGAGCATGGAGCGCGCGGCGATGCGGGCCGTCTGCTGGGCGACGCACCAGTGCTCGATGCGGACGCGGGCGTCGCCGAAGGGGAAGCGCGCGGCATCGCCGGCGGCGAAGATCGCGTCGGCGGCGCGCATGCCGGAGTCGACGCCGATGCCGCCGTCCTCGTCGAGCGGCAGCGCCTCGGCAAAGCCGGTGGCGGGGCGCACGCCGAGGCCGACCACCACGACTTCGGCGGCGAGCATGCGGCCGTCGTCCAGGGTGACGCCCGAGGCCTGCGACACGCCGTTGACGCGGGCGACGCGGCCGGCCACGAAGGTCACGCCGCCGGCCTCGTGCAGCCGGCGCACGGCCTGCGCGACCTCGGGCCCGAGCGGCTTGTGCAGCGGCAGCGGGTCTGGGCCGACGACGCTGACCTGCAGGCCGTGCTTGGTCAGCGCGGAGGCCGCCTCCAGGCCGATGAAGCCGCCGCCGACGACGACGGCGCGCGCGCCGCTGCGCAGCCGGGGCAGGATGCGGCGGGCGTCCTCCAGGCTGCGCAGGGTGTGCACGCCGGGCAGGTCGGCGCCGGGAACGTCGAGCGTGCGCGGCGTGCCGCCCGGCGCGAGCAGCACGGCGTCGTAGTCGAGCACGGCGCCGTCGGCGAGGGCGACGCGTCGGGCGGCGGGGTCGAGCCTGGTCGCGGTGCCCTGGCGGCGCTCGATGCGGTGTTGCCCGTAGAACCCCGGGTCGCGGAGCGGCGAGACATCGGCGGGTTTCATGCCGCCTTCCAGCACGAACTTGCTCAGCGCGGTGCGGTCGTAGGGCGCGTCCGGCTCGGCGCCGAGCAGGACGATGCGGCCGTCGAAGCCGAACCCGCGCAGGGCGGCGGCGGCGGCGGTTCCGGCGGCTCCGGCGCCGACGACCAGGAAGGTCCGCGCGTCGGTGCCCGCGGGCCGCGGCGCAGGCGGGATCGGCTCGGCGGAGACGAGGACGCGGTCGCCGTCAACCAGAACCGGATACTGCGGCAGCGCGTCGAGCGCCGGGGGCTCCAGCAGGGCACCGTCGCCGGCCGCGAACATCGCCTTGTGCCAGGGGCAGACGATGCGGCCGGCGCAGACCACGCCCTCCCCGAGCGGGGCGCCGGCGTGCGGGCATTTGGCGCCGAACGCCCGCACCGCGTCGCCGTCGCGCACGAGGATCATGTCCGTGCCGTCCAGGCTGACCTTGAGCGGCTTGTCGAGGGCGATGTCGCCCAGGGTCGAGACCTGCTGCATGACCGCTGCTCCGGGTTGCTGCCAGACGAGCGTGCGAGGCCGGGCCGGGTTCCTGCCGGCGCGTCACCCTGGGTCGCGGGTGTGTGCCATGTCCGCATGGCCGGGCCGGCGGCCTGGAGACGGGGCGGTGTGCGCCGTCTCCTGTCGCCCGTCCGGTCCGAGCCCGTCCCTTGGCCAGGATGCGGAGCCGCCTCATACCAGTGGCTGGAAGCGCTGGCCTGTCGGAGCGAGCAAGGCTGGGCTCTGCCCAGACCCGCCAGGCGGAGGTGGCCAAAGGTTCCGACGATCCGCTTGGATCGTTGGAAAGGCCACCGAAGGAAGCCGCCCCTGGACCCGGCCCTCCTTAG
>CAXSFU010000151.1:0-2518 GCA_964236695.1 uncultured Acetobacteraceae bacterium | reverse complement strand
ACATCGAGTTCACCGTGCAGCAGAACACGCTGTACATGCTGCAGACCCGCTCGGGGAAGCGCACCGTCGCCGCCAGCCTGCGCATCGCCGTCGAGATGGCCAGCGAGGGGCTGATCACCCGCGAGGAGGCGGTGCGGCGCGTCAATCCGCAGGCGCTCGACCAGCTTCTGCATCCCACGCTCGACCCGAAGGCGAAGCGCACGCTGTTCTCCAAGGGGCTGCCGGCGAGCCCGGGGGCCGCGTCGGGTACGGTGGTGTTCAGCGCGGACGAGGCGGAGATGCGCGCCGGCAAGGGCGAGAGCGTCGTGCTGGTGCGCGTCGAGACCAGCCCGGAGGACATCCACGGGATGCACGCGGCGCGGGGCATCCTGACCACGCGCGGGGGGATGACCAGCCACGCTGCGGTGGTGGCGCGCGGCATGGGGCGGCCGTGCGTGGCCGGCGCCGGCGGCGTGCGGGTGGACTACAACGCGCAGACGCTGTCCTCGGGCGGGGCGACGATCCGCGCGGGGGAGACGATCACGCTGGACGGCGCCACCGGGGAGGTGTTCGCGGGGTCCGTCGCCATGATCGAGCCGGCGCTGTCGGAGGATTTCGCCACGCTGATGGCCTGGGCGGACGGGGTGCGGCGTCTCAAGGTGCGCACCAACGCGGAGACGCCGCTGGATGCGGAGACTGCGCGCAAGTTCGGCGCGGAGGGCATCGGCCTGTGCCGGACCGAGCACATGTTCTTCGCGCCGGAGCGGATCAACATCGTGCGGCAGATGATCATGGCCGACGACGAGGGCGGCCGGCGGGCGGCGCTGGACAAGCTGCTGCCGTTCCAGCGCCAGGACTTCGTCGAGCTGTTCCGCATCATGGCGGGGCTGCCGGTGACGATCCGGCTGCTCGACCCGCCGCTGCACGAGTTCCTGCCGCACAGCGACGCGGAGCTGGCCGACGCCGCCGAGGGGCTGGGGCAGGACGTGGAGACGGTGCGCCGGCGGGCGGCGGAGCTTTCCGAGGCGAACCCGATGCTCGGGCACCGCGGGTGCCGCCTGGGGATCACGTATCCCGAGATCTACGAGATGCAGGCGCGGGCGATCTTCGAGGCGGCGCTGGAGATCGGCCGCGAGACCGGCTCGCCGGTGGTGCCCGAGATCATGATCCCGCTGATCGGCACCAGGCGCGAGCTGGACATCACCCGCGCCCAGGTGGACCGCGCGGCGCGCGCGGCGTTCGAGTCGGCGGGCGCGTCGATCGAGTATCTCGTCGGCACCATGATCGAGCTGCCGCGCGCGGCGCTGACCGCGGACCGGATCGCGGAGGCGGCGGACTTCTTCTCGTTCGGCACCAACGACCTGACGCAGACGGTGTTCGGGCTGTCGCGCGACGACGCTGGCAAGTTCCTGCCGCACTACGTCGAGGCCGGCATCCTGCCGAAGGACCCATTCGTGTCGATCGACATCGATGGCGTGGGCGCGCTGGTGCGGCTCGCGGCGGAGAAGGGGCGGCAGACCAAGTCCGACCTCAAGATGGGCATCTGCGGCGAGCACGGCGGCGATCCTGCGTCGATCACCTTCTGCGAGTCGGTCGGGCTCGACTACGTGTCGTGCAGCCCGTACCGGGTTCCGGTCGCGCGGCTGGCGGCGGCGCAGGCGGCGCTGGGGGCGGCGGGCGACAAGACGGCCTGAGGCGGCCGCCCGTACTTCCCGGCGTGTCAGGCCGGTGGCGGTTGCCATGGTCGGTCAGGGAAGGAAGGCCAGGGGTTCTGCCCCTGGACCCCGCCAAAGGCAAGCCTTTGGAATCCAATTCTTAAGGGAGGCCGGGTCCAGGGGCGGCTCCCTCCGGTGGTCCTTCCAACGATCCAAGCGGATCGTCGGAACCTTTGGCCACCTACGCCTGGCGGGCCTGGGCAGAGCCCGGCCTTGCTTGCTTCGACAGGTCCATGGCCTTCGGCCGTTAACATCATCCCAGGGTGCGGGCTTCCGCGATGGTGTGGAAGAAGCGGCCGGTGAACGGCTTGAGCACCTCCAGCGTGGTGGCGTGCGCGGTTGTCTTGATGTCCGAGGCGAGCGACTGGCGGATCGCCTCGCGGTCGGCGAAGTCCATCTCCAGGATCATCACCACCGGGATCGACCCCGGGTCGGACTCGCGCACCCGCAGCACCCGGACGTCCAGCACGTGCGGGAAGGCGCGCCAGATCGGCTCCAGGCGCTCGGCCACGTCGCGGAAGAACGCGTCCTCGCCCCCGGCCTCGATCGCGCCCTCGAAGATCGCAACCCGTGTCAGCATCGTCGTGTCCCCCCGGGGCGTCATGGCCCGGGGACACAGCGTGCCAGCGGCGCCGGGGTTCGAGTCGCGGGCCGGAGCCGCGTGGGGGCGGAGGCAGCAAGGTTGAGGCTCTGCCTCAAGCTCCGCCGAAGGCTTGCTTTTGGAAACCTCCACAAAGCGAGCGACCGGGGCACGGGAGAGACTGCCTTCGTCGGGGTTTCCAAAGGCGAGCCTTTGGCGGGGTCCAGGGGCAGAGCCCCTGGCC
>CAXSFU010000150.1:0-2537 GCA_964236695.1 uncultured Acetobacteraceae bacterium | reverse complement strand
GAGTAGTTCGCCTTGCGCTTCGTCAGCACCCGGGCCGTCTCGTCCACCGGCTCGCCTTCCTCCCGCGGCGTCACCAGCGACCAGCGCGACCGGGCGCCGCCGTTCCACCCGGTCGAGCCGCCGTCCATGTCGCCGCTGCTGATGCCGGCCCGGCTGGGATGCGCGTTCAGCAGCACGGCCGCGCCAAGGTCGCGCGCCAGGCCGCCCAGGCAGAACTTCAGGAACGTCGACACCTGCTGGCGCACGTTCTCGTTGCCGCCGAACAGATCGGCCGCCACGTCGAGCACCACCAGGCCGGGCGGGAACGCCCTGGCCTGCGCCACGAAGTCCGCGAACCGGTCCGTCATCACCGGCGTGCCGTCCGGCTCGAACCGGATCAGCGTGTTGTCGTCGCCCACCGGGCAGGACCAGCGCATGTCGCCGAGGTCGCGCAGCTCGACCCCGTAGGCACGGCAGATGGCGTCCTGCCGGCGGTGCATCTCGTCCGCGTCATCCTCGCAGAACAGGCCCATGGCGCGGCACTGCGTCACCGGCAGGCCAAGCCAGGGCGTGCCGGTAGCGGCCGACGTCATCAGCATCTGCGCCAGCAGCGTCTTGCCCTCCCCGCCGGCCGCGTAGTGCAGCGTCACGGCCGCGGAGGGCAGCCACCCGGGCACCACCCACTGCCGCTCCGGGATCGGCAGGCCGTGCAGCGTGGCGGGGTCGAGGAAGGCGAGCGGCGCCGGCGGCGGCTTGGGCGGCGGCGCGTCCCGCATGGTGAAGCGTGCGCCATCAGGCATGCGCGCCCTCCGCCACGAGGATGTCGTTGAAGTCCGCGCCGGGCACGTCCGGGGTGGCGATCCGCACCCGCCGGCCCTCGGCCTGCCATCGTGCCGCCGCCGCCAGGGCCGCCTCCCGTCCCGGCCCGTCCGCGTCGGCCGCGATCACCACGCTGCGCACCTCGGGTGGGAGCTGCAGGGCCTGCGCCAGGTTGCCGGCGGCGATGGCGGCCCAGGCCGGCAGGCCGAGCAGCCGCCCCGCGCTGGCGCTGGTCTCTATGCCCTCGCCCACCACCATCTCGGTCGCGGCGGGGTCCAGGCGGATCGCACCCCCGAAGATCGGGCCGACAGCCGCCTTGCCCGGCACCACGTCCGCCTTGCTGCCGCCGCGCGTGAGGTAGGTCCGGTGCACCGCGATCGGCGAGCCGGTCACGTCCTGCACCAGCGCCAGCATCGCGGGCCGCCGGGTGCCGCGCTCCTCCGGGTGCGACACGTCGGTGCGCCAGCGGATGACCGGCGAGGCAGCGAGGCCCGCCAGCCCGCGCCCGATCAGGTAGGCGTCGGCCGGTGTGCCCCGCGCGTCCCGGGGTGCGCCGTCCCACCACCGCAGCGCGCGGGCGGTGCGCTCGGCCGCGGTAGGCTCCGGCTTGCCGGGCTGGCGCTCGGCCGCCTGCGGCTGCCCGCCATCCTGGAGCCGGGCCAGCTCCTCCGCCGGACCGTCCTTTCCGCAGCTCGCGCACCACAGGCTGCCCTTCGCGGACAGCACCAGCGTGGTGCCGTAGCCGCAGGACCGGCACGCGCCGCGCCAGCCCCTGCCGGACTTGTCCAGGCCGAGCTTGCGGGCGACGTCGAGGGGCGTCATGCCGCCACCTCATGCAGCGGGCGTGGTGCGAACCGGTCGCCGCCGGCCGCGCGCAGCATCTCCGGCGTGAGGCCGTCCCGCCAGGCGTCGAGGCGGTCGAGCGTGTCGGCCAGGTCGCACCGGTCGCGCGCCAGCTCGGCCAGCATCTCGGCCAGGGCGCGGGCGCCGAGGCTGTGCAGATGCTCGGCGCCGCGCTGCAGCCGCAGGCGGTCGCGTGCCACGGGGCTCATGCGTGCCCCGCCGCTTCGTCGGCCACCACGAACAGGTCGAGGGCGCCGAGCAGGCCGTCGCGCACGTCCGCCGCCGGCTCCGGCCGCTTGGCCAGGATCAGGATGGCGCGGCCTGCCAGCACCAGGTCGACGGCCTCCGCCCGCAGTGCCGCCGGGATGGCTGCGAAGGTCGCATCGTCGCGCAGCACCCATGCCCGCGCGATCGGCGCCAGGCCGTCCCGCGTCACCAGGGAGCGGCACGGCAGCAGCGCCAGCACGTCCTCCGCCAGGTCCGGCACCCTGGCGTCCAGGCTGACGCCGTCCGGGCCGAACATCAGGCCGGGGAAGCCGCTCATGCCCGGCCTCCCGCGTCGTGCGTCACGGTCACGGGCCGCAGGTCGGGGAACACTCGCCGGAGCGCCGCCGTCGCCTTGGCCTGGATGTCGCGGCGTTCCGTGGCGCAGCGCATGCAGACCGCCAGGGCGAGGCCGTGCGTCGGGTTGTCGCTGGCGGGGAGCGCCACCCCGAAGGAGTAGCCGCTGCCCCTGAGCGGGCGCGGGCAGGCAGCGCACAGCATCGGCAGGCGCCGCGGCGCGGTGCGGATCGCGTCGGCCGCCTGTCCGATCGCGCGCAGGATGCAGCCGGCCCGGGTGTCGCCGGCGAGGGCGTCGGCCATGACGTCCACCGCGTCGGCCGGGCGGATCACGA
>CAXSFU010000149.1:0-2858 GCA_964236695.1 uncultured Acetobacteraceae bacterium | reverse complement strand
TCTCGGCCGTGTCGCTCGGCACCGCGGTGGAGCGCGGCGGCACGATGATGGCGGCGTCCGGGTGGCGGGAGCCGATGCTGGCGGTGACACCCTCCTGGTCATAGGCGCCGTCGCCCGTGAAGGAGGCGAGCGGTTCCTCGATGCGGTCGAGCAAGGAGCCCACCTGCGAACCGTCGGTAAGCGGTGCGCTGAACCCACGTTACGTGCGGGTCCCTTGTGAAGCGGGGCCTTGCCGAGGCGGTTCAGCACGGCGGCTGGCTCAGGCGGCGGCCCTGAGTCCTGGGATGGTCGGGTAGGCCCAGGGTAGGAGGTCGTCGAGCTGGCTCTGGGGATGGCCGCCCACGATGCGGCTGATCACGTCGGCGAAGTAGCCCTGCGGGTCGACGGCGTTCAGCTTGCAGGTTTCCACGAGCGACGCGATCACCGCCCAGGTCTGGCCGCCCCGATCGGAACCCGCGAAGAGGGTGTTCTTTCGCGTCAGAGCGAGGGGTCGGATTGAACGCTCCACCGTGTTGGAGTCCATCTCCACCCGGCCGTCGTCCACGTAGAGCGTCAGCCCGGCCCAACGCGAGGTCGCGTAGCGGATCGCCACGGCGAGCGTGCTCTTCTGGCTGAGGAGGGCCAGCTTGTCGCGCAGGAAGAGGTCGAGCTCCGCCAACAGTGGCCGGCTGCGCTCCTGTCGCGCCTGGCGGCGGGCCTCGGCCGGGAACCCGGCGATCTCGCCCTCGATCCGGTACAGGGCCGCGATGCGCTTGAGCACCTCGGCGGCGATCGGCGACGCGCCCTTGGCGGCCAGGTCGATGAACCCTCTCCGAACATGGGCCCAACAGAAGGCGAGCTTCACCCGGTCGCCCTTCGTCAGGGCACGGTAGCCCTCGTAGCCGTCCACCTGCAGCACGCCGGTGAAGCCGGCGAGGTGGGCCATGGGCCGCTCGGCCTTGCGATCGGGCGCGTAGACGTAGGCCACCGCCGGCGGGTCGGCGCCGCCCCAGGGCCGGTCGTCGCGCGCATAGGCCCAAAGCTGCCCGGTCTTCGTGCGGCCACGCCCGGGGTCGAGCACCGGCGCCGTGGTCTCGTCGGCGAAGAGCTTCATCGACGCCTTCAGGTGATCGAGCAGGCGCCCGTGCACGGGCTCGAGCAGCAGCGCGGCGCGCCCCACCCAGTCGGCCAGGGTGGAGCGGTCCAGGTTCACGCCCTGGCGAGCGAAGATCTGCGCCTGCCGGTACAGCGGAAGGTGGTCGGCGTATTTCGACACGAGCACCTGCGCCACGGTGGCGTCGGTGGGCAGCCCGCCCTCGATCAGCCGCGCCGGTGCGGGAGCCTGGGCCACGCCGTCCGTGCAGGCCCGGCAGGCGTATTTCGGCCGGCGCACCACCAGCACCCGGAACTGCGCCGGCACCACGTCGAGCCGCTCGGACACGTCCTCGCCGATGCGGTGCAGCGGGGCCGAGCAGCACGGGCAGCTGTCGTCGGCGATGTCCACCACGGTCTCGATCCGCGGCAGGTGGGCCGGCAGGGCGCCCCGGTTGGCCCGGCGTTTGGCCACACGGGCCGCACGCACCGCCGGAGCCGCCGCTTCCGCCACGGCCTCGTCGGCCGCCTCGGCTTGTTCGGCCTCCTCCAGCCCGAGTTGCAGCTGATCGGGGGGCAGGCTTTCGGCCCGGCGGCCGAAGCGATGGCGCTGCAGCTCGCGGATGATCTTGCGCAGCCGCTCGTTCTCGACCCGCTCGGCCGCCAGCATGGCCTGCAGGGCGGCGGGGTCGTCGGAGGGGGCGGGCTCGCTCGGGATCACAAGGGAATCAGATCACATCCGAGCCCTGCACGCGACACCCACGACGGCCATCCCCAACCTTTCGCCGCTTCAGCCGGCGAGCCGCGGCACCACGGTTTCCCGCGGCACATGCACGCGCTGCCAGTCGAGCCCGTCAACGAGCGCCGCCATCTCGGCGGCCGTCAGCCGGATCGCGCCGTCGCCCGGCTTCGGCCAGCGGAACGCGCCGGCCTCGAGCCGTTTGGCCACCAGCACCACCCCGGTCCCGTCGAAGAACAAGAGCTTCAGCCGGTCGGCCCTCTTGGATCGGAAGGCGAACACCGTGCCGCAGAACGGGTCGGCGCCCAGCTCTTCGCGCACCAGCATGGCGAGGCCATCCATGCCCTTGCGGAAGTCCACCGGCCGGGTGGCCAGCATGACCCGCACCGCGCCCGAGGGGCCGATCACGAGGCGGCCTTGAGCGCGCCGATCACCGCCGCGATCACGCCAGCGTCGGCATCCCGGTTCACCCGCACCACGACGCCGTCGATCTCCAGCTCGATGCTCGCCCCCTCGCTCTGCCGCCGACGCTTGCGCGGCTTCGGGCGTGCCGACAGCTCGTCGCTGCGCGGCGCCTCAGGCTCGGGGGGCACGATGACGGGCACGAACAGCGGCCGCTCGGCGGAGCGGGACGGCCCAAGGCGAGCCAGCCTGCGCCAGCCGAACAATTGCTGGGGCGTCAGGCCGTGGCGTCGCGCGACACCGCAAACCGAGTTGCCGTCCGTGTAGCTTTCCTCGACGATCGTAGCCTTCTCGATCGAGGTGAACCGGCGGCGGCGCCCTCCGCCGGTGAACACGTCGAAGCGCTGCGGCCCCTCCGACACGTGCATAAGCTCAGGTGTAAGCATGGATCGAAGCCCTCCTTGGCCTCCGATCATCAATCACCGGGCGAGGCTTCAGAAGGTGGGGGCGGAGCGACGCTTACAACCGTCGTCTACGTCCCTGGTGATCAGCAGGGAGGCGACAATGCGCCCCGTGCCGGCGTCCAGGTCGAGGTGCAGCTTGCGCCACGACCGGCGTACCTTCGCTCCGTGCTTCTCGTGCAGCC
>CAXSFU010000148.1:0-2947 GCA_964236695.1 uncultured Acetobacteraceae bacterium | reverse complement strand
TGCGTATTCCGGTGAAAGCGATCGCCTGATCCGGCTGAAGGCGATCACTCAATCCGGTGATCGCGATCACCTGCCACATTGCGCCCTTGAAGGACGGATGCGGGAGGACGGAACTGCAGAACGACACGACTGACGGTTGCGGGTGTGTCATCCGTCCTGGCTGTCGGTCAAGCTGTCCGGCAAGTTCCGGTGCTTGCGCAGGCTGGCTCCCTTCAGCTCGAGGCGATGCGCGCGGTGAACGATGCGATCGACGATGGCGTCGCCGAGCGTCATGTCGCCCACGACGTCGTGCCAGCGGCCGACGGGGAGCTGGCTGGTGATCAGCAGCGAGCCTCGATCGTCACGGTCGTCGACGATCTCCAGCAGGTCGCGCCGCTGCTCCGCAGTCAGCGGCTCCGGCCCCCAGTCGTCGATGATCAGCAGCCGCGTACGTTCGAGCGCCGCCATCATCCGCGAGACGCGTCCCTCGCTGCGCGCCGTCGCCAGGTCGGCAAACAGCCGCGGCGCTCGCTTGTAGAGCACGGAGTAACCCTCCCGGCAGGCCTTGTGGCCGAGCGCGCAGGCAAGCCAGCTCTTGCCCACCCCGGTCGGCCCGCCGATCACCACGTGGTTGTGCTCGCGGATCCAGCCGCAGCCCGCGAGCTTGAGGAACAGTGCGCGGTCGAGGCCGCGCGGGGTGCGGAAGTCCGTGTCCTCGATCACGGCGGCCTGGCGCAGCCTGGCCTCGCGCAGGCGTCGGGCCAGCCGCTTGTTCTCCCGGCTGGTCGCCTCGCGGTCGACCAGCAGCCCGAGCCAGTCCTCGCGGGACAGCTCGGCCGCCTCGGCCATGCCCTGCATCTCGAGGAACGCCTCGGCCATGGCGCTCAGGCCGAGTCCGCGCAGGCGCTCGGCCGTGGGATGGATCAGCATCGGATCGCCTTTCAATGATAGTAGCCGGGGCCACGAATGTTCTCGTGCGGCAGCGTCGCCGGATCGGCGGCGGCCGGAGGGCGGCCCTGCCGGGCTTTCACCAGCGCCGCCACCGAGCTGTAGGAGCGCGTGCCGAGGGCCAGTGCCCGGGCGCAGGCGGCGTCGACCTGCTCGGTGCCGTGGCGCCGTACCAGGCCGAGGATGCCGATGCAGGACCGGAACCCCTGCTCGGGGTGCGGCCGCGTGCGCAGGATCACCGCCACCAGCGCCGCCGTGTCGTCGCCCACCGTGGCCGCCTCGCGCTGGATGCGCTCGTGCGTCCAGTCGCGGTAGCGGCGGTGCGCGCTCGGCATGTGCTCGTCCACCGTGCTCGCACGCTCCCGGCGCAGGCTGCGCAGGTGGCTCGCCACCCGCTTGCCGCGATGGAACAGCTCGACCGTGTCGGCGGTGATCCTTGCCTCGACCTCCTCGCGCACCAGCGAGTGGGGCACGGAGTAGAAGTGGCGGTCGATCTCGACGTGGTAGTCGAGGCCGACCCGGCAGCGCCGCCATTGCGCATACTCGTAGGGCGTCGCCGGCAGCGGCAGCAGGGCGCATTGGTCGAACTGCTTGAACAAGGCGCGTCGCGTCGTGCCCAGGCCGCGCATGACGCGGTCGTTCAACGGGTCGAGCAGCACGCGGATCGCCGCGTTGAGTTCGGGCAGGGAGAAGAACCGCTGGTGTCGCAGCCGGGCCAGGATCCAGCGCTGGACGACCTGGACGCCAACCTCGACCTTGGCCTTGTCACGCGGTTTGCAGGGTCGGGCCGGCAGGATCGCCGTGCCGTAGTGCGCCGCCATCTCGGTATAGGTCCGGTTCACCACCGGCTCGTGGAAGCTGGCGCGGGTGACCCCGGCCTTGAGATTGTCGCTGACCAGCAGTTGCGTCACGCCGCCGAAGTAGGCGAAGGCACCGACGTGGCAGCCAATCCAGTCCGGCAGTGCCTGACTCCAGACAGCGCAGGCGTAGGTGAAGCTCGACGCCCCGAGCACGGCCACGAAGATCTCCGCCTGCCGCTCCTCCCCGCTTGCCCCGTCCACCACGCCCACCGTGCTGCCGGCGAAGTCGACGAACATTCGCTCGCCCGCCCGGTGCACCTGCCGCAGCGTCGGTTTCAGCCGCCCCGCCCAGCCGCGATACAGGTCGCAGAACCAGGAGTAGCCGAACCCCTCCGGCGCGGCGGCCCGATACTCCTCCCACACCAGCGCCAGGGTCACGTTGGGACGGCGCAGCTCCCGATGGACCCAGGCCCAGTCCGGCAATGGCCGCTGGTCCGAGGGCAACGCCGGCGGCGGCGGGAACAGCCGCGCCTCCAGCTGCTCGTCATCCAACTCTGTCAGCAGCGGCCAGGCCAGGCCAGAACGATGAAATCGGTCCAGGTACTCGCACACCGCCGCCTGGCTCACGCCCAGGCTGCGGGCAATGGCGCGCTGGGACAGGCCGTTGCCCAGCCGCAGCCGCAGAACGTCTCGTATCTTGCGCATTGGCACTCTCTCGCCCGGCATCTCGCCCCCCTGCTCTCGGCAAAAGGCGAAGCTACCTGTGGTTGAAGACTGCCAGCCGTGTCGGCCCTGTGGCCGTCACCCAGCCGGTGATCGCGATCACCAGAACAGGCGATTACAATCCCATGGACCAGGTGATCGCGATCAAACGGAATCAGTGATCGCGATCCACCGGATTACGCAGCACCGGATGCTGCCTCGATCGAAGGCCCGCGCCGCCAGGGTTCACCCCACCCCCTCACGACGGTTAGGCTGATCGGTCCAGGGGCTTATGGCTGAAGAAGGACTTGGCTCCGCACTGTGCGGAGGTTTGGTGCTGCACGCCACAGGAACGGGCGGTGAGGCTCCGCACAGTGCGGAGGTTTAAGGGGGCACGCGGCCACAGGAACAGGCCGTTGGGTTCCGCCCTGTGCGGAGGTTTGAGGAGATACGCGGCTACAGGAACGGACAGTGGGCTCCGCACAGTGCGGAGGTTCGGGCTCAGTAGCCAGCAAGCA
>CAXSFU010000147.1:0-3112 GCA_964236695.1 uncultured Acetobacteraceae bacterium | reverse complement strand
TCATCCCGAGATGCCCGGTGATCCGTATCACCACACCCCGGGACTAAACACCTAGGATGATGGGCACTCAGGCTGGGCAACATTTGGCCCAAACGGGAGAACGGCCCTGCCCTCCCTGCCGCCTGCGAGCCGGAACACCGCCGGCTGCCCTTCGCCGAGGCGACATCCTATGCTGACGCGATGAACAGCACGCCCCAGCCACCCGAAGCCCGCCAGGAGCCGCACGTCGTCGAGCAGCTCGGCCGCACCCGCACCGACCCATACGCCTGGATGCGGGACCCGAACTGGCAGGCAGTGCTGCGCGACCCTGCCGTGCTGCGGCCCGATATCCGCGACCACCTCGAGCGGGAGAACGCCTATACCGCCGATGCCCTCGCCGACACCAGCGCCCTCCAGGAGACGATCCTGGCGGAGATGATCGGGCGCATCCGTGCGGACGACAGCTCGGTGCCCGTCCCGGATGGCTCCTGGAGCTACTACACCCGATACGCCGAGGGCGCTCAGCATCCCCTGCATGCCCGCCGTCCGAGCGAGGACGAGGACGATGCGCACGAGCAGGTGCTCCTCGACGTCGACGCCCTGGCGAAGCCGCACGCCTACTTTCGTGTCGCCGGCGCCGAGCACAGCCCCGACCACAGGCTCTACGCCTGGGCCGAGGACCGGCAGGGCTCGGAAGCCTACACGATCCACGTGCTTGACCTCGCCACCCGCACCGCGGTGGGCGCCCCGATCGAGAGCGCCGCCGGCTCGTTCGCCTTCTCGCCGGACGGCGGCTTCCTGTTCTGGACCTTCCGCGACGACAACGGCCGGCCCACCCGCGTCCTGCGCCGTCCCGTCGGCGGCGGCCCGGCCGACGACGTGCCCGTCCACGAGGAGCGCGATCCCGGCTTCTTCGTCGGCGTCGAGGTGACGCGGTCGCGGCGCTGGATCATGGTCGAATGCGGCAACCAGGAGACCAGCGAAGCCTGGGTGATCCCTGCCGGCGATCCGACAACGGCGGCGCGCTGCATCGCCCGGCGCGAGACCGGCGTGCGCTACAGCCTCGACGACTGGGGCGACCGCTTCGTCGTTCTGACCAATGCGGACAACGCGATCGACTACAGGATCGCCACGGTGGCGCACGACGCGCCGGCGGGACGCGGCGCCTGGCAGGAGTGGCTCGCCCACAGTCCCGGTCGCTACATCACCTCGCTGCTCGCCTTCGAGAGCTTCCTCGTGCACGTCGAGCGCGTGGACGCCAGCGACCGCATCGTGGTGACGGCGCGCGACGGCGGGTCGCACATCATCGCCGCCGAGGATGAGGCGAGCTGCCTGCAGCCCAGGGGCGGCTCGGAGTTCGCGACCACCACCCTGCGCTACGTCTACAACAGCCCGCGAGACCCTGCTCAGGTGTTCGACTACGACATGGCCAGCCGCGCGCGGACCCTGCGCAAGACGCAGGAGATCCCCTCCGGCCACGACCCGGCCGATTACGTCGTGCGCCGGCTGCATGCCCGCGCGGCGGACGGGGCCTCGGTGCCGATCACCGTGCTCGCGCGCCGCGACGCGATCGGAGCGGGGCCGTGCCCGCTGCTGCTCTACGGCTATGGCGCCTACGGCATGTCGATGATGCCGCACTTCTCGGCCAATCGCTTCAGCCTGGTCGACCGTGGCTGGGCGTGGGCGATCGCGCACGTGCGCGGCGGCAGCGAGAAGGGCAGGGGCTGGTTCCTCGACGGGCGTGGCGCCGCCAAGAGCAACACCTTCACCGACTTCCTCGCCTGCGCCGACACGCTGGTGGAAGAAGGCATCGCGCGCCCGGGTGGCATCGTGGCCCACGGCGGCTCGGCCGGCGGCCTGCTGATGGGCGCGGTGCTGAACCTGCGCCCGGAGCTGTGGGCCGGCGTGGCGGCTGCGGTGCCGTTCGTCGACGTGCTGAACACCATGTCGGACGCCACCCTGCCGCTGACGCCGCCGGAGTGGCCGGAGTGGGGCAACCCCCTGCTGGACGTCGAGGCCTACGACCGGATCGCAGCCTACTCGCCCTACGACCAGGTCGGCCCGAGGCCCTACCCGCCGGTGCTGGCGCTGGGCGGCCTGTCGGACCCGCGCGTCACCTACTGGGAACCGGCCAAGTGGGTCGCCAGGCTGCGCGCGGAGACGACCGGCACGGCGCCGATCCTGCTGCACATCACCATGGAGGGTGGGCACGGCGGCCGATCCGGGCGGTTCGAATATCTGCGCGAGCCGGCCCTCGTGCAGGCCTTTGCGTTGTGGACGCAGACGCGGGAGCGCCAGGATCTGTGACGACGGCGTGGAGAGGCCGACTTGGGTGATGCTGGCGCCGTTGAAGCGCGAGCTGCGCGCCGCCGGCACCGAAGTCACGATCCACGCGCCGTGGGTGGCGCTGGCGGACCAGGCGGGGCAGGGGGGCACGACACGGAGCGGCAGCGCTACTCCGCACCCTCGGCGGCGGCACGTGCGGGCTTGCGGCCGCGGCGCACCGGCTCGGCAGGCGCCTCGTCCTGCTCCGTGACGCTCGCGTCCGGCCCGGCTGCGGCAGGCTTGCGCCCGAGGCCGATCGACTTGGCCAGGGCGGAGCGCCGTTCGGCGTAGTTGGGTGCCACCATCGGGTAGTCGGGCGGCAGCTTCCAGCGCTCGCGGTAGGCGTCCGGCGTCATCCCGTAGGACGTCATCAGGTGACGCTTGAGCATCTTAAGCTTCTTGCCGTCTTCCAGGCAGATGATGTGGTTGGCGAACACGGACTTCTTCACCGGCACGGCCGGCTCGGGCCGTGTCTCGGGGGCGGCAGCCGAGCCGATCGTCAGACCGGCGAGGCTTTGGAACACCCGGTCGATCAGCGCGGGCAGCTCGCTGCCCGGCATGGGGTTCTTGCCGATGTAGGCGGACACGATCCTGGTGGTCAGCGCCAGCATGGAGTCGGGCGCGGCGGAATTGGTGAAAGCGTCTGGGCTGGTGTCGATCATGCTCGGTCCAGTTGTGCTCGGTCGAGGTGCCTTGATAGGAGAGTTGATGACGCCGAGATAGTCCTGCATGCTGGACCCACAGGCAAAATGGCGTGTATCTCACAACCCTGTATTTGCAGCGTGGCCGTGTGCGGTTCTGGCGTCCG
>CAXSFU010000146.1:0-3593 GCA_964236695.1 uncultured Acetobacteraceae bacterium | reverse complement strand
GAGGTACTGCAGGTGCTGCAGCACCACCAAGAGGGCGAGGGCGAGGCGGAAGGCGCCGAACGGGCGGTAGGCGCCGCCGGGGAGCGCCGGGGCGTCGGGGGGCGGGGCGTGGCGGAGATCACCGTCCATGGGCGGGGTTGTAGCACGGTGCAGTCTGCAACCAAAGGGCGAAGCCTGGGGTGGTGGGAAGGAAGGCCAGGGGCTCTGCCCCTGGACCCCGCCAAGGGCGAGCCCTTGGAACCCATTTCTTAAGTAAGGCCGGTCCAGGGGCGGCTCGCCCCTGGCGGGTCTGGGCAGAGCCCAGCCTTGCTTACTCCTCCGTGCGCCCGCGCATCCGGCGGCCGAGGGCGAGCTCGGTGACGACGCCGTGCAGGGTGCGCAGCTCCTGTTCGGTGACCTCGCCGCGCTGGAACAGGTGGCGCAGGTTCTGCACCATGCCCGGGCGTTTCGGCAGGTTGCGCAGGAAGCCGCACTCGTCCAGCTCGCGGGTGAGGTGGCCGAGGAAGCGGTCGAGGTCGCCCTTGGTGGCGACGCGGGTCTCGTGGGTGTGCAGGCTGCGCGGCGGCGTGGCGTCGGCGGCGCTCCACCACTCGTAGGCCATGACCATGACGGCCTGGGCGAGGTTGAGCGACATGAAGGCGGGGTTGAGCGGGAAGCGGACCAGGGCGTCGGCGCCGGCGAGGTCGTCGCGGTCGAGGCCGGCGCGCTCGGGGCCGAACAGGAGGCCGGCGCGCAGGTCGCGGGCGCAGATCTCGCGCAGTTCGGCGGCGGCGCCGCGGGCGGTGAGCACGGGCTTGGTGACGTGGCGGGGGCGCGGGCAGGTGGCGAGGACGTGGTGCAGGCCATGGGTGGCGGCGCCGACGTCGTCGTAGACCACGGCGGCGTCGAGGATGCGGTCGGCGCCGGAGGCCATGCGCCAGGCCTTTTCCTGCGGCCAGCCGTCGCGGGGGGCGACGAGGCGCAGCTCGAACAGGCCGCCGTTGGCCATGGCGCGGGCGACGGCGCCGATGTTGTCGGCGAGCTGCGGGCGGACGAGGATGACGGCGGGGGTGTTGCCGAGGGGGGCCAGGGGGGCGCCGCCGTCGCGGCCGGTCATGCGGGGCGCCTCTGGGCGGGTCCGGGGGTCAGCGGGCGTGGCCGTGGCGGTTCTGCCAGTTGCGCATCAGGGCGATCTCGCGGGTCTGGGCGACGATGATGTCCTGGGCGAGGCGGCGCATCGCGGGGTCGCGGCCGTAGCGGAGCTCGACGCGGGCCATGTCGACGGCGCCCTGGTGGTGGGGGAGCATGCCGGAGACGAAGTCGCGGTCGGCGTCGCCGGTGGGGGGCGCGGCCATCATGGCGGCGTCCATGGACTCCATGGCGTGGCGGTAGGCCTCGGTCGACGGGGTGGCGGGGGCGCCGGCGGGCATGGCCGTGCCGGGGGGCATGGGGGCCTGGGCGCGGGCGGGGGGCGCGAGGAGGAGGGCGAGGGCGACCAGGGCCGGGAGGGAGGCGTGTCTCTGGGTCATGGCATGTCCTAGCGGGGTGGGCGCGTCGCGGGGCGTCGGGCGGGCGGGCGCAGGCGCGGGCACGGGCGGGCGTGGGGGGGAGGTCAGGCGCGGCGCCAGGTGGTGGCGCCGGCGCGGTCCTCCAGGACGATGCCCTGGGCGGCGAGGCGGGCGCGGATGGCGTCGGCGCCGGCCCAGTCCTTTGCCGCGCGGGCGGCCAGGCGCTCGGCGATCGCGGCCTCGATCGCGGCGGCGTCGGGGGCGTCGCTCGCGGCGGCGCCCTGGAACCAGGCGGCGGGGGTGGACGCGAGCAGGCCGAGCAGGCGGGCGGAGGCGCGCAGGGCGGCGGCGGCCTGCGCGTCCCCTGCCCTGCCCTGTGCCGCGAGCGCGTGGAGGACGGCGATGGCCTGGGGGGTGTTGAGGTCGTCGCACATCGCGTCAAGGAAGGCGGGGGCGATCCCGCCGGCGTCGGGGTCCGGGGGGGCGTGCTCCAGGGCGCGGTAGAAGCGGTCGGTCTCGCGGGCGGCCTCGTCAAGGGCGTGGTCGGAGAAGTCGAGGGTGCCGCGGTAGTGGGACTTCAGGATCGCGAGGCGGACCGTCTCGGGGGCGGCGCGGGCGAGGACGTCGCGCAGGGTGAAGAAGTTGCCGAGGCTTTTGGACATCTTCTCGCCGTCGACGAGGAGCATGCCGTTGTGCAGCCAGGTGTGGGCGAAGCCGCAGCCGGGGTCGGCGCACAGGCTCTGGGCGCGCTCGTTCTCGTGGTGGGGGAAGAGGAGGTCGTCGCCGCCGCCGTGGATGTCGAAGTCGGGGCCGAGATAGCGGCGCGACATGGCGCTGCACTCGATGTGCCAGCCGGGGCGGCCGCGGCCCCAGGGGGAGTCCCAGCCGGGGAGCTCGGGGGGGCTCGGCTTCCAGAGGACGAAGTCGCCGGGGTCGCGCTTGTAGGGGGCGACGTCCACGCGGGCGCCGGCGAGGAGGTCGTCGGGAGAGCGGCCGGACAGCGCGCCGTAGTCGGGGAAGCTTTTGACCTGGAAGAGGACATGGCCGTCGGCCTCATAGGCGTGGCCGGATTCGACGAGGCGGGCGGTCATCGCGACCATCTCGGGGATGTGGGCGGTGGCGCGGGGCTCGATGTCGGGCGGGGCGTTGCCGATGGTCGCCATGTCGGCGGCGAAGTCTTCGGCGGTGCGGGCGGTGACGGCGTCGATGGTCTCGCCGGAGGCCGCGGCGCGGGCGGTGATCTTGTCGTCGACGTCGGTGATGTTGCGCACGTAGGTGACGCGGGGGTGGAGGTGGCGGAGCAGGCGGACGAGCACGTCCCAGACGACGGTGGAGCGGACGTTTCCGAGGTGGGGTAGGTCGTACACGGTCGGGCCGCACACGTAGAGGCGGACGTGGGACGGGTCGATCGGGGCGAAGCGCACGCGCTCGCGGCGCAGGCTGTCGTGGAGGAACAGGGGGGGCGTTGCCATGGCCCACGCTTTCTGCGGCAGGTGGCGCGGGGGAGCAACGGGCTTGCGCGCGGCGGGGTGGGATGGAGGGAAGTAAGGCCGGGCTCTGCCCTGGACCCGCCAGGGGCGAGCCGCCCCTGGACCGGCATCCGGAAGGGAGAGCGCGGGCCTGCCTTGTCGACGGGCTCACACGACCTGTGATGGATGGCCGCAGGCGCGCATCGACGCGCTTATGTCTCGGGACCGGGCGCCGGCTGCCGTCCAGGCATCGGCAGCGGCTTCGGAGCAGTGCTTACTGACAGCCGACGAAAGCCCTCAGTGAGTGCGGGTGTCAACCGATCGTGAGCCGGAGTGCCGCTGGCTGATCAGTGGCTCCAGCCAATCCGGCATGACCAGCTGGATCAACGCCAGAACCCACGGGATGCCCACGATGGCGAAGAAGATCCAGTCGAACCAGTAGTGCTGGGATTCCACGCGAGTTCTCCTTCGTGCTGATGCGCCTGCCATAGAGGCACAGGATTTCGTGGAAGCTCGGTCACGTTTGCGTCGCTGGCGGAACGGCCAGGCCCCGGGTTTGCGCTCGTCCACGGGCCCTCCGCATTGAAGCGATGCCGGCGTTCCGGTCCGCTTCCCAGGCCTGCATGCGACAGATGTT
>CAXSFU010000145.1:0-3634 GCA_964236695.1 uncultured Acetobacteraceae bacterium | reverse complement strand
CGGCCGTCCGGACCAGAACGAAGCGTGTTGGCACCATGCGGGGCAATCTGGTTCATGCTCTTTTCCTCTCGGCGGGACACCACAATTGGATTGCACTGTGCTCTTGAAAAGAGGAAGAGGACAGTGGAATTTTCCGCAGGCACCGGAGAGTTTCGAACAATACTTCAACCTATGTTATAGAGGCATCGGTGCTCGACCTGCAGCAGACCACGCTGATCCCGCCGGCGCGGTCGCTGCGCGGCAGGATCAGGCTCCCCGGATCGAAGTCGGTCACCAACCGCGCGCTGCTGCTCGCCGCGCTGGCGCGCGGGACGACGCGGCTGACCGGGGCGCTGAAGAGCGAGGACACGGCGCGCATGGCCGAGGCCCTGCGCGCGATGGGCGTCGCGGTCGCAGAGCCCGACGCCACGAGCTTCACCGTGTCCGGGACCGGCCGGCTGCTGGCGCCGGCGCACCCGCTGCACGTCGGCAATGCCGGCACGGCGGCGCGGTTCCTGGTGGCGGCGGCCGCAACGGTGGACGGCACGGTGGTGGTCGACGGCGACGCGCACATGCGGCGCCGGCCGATCGGCCCCCTGGTGACGGCGTTGCGCGACCTGGGCGTCGACGCCATCGACACCGACGGCTGCCCGCCGGTCACGATACGCGGGCGTGGCGGGCTGCGCGGCGGCGCGGTGCAGGTGGATGCCGCGCTGTCGAGCCAGTACCTGTCGGCGCTGCTGATGCTGGGCGCCTGCGCGGAGGGGCCGACGCGGGTCGGCCTCGCCGAGGTCGGGATCGGCGCGCAGGGCTACGTCGACCTCACCGTGGCGCTGATGCGCCGCTTCGATGCCACGGTTGCGCCGGACGGCCCGGGGGCGTGGACGGCGGGGCCGGGCGGCTACCGGGCGGCCGACCTCGTGGTGGAGCCGGACGCCTCGGCGGCGACCTACCTGTGGGCGGCCGAGGCGCTGACCGGGGGGCGGATCGACCTCGGCACCGCGCCCGACGCCTTCACCCAGCCCGACGCCGCGGCGCACCGCCTGATCGCGGCGTTCCCGCGGCTGCCCGCGGTGATCGACGGGTCGCAGATGCAGGACGCGGTGCCGACGCTGGCCGTGCTCGCCGCATTCTGCGACGAGCCGGTGCGCTTCGTGGGCATCGCCAACCTGCGGGTGAAGGAATGCGACAGGATCGCCGCCCTGGAGCAGGGGCTCAACCGGATCGCGCCGGGGCTGGCCGAGGTCTCGGGCGACGACCTGACGGTGGCGGGACGGCGCGCGCTCGCGGGTGCGCGGGCGTGCCGGATCGACACCGTGTCGGACCACAGGATCGCGATGAGCTTCGCGCTGGCCGGGCTCAGGCTGCGCGGGATCGCGATCGGGGAGCCTTCCTGCGTCGCCAAGACCTATCCCGGCTTCTGGGACGACTTGGCGTCGCTGGGGGTGGCGTCGGAGCAGGCCGTTCCCCTCGCGACGTGACCGCCGGCGCGGGGGCGGCGCCGGGCGTCACCAGGACGCTCGTCACCAGGATGGGCGTCGCCGGGCCGGGACGCCGGCGACCTTGCCCGGCGGGGCGTCCGGCCCGTCTCCGTCGCCTCATCCCCCGCGGCCCAGGGCCCGGGGTCCCTCCAGCGCAGGACAGGCCATTCCGTGCATCAGACGCTCGTGCTGCTCGTCGTCGGGTTGACGCCCAGGCTGCTGGGGAAGGACACGCCGAATCTGTCGCGCCTCGCGCGCGGAGGCGGGATGCGGCCGCTGCGCCCCGTGCTGCCGGCGGTGACGTGCTCGGTGCAGTCCAGCCTGCTGACCGGCCTCGCCCCGCGCGGCCACGGCGTCGTGGCCAACGGCTGGTACTCGCGCGAGCAGGCCGAGGTGCAGATGTGGCGGCAGGCCAACGGGCTGGTGGCCGGCGAGAAGATCTGGGAGGCCGGGCGGCGGCGCGACCCGGGCTTCACCTGCGCGAAGATGTTCTGGTGGTACAACATGTATTCCGGTGCGGAATACAGCGCGACGCCGCGGCCGATGTATCCGGCCGACGGGCGCAAGATCCCCGACCACTACGCCGAGCCGCCGGAGCTGCACGACGAGCTGGACGCGCGGCTCGGCCCGTTCCCGCTGTTCCGCTTCTGGGGGCCGGCCACCGACATCAGCAGCAGCCGCTGGATCGCGGGCGCCACCGAGCACGTCATGCGCAGCCGGCAGCCGACGCTGACGCTGTGCTATCTGCCGCACCTCGACTACGGGCTGCAGAAATGGGGGCCAAACGCCGCGGACCCCAGGGTGGCGCGCGACCTGCGCGAGGTCGACGCGCTGTGCGGCACGCTGATGGAGACGGCGCGCGCGCTGGGGCAGCGCGTGGTGGTGGTGTCGGAATACGGAATCGTGCCGGTGCGCGGCGCGGTGCACGTCAACCGCGCGCTGCGCGGCGCCGGCCTGCTGCGCCTGCGCACCGAGCTGGGCCGCGAGCTGCTGGATTGCGGCGCGAGCCGGGCGTTCGCGCTGGCCGACCACCAGCTCGCCCACGTCTACGTGCGCGAGGCCGGCGACCTCGCCGCGGTGCGGCGCGTGCTCGAAGGGCTGGACGGCGTGGACGTGGTGCTCGGCGAGGACGGCAAGCGCGCCCACGGGCTGGACCACCCGAGGTCGGGCGAGCTGGTCGCGCTGTCGGACCGCGACCGCTGGTTCAGCTACTACTGGTGGGAGGACGACTCGCGTGCGCCGGACTTCGCCCGCACCGTCGACATCCACCGCAAGCCAGGGTACGACCCGATGGAGCTGTTCCTCGACCCGGCGCTGCCTTCGGCCAGGCTGCGCATCGCGGTGCGGCTGGCGCAGCGCCGCCTGGGGCAGCGCGCGTTGCTCGACGTGATCCCGATCCGCGGCACCGCGCTGGTGCGGGGCTCGCACGGCCGGCTGACCGAGCCGGAGGACGGGCCGCTGGTGATCTCCGACACCCCGGAGCTGCTGGGCGGGCAGGACTGCATCTCGGCGCTGGACTTCAAGACGCTGGTGCTGCGCCACGTGTTCGGCGCCGATGCGGGTTCCGACCCCGGGGCCGACCCGGGCCTCTGTACCGGGGCGGATTCTGGGGCGCACCAGGCCCGTTCGGGGCGCTGAGTGCTGCATGACCCGGTGGCACGGGCGCGGGCCCGGGTGGCGTGCGCCCGGGTCCGGGCGCCGGCGGGACGGGCGGACGGCCGCGCGTGATGGCGTGCGGAAACAGGAAAGGACACGACCATGGCGTTGACGGATCAGCAGGTTCTGAACCGGGCGACGGTGATCCTCGAAGGAGGGCTGCCGGACCTCACCGACCTGGACACGGCGGACCGCGCCGCCGTGCACGCGGAGGTCGCCCGGCTGCGCCGTGAAGCGCCCGACAGGACGGAGGCGACGCCGGAGCTGCTGAGGACGGAGGTGAAGCCCGAGCCGGGCATTTAGATGTTGGCTTTTATTGGGTTCCGGGGTGGTGCTGAGTCTGTCACGCGACCAAGCCGGCGATCAAGGCACCGAGCGGGGCTTTGCCACGCCGACGCGCGTTGTGCACGAACTGAAAGAAGCCGATGTAGAGCGGCAGCTTGATATGATATTCGGTCTATCACTTGTGTAAAAATTATATTCATCGGAGAATGTGGAACTTACTCTTGTCGACTTAG
>CAXSFU010000144.1:0-4106 GCA_964236695.1 uncultured Acetobacteraceae bacterium | reverse complement strand
CTCTGCCCCTGGACCCCGCCAAAGGCAAGCCTTTGGAGTCCAATTCTTAAGGAACGCCGGGTCCAGGGGCGGCTCGCTCCTGGCGGGTCCAGGGCAGAGCCCTGGCCTTTCTCGGACCGGGAGCGCGATGCCGGCTGCAAGGACGAGCCGAGGCGGCGCGTCAGCCGTGCCCGCCGCCTGCGTGGCTGCGCGCGTGCCCGATCAGCGCGAGGCCCTCGGCCACCGACACGAACTCGCCGCCGCCGGACACCCGGTCCGCGCCGAAGCGCCCCTCGAACAGCCGCCGGATCGCCGGCATCAGCGCGGTGCCGCCGGTGAGGAACACGCGGTCGACCGCTTCGGCCGCCACGCCGGAGCGCGCCAGCGCCTGGTCCACGGTGGCGGAAAGCCGGGCGAGGTCGGGGGCGATCCATTCCTCGAACTCGTCGCGGGCGATCTCCTGCTCGATCGCGAAGTCCTCGTGGCGGAAGCGCAGGGTGGCGGCCCCGGCGCGCGACAGCTCCGCCTTCGCCGACGCCACGGCGCCGTACAGCCCGTAGCCCGCCTCGTCCTCGATCAGCCGCGCCAGCGCCAGCAGCCGCCCGGGGTGCGCCGCCTGGCGCGCCACCTCCCTGATCTCGCGCAGGGTGCGGGGCGTGCGCATCATCGACAGGCGGTGCCAGCGCGAGAACCCGGCGTAGTACTCCGGCGGCACCGGCAGGTCCTGGCCCATCACCGCGTAGGTGCCGCCGCGGCCGAGGCGGGGCGCCACCACGCGCTCCATGATGCGGGCGTCGAAGCTGTCGCCGGCGATGCCGACGCCCGCGCTGCCGAGCGCCGTGACCCGCCCCGCCGGCCCGCCCGCGCCGCCTGCGCCGGGCGCCGCGAAGCGAAGCACGGAGAAGTCGCTGGTGCCGCCGCCGAAGTCGCCGACCAGCACGGTCGCGGCGGCTCCCAGGGTGCGGGCGAAGCGGTATCCGGCCGCTTCCGGCTCCAGCGCCACGTCGATCCCCGGCCAGCCCGCGTGCGCGAACCCCGCGCGCAGCCTGCGCTCGCCCAGCTCGTCGTCGGGCCGCTCGCCGGCGAAGCGCACCGGGCGGCCGGCGGTGATCCGCCCCGCCGCCGGCCCCGCCCCGGGCAGCAGGGCGGCCAGGAACAGCCCGACCAGCCGCTCCAGGCCGAACGCCTGACCGAACACCCTGGTCTCGGAGAAGCTGCGCTGGGCCAGGTAGGTCTTCATCGACATGATCAGACGGCACTCGCCGGGGTCGTCGAGGTAGCGCTCCACCGCGCCGGGGCCGATCGCGTGCCGCAGAGCGCCGCCGGCGCTCCAGAAGCACAGCACGCTGCGGATCGTCTCCACGGTCGCCGCCGACACCCCGATGCGGGCCGAATGCAGCGCGCCGTCGTCGGTGGCCACGGCGACCACGCTGTTGGTGGTGCCGAAATCGACGCCGAGGTGGGGCAATGCACGAGGTCCGGGATGGGGGCGGGTACAGTCCACAAAAAGCGCAGGCAAGGCCAGGGCTCTGCCCTGGACCCGCCAGGGCGAGCCGCCCTGGACCGGCACACACAAGCACAGGCCCAATCCCAGGTTTCCAAAGGCTCGGCCTTTGGCGGGGTCCAGGGGCAGAGCCCCTGGCCTTGCCTGCCTGCCTCACGCGATCCTTGCACTTCGCGCCGGTTCGGGCGACGCAGGCGGGGCAGGGACCGGCGCGCGGCGACGCCGGCGCAACAGGGGCAGTTCGGGATGACACACGACCAGGAGGTGGCGCGCGGCGTCACGCTGCAGCCGATCGCCGTGGTGGCCGGGCGCGCCGGCATCCCCGACTCCGCGCTGGAGCCGTATGGCAGGAAGATGGCCAAGCTCGGCCTCGACTACGTCCGCTCCGTGCAGTCCAATCCCGACGGCCGCCTCGTGCTGGTCACCGGCATCAGCCCGACGGCCGCGGGCGAAGGCAAGACCACCACCACCGTGGGCCTCGGCGACGCGCTGTGCGCCTCGGGCACGCGGGCGATCATCTGCCTGCGCGAGCCCTCGCTCGGCCCGTGCTTCGGCATGAAGGGGGGTGCCGCCGGCGGCGGCCGCGCCCAGGTGGCGCCGATGGAGGAGATCAACCTCCACTTCACCGGCGACTTCCACGCCATCACCTCGGCCAACAACCTGCTCGCCGCGATGCTCGACAACCACATCTACTGGGGCAATGCGCTCGGCATCGAGGCGCGGCGCATCACCTGGCGCCGCTGCCTCGACATGAACGACCGCCAGCTCCGCGACATCGTGCAGGGCCTGGACGGCGCGGTGCGCGAGGACGGCTTCGACATCACCGTGGCCTCCGAGGTGATGGCGGTGTTCTGCCTGGCGCGCGACCTGCCCGACCTGCAGGACCGCCTCGGCCGCATGGTCGTGGCGACACGGCGCGACGGCAGCGAGATCACCGCGCGCGACCTCAAGGCGGACGGCCCGATGGCGGCGCTGCTCAAGGACGCGTTCATGCCCAATCTGGTGCAGACGCTGGAAGGCAACCCGGCGCTGGTGCACGGCGGGCCGTTCGCCAACATCGCCCACGGCTGCAACTCGGTCATGGCGACGCGGCTCGCGCTCAAGCTGTGCGACGTCGTGGTGACAGAGGCGGGCTTCGGCGCCGACCTGGGTGCCGAGAAGTTCTTCGACATCAAGTGCCGCCAGGCCGGCATCACGCCGTCCGCCGTGGTCGTCGTCGCCACCGCGCGCGCGCTGAAGATGCACGGCGGCGTGGCCAAGAACGCGCTGGGCCGCGAGGACATCGACGCCGTCGCCCGCGGCCTCGTGAACCTCGAGCGCCACGTCGAGAACATGCAGGGCTTCGGCCTGCCGGTGACGGTGTGCGTCAACTTCTTCACCTCCGACACCGAGGGCGAGCTGGCCGCGATCCGCGACGGCATGGCCAGGCACGGCGTCAAGGTCGTGGTCTGCACCCACTGGGCCGACGGCTCCAAGGGCACGCTCGCCCTGGCCGACGCGGTGCGCGAGATGCTCGATTCCGGCAGCGCGAGGTTCGCGCCGCTGTATCCCGACGACATGAAGCTCGCCGACAAGCTGCGCACCATCGCGCAGAGGATGTATCGCGCGTCCGACATCGCGCTGACCCCGGCGATCGCCAAGCGCTTCGAGGCGATCGAGAAGGCCGGGCACGGCCACCTCCAGGTGTGCGTCGCCAAGACCCAGTACAGCTTCAGCTCCGACCCCACGGAGCTGGGCGCGCCGTCCGGCCACGTGCTGCCGGTGCGCGAGCTGCGCCTGTCCGCCGGCGCCGGCTTCGTGGTCGCGGTGTGCGGCGAGATCATGACGATGCCGGGGCTGCCCAAGGTGCCGTCCGCGGAAGACATCGGGCTGGACGCGGAGGGGCTGATCGAGGGGCTGTTCTGAGGAAGCAAGACAGCAAGGTTGAGGCTCCGCCTCAAACTCCGCCAAAGGCTCGCCTTTGCAGTCCTCTACTTAAGTAGCGGGATCAAAGGGCCTCACGGCCCTTTGCGGGTCTGGGCAGCGCCCGGCCTTGCTGTCTTCCTCCAGGCCTGCGCCACCCCCCTGCCCGCCTGCGTCGCCACGCCTCTCGCCGCCGACGTCGTCTACGTGGTCTCCCACGGCTGGCACACCGACCTCGGCCTGCCCGCGGGCGAGCTGCGCGGCGGCCTGGCCCGGTTCCGGACCACCTTCCCCGGGGTGCGCACCCTGATGGTGGGCTTCGGCCGGCGCTCCTTCATGATGGCGCCGGTCAAGACGCTTGGCGACCTGCTGGCAGGCCCGCTGCCGGGCTCCGGCGCCGTGCAGGTCGCGGCAATCAGCGCCGCGCCCGACGTGGCGTATCGCGACGGCACGGTGGCCACCGTGCGCCTGCCGCCGGGCGGCGCGGAGCGGCTGTCGGCGTTCGTGTGGCGCAGCATCGGGCTGGACCGCGCCGGCGTGCCGGAGCGGCTCGGCACGGGGTTTCCCGGCAGCGTGTTCTTTGCGTCGCCGCTGGGGTACTCGGGCCTGCACACGTGCAACACCTGGACGGCGCAGGCGCTGCACGCGGCGGGCGTGGACGTCTCTGCCGAGGGCGTGGTGCTCGCGGGCCAGCTCATGGGCCGGGTTGCGCGACGGGCGG
>CAXSFU010000143.1:0-4121 GCA_964236695.1 uncultured Acetobacteraceae bacterium | reverse complement strand
GGCCAGGGCTCTGCCCTGGACCCGCCAGGGCGAGCCGCCCTGGACCGGCACACACGAGGCGGGCGTCCGGACAGCGTGGCGCCCCTGTCGCCGCATTTCGTGCAGCAGGCCCTGACGGAGGCCGGTCCAGGGGCGCTGCCCCTGGCGGGTCCAGGGCAGAGCCCTGGCCTTGCTTCGAGGCCCCGCCGTCAGAACGGCTTGACGATCACCATGACGACGATGACCAGGAGCAGCAGCGTCGGCGCCTCGTTGGCCATGCGGTAGAAGCGGTGGGTGTGGGTGTTGCGGTCACGCTCGAAGTCGCGCCGCCACTTCGCGCAGGCGCCGTGGAAGGCGAACAGCAGCGCCACGCATCCCAGCTTGACGTGCCACCAGCCCGCCGACCAGTCCATCGCACCCGGCGTCAGCACCAGCAGCGTGCCGAACAGCAGGGTGGAGACCGCGGCGGGGTTCATGATCCCGCGCAGCAGGCGGCGCTCCATGCCCTTGAAGCGCTCGCTTTCCGCCGAGCCGGCCTCCATGCCGCAGTGGTAGACGTAGAGGCGGGGCAGGTAGAACAGCCCGGCCATCCAGGCGACCATCGAGATCACGTGGAACGACTTGGTCCACAGGTAGAACGGCGCGAGCGCGTCGATTGTCATGCCCGGGGCGTCATGTCCGGGGCGTCACGCCGCGGCCCGCATCGCGGCGCGCGCGATCGGCACCACCTCGTCGAGCGAGCGAATCACCCGCGCGCCCAGGGCCGCGAGGTCGGCGCCGTCGCCGTACGGGGCGAGGCCCAGCACGGCCATGCCGGCGGCGACCGCGGCCTCGGCGCCGGGCACGGAGTCCTCGACCACCAGGCAGGCGGACGGCGGCACGCCCTCGGTGCTGGCGGCTAGCAGGTAGACGTCGGGCGCCGGCTTGCCGCGGGCGACGTCGCGGGCGCTGTGGACACGGCCGGCGACCAGGGCGTCGAGGCCGCAGCGCGGGAACTTCACGGCCATCTCGGCGTGCGAGGAGTTCGACGCCACCCGGAACGGCAGGCCCAGCGCCGACAGGCCGCGCAGGGCGGCCGCGGCACCGGGCATCGGCTCGACCTCGCGGGCGAGCACGTCGAGCATGCGTTCGCGCAGCTGCTCGGACCAGCCGGGCGGGATCAGGCGGCCGAGGTGGCGCTCGATCACCGGGACCATGCCGGCCAGGGTCATGCCCATGAAGTGCTCCAGGCTCTGCTCCGCGGTCAGCGGCCAGCCGAGCGCGGTGATCTCGGCGGCGCACAGACGGCTGGCGGCGGCCTCGCTGTCCACCAGGACGCCGTCGCAGTCGAAGATCACCAGGCGGAGGGGGTCGGGGGTCATGAGGCGGACCTGGGATGGGGGAGGAAGGAAGCAAGGCCAGGGCGCTGCCCTGGACCGGCCTCCGTTGCGGCACGTCGGGCGGGCGTGTGCCCCGGACCCAAGTCGAGGTTTCCAAAGGCTTGCCTTTGGCGGGGTCCAGGGGCAGAGCCCCTGGCCTTGGCTTCAGCCCCGCACCGTGGCGACCAGTTCCGCGACGTGGTCCGGCGGCGTATGCGGCAGGATGCCGTGGCCGAGGTTGAAGATGTGCGCCCGCCCGCGCAGGGCGTCGCGCACGCCGAGCGCCTCCTCGCGCAGCGCGGCGCCGCCGGCGACCAGGGCGAGGGGGTCGAGGTTGCCCTGCAGGGCGACGTGCTCGGGCACCTCGACGGCGGCGCGGCGCGGGTCGGTGACGGTGTCGAGGCCGACGCCGTCGACGCCGGTGCGCTCGGCGTAGTGGCGCAGCAAGGTGCCGGCGAGTCGGGGGAAGCCGATGATCGGCGTGCCGGGGTGGCGCAGGTTGAGCGCCTCGACGATGCGCCGGGTCGGACCGACGACGTGGTGCCTGAACTGCATGGGCGAGAGCACGCCGGCCCAGCTGTCGAACAGCATCACGGTCTCCGCGCCGGCATCGATCTGGGCCGAGAGGTAGTCGACGGTGACCTCCTCCAGCAGCGCCATGATGCGGCCGAACAGCTCGGGCTGCGCGTAGGCCATGGTGCGGGTGGCGGCGAAGTCGCGCGAGCCGGAGCCCTCGATCATGTAGCAGGCGACGGTGAACGGGGAGCCGGCGAAGCCGATCATGGTGGCGGCGGGGGGCAGGGCGGCGGCGACGCGGCGCACGGTTTCCAGGATCGGCTGGATGGCGTCGGCGAGGCGGCCGCGGTCAAGCGCCTCGAAGCCGGCCTGGTCGCGGATCGGCGGCAGCTCCGGGCCCTCGCCGGACACGAACTGCAGGCCCTGGCCCAGCGCCCAGGGCACCATGAGGATGTCGCTGAACAGGATGGCGGCATCCATGCCGAAGCGCCGCACCGGCTGCAGGGTGATCTCGGTGGCGAGGTCGGGCGTGGTGCAGCAGCCGATGAAGTCGGACTGCACCCGCAGCGCGCGGTACTCCGGGAGGTAGCGACCGGCCTGGCGCATCAGCCACATCGGCGGCGGCCACACCGACTCGCCGCCCAGCACGCGCAGCAGGGGCTTGGCGACTCCCGGCGTCGCGGCCGCCCGCCCGTCGGTTCCCAGCTCGTCCATCGGTCCTGCCCGCTCCTGCCTGCGGCCTTGGTAGAGCCGATCGCGTGACGTGGGAACTGCCGCCGCGGCGTGTGTGACTCGCGCAGGGGCGGGATCGCGCGACCCGGGAAGCTGGGGCATGACTCATGGCGCGCGAGAGGTCTACGCCGCGGCCTCTTCTCTCAAAAGAGAGTCTTAGAAGACTCGGGGAGGGATAGAGGAGCCCTGTGGATGACGGGGTACCCGCTTTGCCGATCCGGTACACCGATCCATCCACAGGCCCTGCCAGTGACAAGGTGCTGACATGACTGGCCAATTTGCAGCCGTCCCGAATCGCGGCGGGACCCCCTGCGGATTTGTCCCGCGTACGCCGGCACGGACGTACCGTCCCCGGCATTCGCCGCCGGGTCGGGCAAGACGGTCGCGCGGCGGAGTTATCCCCGCTATCCTCGCTCCCATGTCCGCCATGCGCATCAACCTCCACCTCGTCTCCGACTCCACGGGCGAGACCCTGAACTCGGTGGCGCGCGCCACCGTGTCGCAGTTCGACGGCACCTCGATCCTGCACCACCGCTGGAGCCTGATCCGCACCAGGCTGCAGCTGCACAGGGTGCTGGAAGGCATCGAGGCGGAGCCGGGGCCGGTGCTGTCGACGGTGATCGACCACGCGCTGCGCCACGACCTGGAGACGACCTGCGCGCGGTTCGGCGTGTCGGTGGTCAACGTGCTCGACCCGGTGATGTCGGTGCTGACGGAGACTCTGGGGGCGCAGGCGATGGCGCGGCCCGGGCGGCAGTACGTGCTCGACGCGGACTACTTCCGCCGCATCGACGCCATGCACTTCGTGCTCGCCCACGACGACGGGCAGATGCAGAAGGGCATCGCGGAGGCAGACGTGTGCGTGGTCGGCGTGTCGCGCTCGTCCAAGACGCCGACGTCGTTCTATCTCGCGAACCGGGGGATCAAGGCGGCCAACGTGCCGCTGGTGCCGGGCACGCCGGACCCGCCCGGGCTGGAGGAGCCGGCGTGCCCGGTGGTGGGGCTGACGCTGGATGCCACCGCGCTGATCGAGATACGGCGCCACCGGCTCAAGCTGATCGCGTCGGGGGAGAACGCCGGGGTGATGCGCCAGGGCAGCGGCGAGTACGTGGACCTGGAAAGCGTGAAGGCGGAGCTGCTGTGGGCGCGCAGGCTGTGCACGCGGCGAGGGTGGCCGGTGATCGACGTCACGCGGCGCTCGATCGAGGAGACGTCGGCGACGGTGCTCCAGTTGATGGAGGCCTGGCACGGGCGGCGGCGCAGGGAGCAGGCGGGGTAGGACGGCGCTGACGCCAGGGTCCAGGGAAGGGAGCAGGGTTGAGGCTCTGCCCCGAACTCCGCCAAAGGCTCGCCTTTGGAATCCCTGACTCAAGGAACGGGTCTTCCGAGGTCTCAGGACTTCGGCGGGTCTGGACGTGGCTGACCAAAGGTCTCGATGGCCTGTTCATATCAACGGTCGAAAGCCCTGGCCCATCGAGGTGAGCAAGGCTGGGCTTCGCCCGGACCCGCCAGGCAAAGGTGGCCAAAGGTTCCGAC
>CAXSFU010000142.1:0-4148 GCA_964236695.1 uncultured Acetobacteraceae bacterium | reverse complement strand
ACTGCCTAGGCCGTCCAGGCCGTCGGGTGAACGGCGCCGGCCCTCTGCTCAGGGTCTGGCCGCCCCGCCGGCTGCTCTCACTTCGCGTAGCAGTTCTTCTGCTTGCCCATCGCGACGAGCTGCTTGGCCCGCAGCGTGGCGGCCTCGCCGCGGCGGTCCGCCGCCGCCGCCCGGATCGTGTCCAGCTCCGACATCTCCGACACGCCCGCGGTCTGTGACGTGACCGTGCCCTTGTGCGCCGCCGCCGACGCCGCGCCGGCGGAGTTCACGATGGCGTTCTGCGCCTCAACCTGGCTGGTGATCTGGTCGCAGCTCAGCGCCGCGTCGGCCGGCAGGGCCCCGGCCGTGATCCCGCCCGTCGCGGTGGCGACCCCGGCCGGGCTGCCCGAGGCGGCCGGCGCCGTTGCGGCGGCGGGCCCGGTGCCCGCGTCCGGCGTGGTCGCGCACGCTCCCAGCAGGAAACAGGTGGCGACTGCAAGGGACACACGGATCAAATCGTCAACTCCACAACGGTTGGACGGGTCGGCGGCATCGTCGCCGGCCCGTTACGATGGGCGAAACCAGGCGGTGGCGCCAGCTTCTACTTTTCCTTCTCGAACCGTTCCTGCGCCGCCTTGAACTGCGTGGTGTACTCGCCGAAGCCGGCATACACCCGCGACTGGATCTGCGTGGCCTCGTGGCTGATGCCGGCCATGCGGGACTTCGCCGCCGCGCTGATCGCCTCCATGTCGGAGTTGGCCTGCTTCATCACGCAGGCGTCCCAGGCCTTCGCCTTGCCCTCGTACTCGTTCACCACGTCGGCGCTGTGGTTGTATCTGGCGCGATCGCTCAGATCGAGCACCGGCCGCGCCGGCTCCGCCCCGCACTCGTGCGGCGACCAGGTGCCGGCGGCCGGGGTTTCGGCCGGCGCCGCGGGCTGCGCCGGGTCGGACTGGGCCATCGCCTGGCGGCACCCGACCGAGAGGAGCAGGGCGAGCCATGTCAGGTGCCGCATCAACGATCTCCTTGAACCACGGCGGGAGGCTAGAGCAACGCCGCCGTGGTGGAAATCACCTCCGCGCTCCAGGACGCGGCGCCGGCCGGCGGCTGTGGTGCCGGAGCCGGGTCGGGCATGCAGATCTGGGCCATTCTGCCCCGGCGGCAGGCAGCACGCGCCGCAGGCTGTTGCGCAATGGTTGCGCCTCGATTGCGCTTGTGATGCAACTGCGCCGGCAGTGCCGCGGCCAGGCTTGATGGCACAACCCTTGCTTGGTATCGACGCAACAGCATCATCCGGTGCGGCGGCATTCACCCATGGCCAAGGCGCCATGCGCCTCGCCACGCGCCCGAACCGAGGAGACCGAATTGGTCGACCAAATCCTGCACTACGTCATCCTCAGCGGCGGTCTTCTGGCCATCATGCCGCTGCTGTTCGTTCTCACCCTGGCCGTCGGCCTGGAGCGGCTCTGGCTGCTGGGCCGCACGGTGCGCAGCGGCAAGCGTGTCCAGGCGGCGATGCGCAGCGTCGGCTACAAGGACGTCGACGGCCTGCGCAGCATCGCCCGCTCGGAAGGCAAGACCCTGCAGGGCCACCTCGTCGCCACCGCCATCGCCTCCTGCGGCGACAGCGCCGACGAGATGGACGGCCATCTCGAGGAGGAGATCATGGAGGCGATGCCGCGGCTGACCCGCCTGATGTGGATCCTCGACACCTCGGTGACCATCGCGCCGCTGCTGGGCCTGTTCGGCACCATCGTCGGCATGATCCAGGCGTTCAACGTGCTGTCCAGCCACGGCGGCCCCGCCGAGGTCACCGGCGGCATCGCAGACGCGCTGGTCTCGACCGGCGCCGGCCTGATGATCGCCATCGTCGCCGTCTACTTCATGAACTACCTGAACACCAAGATGCGGGTGATCGTGCACCAGATGGAGCTGATCAAGCTCGGCCTGGTCAACCGCTTCCACGGCAACGGCGTCACTCACGAGACCGGCGCCACCCCGCTGCGCCGTCCGATGCCCGTCGCCCAGGGCGCCTGAGCCATGGCTCGTCGCAAGCGTTCCATGCTCGAGGACCCGCACGCGCGGCTCGAGATCGTGCCGATGATCGACATCATGATGTTCCTGCTCGTGTTCTTCGTGATGATCGCGCTGCGCATGATCCCCGACGCCGGCGTCACCATGCAGTTGCCGGGGGCCGCCACCGCCACGCAGATGCCGGCGACCCAGGTGGTCATCGCGATCGACAAGGACGATGTCATCCACATCCAGGACGCCACCTACAGCCTCGACTCGCTGCAGAGCTACCTGGCCGGGGTGAAGCAGAACCACGTCACCAACGTGGTGATCGCCGCGGACAAGACCATCAACTTCCAGCAGGTCATGGATGTGATGGACACTGTGCGCAAGACCGGCATCACCGACGTCGGGCTCGCCACCAAGCAGGAGTGAGGCGAGGCCAGGGCGCTGCCCTGGACCTGCGCAACCTGTCCTTCTTTGGCAATGCCGGGGTCCGGGGGGCGACTCGCCCCCGGACTTCTCTTTCTTCCTCAGTTCCCCAGGACCCATGAAGCATCTGATCGCCGCGGCAGGCCTCGTCCTCGCCGCGACTGCCGTCCATGCCGAGGAAGGCATGTGGACGCTCGACAACCTTCCCGTGACGCAGATGCAGCAGCGCTACGGCTTCACGCCGACCGCGGACTGGATCGCGCGGGTGCAGGGCGCCTCGCTGCGTCTGGCGCAGGGCTGCTCCGGCTCGTTCGTTTCGGCCGACGGCCTGGTGATGACCAACCATCACTGCGCCAACGCCTGCCTGTCGCAGCTGTCCGACGCCGGGCACAACTACATGCAGGCGGGGTATTCCGCGGCCAAGCGCGAGGAGGAGCCGCGCTGCCCGGACCTCGAGCTGAACCAGCTCGACAGCATCGCCGACGTCACGCCCGCGATGACCGACGCCACCAAGGGCAAGACCGGCTCGGACTACGTCAAGGCGCAGCGCGCCGCGTCGAGCCGGATCGAGACGGACTGCGTCGCGGGCGACGCCGCGACCTGGCGCTGCGACGTGGTGAGCCTGTACCAGGGCGGCCGCTACGCGCTGTACAAGTATCGCCGCACCCAGGATGTCCGGCTGGTGTTCGCGCCGTCGCAGGACATCGCGTTCTTCGGCGGCGACCCCGACAACTTCAACTTCCCGCGCTACGACCTCGACCTGACGTTCCTGCGTGCTTACGCCAACGGCAAGCCGCTGCACCCGACCTATTTCCCGTTCTCCCCGAACGGACCTGGCGAGGGCGACCTGGTGTTCACAGAGGGCAATCCCGGCTCCACCAGCCGCGACGAGACAGTGGCCCAGCTCACCACCCTGCGCGATGCCACGCTGCCGCGCATCCGCGCATTTTACTCGACGCTCGACGGAGTGCTGTGGGAGTACAGCCGGCGCGGGCCGGAGCAGGCCAAGCAGGCGCAGGACGACCTGTTCGGCGTCGAGAACGCGCTCAAGGCGTACGAGGGCTGGCAGGGCACGCTGGCCGACCCGGCGCTGTTCGAGCGCAAGCGCATGGCAGAGGCGGCGTTGAAGACCTGGGTCGATGGCGATCCGGCGCGCAAAGCGGACTACGGTGACCCGTGGTCGGCGATCGCCGCCGCGGAGATGCGCGAGCGCCAGCTCGCGCCGCGCTTCGCCATGGTCGAGGGACGCCGCGGCCGCGCGTCCGGCTTCGACTCGGTGCTGTTCGTCCGTGCCCGCACCCTGGTCCGCGCCGCCGCGGAGCGCGCCAAGCCGGACGCGGACCGGCTGCCGGAGTACCGCGACGCCAACCTGCCGGCGCTGCAGCAGTCGCTGTTCTCCGCGACGCCGATCTACCCGGAGTTCGAGCGCACCACCCTGTCCTTCTCGCTGACCGCGCTGCGCCAGACGCTCGGTGCGGACGACGCCTTCGTCCACCAGGCGCTGGGCAACGCCTCGCCGGAGCAGCTCGCCGATCGGCTGGTCGGCGGCACGAAGCTCGCCGACGTCGCCGTGCGCCATGCGCTGTGGGATGGCGGCGAGGCGGCGATCGCGGCCGCCACCGACCCGATGGTGGTGCTGGCCCGCGATATCGACCCGGCCGCGCGCGCGGTGCGCAAGCAGCACGAGGACGAGGTCGACGCCGTGCTGGCGAAGAACAGCGAGA
>CAXSFU010000141.1:0-4160 GCA_964236695.1 uncultured Acetobacteraceae bacterium | reverse complement strand
GGCAGAGCCCCTGGCCTTCCTTGCCTTGCCGGTCAGGGCAACCGGCCGCCGGTATCACACCCTGCGAAGCCATCCCCAGAACCCGGACCTCGGATCCAGGGCGGTTCACGCTCGACCCGCGCCACCAAATGGCGGGACCGAGCATCTAGAAGGTACTATTAAACTACCACCCCCGATTTCTTGCAGCATCGCAAGAAGAAAGCATGTTCTTTCTTGAAAGAAAGAACCAAAGAACTTTTGCTCGTTGGACTCCGGAGCCACCCACGCGCTCGGAGTCCCACGTGCAAAGTCTTTTTGCTTCTTTTCTTCAGAAGAAGAGCCTTGCTTTTCTGCCCGAAGCAGCGAGCTGCCTCGAGGTTCATGGCAGCCTGCTAGCGCGTCTCCTGCGCCTCCGGCTCGCACGCCTTCTGCGCCGCCTTCACGCAGTACGCCCGCGTCTGCTCCGCCGTGGCGAACACGTTCTTCATGGTCGCGATGCAGCCCTCGACCTGGCTGGCCACGCAGGCCGGCCCGGGCGTCGCCGCCAGCGCCGGACCGCACGCCAGACATCCCGCCAGCCCCACCATGCGCCACATGACGTGATCCCCCTGGGCCGCGCTGCCGGCAGCCTTCCCGCCGGCACCCCGGCGGCGGCCATCACCGCACGGCGGCCACCCTGTTTCAACCGTGCCATGGCCCGCAGGCAGGCACGGCCAGGGCTCTGCCCTGGACCCGCCAGGGCGAGCCGCCCTGGACCGGCATGGGAAAGCAGCTCGTCGGGTGTCCGAAGGCGGAGCCTCGCCGTTCCCTCACACCCACCCGCCCAGCTCGCGCAGCACCACGTGCTCCAGCACGTCGAGCCCGCGCGGCGTGGCGTTGAGGCACGGGATGTAGGCGTAGCGCTCCCCGCCGTTGTGCTCGAAGATCTCGCGGTTCTCCTCGCCCAGCTCCTCCAGCGTCTCCAGGCAGTCCGCCACGAACCCGGGCGCCAGGATCGCCATCCGCTTCACCCCGGACTTCGCCAGCGCCTCCACCGTCTTGTCCGTGTACGGCTGCAGCCACTCCTCGCGCCCGAACCGCGACTGGAACGTCGTGCGCATCCGCGTCTCGTCCCAGCCGAGCCGCTCGCGCAGCAGCCGCCCCGTCTTGGCCGCGAAGCAGTGGTAGGGGTCGCCCTCCATCAGGTAGCGCTTCGGCACCCCGTGGAACGACGCCAGCACCATCTCCGGCTCGAAATCCAGCCCGGCCAGCCCTTCGCGCACCGACTCCGCCAGCGCGTCGATGTACACCGGGTCCTCGTTCCACTGCGGCACCACCCGGATCGCCGGCTGCCAGCGCATGGTCATCAGGTGCTCGAACGCCTTGTCGCACACCGTCGCCGTGCTGCTCGCCGCATACTGCGGATACAGCGGCACCAGCAGGATGCGCTCGCATCCCTGCGCCTTCAGCGCATCCAGCTTGGACGCGATCGACGGGCTGCCGTAGCGCATCGCGTAGTCCACCACGATCCGCCCCGACGGCTGCTCCAGCCGCGCCCGCAGCCCCGCCGTCTGCGCCCGCGTGATCACCGCCAGCGGCGAGGCGTTGTGCTCCCTGTCCCAGATCGAGGCATACTTGGCCCCCGACCGCGACGGCCGCACCGTCAGGATCACCAGGTTCAGCAGCGGCCACCACAGCACGCGCGGCACGTCGATCACGCGCCGGTCGGACAGGAACTCCTTGAGGTAGCGCCGCATCGGCCAGTATGTCGGCGCATCCGGCGTGCCGAGGTTGATCAGCAGCACGCCGACACGCCCCGCCGTCACCGCGGGATGGTCGACCGGCGCCGGAGCGGGCCGCGTGTTCACCAGAAGGTCCGACATCTCTCTCTTCGCTGCTTGCCCCGCGACCCGGCCCGCGGCCGCGTCCCCGGCCCGACGCCGGTCCGCTGATGTGGCGCTCAACCGCCGCCCGCCCAGGCCTTGCCGCCACCCGCCACCACCCGGCCATCCCGATGGCACGGTCCCGGCCACCCGCGGCCGCCAGGAGCAGGCCGCGACACGACACGCCCCCGCCCGGCCCCGCCGCGGACGCACCCCCGGGGGCGTCACCCGCCGCGCGACCCCGCGGCCCGCCTTCCACGACGCGCAGCCCGGCCGCCCGCAGTCTCGCGCAGCCCAGCGGCACGGCCCGGCAGGCCTTCCGGGTCTGCGCGCGGCCCGGGACTACGCCTCCCCGGGCCCTGTCTGCGCTGCGCCGCCCGCCGCCTGCCCGCGGAAATACGGCTCCACCGTGCCCTGCAGCTTGATCGTCATCGGCGTGCCGTCGCGCTTCACGCTCGACCCCACCGTCAGCCGGACCCAGCCCTCGCTGACGCAGTACTCGTCGACGTTGGTCTTCTCGATGCCGTTGAACCGCACGCCGACGCCGCGCGACAGCACGGCCTTGTCGTGGAACGGGCTGCGCGGGTTGGACGCGAGATGGTCTGGAGGGGTGTCGGTCATCGGCTCAGCACTCGCGCAGGTAAGGAAGGCCCATCGCCTCCCGCCCGGTGATAGACACGCACGCCCCCGGTGCCTACCCCGCACCGCCGATCCAGCGGCCAGGACCGGGTTTCCCTCCCCCTGCCCGTCCAGCAATCAAGGAAGGCCACGCCCGGACCCGCAAAGGGCCATGAGGCCGTTTGATCCCTGGCCAAAAGCTGGTGTGAACCTGCCCGGCACGAAGGAAGCGTGTTCTTTCTTGAAAGAAAGAACCAAGGAACTTTTACACATAAGCTCCGCAGTCACCCATGTGCCCGGAACCCCATGGGCAAAGTCTTTTTGCTTCTTTTTCTTCAGAAAAAGAAGAGCCTTGCTTCCCTGCCTGGATCAACAGCTCGGCACGAGGTCCACAACTCCCGGGCAGCGCAGTCCAAAACCCAGACTTCGGCAGCGCCTCGACGCTCCCGTCCTACAGTCCCAGCGCGCTCTGCACCGGCGCCGCCACGTTACCCCTGTCCCGCCGTGCCCGCTCGGTGCGCGCCGTGAACGCCATGTCCACGTTGCTGCCCGCGCCGCCCGCCAGGATCTGCTCCAACGCCTCCTCGCCCAGCTCCCCCCAGCGCCGCCCCCGCCAGGGCCCGAACGGCACGCGCACCAGCAGCGCCGGCTCGTCCGACCACGCCAGAAGCTGGTCCACGTCCGCCAGCGCCAGCATGTCGCGCACGTGGAACGCCGTGACGTAGGCGTCCGGCCCCGCCCGGTGCGCCGGCAGCCCGGTCGCGCGGTCCAGCCCATCCGGCCTGCGCCAGTAGCGCAGCCCCTGGTTCGAGTGCGTCGGCGCCTCCGGCCACAGCCGCAGCGCGCACTTGTAGGTGCAGATCCAGCGCGCGCCGCCGGACAGCTGCGGCTTGCACCAGCGCTGCTCGAACGACGCCCGGTGCGCGACCAGCGCCAGCGGCGCCGGCCCTGGCCGCGCCTGCAGCACCTCCGGCGCCAGATCCTGCCACGCCGGCGCGCCGGCCACGTCCTCGTCGACGATGTGATGGATCGCGGAGGTCTGCGGGCTGATCGGATGCTCCGGCCGCACCAGCCACGCCCCCGGACCGCCGCGCAGCGCCCAGCTCCCGCCGGCATCGCGCGCCACGTCCTGCCAGCCGACCTCGACCACGCCGCCGTCGGCGAAGCCCTGGCCGGTGGTCTCCAGATCGATCACGCGCAGCACGTCATCCTGGGAGTCCGTCATGCCGGGAACATGGGGCCGACCTCGGCGCAACCAATGCGCGACAGGCGAAGGCCCGAACCGCTCCGCGTCCCACGCCCCTGGCAGCCGGCCGGACACCGCGCACCCACACGGCTGCCCACCGGGCGGTCCCCGGCGCGGAACTGCGGGCCACGCCGGCCGGCAACGGGTGGCCGAACCGCGGTGCCGGGGAGGAACCCGCGGCCCGGCCACCCACCGGACGACGGACGGCTGCCCGCCGTGCCAGGTCGCACAGGCATCGGACAGTCGCCCGGACGTGCCTGCCCGGCAAGCCTTGCACACTCCTGCAACGCAACGCCGCCGATCACGCCGAAATGAACCACGCCCGGCGCACCCGGTCCCCGGCCCCGCGGCCGAGTGTCATACCAAAGGCAGATTGCCCTGAACCGGTGGGGACAGGAAAGCCAGGGGCTCTGCCCCTGGACCCCGCCAAAGGCAGGGCCCTTGGAACCCCTTCC
>CAXSFU010000140.1:0-4186 GCA_964236695.1 uncultured Acetobacteraceae bacterium | reverse complement strand
CGGCGTACGTGCAGCCGTGCCGTCGGCCGTCGGACGGGCGCTACGGCGAGAACCCGAACCGGCTGCAGCACTACTACCAGTACCAGGTGATCATGAAGCCGAGCCCGGCGGAGGCGCAGGACCTGCTGCTCGCCTCGTATGCGGCGATCGGGCTGGACCCGCTGGTGCACGACATCCGGTTCGTGGAGGACGACTGGGAGAGCCCGACTCTGGGCGCCTGGGGGCTGGGGTGGGAGGTGTGGTGCGACGGCATGGAGGTCGGGCAGTTCACCTATTTCCAGCAGGTCGGCGGCATTGCCGTCGTGCATCCCAGCTTCGAGATGACCTACGGGCTGGAGCGTCTGGCGATGTACGTGCAGGACGTGGAGCGGGTGTACGACCTCGACTTCAACGGCCGCGGGGTGACCTACGGCGACGTGTTCCTGCGGGCCGAGCGCGAGTACAGCGCGCACAATTTCGAGTTCGCGGACGTGTCGATGCTGGCGCGGCACTTCGACGACGCGGAGCGCGAGTGCGCGGCGCTGGTCGGGCGAGGGCTGGCGATGCCGGCGTACGACCAGTGCGTCAAGGCGTCGCACCTGTTCAACCTGCTCGACGCGCGGGGGGTGATCAGCGTCACGGAGCGCGCCAGCTTTATCGCGCGGGTGCGGGGGCTGGCGAAGCGGTGCTGCGAGGCGTGGCTGGCGGGGGACGCGGGCGGGCGGGGGGCGGGGGCGTGACGGGGGCAGGGAAGCAAGGCTGGGCTCTGCCCAGACCCGCCAGGGGCGAGCCGCCCCTGGACCGGCTTGACTTAAGCAAGGGGTTCCAAGGGCCCTGCCTTTGGCGGGGTCCAGGGGCAGAGCCCCTGGCCTTTCTTGCTTCCTGCGGGCGGGACCGATGCCTGAGCTGCTGATCGAGCTGTTCGGCGAGGAGATCCCGGCGCGGATGCAGGCCCGCGCCGCGGCCGACCTGGCGCGCCTGGTGTCCGAGGCGCTGGCGCCGCTGGCGCCGGAGGGGGCGGCGACCTTCCACACGCCGCGGCGGATCGCGCTGCGGCTGGGGGTGCGCGACGGGGTGGAGGCGCAGCGCAGCGTCGAGCGGGGGCCGCGCGCGTCGGCGCCGGAGCAGGCGCTGGCCGGGTTCCTGCGCAAGCACGGCGCGGCGCGAGAGGCGGTGCGCGAGGAGAGCGGGCACTGGGTGCTGGAGCGGGTGGTGCCGGGGGCGTCGGCCGCGGGGCTGGTGGCGGCGGCGATGCCCGGGGTGCTGCGGCGGTTCCCGTGGCCGAAGTCGATGCGCTGGGGGGCGGGCAGCCAGTTCGTCTGGGTGCGGCCGCTGCGGCGCATCCTGTGCCAGCTCGATGGCGTGGTGGTGGGGTTCGACCTGGCGGCGGAGGGGGACGACGGGCACGGGCTGCGCAGCGGGGCGCTGACGGAGGGGCACCGGTTCATGGCGCCGGGGGCGGTCGAGGTGGCGGGGGCGGAGTCGTGGCTGGCGACGCTGCGGGGGCGGTTCGTGGAGCCGGACGCGGGGGTGCGGCGGGGGCTGGTGGAGCGGGGGGTGGCGGAGGTGGCGGCGGCGCGGGGGCTGTCGGTGGTGGACGACGCGGGGCTGCTCGACGAGGTGGCGGGGCTGGTGGAGTGGCCGGTGGCGCTGCTTGGGCGGATCGGGGCGGAGTTCATGGACCTGCCGGCGGAGGTGATGCAGGTGTCGATGCGGGTGAACCAGCGCTACTTCGCGCTGCGCGACGCGGAGGGGCGGACGGCGCCGTTCTTCGCGTTCGCGGCCAACATCGTGGCGGCGGACGGGGGCGAGGCGATCGTCGCGGGCAACGAGCGGGTGCTGCGGGCGCGGTTCTCCGACGCGCGGCACTTCTGGGACGCGGACCGGCGGGTGCGGCTGGAGGATCGTGTGGCGGCGCTCGACGGGGTGACGTTCCACGCGCGGCTGGGGAGCCAGGGGGCGCGGGTGGCGCGGATCGTGGCGCTGGCGGGGGCGGTGTCGGACGTGCTGGCGGGGGATGCGGCGGCGAGCGTGCGGCTGGTGGCGCGCAAGAGGGCGGAGCGGGCGGCGCTGCTGTGCAAGGCGGATTTGGCGACGGGGATGGTGGGCGAGTTCCCGGAGCTGCAGGGGGTGATGGGCGGCTACTACGCGCGCCACGACGGGGAGGACCCGCGGGTGGCGGACGGGGTGCGCGACCACTACGGGCCGAAGGGGCCGGGGGACGCGGTGCCGCGCGAGCCGGTGGCGGTCGCGGTGGCGCTGGCGGACAAGCTGGACCAGCTCGTGTCGTTCTTCCTGATCGGGGAAAGGCCGGGGGGGTCGGGCGATCCGTTCGCGCTGCGCAGGGCGGCGCTGGGGGTGGTGCGGATCATCCGGGAGAACGGGCTGCGGCTGGAGCTGGGGCGGGTGCTGCGGGTGGCCAACGCGCTGTGGACAGGCACAGGGAGTGCGCCGGGCATGGCGGCTGGGCAGGGCGCGGGGATCGTGCCGGGGGACGGGGCGGCGGGCGGCGACGGGGCCGGGTCCGGGGACACGCCGCTGCTGGTCGAGGAGGTGACGGGGTTCCTGCTGGAGCGGCTGCGGGTGCAGCTGCGGGCGGAGGGCGAGCGCCACGACGTGCTCGCCGCGGTGCTGGGGGCGGGCCGCGACGACGATATCGTGCGCGTGCTCGCGCGCACCGCGGCGGTGGCGGCGCTGCTCGGCACCGCCGACGGCACCGACCTGCTCGCCGCATACCGGCGCGCGGCCAACATCCTGCGCATCGAGGACCGGCGCGACGGCCCGCACGGCGGTCCGCCGGACCCGGCGCGACTGGCGCAGCAGGAGGAGATAGCGCTGCACGGGGCGCTGGAGCGGGCGGCGAGCGCGATCGCCGCGTCGCTGGACGACGAGCGTTTTGCCGACGCGATGGCGGCGATGGCGGCGCTGCGTGCGCCGCTCGACGCGTTCTTCGCTGAGGTGACGGTGAACGATCCGGACACGGCCCTGCGGCAGAACCGCCTGCGGCTGCTGGCCTGGCTGCGCGACACGATGGACCGGGTTGCGGATTTCTCGGCCATCGAGGGCTGATCCCGGCGGCACGTGCCGCGACGCTTGCTATACTGCTCCCGCCGGGGCCTGCCCGCGGCGCACAGCCTGATGAGGACCAGACCAGCATGACCCAGTGGGTGTACAGCTTCGGCGCCGGCCACAACGAGGGGCGCGCGGACATGCGCAACCTGCTCGGCGGCAAGGGTGCCAATCTCGCGGAGATGGCGAGCATCGGCCTGCCGGTGCCGCCGGGCTTCACCATCACCACCGCGCTGTGCACGGAGTTCTACGCGAACAACCGGCACTATCCCGACGACCTCGACGCGCAGCTGAACACCGCGCTGGGCAGGATCGAGGCGGCGGTCGGCCTGCGCTTCGGCGATGCACAGAAGCCGCTGCTGGTGTCGGTGCGCTCCGGGGCGCGGGTGTCGATGCCGGGGATGATGGACACGGTGCTCAACCTCGGGCTGAACGACGACACCGTGGCGGGCCTGGTGGCGTCGTCGGGCGACGCGCGCTTCGCGTGGGACAGCTACCGGCGGTTCATCCAGATGTACGGCTCGGTGGTGCTGGGGGTCGACCACCACCGCTTCGAGGAGATCATCGAGAGCGCCAAGATCGACGCCGACGTGGTCGAGGACACGGCGCTCCTGCCGGCGCAGTGGGAGGCGGTGGTCGACGAGTACAAGGCGATGGTGGCGCAGGAGACCGGGCGGCCGTTCCCGATGGACCCGCGCGAGCAGCTGTGGGGGGCGATCGGGGCGGTGTTCGGCTCGTGGATGAACCCGCGCGCCAACACGTATCGCAGGCTGCACGACATCCCCGCCGACTGGGGCACCGCGGTCAACGTGCAGGCCATGGTGTTCGGCAACATGGGGGCGGACTGCGCGACGGGCGTGTGCTTCACCCGCGATCCGTCGACCGGGGAGAACACCTTCTACGGCGAGTTCCTGGTCAACGCGCAGGGCGAGGACGTGGTCGCCGGCATCCGCACGCCGCAGCCGCTGTCCGACGCGCGCGCCAAGCCGGGCGAGGTCAGCATGGAGGCGGCGCTGCCGCAGGCATACGCCGAGCTGGTGCGGGTGCGCGAGACGCTGGAGCGGCACTACAGCGACATGCAGGACATCGAGTTCACCGTGCAGCAGAACACGCTGTACATGCTGCAGACCCGCTCGGG
>CAXSFU010000139.1:0-4297 GCA_964236695.1 uncultured Acetobacteraceae bacterium | reverse complement strand
GGCACCCGCACGGCCCGCCCGAGGTCCCCCGCCGTCACCCCCCAGTCCCGCCGCAGGGTGCGCGCCCCCCACGCCAGCAGCCCCGGGTAGATCGCCAGCCACACCCCCGCCACCGCGGCCACCCCGTCCCCCGCCGGCGCCACGCCGGCCGCGACCCCGATGCCCGCCGCCAGCAGCCCCAGCAGGACCGCCGACAGCCGCGCCGCCGCCCCCGGCCGCCCCGACGCGATCATCACCGTGACCAGCGGCTGCGCCATCGCGCGCATCAGCGCCGCCGCCGCCAGCAGCCGCAGCGGCGTGGCCGCCGCCGCGTAGCTGTGCCCCGCCCCGTCGTGCAGCAACGCGGTCAGCGGCCCGGCCGCCAGCATCACCCCCGCCGCCAGCGGCGCCACCAGCCCGGCCGAACGCCCGAGCGCCCACCCCAGCACCTCCGCCGCCTGCGCCGGCACCGCCGCCACCCGCGCCAGCACCGGCAGCGCCGTGCGGTTGACCAGCGTGGCCACTGCCATCGCCGGCTCCATCGCGATGTCGAAGGCGACGCGATACAGCGCAAGCGCCTCCGCCCCGTACAGCCACCCGATCAGCAGGTAGTCGACGTTCTTGAACATCTGCTCGCACACCCCCGCCGCCGCCGAGCGCACCCCGAACCGCGCCAGCGGCGCCACCTCGGCCCGCCGGAACCGCAGCCGCGGCCGGAACGGCCGCGCCACCAGCGCCCCCAGCAGCGTGAAGCCCCCCGACGCGGCATACCCCGCCACCAGCGCCCAAGCCCCCGCCCCCGCCACCCCCAGCGCCAGCCGCGTCAGCGCCGCCGCCAGCGTCGCCCCCACCCCGACCACCGCGATCCGCCCGTACTGCAGGTCGCGGTTCATCAGCGCCAGCGGCACCACCGCCGCGGCCACCAGCGGCTGCTTCGCCGCGATCGCCAGCAGATACCCCCCCATCGGCGCCACGCCATAGCCCGCCGCGACCCACGGCGCCGCGACCACGCAGCCCCCCGCCACCACGAGCGACGCCCCGAACCCGTACCAGAACACCGAGTCGAGCTGCCCCCGGCTGACCACCCGCGCCTGGATCAGCGCCTCCCCGGTGCCCAGCCCGTTGAGCGCCTCGACCACGGTCCCGACGGAGACCACGATCGACGCGACCCCCACCTCCTGCCGCGTGAGCAGGAGCAGCATCGCCAGGATGGTGCCGAAATCGACCGCCCTGGCGACCACCGTGGCCCCGCCAAGCCAGTTGAACCCCCGCCCCAGCAGGCGCCGGCTGTCCACGACGGGGACGTCCGCCGGCGGGCTATCCACGCGGCCGCCGGTCAGGCAAGAAAGCAAGAATCTTCTTTTTCTGAAGAAAAAGAAGCAAAAAGACTTTGCCCGCAAGACTCCGAACACGCGGCCAACCCCGAACCCCAATGGACAAAAGTTCTTTGGTTCTTTCTTTCAAGAAAGAACACGCTTCCTTCCCGCCGCACCCACCCTAGTCCGCTTCCGCCGCACGCAGCGGCACGCCGGACGGCGGCAGCACCCAGGAGCGCGCCCGGGCCAGGTGGACCAGCCAGCGCCACGACTGCCGCACCCAGGCGCGCGACTGCGCCCGCCCCCACCCCTGACGCGCTCCCGCCGCCGCCCCGGCGCCCCCGGCCGGCAGCCGGGCCGCGAGCAGCCCGGCGATGGTGCGCGCCCGCGCCTCCCAGCTGTGCCCGTGGCTGTCCGACAGCGCCTGCGCCGCCAGGCGCCCCGCCAGCGCCGGGTCGCGCGCCAGCGTGGCGAGCCCGTCGGCCAGCGCCTGCGGCGAGTCCGGCGCGCACAGCAGGGCGTTGTCCCCGTGGCGCAGCACCTCGCGCACGTCGGGCGTGTCGCCGGCCAGGATCGCCCGCCCCGCCGCCAGATACAGGAACAGCTTGAGCGGCAGCACCGTGGAGCCGAACTCCGCCAGCGGCTTCCACGACGGCGGCACCAGCAGCACGTCGGCGGCGAAGATCCACGCCGCCAGCGCGTCCGGCTCCTGCCAGCCGACCACGCGGATGTTCTCGACCCCCGACGCCATCGCCTCGATCACCCCCTCGCCGACGGAGCCGACCAGCAGGAACAGGTGCTCCGGCGCCAGCCGCGCCGCCTCCACCACCAGCGCCAGCCCCTTCCTGCCGTTCAGCCGCCCGGTGTAGACGACCGTGCGCCGGCCCGGGTCGAGGCCGAGCGCCCGCTTCGCCTCGGGCACCGTCAGCCGCGCCCGCAGCCGGTCCGGCTCGAAGCCGTTGCGCACGCACACCAGCCTGTCCGCCGGCAGCCCGAGCGCGAGGTACTTCCCCCGCGTGTACTCGGAGTGGCAGATGTTGACCACGAACCGCGGATGGGCGAGCAGCCGGTACAGCCACGGCTGCAGCGGCGGGATCTGCGCCGACCACGGCCGGTAGTGGTCGAACGCCACCCGCTGCCCGCACAGGATCGCCACCCACGCGACCCACAGGTTGCGGGTGTAGACCAGGTCCGCCTGCCGGAACTCCGGCCGCCGCGGCAGGCTCAGGGCGCACCACAGGTGGCGCAGCGCCGCCGGCCGCAGCGGCGCGCGCGCACGCACCACCGCCACCCCGGCCAGCGCCTCGACCGCCGCCGCACCCCCCCGCGCCCCGGCCACCGGCACGTGCAGCCAGCACTCCGCCGCCAGGGGCGCCAGGTGGCGCGCCGTGGCCAGGAACACCTCCGCGTCCGCCTGCCGGCTCGGCAGCGGGTTCTCGAACGCGAACAGAATCCTCACCGCGACGCCGCCCGGCACCGCAAGGCGCGCCCCGGGCGCTGCGGTCGGTCCCGGTCTGCTCCCATGCTCGACGAACTCCGCGCGCCCCGGCCGGACTCGGTCTGCGGGGCGCCTCCCTTACCGCGCGCCCGCCGCGGAGGAAAGCCGCCCGCCCGGCAGCGCCCCGGCGCCAAACCCACAAAGGAAGGCCAGGGGCTCTGCCCCTGGACCCCGCCAAAGGCAAGCCTTTGGAATCCACTTCTAAGCAAGGCCGGGTCCAGGGGCGGCTCCCTCCGGTGGCCTTTCCAACGATCCAGGCGGATCGTCGGAACCTTTGGCCACCTCCGCCTGGCGGGTCCAGGGCAGAGCCCTGGCCTTTCAACCCAAGCCCGCCCCATCCAGCCCCGCCATCCCCGGCACGCACGCCGCCGCCAGGGCGCTGTAGAGCTGCCGGTCCCGGTTCGCCAGCACGCTCCCCGGGCTGATCAGCGCGGCCAGCGCCCGCGTCCGCACCGACGCGTACCAGTGCGCGACCCGCGTGTCCGCCGACAGCGCCTCGTCCAGGCGCACCTCGCCCTCGAGCCGGAACCAGTGCTCCGACACCTCCGGCGGCAGCGGCGAGAACACCCTCGGCGGATGCACGACCAGCCCCCCCGCGTCCTGTGCCCGCCCGGCGACCACCCCCTGCAGCAGCGCCGGCCCCAGCGCCGTGCGCTGCGCCAGCCGCGCCCCCGGCACCGCCACCATCGCCCGCAGGCAGTCCGCCAGCAGCGCCGAGCCCGCCTCGCACCCCATCGCCGCGTTGTTGACCGCGCAGGGGTAGCGCCCCTCGATCCTGCGGAACCACCGCCACCCCCCCGGCAGCCGCCGCGCCGCCTTGCGCGCCAGGTCGAGCCCGACATGCCGCGCCAGCAGCACCGGCGAGCGCGATTCCCGCGCCCGCTGCGGCCACACGATGAACTCCGACCCCACGAATGCCCGCGCCCCCAGCAGCGGCCGCAGCGACGCCACCGTCAGCGTGTCGAGGTCGAGGTAGATCCCCCCCTCGCGGAACAGGATCGCCGCCCGCAGCACGTCCGCCCGCATCGCCGCCGCCCCGAGCCCCCCGTACAGCCGCGCCAGCTCCTCGCCGAGCCCGGGCACGCCGCCAAGGTACGCCACCGGATCGACCCGCTCCAGCCGCACCCCGGCCGCCCCCCGCACGGCGCGCAGCGGCGCGTCGTCGTCCAGCGCGTCGGTGTGGTGCAGCACCACCTCGTCCATCCCCCCGCGCGCCGCGGCCGACAGCACCGCAAAGGCGCAGGCCCAGGGCAGGGCAGGGCCGATCCAGCAGAAGTGCAGGCGGGGGGGGATCATGCGGGGCCTCGACGAACAGGAAGGCCAGGGCTCTGCCCTGGACCCGCCAGGGGCAGCGCCCCTGGACCGGCCTCCGGAAGGAAGACTCCGGACCGAACAAGTGGTTTCCAAAAGCCCGGCCTTCGTCGGGGTCCAGGGGCAGCGCCCCTGGCTTTCAGCGCGGCCGCACCGCGTAGAGCGTGCTGTCCCCGTCGTGCCACACCGCCGC
>CAXSFU010000138.1:0-4307 GCA_964236695.1 uncultured Acetobacteraceae bacterium | reverse complement strand
CCGGTCCAGGGGCGGCTCGCCCCTGGCGGGTCTGGGCAGAGCCCAGCCTTGCTTCGCTTTGCGGTCATCCTTGCCCGCACGCTCAAAGGAACGACACCGGATCGACGTCGACGTCGACCCGCACCCCCCGCCCGACCGGCACCTTCAGGAGCCAGGCGCGCAGGATCGGCTGCACCGCGATCTCGCGCCGTGTGCGCAGCAGCAGGCGGCGGCGGTGGCGGCCGCGCAGGATGGCGAGCGGCGCCGGCGCCGGCCCGAGCACGGTGACGCCGTCGCCGTGCGGGGCGGCGAGGCCGAGCGCGCGGGCGGTGGCATCGGCGTCCGCGGGGGTGTCGGCGCTGACGATCAGGGCGGCAAGGCGGCCGAAGGGCGGCCAGTGGCCCGGGCGGCGCTCGTCGGCCTCGCGCGCCATGAAGGCGGCGAGGTCGCCCTGCAGCAGCGCCAGCATCACCGGGTGCTCGGGCGAGAAGGTCTGCAGCAGGACGCGGCCGGGACTTTCCGCCCGCCCGGCGCGGCCGGCGACCTGATGGAGCAGCTGCACGGTGCGCTCGGACGCGCGCAGGTCGCCGCCGCCGAGGCCGAGGTCGGCGTCGACCACGCCGACCAGGGTGAGGTGGGGGAAGTGCCAGCCCTTGGCGACGATCTGGGTGCCGATGACCAGGTCGACCTCGCGGGCGGAGATGGCGCGGGCGGCTTCCGCGGCGGCGTGGGGTCCGGGCAGGGTGTCGCTGGCCATCACCAGGGTGCGCGCCTCGGGGAACAGCAGCGCCGCCTCCTCGGTGATGCGTTCCACCCCCGGCCCGATCGGCGTCAGGCTGTGCTCCGCCCCGCAGGTCGGGCAGAGGGTGGGGATCGGCTCGCCGTGACCGCAGTGGTGGCAGGTCAGCACTCGGCGCGCGCGGTGCTCGACCAGCCAGGCGGTGCAGTTCGGGCAGCCCATGCGGTGGCCGCAGGCGCGGCACAGCGTCAGAGGCGCGTAGCCGCGTCGGTTGAGGAACAGCATCGCCTGCTCGCCGCGGGCGAAGGTCTCGTGCGCCGCCTCGGCCAGCAGCGGCGAGATGAACTTGCCGCGCTCCGGCGGGTGGTCGCGCAGGTCGATGGCGGCGACGCTGGGCAGGGTGGCGCCGCCGTGGCGCGCGGCCAGGGTCAGGCGGCGGTAGCGGCCGAGGTCGACGTTGGCGAGCGTTTCCAGGCTGGGCGTGGCGGAAACGAGCACGCAGGCGGCATCGGACAGGCGGGCGCGGACCACGGCCATGTCGCGGGCGTGGTAGTTGACGCCGTCCTCCTGCTTGAACGCGCTCTCGTGCTCCTCGTCCACGATCACGAGGCCCAGCTCCGGGAACGGCAGGAACAGCGCCGAGCGGGCGCCGACGACCACCGGCGCCGCGCCGTCGGCGACCGCGCGCCAGGTGATGCGCCGGGTGCGCGAGGCGAGGTCGGAGTGCCACACCGCGGGCGCGGTGCCGAAGCGGCGCTCGAAGCGCTCCAGCCACTGCGAGGAGAGCGCGATCTCCGGCAGCAGCACCAGCGCCTGGCGGCCCCGGGCGAGGCACTCGGCCACCGCCTCGAGGTAGATCTCTGTCTTGCCGGAGCCGGTGACGCCGTCGAGCAGGGTGACGGAGAACCGGCCCGCCGCCGCCTCGGCGCGCAGCACCGCGGCGGCGCGGGTCTGGTCGGGCGAGAGCGCGGGGCCGGGGTGCACGGGGTCGGGGGGGAGGAACGGCGGTGCGGTGGGCAGGGCCACGGGCAGGATCAGCCCGGCCTGCGCCATGCCGCGGATCAGCCCGGAGGACACGCCGGCCAGGCGCGCCAGCTCCGCCCCGCCGCGCGGGCCGTCGCGCAGGGCGTCGAGCACCAGGCGGCGCTGCGGGGTGAGGCGGGGCGGGGCGGGGCGGGGCGGGGCGGGCGCGGCCTGTTCGACGCCGGCGTCCTGCCCCGCGCCGACGGGCGGGGCGTCGCCCGATGCGGCGTCCGGTGCCGCGTCCGGCGGCTCCGGTTCCGGCTGGGGCGCCAGGGTCCAGCCGGGCGCGGGCGCGGGCGGCGACAGGGCGTTGACGCGCAGGGTCATCGCCAGCACGTCGCCGGGCGCGGACAGCGTGTACTGCGCCACCCAGTCCACGAAGCGGCGCAGGGCTGCGGGCAGCGGCGGCGCGTCGAGCCGGGCGGCCACCGGCTTGAGCCGCGAGTCCGCGACCGCGGGCCCGGACGGCGCGTCCCACACCACGCCGACCTCGGCGCGGCGGTTCAGCGGCACCAGCACGATGTCGCCCGGCTCCAGCGGCAGGTGCGCCGGCGCCGCATAGTCGAACGGCCCGGCGAACGGGTAGGGCAGCAGCACCGGCACCCGCGCCACCGCGGCGGCCTGCGCGGCGGGGAGCGCGGACGCGACGGGAGACCGTCGCCTGCGCCGCGGCACAGCCGGGGCCGCGGCGCGCGCGTCCGGCTGCGGCGCGGCGCAGGCCCGGCCGCTGGGCACGGCGACGGCGTCCTGTATGGTGGGCAGGCTGAACTGCGGGGGGACGGACCTGCTCATGCGACGGATATTTCGGTGGTGTGCGCCGCCACCGCAACCGGGCCCTCCCGCCCGGTGACGCCGACCGCACGACGATGACGCACGCCACCCACCCCGGGTCCGCGCCGTCCGACGAGTCGGTCGAGCGCTTCCTGGCCGCGCGGCCGGGCTGGCTGGCGCAGCGCCCGGCGCTGTACGGCCTGCTGGAGCCGCCGGAGCGCGTGCACGGCGAGGCGCTGGCCGACCACATGGCGGCGATGCTGCGGCGCGAGCGCGCCCACGCCGCGTCGGCGCGGCGCGCGGCCGAGCAGGTCGTGGAGGACCGTCGCGCCGCGGCCGGGCTGGCCGAGCGGGTGCAGCGCTGCGTGCTGGCGCTGATGGCGGCGGCCGACCCGGCGGAGTGCGTGTCCGTGGAGCTGGCGGGCCTGCTCGGGGTGGACGCCGCGGCGCTGTGCGCGGAAGGCCCGGCGCGGCGCGGCATCCGTCCGCTGCCCGCGGGCACGCTGGCCGGGCTGCTGGACGGGCGCGACGTGGTGGTGCGCGCGTCGCCGCAGGATGCGCGCGCCCTGCATGCGGAGGCGGCGCCGCTGGCCCGCCACGACGCGCTGGTCCGGGTGCCGTCGCGGCCGGGCTGCCTGCTGCTGCTGGCCTCGCGCGACGCGGGGCGGCTGTGCGCCGACCGCGAGGCGCTGGCGTTCCTGGGGCGCGCGGTGGCGGCGGCGCTGGCACGCGAAGACGGGACGTGAAGCAGGCAGGGCCGAGGCTCCGCCAAGGTCCCCGCTCCTCGAATGCAGGGTTTCCAAAGGGCTCCGCCCTTTGGCGGGTCCGGGCAGAGCCCGGCCTTGCCTGCCTGCTGCCTTTCGGCGCGAGCCCGCGGTGACCTCCGCCCGCGAGGCCGCCGCCGACTTCCTCGACTGGCTGGCGCGCGAGCGCCGGGCCTCGCCGCTGACCGTGCAGGCCTACGCGCGCGACCTGGGGGTGTTCGAGTCGTTCCTTGCGGCCCACCTCGGCGGCCCGGTGTCGCTCGGCGACCTGGCCCGGCTCGGCCAGCCCGACCTGCGTGCCTGGCTCGCGGCGGGCGCGGCCGCGGGGCGCGGCAACGCCACGCGGGCGCGCCAGCTCGCGGCGGTGCGCAGCTTCTTCCGCTTCCTCGCGCGCCGTCACGGCGTCGCCAACCCGGCCGCCTCGCTGCTGGGCACGCCGCGCGCCCGCCCGCCGGTGCCGCGCGCCCTGACCCCGGAGCAGGCCCGCGCCGCGTCGGCCGACATCGGCGAGGCGTCCGACACCGCCTTCGCCCAGGCGCGCGACACAGCGCTGTTCACCCTGCTGTACGGCAGCGGGCTGCGGATCGCCGAGGCGCTGTCGCTTTCGGTGCGCGAGGCGCCGCGGCCGGGCGAGGACGGCGCGCTGCGGGTCACCGGCAAGGGCGAACGGGAGCGCATCGTGCCGGTGCTGCCGGTGGTGCGTGCCGCGATGGGCGCCTGGCTGGCGCTGCACCCGGACCCGCGGCCGGACTCGCCGCTGTTCGTGGGCGCGAAGGGCGGGCGGCTGAACGCCGGCGTGGCGCAGCGGGTGCTGCGCGACTTCCGCCGCCAGGCCGGGCTGCCTGAGCACGCCACGCCGCACGCGCTGCGTCACTCGTTCGCGACGCACCTGCTGGAAGGCGGCGCGGACCTGCGCTCGATCCAGGAGCTGCTGGGGCACGCCACCCTGTCGACCACGCAGCGCTACACCGCGGTGGACACGGCGCGGCTGCTGGAGGTCTGGCACCGGACGCACCCGCGGGGGTAAGCAA
>CAXSFU010000137.1:0-4513 GCA_964236695.1 uncultured Acetobacteraceae bacterium | reverse complement strand
GCCGGCAGGGTCATGAAGGCTCCGGGGAGGCTGGAAGGAAGACCGGGCTCTGCCCGGACCCGCCAAAGGCCAGGGGCCTTTGGAAACCCGTCTCGAAGGAAGGAAGCGGGCGGGGAGGCCCTGCTGGACAATCGGATCCTCAAGGCTTGGCCTTGAGCGGAGTCCAGAGGCAGGGCCTCTGGCCTTGATTGCCTACGGCTGCTGCAGCGCCTTCGCGACATAGGTCTGCACGGCGAACTGCGCGTAGTCGGGCTGGGCGGCGAGGTTGCCCAGGGCGATCTGGGTCTGCATGGCGGTGGTCAGCGCCTCGGGGGTGGTCTGGACGCTGGTGGGGTAGACGTTCTCGGCGAGCATGCGGGTGACGGCGGCCTCGACCACGGCGGGGTCGAGGGTGGGGAACTCCTTGCGGGCGATGGCCAGGGTGGCGGGACGGTCCGTGTGCATGAAGCGAATCGCCAGCTCCAGAGCGTTGACCACACGCTGCGCCTTGTCGGGGTCAACGTTGGCGCGCGCGGTCAGCGAGGAGAACGCGTACGGGCCATACGCCTTGGGGAAGCCGACGACGACTTTCATGCCGCGTGAGACCGCCTGCTCCAGGCCGGGCTCGTACATTACGGCGACCTTGGCCTGGCCGGCGAGGAAGGGGCCAGGCTCGGAGCCGATCTGCACAGGGATCATGTCGATGTCGGTTTTCGCGTCCAGGCCGCCCTCCTTGGTAAGCTTCATGAACAGCGAGGTGCTGGTCGTGGGCATGGCGCCGGTCACGACGCGCTGGCCCTTAAGGCTGGCGACGCCGTCGTAGGTGAAGTCCGGCGCGGCGGCGATCCACACGGCGGCGCCGTTGACCAGGTTGGCGACGATGTCGACCTTGGCGCCTTTGGAGGCGGCGATCGCGGTCCATTCGGGGCCGTGGATGGAGAAGTCGGCGCTGCCGGAGATCACCGCGGACAGGGCGGAGGGGGGCGAGCCGGCGGTTTCCTTGTCCACCTCCACGCCCTGCTGCGCGAAGAAGCCGTGGTCGATGGCCACGTAGAACGGCAGGTAGAGCATCGACTGGAAGGCCTGGGAGATCACCACGGGCACCGGCTTGTCGGCGGCGCGGCCCGCGGCGGGGGCGGCGAGGAGCAGGGCGGCGAGGGCGGCGCGGCGCAGCAGGCTCTGACGGGTCATGACGGGCTCCGGGGTACGGGAAAAAGGCAGGAAGCAAGGCCGGGCTCTGCCTGGTGTCCGCCAAAGGCCAGGGGCCTTTGGAAACCCGCTCCTCAAGGAGGGCAGCGGCCGCCGGCGGGACTTCTCGTGCCGGTTTGGGGGTGATGCGACGGTTGGCGGTTCCGCTGGCGTTTGTCTGAACAGATGGATCCTCAAGGCAATCGCCTTAGGCGGAGTCCAGAGGCAGAGTCTCAAACCTTGCCTGCTTCGTCAGGCCTGGACGGTGGCGCGGGTGGTTTCCTTCCAGGGGAGAAGGCGGGATTCGAGGGCCTCGATCGCGTAGTACAGGACGAAGCCGACGAGCATGAGCATGAACAGGCCCATCCAGACGGTGTTCAGGTCGTAGAGGCCGGACGCCTCGTAGACCAAGTGGCCGAGGCCGCGCTTGGAGGAGATGAACTCGCCGACGACGGCGCCGACGAGGCCGAAGCCGATGTTGATGCGGAACGTCGCGATCATCGTGGGCAAGGTGGAGGGGACGATGACGTTCCAGAACACTTGGTGCTTAGAGGCGCCCATGGAGACAAGCAGGGACTGCAGGTCGCGGTCGGAGTCGCGGGCGGCCTGGTAGGCGGCGATCAGGGCGACCAGGGCCGTGAGCGAAACGGCGAGGGCGACCTTGGACACGAGGCCGGTGCCGAACCAGAGGACGACGATGGGAGCGAGCGCGATCTTGGGCACGCTATTAAGGGCGACGATGAAGGGCTCGGTGATGCGGGCGACGAACGACGAGTACCACAGCGCGAGGCCACACAGGGAGCCGGCGGCGGTGCCGATCGCGAAGCCGAGGACGGCCTCGTAGACGGTGATGGCGGTGTCGTAGGGGAGCGTGCCGTCGCGCAGGGAGCGCAGCAGCGCGCGCCAGATGCCGGCTGGCGCGCCGACCAGGAAGTCCGAGACCAGGCCCGCAGCGACGCCGGCTTGCCAGAGCGCGAAGAACAGGGCGACGGCGCCGAGCTGAAGGGCGGCGCGGCCGGGGCGGGTGTCGAGGCGGGCCATGACCGGTGAGGGGACGGCGCGGGCGGGGGTGGGCAGGCAGGCAGGCGCGGCGGCGGGCCTAGGGAACCGGGTGGTAGCGGCGCTCATGCGGCGCGCCGGGTCTGGATGTCGAGCTCGCAGCACAGGGTGTGGAAGTACTCGGGGAAGAGGGCATGGCTGCGGGCCTCGATAGGGGATCCGCGGGGAATGGCGATGTCGTGCACGGATTTCACCGTGGTGGGGCGGCCTGACAGGACGACGACGCGCTTGGACAGGGCGACGGCCTCGTCGATGTCGTGGGTGATCAGGATGACAGTCTTGTTGAAGGTCTCCACCGCCTCGATCAGCACCCCCTCAAGGTAGAGGCGGGTCTGGTAGTCGAGCGCGGAGAAGGGCTCGTCGAGAAGCAGGATGTCGGGGTCCATGATCAGGGTGCGGATCAGGGCGACGCGCTGGCGCATGCCGCCGGACAGGGTACGGGGGTAGCTGTCCTCGAACCCGGAGAGACCAAAAGTCGAGAGGTACTCGCGAGCGGTGTCGAGCGCCTCGGCCTGTGCCACGCCGCGGATCTGGAGGCCGAGCAGGACGTTCTGCAGCACGGTGCGCCAGGGGAGCAGCAGGTCCTTCTGCATCATGTAGCCGATGCGGCCGCGCAGGTTGGGGACCACCTCGCCGCGGTAGGTGAGGATTCCGGCGTCGGGATCGAGCAGGCCGGCGACCATGTTGAAGATCGTTGTCTTGCCGCAGCCGCTGGGGCCGATGATGCTGACGAAGTCGCGCTCGTGGATGTCGAAGTCGAGGCCGGCGAGGACCTCGGTGGGGCCGGCTCGGCCGGGAAAGGACTTGCGCAGGCCGCGGGCGCTGAGCTGGGGGTCGCCGGAGTGGGCCGGCGTGGACGGGTCCGGGGCGTTCATGGGAGCGATCCAACCACGCAGCTTCGCCCTGCGGCAAGAATGCATCGTATACAATGCCGATAAAAAGGGCGTTTGGAGGTGATTGTGCCTGTTGACTTTGCGTTGTGCGCAAATTCTGTCTGTTTCGTAAGCATTCGTTGAGCGATCCCGGGGTAGGGACCGCGCGGCGCTACGTGCTCGACGCGCTGCGCGGGGAGATCCTGCGCGGGCGGCACCGGCGCGGCGACCGGCTGCGGCAGGAGGAGGTCGCCGCCCGGCTGCGCGTCAGCACCACGCCGGTGCGCGAGGCGCTGCGCGACTTAGTGGGCGAGGGGCTGATCGAGCTGGACGCGCATCGCGGCGCGGTGGTGCGCGGGCTCACGCTCGGCGAGCTGCGCGAGATCTACGAGCTGCGCATTCTGCTGGAGCCGATGCTGGTGGCGCGCACGGTGGCGGGCATGTCGGGCGAGCAGCTGGAGCGCGCGCGCGGGCTACAGACGCTGCTGGACGCGGGGCCGGCGCCGGAGCAGTGGGCCGTGCTAAACGAGGCATTCCACGCCGTGCTGCACGAGGCGGGGCGGGCGAGCCAGCTGGCGCGGCTGGTGGGAGGGCTGGCGAAATCGGCTGAGCCGTACGTGGCGCTGTCGCTGCGGCTGACGGCGCCGCTGCTGGCCGCGAACAACGCGGACCACCGGGCGATCCTGGACGCCTACGCGCGGGGCGACGTGGACGCCGCGGTCCGGGCCAGCGCCGCGCACTTGGCGCGCACGCTGGCGGCGCTGGAGCAGGACGGGGCGCCGGAGGGCCCCTAGTGCACTGACGCAGACAGGTGATTCACCGGCCTGGCTGATGTACCGGCCCCGATTGATGAGACACCATGAAGGAGCCTACACGGCGATTGCCGCAGGTGAAAGCAGGGCCTGACGGGCGGCGGCTGGTGTCTGGTATCCAAGCCGCTGGATGAGCCAGGTGGTGTTGTAGGTCTCGGTGCCTGGAGGTGCGAACACCGGCAAAGCGCAGGCGGGCCCATACCTTGCGATGCCCCTCGCCGTGGAAGGGACTGGCGGAAAGGACGGCCCGGATCCGCTCGGCCAGAGCCGCATCCGGCATCGGTCCTGCCGGTCCGCGCCGCCGCGGGGGCTCTGCCGGTTGGGGTCTGCGGTGGCGGTAGAGGGTGGCTCGCGCGGCACGCCAGATCCGGCACACCCGGGCCACGCCGTAGGGCTTGCCGCTAGTCGCGGAGGCCATCCGGCTCATCACCTCGACCTCCGCCGGACCAAAGGGCGCCCACCCTCCAGGGCAGCGACCTTGGCTTCCAGCAGTTCGCGCTCGAGCAGCATCTCGCCCAGCCTGGCTTTCAGCCGGTCGCTCTCGAGTTCTCCTGCCTCCACAGGCCGGGTCGCCAGGCTGGCCTCACCGGCAGACAGGAAGGT
>CAXSFU010000136.1:0-4566 GCA_964236695.1 uncultured Acetobacteraceae bacterium | reverse complement strand
TGCGCCTCGCCGTGATCCGCATCATGCCCAGGCGCTGCACCGCAAGACCCTCAAAGTGAAATCAGACTTCTTCGATGGGCTCTGAGCCGGGAGGATGATCGTGCGAACTCCTCAGGCAGGATGCCGGCCGCTGCGCGGCTCGACGCCGCACCGGCCCCGGACGTGATTGCGTGGAGGTCCGCACCATGCCCGTGGCTGACAATCCTCCCGTGCAGGATTGCGGGGGCGGCGCTTCCGGCGGGGCGCTGTGGGGCTTGGCCGGGCCGCTCCCCGCGGCGCCTGGCCCGTTGCTGGCAAATTTGGCCCGTTCCTTGCTAAACAGGCCGGATAGACGGCAGCGGTCGCAGGCCGGCTGCCGGGCCGCCACCGCACCGTCCAGGCCCGACCGGCCGCAGGGGAGGTCCTTCCTATGGGCAGACTGCCTCAGTCCCGTGCATCCGCCGTCCGGCCACGCTGAGGCCGCATGATGCCTGACCGCTCGCACGACACGCACTGTCCGTACTGCGCCCTGCAATGCGCCATGACCGTGACCCCGGACGGATCCGGCGGCTACGCGGTGGCCGGGCGGGACTACCCGTCCAACAAGGGCGGGCTGTGCCGCAAGGGGTTCACCTCGGCCAGCCTGCTGGCGGCGCCCGGGCGGCTGCGCACGCCGCTGGTGCGCGACCGCCGCGGCACCAGGCTGCGCGAGGCCGGCTGGGACGAGGCGATGGATCGCGTGGCGTCCGGCATCGCGCGACTGCAGTCGGCGCACGGGCGCGACGCGTTCGCGCTGTATGGCGGCGGCGGCCTGACCAACGAGAAGGCTTACCTGCTGGGCAAGTTCGCCCGCGTGGCGCTGGGCACGTCGATGATCGACTACAACGGCCGCTTCTGTATGGCCTCTGCGGCGGCGGCGGGGATCAAGGCGTTCGGCATGGACCGCGGCCTGCCGTTCCCGCTCGACGACATTCCCGGCGCGGAGGCGATCCTGCTCGCCGGCGGCAACCCGGCGGAGACCATGCCGCCGATCATGCAGTATTTCGACGAGCAGCGGCGCCGCGGCGGCCGGCTGATCGTCGTCGACCCGCGGCAGACGGCCACGGCGAGGCTCGCCCACCTGCACCTGCAGCTCACCCCGGGCACCGACACCGCGCTTGCCAACGGGCTGCTGCACGTGGCGATGCGCGACCGGCTGATCGACCAGGCATTCATCGACACCCGCACGTCGGGCTGGGCCAGGGTCAGGCGGATCTGCGCGTCGTACTGGCCGGACCGGGTGGAGCGGATCACCGGCGTGCCGGCCGAGCAGGTCGAGCGGGCGGCGCACGTCATGGGCGAGGCGGCGACCGCGATGGTGCTGTCCGCGCGCGGCACCGAGCAGCAGAGCCACGGCACCGAGAACGCGCTGGGCTTCATCAACCTGATCCTGGCGCTGGGCCGGGCGGGCAAGGTGCACTGCGGCTACGGCACCATCACCGGCCAGGGCAACGGCCAGGGCGGGCGCGAGCACGGCCAGAAGGCCGACCAGCTCCCTGGCTACCGCAGGCTCGACGACCCGGTGCACCGCGCGGAGGTCGCGGCAGTCTGGGGCGTGGAGCCGGACAGCCTGCCGCAGCCGGGGCTGTCGGCGAACGAGATGTTCGCCGAGCTGGGCGGGCGGGTGCGCGGCCTGATGGTGATGGCGGCCAACCCCCTGGTGTCCGCGCCGGACGCGACCGCGCTCGCCGGCCGGATGGCGGGGCTTGACCTGCTGGTGGTGGCGGACATGTTCCTGTCCGAGACCGCGTCGCGCGCCGACGTGGTGCTGCCGATCGCGCAGTGGGCGGAGGAGGAGGGCACCATGACCAACCTGGAAGGCCGGGTGATTTTCCGGCGCCAGGTGGTGCCGCTGCCAGAGGGCGTGCGCCGCGACGCCGACATCCTGAGCGAGCTGGCGCGGCGCCTGGGGACCGCGGCCAGCTTCGACACGGAGCCGCGCGCGGCCTTCGCCGAGTTGCGCCGCGCCAGCGCCGGCGGCGTCGCGGACTACGCCGGGATCAGCTACGACCGCATCGTCGCCGAGGACGGGGTGTTCTGGCCCTGCCCGTCGGAGGACCACCCCGGCTCGCGCAGGCTGTTTCTGGAGCGCTTCGCCTTCGAGGACGGGCGGGCACGCTTCCACCCGGTCGAGCACCACGGTGCGCGCGAGCAGCCGGACCGTGCCTATCCCTACGTGCTGACGACCGGCCGGGTGCTGTCGCACTACCAGAGCGGCGCCCAGACCCGCCGGGTGCCGGAGCTGGCCGCCGTGGAGCCCGGCGCCTACGTCGAGATGCACCGCGACACCGCGCGCGGCCTCGGCATCGCCCACGGCGACTGGGTGAGGTGCACGACACGGCGCGGCGAGGTGGTGGTGCGCGCCCGGCTCGGCACCGGCATCCGGCTGGACACGGTGTTCGTGCCGTTCCACTGGGGCGGCCAGGGCTGCGCCAACAACCTGACCAACCCCGCGCTCGACCCCACCAGCCGGATGCCGGAGTTCAAGGCCTGCGCCGTGCACCTGGAGCGTACCGATGCGCCGCGCGCCATGGCCGCCGCGGCGCCGCCCCCGGCTGCCGCCACCACCGCCGCGCAGACGCTGCAGGGCGCGCTCGACGGCGAGGCGGCGGCGTCCGGCGGGCGCAGGGCGGTGCCCGAACTCGTCGGAGAGGCCCATACGGCATGACCCCGGACAGCGGACTCCAGTCGGGCGACGCGCACGGCGGCGGCGTGCCGATGCAGGCGCGCCAGATGGCCGTGCCGGAGCAGGCGGACGCGGCGGTGCGCGACGCGGCCCCTGGCCGGCGCCGCCTGGTGGTGGCGGGCAACGGCATGGCGGGGGCGCGCGCCATCGAGGAGGTGCTGTCGCGCGGCGGCGACACGCTGTTCGACATCACCGTGTTCGGCGCCGAGCCGTACGGCAACTACAACCGCATCCTGCTGAGCAACGTGCTGAGTGGCAAGGACGACGCGGCGGAGATCTTCATCAACCCGCTGTCCTGGTACGAGGAGAACGCGATCACGCTGCATGCCGGCGTGCGCGCCGCGTCCATCGACCGGGAGGCGCGCACCGTCACCGGCGACAACGGGGTGGTGGCGCCCTACGACGTGCTGCTGATCGCGACGGGCAGCCGCTCGTTCATCCCGCCGCTGCAGGGCCTTAACGACGCGAGCGGCGCGATGCGCCCGGGCGTGTTCGGCTTCCGCACGCTCGACGACTGCACGGCAATCATCGCCGCGGCTGCGACCAGCACGAAGGCGGTGGTGATCGGCGGCGGCCTGCTCGGGCTGGAGGCGGCGCGCGGCCTGATGAACCACGGCTGCGAGGTGCACGTCGTACACCTCGGCGGCCACCTGATGGAGGCGCAGCTCGACCCGGCCGGCGGCGCCATCCTGCGCACGCAGATGGAGGCGATGGGCGTGCGCATCCACCTGCGGGCCTCGACCACGGCGATCCTCGGCGAGGACCGTGTCACCGGCATCGCGTTCAAGGACGGCACCACTCTGGACTGCGACATGGTGGTGGTGTCCGCCGGCATTCGTGCCAACGTCGAGATCGGCCGCGCGTGCGGGCTCACCGTGGAGCGCGCGATCCTGGTCGACGACGCGATGCGCTCGATCGACGACCCGGCGGTCTACGTGGTGGGCGAGTGCGCCCAGCACCGCGGCCGGGTGTATGGCCTGGTCTCGCCGCTGTGGGAGCAGGCCCGCGTGTTCGCCGACCACGTCACCGGGGTCGACCCGGAGGCGGCGTACACCGGCTCCAAGCTCGCCACCAAGCTCAAGGTCATGGGCGTGGAGCTTGCGTCGATGGGCCAGACCGAGCCGTCGGACGAGAACGACGAGGTGGTGCAGTTCACCGAGCCCAAGCGCGGCACCTACAAGAAGCTGATCGTGCGCGACGGCCGCCTGGTCGGCGGCATCCTGATGGGCGACATCTCCAAGGCCGCCTACCTGATGCAGGCGTTCGACCGCGACAGCCCGCTGCCGCACGAGCGTCTGGCGCTGCTGTTCGACATCGGCGGGCCGCCGCAGGCGGTCACGCTGGACGAGATGCCGGCGGACGCGCAGGTCTGCAACTGCAACGGGGTGAGCAAGGCCACCCTCGGCGCCTGCGTGGCCGCCGGCGAGCGCGACCCGAAGGCGGTGATGGCGGCCACGCGCGCCGGCATGGGCTGCGGGTCGTGCAAGACCCTGGTGGGCGAGGTGGTCGCCTGGTTCGCCAGGCGCGCCGACGCGGACGCGCCGCAGGAGGGGGGAACGGTGTCGCTGACGCCGCGCATGGTGGACGGGCAGATCGAGGTCGAGGAGCTGCTGCGCATCGGCGAGGTTGCGAAGCGATTCAACGTCGCGCGGGTGCGGCTCACCGAGGGGCGGCGGATCGACTTCGCCGGGCTGTCGGCCGAGGACGGGGCGCTGCTCAGGGCGGAGCTGGAGCAGGCCTGACAGGCAAGGCCAGGGCTCTGCCCCATCACTTGAAAGCGGGGACCCGCCAGGGGCAGCGCCCCTGGACTGATGCGGTGGACGGCTCCTGTTCGGCATCGGTGTGCCAAGCTCGTGGCTGTT
>CAXSFU010000135.1:0-4697 GCA_964236695.1 uncultured Acetobacteraceae bacterium | reverse complement strand
AAGAACACCAACGCCGGCGTCAACGACAGGGTCATGATCGGTGCCTGAAGCACGCTGGCGCGTCGCGCACGCAGCTAAGCTGCGCAGCGCCTCGTCCGGCACTGTGACCCATGGCCATCAAACCCCCGCATAGAACGCTGCGCCTGCGCGACGTTCTGGCCATGCCGCCAGGACACGTCCGGCTTGCCGTCTGCACGCAGTGCGCCCACCAGGCGCCACTGCCCCTCGGCGGGCTGCTCAGGCGTCGCACCGCGTTCACCCCGCTCAGGCAGGCACTCGATGCACTCCGGTGCGCCGGGTGCGCAGAGTACGGGACCATTGAGGCGGTACTCAGCAGAGTGGATGCAGGCAAGACGTAGCGTTTGCCGCGATCAGTCCGCTGTCTCAGCCCCGAGCCCACGGCACGTGATGATGCGGTAGCGGCCGTCCTGCAGGATGGCGGCGGACACGATGCCGGTCGTGGCGGACCCGCCGTCCAGGCCAAGTCGCCAGCCATCGTGCCGGTGCTCGCCCGGGGCCGTCCTGCTCCCGTCGTGGCGCGTCGTCCGGTGCGGGTCTTGGCCACTTTTGGTGATCATGCCGGTGTCGCCACATGGGACGGATGGACCTGATCTCCTGCCTGCTGCCTGATCCCGCCGTGGTTCGGCTCGAAGCCTGGGGCATGGAGCACGGCCCGCCAACGATTGCCCTTACCCTGGCTTCGCGCTCTCGCCTGACTCCGTGCCCACTCTGCAGCCGACGGTCCAGGCGAACCCACAGCTGGTACACGCGCGCCCTGGCCGACCTGCCCTGGGGCGAGCACGCCGTTGCCGTCCAGCTTCGCGTCCGGCGCCTGTTCTGCGACAACGCCGGGTGCAGGCGCCGCATCTTTACCGAACGCCTGCCGGGTGTGGCGGCACCGTGGGCGCGCAAGACAGCGCGGCTGTCCGAGCGACTTGCGGTGGTGGGTCTGGCACTCGGCGGCGCAGCCGGCGCGCGCCTCGGCCGCCGCATGGGACTGGCCGCAAGCCGGAACACCCTGCTGCGTCTGGTCCGGCGGGCGCCCATGCCGCCGGAGATCACGCCGACAGCGTTGGGCGTGGACGACTGGGCCCTGCGCAGGAGGCATACCTACGGCACGGTGCTGGTGGACCTTGACCGTCACCGCCCCATCGCTCTGTTGCCCGACCGCGAGGCCGGCACACTCGCCGCCTGGCTGCGTGAGCACCCTGGCGTCGAGGTGATCTCGCGCGATCACGCCAGCGCCTACGCCGCGGGAGCCTGCAAAGGCGCGCCCGAGGCGGTGCAGGTCGCCGACCGCTTCCACCTGTTGCAGAACCTGGCCGAGGCGCTGGAGCTGGCGTTCACCGGTCATGCCAGGGAACTGCGCGACGCCGAGCAGGCACGGCGCCAGCACCTGGTGGCCGAGGGTGGTCCGGTGCGGCCGAACCCGCCGCCTCCGCCGAAGCGGCCGCTGGCCATGGCCGCGGCTCGCCGGGAGCAGCGCATGGCGACGCACCGGCAGGTGTGGGACCTGCACCGCCAGGGCTGGCCGGGGGATCGGATCGCCAGCCAGCTCGGCATCGGGCGCACGACCGCATACCGCCACCTCAAGAGCGAGGCATTTCCCGAGTGCCACGGGCGCAGCGATGCCGGGCGCAGCTCCATGGACCTGTGGCGGGACTGGATCATCGAGCGCTGGAACAGGGGGCAGCGCAACGGCCGGCAAACGCTGCGCGACCTCCGGGCCAGGGGCTTCACCGGCAACTACGCCACGGTGCTGCGCTATCTCAACCGCCTGCGCGACGCGCAGCAGAGTGCGGCGGCGGCCCGTCCGAGGTTGCTGCCCGGGCCGCCTCTGCTCGCGGCGCCCAGTCAGGTGCTGACACCACGCACCGCAGCTTGGCTCGTGCTGCGCCCGCCCGATCGGCGGGGCGGCGAGAGAGCAGGTCTGCTGGCCAGGCTGCACGAGACCGCGCCTGTTCTTGAGACGGCTGTGGGGCTGGCGGAGGAGTTTGCCGCCCTGGTGCGCGGGCGCAAGCCGGAACGCCTCGACCCCTGGCTGCAGCGAGCCCAGGACAGCGTAGTGCCGGCGCTGCAGCGGTTCGCTAGGCGGCTGTCGTCGGACTACGACGCCGTGCGGGCAGCGGTGACGCTGGCCTGGAGCAACGGGCAGGTCGAGGGGCAGATCAACCGGCTCAAGACCCTCAAGCGCCAGATGTATGGTCGAGCCAGCCTCGACCTGCTCGAACGCAGGTTCCTGCTCGCAGCATGATCACCAAAAATGGCCAAGACCCCGTCCTATGGCGTCACCCGGAGCCGCGGCCAGCACCGCCAGGAGCACGCCCGGGATCATCCGGGCAAGGCAGGCGCGTCGCATCACCATCATGGGCCCCACTGGAAGACGAGGTGCGCGCCGGCGAGGTCGACGGCGTCGACCTGCGCCAGGATCGGGCGGCCGGGAAAGTTCGAGCAGACGATCCTGTCGCCCACGCGGTAGGCACGCACCCCGTCGCTGCCCAGGCTGCCGCCCCGGATTCTGGCGTAGGCGTGGTCGGGGAACAGCCCGCCGGTGCCGGCCAGGGTGATCGAGCAGTCCGGGGTCACGGCGATGCTGGCGCCCGCCGCCAGCCGCACCGGCCCCGGCAGCGAGCCGCGGCCGGCCTGGAAGCCGCCCAGGCTGGCGACGGCGGCCAGGGTGAGCCCGACGAAGAGCAGCACGCCCGCGCCGATCAGGGCGCCGGACACATGGAAGATGTTGCGCACCAGCCGCACGGCGCCGCCTCCTGCAGGGGATGGGCCTGCATACCTCCGTATCGGAGGATATGCAATCCGATACGGAGATAGCCGTGCGCCGCCGGGGCGGGGACAAGCCCGACATGGAACAGGTCGGACCCAGGCTGCGTGCCCGCGCCCTCGAGCTGCAGCTGAGCGACGCCGAGGTGGCGCGCCGGGCAGGGCTGCTGCCCACCCGCTACGGCCACTACGTCAGCGGCTACCGCGAGCCGGACCTCGCCACCCTGGTGCGCATCTGCCGCGTGCTCGCGCTGCGGCCCGACGAGCTGCTCGGCTACCAGGACCCGGCCAGCCCGGCTGGCCCGGCCGGCGACGCGCTCGGGGAGCGGCGCGGCAGGCTGGCGGCGTTCGCCGCGGTGATGGACGCGGCCACCCTGGACCTCGCGCTCGCGGTGATGCAGGCCCTGGCCGCCACGCCTGCCCTGCGCGGCATCGCCCCAGGACAGGGCGAGCCGGCCCGGCTGGTTGAGCAAGCCAAGGCAGGCCAGCCCGCCGCGGTCAGCCCCGGCCCGCCAAGTCGCGCACGACCGCGCCGACCAGGTGGTTGAACCAGGTGTCGTCGGCAGCCGGCGCGCAGACGGACGGGTCCAGGCCCACCAGGGTGGCGGCACGCGCGGCATGGCCCGGCAGCGTGGTGGCGCGAAGCGCGCAGACTTGGCGGACCAGGACGGCAGCCGGGCCACGAGCGGCGCCGCCAGGGAGTCGCGGGCCTGCTCCCAGGCGATCTCCTCGACGACGGGCATGGTGTCATGCGGAGGGGCGCGCAGGGCATCGATGCGCGCCTGCAGCCGGTCGCAGCGGGCGCACAGGTCAATCAGCCCGGCATCCGGGCTCCCGGCCACCTCGGCCAGCCTGGCGGTCCCGGGCGTTGCACCAAGCTTGGTGAGGATAGCCACCCGCATCAGGGCAGCGCCGGACACGGCACCGAGGAGGAACGCGCCGACGAACGGACGGCGCGCAGGGTCGGCCACTGCCCGACCAGGGTCGGACGTGGTACGGGTGGGCGCAGCCATGATCCGAGGCCTTTCGGGGTGCGGTCAGGCCTTGGCGGTGAGTCTCCAGCTCTCCTCCAGGGCCGTTCTGGGCGTGCGTCCATCGCAACACGGATACGATTGTCCGGCAAGAAGAATCGTAGCTATGTTATGAATCTGCTGGCCGTTCAGTGCAAGATGGCCCGCGTCGCCGTTGGCTGGGGCGTCAGGGATCTGGCCCGGGAGGCGTCGGTGTCCACCGACACCGTCGCGAGGCTGGAGCGGGGCGAAGCCCTGAAGCAGAACACGATCAACATCATTCGTTCGGCCCTGGAAGCCGCCGGCGTCGAGTTCATCGAGCAGAACGGCGGCGGACCCGGCGTGCGCCTCAAGGCCGCGCCGCCCAGCTGATCTCAGCCCTGGTGTGGCGTTGGTGCAGGGAGCCGGACACAGAACGCAACTCTGAGGTGCAAGCTTGCGAAGCGTTCAACACACTTGCGGAAGCCAAGGTGCTGATCGTGCAGTGGCGGATGCACTACAACGGTACGTCTGCACAGCCCGCTGCGCTACCGGCCACCACGACCCGAGGTCATCCTGCCGAGAACCCCAGCGCCTGCAAATTTGCCAGGTCCAGCGGGATCATCCTCAACGCTCGGCATCACACTAGCAGGCTGTCGGGTTGGGGTACCCTAACCCGACAGCCTGCTAGATCATCGTGGCCAGCTGCCGAAGAAGTCGGCCTCGGGGTCAACGGGCTTGATGGACACCGCTGACTGGATGGCCTCCGGAAGCCACAGCGGCGGGATTTCCGCCAGGGCCTCAGGAACAGCCTTGTCGAACCAAAGCCGGGTGCGGGTGCGATCGAACCTCATCATGGGCGACATCCCAGGCTTGCTGACTGGGATTGACCCGGTTTCGTGGACACCCTGAAGCTTTCGCCAGAGGTGTTCC
>CAXSFU010000134.1:0-4733 GCA_964236695.1 uncultured Acetobacteraceae bacterium | reverse complement strand
CCGGTCCGGTGGCAGAGTGGTGATGCAGCGGACTGCAAATCCGCGAATGTGGGTTCGATTCCCGCCCGGACCTCCAGCGTCCCCCGCCATCGACAGCCTGGCACGCCCTTCGCATAGTGCGGCGCACAAGGACGGAGCGCGGTCATGGCGGTCATCATCCCGGTCGAGGTCTTCGACTGCATCGTGTTCGGCGCCACCGGCGACCTGACGCTGCGCAAGCTGCTGCCGGCGCTGTACTTCCGCTTCCGCGACGGCCAGGTGCCCGACGGCAGCCGCATCATCGGCGCCGCCCGCTCCGACCTCGACGACGCCGCCTATCGAGAGCGCGCCCGCGCCGCCCTGCAGCGCCACGTCAAGCCGCACGAGCTGGACGAGGCGGCGCTCGCCCGCTTCCTGGCCATGGTGCACTACGCCCCCGTCAACGGCGCCCGCGACGAGGGCTGGCCCAACCTTACCGGTTTGCTCGACGGCGCCTCCGACCGGGTGCGCGTGTTCTACCTCGCCACCTCGCCCGAGCTGTACGGCCCGACCTGCGACAACCTCGACAGCCACGGCCTGATCACCGCCCGCTCCCGCGTGGTGCTGGAGAAGCCGATCGGCCACGACCTGGAATCCGCACGCGCCATCAACGACGCCGTCGGCCGCGTGTTCCGCGAGCCGCAGATCTTCCGCATCGACCACTACCTCGGCAAGGAGACGGTGCAGAACCTCCTCGCCCTGCGCTTCGCCAACACGATCTTCGAGCGCCTGTGGAACGCCGACGTCATCGACCACGTGCAGATCACCGTGGCCGAGACCGTCGGCGTGGAAAGCCGCGGCCCGTACTACGACCAGTCCGGAGCCCTGCGCGACATGGTGCAGAACCACCTGCTCCAACTCCTGTGCATGGTCGCCATGGAGCCGCCGATCCAGCTCGACGGCGACGACGTGCGCGACGAGAAGCTCAAGGTGCTGCGCGCGCTGCGCCCGATCGCGCCCCACGACATCAGCCACACCACCGTCCGCGGCCAGTACGTCGCCGGCGCCGTGGGCGGCCAGGGCGTGGACAGCTACGCCCACGACCTCAAGGCCGGCGGCGGCCGCGACGGCAGCGACACCGAGACCTTCGTGGCGCTCAAGGTCGAGGTGAACTCCTACCGCTGGGCCGGCGTGCCGTTCTACCTGCGCACCGGCAAGCGCTTGCCGGAGAAGGTGTCCGAGATCGTCGTGCAGTTCCGCGACGTGCCGTTCAGCCTGTTCCCCCGCGAGGCCGCCGAGCTGGCGCCCAACCGCCTGATCATCCGCCTGCAGCCCGAGGAAGGCATGCGCCTCGGCATGATGACCAAGGACCCCGGCCCCGGCGGCCTGCGCCTGCGTGCCGCCGAGCTGGCGATCGGCTTCGAGGAGGCTTTCTCCACCCGCTTCCCCGACGCCTACGAGCGCCTGCTGATGGACACCGTGCGCGGCAACCCGACGCTGTTCATGCGCCGCGACGAGGTCGAGGCCGCCTGGTCCTGGGTCGAGCCGATCCTGGAAGCCTGGCGCGACAGCCCAGAGCGCCCGCGCCCGTACGCCGCCGGAAGCTGGGGCCCGACCGCCGCCATCGCCCTGATCGAGCGCGACGGCCGCACCTGGCACGAGGAGCTGGGGTGACGCCAGGCGCCCCGTCCCCGGACGGGGCGCCGCCCGGCCTCCGGCCCGCACCGTCGCGCCCGGCCCGGCTGCGGCGCAGGCTCGCGGTGCTGGGCGCGCTCGCCGTTGTCGCCCTGTGCGCCGAGGGCTGGCTCGCCTGGACCCACCGCGCCGCCCCGCGCCCCGCAGGCCTGGGCAGCGACATGGCGATGGTGCTGGCGGTGCGCGACCGCATCCTCGCCGCCGGCCTGTCCCGCGCCCCGAAAGACTGCCTCGCCTTCTTCATCCACGAGCCCGCCCCCGGCCAGCCGACCCCGCTCGACGTGTTCCAGAAGCACAACGAGGCGTGCACCGCCGACCCCGGCGCCGCGCCGCGCCTGTTCGGCGTGCGCGTCGACCGCACGGACGGCCGCATGTGGGACGACGCGGCAAGGCCCGGCGTGTTCGCCCCGCTGCCGGGCTAGGACGGAAGGCAAGGCCAGGGGCTCTGCCCCTGGACCCCGCCGGGGGCAGGCGCCCCCGGACCCGCGCAAATAAAGCGCCCGTCCCCCGGGCCGCGCGCGTCCCCCTAACCCAAGTAGGAGTTTCCAAAGGCTCGGCCTTTGGCGGGGTCCAGGGGCAGAGCCCCTGGCCTTCCTTCCTTTCTCCAGCGAGACCCCCCAATGCCCTACCGTGTCGCCGTCATCGGAGCCGTCGGCGCCGTGGGCCGAGAGATCCTCCGCGCCCTCGCCGACCGCGAGTTCCCCGCCTCCCAGGTCACGGCGCTGGCGTCCGGCCGCGCCGTCGGCGCCCAGGTCAGCTTCGGCGAGCGCAACCTCAAGGTCGCCGCCGTCGAGCGCTTCGACTTCGCGCAGTGCGACCTCGCCTTCATGGCCGCCACCCCCGCGATCGCCGCCGCCCAGGCCCCGCGCGCCGCCGCCGCCGGCTGCCAGGTGATCGACGCCAGCGGCCAGTTCAGCCTGGAGCCCGACGTCGCCCTGGTGGTCCCCGAGGTGAACCCGCTCTCGCTCGCCCGCCACGCCCGCCGCGGCATCGCCGCCAGCCCGCACTGCACCACGATCCAGCTCGCCGTCGCGCTCAAGCCCCTGCACGAGCGCTTCGGCGTCCGCCGCGCCGTGGTCACCACCTTCCAGGCCGTCTCCGACCTCGGCCGCGAGGGCATGGACGAGCTGTTCACCTCGACCAAGGGCAGCTTCGTCAACGACCCCGCCAAGTCCGAGCAGTTCACCAAGCCGATCACCTTCAACCTGATCCCCCACATCGACCGCTTCCTCGAGGACGGCTCGACCCGCGAGGAGTGGCGGCTCGCCGTGGAGATGCGCAAGGTGCTCGACCCCGACGTCGCCGTGTTCGCCACCTGCGTGCGCGTCCCCGTGTTCATCGGCCACGCCCTCTCGGTCGGCGTGGAGCTGCGCGACCCCGCCAACGCCGGCGAGGCCCGCGACCTCCTGCGCAACGCCCCCGGCGTCGTCGTCCAGGACACCCGCGAGGACGGCGGCTACACCACGCCGATCGACTGCGTCGGCGAGGACGCGGTCTACGTCAGCCGCCTGCGCCGCGACCCCACCGTGCCCAGCGGCCTCGGCTTCTGGTGCGTGACCGACAACCTGCGCAAGGGCGGGGCGCTGAATGCCGTGCAGATCGCGGAGAGCCTGGTGGGGCAGGGGCTGCTGGCAGACCGAAGCTGAGGCAAGCAAGGCCAGGGCTCTGCCCTGGACCCGCCAGGGGCAGCGCCCCTGGACCGGCACATGGAAGGCAAGAGGCCGGTCCAGGGCGGCTCGCCCTGGCGGGGTCCAGGGGCAGCGCCCCTGGCCTTGCTTCCCGCGTTACATTGACGATGTCCCAACCGCCGCATAGGAACGTACGGCACGAACTGGAGGCTTCCCGGGGAACCATGAAGACGCTGCAGGACCCCCGCATGGTCGGGCACGCGAGCGACGGCCGCCTGGTGCGCCGCCCGCTCTCGCCGCACCTCCAGGTCTACCGCTGGCCCGTCACCATGGCCGGGTCGATCCTCAACCGCATGACCGGCGTGGCGCTCTGCGCCGGCGCCCTGATGCTGGTGTGGTGGCTGGTCGCCGCCGCCGCCGGCCCGGAGGCCTTCGCCACGATGCAGGGCTTCGCCGGCTCCTGGCTCGGCCTGCTGCTGCTGCTCGGCTGGACCGCGTCGTTGTTCTACCACCTGTTCGCCGGCATCCGTCACCTGGCCTGGGACACCGGCCACGGCTTCGAGAAGAACACGCTGAACCCGGTGACCTGGGCCGTGTTCGCCCTGACCGCGGCGGCCACCGCCCTGACCTGGGCCGTCGGGCTGTCGGTGTGGTGAGCCCGGACGGGCTGACGTGAAGCGCGAGGGAACGGCGATGGACGAGGCCACGATCCAGATCAGGCGCTCGGAGCTGGGCCGCGCCCGCGGCCTCGGCAGCGCGAAGTCCGGCGTCGAGCACTGGTGGGCCGAACGCCTGACCTCCGTGGCGCTGGTGCCGCTCACCGTGTGGTTCGTGGTCTCCGTCCTCCGCCTGCTCGGCCACGACCAGCCGACGGTCGCGCACTTCATCGCCCGGCCCTGGAACGCGACCCTGATGATCCTGCTGGTGGTGATGACCTTCCACCATACCCATCTGGGCTTGCAGGTGATCTACGAGGACTACATCCACCAACGAGGCACCCTGGTCGCATCGCTCGCCACCAAGGCTGCGTGCCTGATCCTGGGACTGCTCTCGGTGCTGGCGGTCCTCAAGCTCGCACTCTGACCCAAGCCGGGAACGCCCCGACGAACCCCGCCGGGCGGCTCCCGGCCCCCTCCGCCCGATGGACCCCATGAACGCGATCAGCAAGCCGGCCGGCGCCTACCCGATCATCGACCACACCTACGACGTTGTCGTCGTCGGCGCGGGCGGCGCGGGCCTGCGCGCCACCTTGGGCATGGTCGCCGCCGGTCTCAAGACCGCCTGCATCACCAAGGTGTTCCCCACCCGCTCGCACACCGTCGCCGCGCAGGGCGGCATCGGCGCCGCACTCGGCAACATGGGCGAGGACGACTGGCGCTGGCACATGTACGACACCGTGAAGGGGTCGGACTGGCTCGGCGACCAGGACGCGATCGAGTACATGTGCCGCGA
>CAXSFU010000133.1:0-5429 GCA_964236695.1 uncultured Acetobacteraceae bacterium | reverse complement strand
CCAGCCGCGAAGAGCCTCCAGCCCCTGGGACGGCAGCCGGTCCCAGATGCCGGGGTAGGTCCTGTGGATGCGTATCGCGCGAGGTGCCGACCCCGTGGGCATGCAGGAACAGCATGATCTCGCGGATGGCCTTCTGGTCGGCCCAGCCAGCGACGATGCGCGCGGCCTGCTTGGGTCCGATGCCGGTGACCTCGCGCAGGCGGGCTGGCTCCTGCTCGATGAGCTCGAACACCGCGGCGCCGAATGCGCGGACCAGCTTGGTCGCGTAGATGGGGCCGATGCCGCGGATCATCCCCGAGCCGAGATACTTCTCGATGCCCTCCAGCGTGGTGGGCGCGCTGGCCTTGAGGAACGCCGCCTTGAACTGCAGGCCGTGGGTGCGATCCGTGACCCAGGTGCCGCTCATCTGCGCCCACTCGCCCGCGGAGATCGAGGCGGCATGGCCGACCACGGTGACCAGGTCGCGCTGCCCGCGCGCCTTGACCCGCGGCACGCAGAAGCCGCTGTCGGCGTTGTGGAACGTCACGCGCTCCACCACACCAGCCAGCGACTCCGTCGGCGCCCCCTGGTTGCCAGTTCCCGCCACGGCCTCCTGTATGCCGTGGGAATGCCGGTGTCCTGCCTGTTCGAACCTCGAGCTCCGCGGTGGCGGCGGTGACGCGGCGAGTCGCCCGACCTGGTCTGGACCTGCCATGATGCGCGTGGCCGTGGGAGACTAGGGATGCTCGAGCACGACGAGGTGCGCCTGCGCTGCGACCGGGCGCTTTCCGGGCATCGTCGACGAACCGTCCGGCAGAGCCTGGCCTCGCTCGCGAAGTCCCCGCTCGCGGACCTGCCGCCGGACTCCTACGGCGAGGGCGAGGCGATCGCCGGGCTCGAGCGCGAGGTCGCCGCCCTGCTCGGCAAGCCCGCCGCCCTGTTCACGGTCAAGGGCGTCGTCGCCCAGCAGGCTGCGTTGCGGACCTGGTCGGACCGGTCGGGATGCAGGAACGTCGCGCTGCACCCCAGGAGCCACATCGACCTGGACGAGCGCGCCGCCTACGAGCGCCTGCACGGCCTGGCCGGGGTGCGCCTCGGCGCGGACCACGCGCCCTTCGATGCGGGCGATCTGGACAAGGTGGGCGAGCGGCTGGGCGTGGTCACGGTCGAGCTGCCGCTGCGCCGGGCGGGCTACCGCCTCCCGGAGTGGGACGGCCTCGTGGCGATGTCGGAGTGGTGCCGCGGCCATCGGGTGCCGCTGCACTTCGACGGCGCGAGGCTCTGGGAAGCTCAGCCCTATTACGACAGGCCGCTTGCCGAGATCGCGGCCCTGGCCGACTCCGTCTACGTCTCCTGCTACAAGGACCTCGGCGGCCTGGGCGGCGCGCTGCTCGCCGGGCCGGAGGACTTCGTCGCCGAGGCGCGCGTCTGGCACGCCCGCCACTGCGGCCCGCTCGCGACCGCGTTCCCGTTCGTGCTCGGCGCCAGCGACGGCCTGAGGCGCCACCTGCCCCGGATGGCGGACTACTTCCGCCGCGCGCAGTCGCTGTCGAGGGCGCTCTCCGCCATGCCGGGCGTCACCCCCTCCCCCGCACCGCCGCAGTGCAATGCTTTCCGGCTCTGTCTTCCTGGACAGGCGGACGTGCTCAAGACGGTGCATCTGGAACTCGCCCGGGAGAGCCGGGCCTGGCTGTTCGGCGGTTTCGCGGAAACGCTGCTGCCCGGCCTCGCCATGACCGAGGTCTCGATCGGCGACGCGGCGGAGGACCTCGGGGACGACGAGGTGGTGCATCTCGTCGGGCGGCTGCTCGAGGCGGCCGGACACGGGTGACCGGCGGTCGCCGCGTTCGTGCGACGACGGTCGCCGAGGTTCGGGCTGACGCGCGAGCAGCCGGTGTGCGACATGTCCCGTGCCAGACGGGCCGACGCTCGAACCGAGTGTCGGCGTCCGGCCGCGCCGCCATCGGTCACGAGGGTCTTCCGCAGCGGGACACCTCCGCTTCCCGACCTCGACCGTCCTGGCTTTCTGGGCCGCACACGGAAAGACGGCCTTTGACCAGGGGCATCTTCGCCACCAGGAACGACTCCGGCTACGACGACGACCCCGCCAGTCGCTACCACTTCCCTGACCGGTATCTCCAGGTCGCGCGGGCCCTGGTCGGGGGCTGGGTGATCTACCGCGAGCCTCGGCGCGACGGAGGACGATCGGGCCACGTCGCGGTGGCGCGGGTGGTCCGTGTCGAGCCCGAGCCGAACACCCCGGGCCACTCCTACGCGCGAATGGCCGAGTAACCTGGAGTTCGACAGGGTCGTGCCTCTCGACGGTCCCGCACGCGCCTACGAGGCCATTCTGCGGGCGGTGCCGAGTTCCTCGCTCCGGGGCGTCGCCCTGCAAGGGAAATCCGTTCGTCCGGTGTCGGACGCCGACTTCGCCACCATCGTCCGGGCAGGGCTGGATGCCACGCTGGCCCCGGAGAACGCGGTGCGGCTGGGGCTGGACCGCGACCGTTCGGACGAGGAGGCCCGCGCGCTGCTCGATGCGCCCGTCGAGCAGCAGGAACGCCGGGTCGTGCAGGTGCTGCAGAGCCGGAAGCTGCGCGACGCGGCGTTCCGCGGACAGGTCGTGGACGCCTACGACGCACGGTGCGCGGTGACCGGCCTGCGCATCGTCAAGGGCGGCGGCAAGGCCGAGGCGCAGGCCGCCCACGTCTGCGCGGTCCAGGACGGCGGCCCCGATACGGTGCGCAACGGCATCGCCCTCTCTGCCACCGTCCACTGGCTCTTCGACCGCCACCTGATTTCGCTGACGCACGACTACGGCCTGCCCGTCTCGCACAATCGGGTGCCAGCCGAGCTGCGGCCGCTGTGCGAGCGCCAGCTCGAGCGCGTCATCCTGCCGAAGGACGGCCGTCTCCATCCCGCCTACGTGGCGCGGCATCGCGAGCGCTACCTCGCCTCCCAGGCCGTGCCGCCTGTGAACCCGCGGGTCAGCCGTTCGAAGCGACCGACCATCCCCGTCCGCCGCGTGCCGGTGGATCGAAACTCTTGGCGAGCGCACGCTCGTCCGGCCAGTCGGGGACGAGGGAGCGCGCCTTGGAATACGTCGGTGGCTGCCAGTGCGGAGCGATCCGTTACCGGGCGGAGGCGCCGCGGGGTCGTTCGAGCGTCTGCCACTGCCGGATGTGCCAGCGAGCCTCGGGCGCGCCATTCATGGCCTTCGTCCGATTTCCTGCGGCGCAGGTGCGCTGGTCCCGCCCGTCCGCGACCTTCGCGAGCTCGGACGCGGTGGAGCGAGGGTTCTGCCGGGATTGCGGGACGCCATCGTCCTATCGGCAGGTCGACGGCCCGAATGTCAGCCTGACCATACACAGCCTAGACGACCCCGACCTCGTGGCCCCGGAGATGAGCTCCTCCGTCGAGACGCGGACGTCCTGGTGCCTGCGCCTCGCCGAGTTGCCCTCTGCCGAGATGTAGCTGGCACGGCCTCCGCCCGAGAGCCTTGCCAGAGGTCGGCATCGCAGGGTTCAGGCCGGTGGAAAGACCGGACAATTGGTGAGTGCGTAGGGTATCAGGTTGGCCCGCCCGGGCCGCATCCCGGGCGCCGACACCGTTGGATGCCGTTGAGACGGGAGCGCGCGAGTGAGCGGAACGGGTGGGGACCGGGTGCTTCTCCTGCACGGCATCGCGCGTCGATCCGGTTCGCTGGCCAGCCTCGAGCGCGCCGTCTCCGCAGCGGGATACCGGACGCTGAACCTCGACTATCCCTCCCGTCGGAAACCGCTGGAGGAGCTCGTCGAGGACGTCCACCGCATGGCGGGCGACTTCATGGACGGACACGACGGAAGCGTCCATTTCGTGACGCACTCGATGGGCGGTCTTCTCGCGCGTGCCTACGTCGTCCGCCATCGGCCCGCCGCCATGGGCCGTGTCGTGATGCTTGCGCCGCCCAACCAGGGAAGCGAGGTCGCCGACCTGCTGTCGGGGAACGGGCTCTACCGACGTTTCTTCGGACCGGCTGGCGCGCAGCTCGGCACCCGGCGGGACAGACCGGTTCGCGACCTGCTGGGTACGGTGGACTACCCGCTGGGAGTCATCGCGGGCGACCGCTCGATGTACCCCCTGTCCTGGATGCTCATCCCGGGTCCCAACGACGGCCGGGTCTCGGTGGCGCGGACCATGGTCGACGGCATGGGCGACCACGTGGTCGTGCACGCCACGCATCCCATGATGATGCGCGACCGGCAGGTCCTCGACCTGACCGTCCGTTTTTTGCGGCACGGGTGCTTCGCTCGCCAGGCATCTCGCGTGTGGCGACCCGATCTGGCAGGGCCACGTGACCGGATGCGGTCGGAACGATGACGGTCGGCCGCACTTGCCTCGATCGGAGTGGCCCGACAGGGCATGGAGGCGCATCGTGCAGCCAGCCAAGCAGGAGGGGTTCGAGCCTTGTCAGATCGCATGGAGCGTCCACGCTGTCCCCGAGGCCACGGACAATCCGGCAGCAGCTCGGCCAAGGCGGTGACGTCATGAACCAGGTCGGTCGGGTCGAGAGCGTCTGGCGCTACCCGGTCAAGAGCATGGCGGGGGAGGAACTGCCCTCCGCGTTCCTGGGCTACGCCGGGGTCTACGGCGACCGCGTCTATGCGTTCCACAGCTCGGTGGCGCACCGCCGCTTTCTCTATCTCACGGCGCGCGAGCGGGAGGAGATGCTGCTGTGCCGCCCGGCGTTCCTGCATCCCGACCGCATGGCGGCACCGCCGAACCTCGCCGAGGCCGAGGCGACCCCGCCGGGGCTCACCCCGGTCTACGGCAGCGCGGAGGATGCCGCACTGGAGGTGACGCTGCCTTCGGGCGAGCGCGTCGCCATCGACGACCCCGCCCTGGCCGAGTGGCTGGGCATGGGCGGGCGGGAGGGCCAGGTGCTGGGCCTGCTGCATTCCCATCACGCGATGACGGATTGCCGTCCGGTGTCGCTGTTCTCGGTGCAGACGGCTCGGCGGATCGGCGCCGAGACCGGCATCGCGGTCGACGCGCGCCGCTTTCGTGCCAACGTGGTCCTCGACCTGGGCGAGGCGCCCGGCTTCGCGGAGGACGGGTTCGTCGGCCGCACCCTGCGCATCGGCGAACGGGCGACGATGGCGGTGCTGGACCGCGACCCGCGCTGCAAGATGATCGCGCTGGACCCGGACACCGCCGCGCTGGAAGGCGCCATCCTGAAGTGCGTGGGACAGGGTCACGAAGGACGGGCGGGCGTCTACGGCACGGTGCTCGTCGAGGGCACCGTGCAGCCCGACGATGCCGTCGTGTGCCTGGACTGAAGCCCGTCTCTCGCGGAATGGAGGAGGTTCGCCCGGGAACGGCCAGGCACCCCGTCCGCCCTCGCCGGGCGCACGTGCGGCAGCGGCAGGACTCCACGATGGTGGAGGTGGCGGCAGAACAAGGACTGCGAG
>CAXSFU010000132.1:0-5573 GCA_964236695.1 uncultured Acetobacteraceae bacterium | reverse complement strand
CAGAGCTCCTGGCCTTCCTTCCTGGATTTCAAACCGGGACACCGCCCGCCCCTGGCATTCCATCCGACGGCATGCTAAGGCCCGCGCCAGTCGACCCTGCACCCTGTCGTCATCGGATGATTCCGGCGGCCCAGCTTCCGCCCGCCCAGCGCGGCGTGGAACTTTCCGGTGTCTCGTGCGCCTGTGCAGGAATCGACAGTCCCCGCGTGCCTCGGCAGCGGCCGGGCGCCAGTGACGGATCCGGGCCCGGACGCCGATCCCGTCAGACCCGATGTTCCGGGACACCGCCGAGACGGACGCTTCGGGCCCCCCACCGCGCGGGCCCGGCCGTCTCCGCCACACAGGATACCCCAACGCTTGAGCAGCAACGAGACCAGCCGCGCCCCGGACCTCCTGGACACCGCGAAGCGTGACGAGGAGCACATGCGCAACGTGCTTCTCGGCCTTGGCGGGGGCAGCGGCCGCTCCGGCCGCGCCCAGCGCTCCACCCCGCAGGCCCACGCCCCCGCCGGCCGCCACAAGTTCGCCCAGGACGGCGACGTCCCGGTGGTGCGCCTGTCGCTGGCGCGGACCGAGACCCGCGACGCCAAGCGGCCGCTGCCGGCGCCGGAGCCGGTGGCGGTCGAGCCCGTGGACCGCGACCGGGCGGCCCGCCACGCGGCCGAGCGCGCGCTCCAGGACGCCACCACCACGCTGCACGGCGTGCAGACCAGGCTGGGGCACGCCGAGCTCGACCTGGAGCAGGCCCTGGAGCAGCTCCGCCTGCGCGACCAGGAGCTGCAGGCGCTGCGCGCCGAGCTGCGGGCCCGCGACCACGAGCTCGCCGCCGCGCGCCGCGGCGCGGACGCGCCGCGACGCCGCGCCCTGCCGGAGCCGTCCGGCCCGGACCCGGAGGCGAAGCAGCCCCTGGCCGCCCCCCCGTCCGCCAGGGACGCCGCCGAGGCGCTGTTCGCGCCCGCCGCGCCCGGCGGCAACTCGCCCGAGCCCGTGAAGTGGTGGCGCGACTAGCGGATTCGGTGCCAAGTCGCGGGTTCAGGCAGGAAGGCAAGGCCTTCTTTTTCTGAAGAAAAAGAAGCAAAAAGACTTTATCCATAGGGCTCCGGAGATGCAGGCAACTCCACGACCCAATGGATAAAAGTTCTTTGGTTCTTTCTTTCAAGAAAGAACATGCTTTCTTCCTGCCTGCCTGCGGCAACCGCCTCTCCGCGGGCACGCACCCGGCGGCCCCGGCTATGGGGTGCCCGCGTCGTGATCCGCGGGGCATTCCGTCGCCGCGCGGCCCGGTGATACGCTGGCGTCATGCAGCTTCCCTTCGAGTTTCCGGACTGGGTGCCCTGGTGGGTGCAGACGCTGCTGGTGGTGGCGGGCGTGCTGTTCGCCCTGGCGTTCCTGCTGATGCCGTTCGCCACCTTCGGGGTGAAGTCGCGGCTCGACAGCCTGGAGCTGCACCTCGACGAGCTGGGCGTGGAGCTGCGCTCCCTGTCGCTCCGCCTGCCCGACCGCGGCGTGAGCCGTGACCTCGCCACCGACTGGACCGACCCGGTCCCGGAGCCGGTCCCGCCCCGCGACACGTTGCCGAGCCGGCCGCCGATCCCGCCGGCGCCGCGCACCCGCGACGTGGTCCCCGACCTGTCGGGACGGCCGGCCGCGCGGCGCACGGAGCCGAGGTTCGACCGGTCCGAGTAGGGCAGGGGGCCGGTCGCGCGGAGGCAAGGCCAGAGGCTCTGCCCCTGGACCCCGCCAAAGGCTCGCCCTTGGAATCCCCGACTTCAAGGAGGCCGCCGGCGGCCCTCATGCGGCGGTGCCGTCGTCTTCGGTATCGGCCGAGGTTTCGCGCAGCGCCAGCACCGCGGCGAAGCTGATCGCCGCCGCCGCGGTCACGTACCAGCCGACCCAGGCGAGCCCGCCCCGCTCCGCCAGGCGCTGCGCCAGGGTGGGGGCGAGCGAGGCGCCGAGGATGCCGCCCAGGTTGTAGGCGGCCGAGGCGCCGGTGTAGCGTACCGCGGCCGGGAACAGCTCCGGCAGCAGCGCCCCCATCGGCGCGAACACCAGCCCCATCAGCCCCAGCTCGATCGCCAGGAACAGCAGCACGCCGCCGGTGCCGCCCTCGCCCAGCAGCGGCTGCATCAGGAAGCCGGACGCGGCGGCGAGCGCCATGCCGGTCAGCAGCACGGGGCGGCGGCCGAAGCGGTCCGACCAGGCGCCGGCCAGCGGGGTGGTCGCGGCCATCGCCAGCACTGCGACACACAGCAGGCCGAGGAACCCGGTGCGCGGGATGTGGCGGATGGCGGTGCCGTAGCGCAGGGCGAACACGGTGGACACGTAGAACAGCACGTAGGGCAGGATCATCGCCGCCGAGCCGAGCAGCAGCGGCCGCCAGTGCCGCGCCAGCACGGCGGCGAGCGGCACGCGGACGCGCAGGCCCCGGTCGAGCACGCCGGCAAAGCTCGCGGTCTCGTGCAGGCTGACGCGGACGTAGAGGCCGAGTGCCACCAGCACCGCGCTGCCCAGGAACGGCAGGCGCCAGCCCCAGGCGCCGAAGCGCTGCTCGCCGAGCGCCGCGTCGAGCAGCAGGAAGGTGGCGTTGGCCAGGAGGAAGCCGATCGGCGGCCCGAGCTGCGGCACCATGCCGAACCAGCCGCGCCGTCCCGCCGGCGCGTTCTCCACCGCGAGCAGGGCGGCGCCGCCCCACTCGCCGCCGAGCCCGACGCCCTGGCCGAGCCGCAGCAGGCAGAGCAGCGCCGGCGCCAGCCAGCCGGCCTGGGCGTAGCCGGGCAGCGCGCCGATCAGCACCGTGGACGTGCCCATCACCAGCAGCGAGGCGACCAGCGTGCTCTTGCGCCCGACACGGTCGCCGAAATGGCCGAACACCGCGGCGCCGAGCGGGCGGGCGAGAAAGGCGATGCCGAAGGTGAGGAACGCGCTCAGCGACTGGATCGCCGGGCTGGCGCCGGGAAAGAACACCGGGCCGATCACCAGCGCCGAGGCGATGCCGTAGATGTAGAAGTCGTAGAACTCGACCGTGGTGCCGACCAGGCTGGCGATCAGCACGCGCCGCCTGTCGCGCTCCCCCGCGCGGCGAAGGACCGCCGGAACGGGCGCGGCGGCGGCTGCGGCGGGTTCTGGCATCGGGGCGGTCTCCACGGGGCGGCCCGCTGCGGGCGCGGCGCCCCTCCTACGCCAGCCCGGCGCGTCCGCGCAGCCCTTCCGGCCCGCTCCGCCACCCTGTAGCCTCGTGCGCCATGGATTCGACCGCTCCCTCCGTCGCCGCCCGGCGCACCCTGCCGCCGCTGTGCCTGCTCGCGGCGTGCGTGGCGCTGGCCGGCTGCGTCGGCCGGCCCGCGCCGGCCGGCCCGGCCGCCGGCGCCCCGGTCCTGGCTGGGCCGGGCCCGATGCCGCCGCCGCGGTTCGAGCGCGTGCCCCCGCGGCCGCACCAGGCGGCGCGTCTGGTGTGGGAGCCGGGGCACTACCTGCCGGACAAGGTCGGCTACACCTGGCACCCCGGGCACTACGCGGCGCAGCCGCCGCGGCACCTGCGCTTCGTGCACGGGCGCTGGGAGCGGCGCGGACCAGGCTGGGCCTGGGTGCGCGGGCGCTGGGTCTGAGGCTGGCGGCGCCGGGGACGGCAAGGCCGGGCTCTGCCCGGACCCGCCAGGCGGAGGTGGCCAGAGGTTCCGACGATCCTCTTGGATCGTTGGAAAGGCCACCGGAGGGAGCCGCTCCTGGACCGGCGTGGAAAAGGAAAGCCGCTCGAGGGGTCCCGGGGCCGGGGTCCGGGGTGCCGCTTCCTCCTCCCGGCGGGCACCGGGAGCGCCCTGCTCGCGCGCCCGTGCGGGCGTTGCGCACCCTGCACCTCCATGGTAGGAGCCGCGCGACCGGCACAGGTGCCGCCCATCGACAAGCGACGGAACCCCCCCTTGGCCGCAGACGTCACCACCCTGTCCCGCGGCGGCGGGCTTGCCGACCGCTACGCGGCGGCCCTCTACGGCTTCGCCGACGAGCAGAGGTCACTCGACGCCACCGTGGACCAGATGGAGGCGCTCGGGCGCCTGATCGACGAGAGCCAGCCGCTGCGCCGCCTGCTGGAAAGCCCTCTGGTCGACGTGCAGCAGGCCCGCGTCGCGGTCACCGCGGTATTGGCGGAGCAGGGCTTCGGCAAGACCGTGCAGGACTTCGTGGGCGTGATCGCCAACAACCGCCGCCTGTCGCAGCTGCGCCCGATCGTGGTGGCGTTCGCCGCCCTGGTCGCGGAGAAGCGCGGCGTGGTGCTGGCGCAGGTGTCCTCCGCGCACCGCCTGTCTGACGTGCAGCGCGAGCAGCTGCGGGCGCGGCTGATCGAGGCCGGCTACGGCCGGGTGAGCATCGACGAGCGGGTGGACGAGAGCCTGCTGGGCGGGGTCGTCGTCCGCGTCGGCGCCCGCCTCTACGACTCAAGCATAAAGTCCCGGCTGCAGCGCCTGCAGTACGCGATGAAGGGAGCCGCCTGACATGGAAATCCGTCCCGCCGAGATCTCGGAGATCCTCAAGCAGCAGATCGCGAGCTTCGACAGCGAGGCCAACGTCGCAGAGACCGGGCAGGTGCTCAGCGTCGGCGACGGCATCGCGCGCGTGTTCGGGCTGCAGAACGTCATGGCCGGCGAGATGGTGGAGTTCCCCTCCGTCGGGCTACGCGGCATGGCGCTGAACCTCGAGACCGACAACGTCGGTGTGGTGATCTTCGGCGACGACAAGGGCATCCGCGAAGGCGACACGGTCAGCCGCACCGGCTCCATCGTCGAGGTCCCGGCAGGCCGCGGCCTGCTCGGCCGCGTGGTCGACGGGCTGGGCCAGCCGATCGACGGCAAGGGCCCGCTGGTCGACACCAAGCAGATGCGCGTCGAGGTCAAGGCGCCGGGCATCATTCCCAGGAAGTCGGTGCACGAGCCGATGCAGACCGGCATCAAGTCGATCGACAGCCTGATCCCGGTGGGCCGCGGGCAGCGCGAGCTGATCATCGGCGACCGCCAGACCGGCAAGACCGCGGTGATCCTGGACACCATCCTCAACCAGAAGGTCGCCAGCCAGGGCACCGACGAGAGCAAGAAGCTCTACTGCATCTACGTCGCGATCGGCCAGAAGCGCTCCACCGTGGCGCAGATCGTGCGCACGCTGGAGGAGTACGGCGCGATGGAGTACTCCATCGTCGTCGCCGCCACCGCGTCCGACCCGGCGCCGATGCAGTTCCTGGCGCCCTACACCGGCGCCACGATGGGCGAGTACTTCCGCGACAACGCGATGCACGCGGTCATCTTCTACGACGACCTGTCGAAGCAGGCGGTGGCGTATCGCCAGATGTCGCTGCTGCTGCGCCGCCCGCCCGGACGCGAGGCGTATCCCGGCGACGTGTTCTACCTGCATTCCCGCCTGCTGGAGCGGGCGGCGAAGATGAGCGACGCGTTCGGCGCCGGCTCGCTGACCGCGATGCCGGTGATCGAGACCCAGGCCGGCGACGTGTCCGCCTACATCCCGACCAACGTGATCTCGATCACCGACGGGCAGATCTTCCTGGAAACCGAGCTGTTCTTCCGCGGCAT
>CAXSFU010000131.1:0-5596 GCA_964236695.1 uncultured Acetobacteraceae bacterium | reverse complement strand
AGGCTTGCCTTTGGCGGGGTCCAGGGGCAGAGCCCCTGGCCTTCCTGTCCCGACCAGTCAGGGCAATCGACCGTTGGTATCATACCGGCCGCAGCTCCGCCGCCCCCACGCTCTCGCGCACCACCAGCGCCGCACCCATCGCCCTCTCCCAATCCAGCGGACAGAAAGCGGGTCACGCCACCGCCGAAACACCGCACCCCGAGAGAGCCAGGGCCTCATGAGCCGGGTGTCACACCCTCTGCACCACGTAGCGTTCCGCCAGCGACGCCGCGATGTCGTTGGCGTGCAGCGGGTCGCGCGCCTCCACCATGACCTCCAGCTCCGCCGCCTGCACGCTCGCCGCCGCGAACAGCCGCTGGTGCAGCACCTCGATGATGTTGCCCCCCATCGCCCCGATGCGCCCGGAGATGTCGGCCAGCACCCCCGGCCGGTCCGGGATCTGCATGCGCAGCCGCAGCAGCCGCCCGTCGCGCAGCAGGTTGCGCAGCAGGACGTTGGCCAGGATGCGCGGGTCGATGTTGCCGCCGCAGATCACGGTGGCCACCCGCCGCCCGCGGAACCGCTCCGGATGCGCCAGCAGCGCCGCGATCCCCGCCGCCCCCGCGCCCTCCGCGACCAGCTTCGCCCCTTCCGCCAGCAGCGCGATCGCGTCCTCGACCCCGCGCTCGCTCACCCGCAGCACCTCGGACACGTGCGCCCGGATCACCTCCAGCGGGAACGCGCCCACCCGCGGCACCGCGATGCCCTCGGCGATGGTCGGCCCGCCCCAGGGTGCGGCCACCCCGTCCTCGCGCGCCGCCAGCGAGGCGTAGGCGTCGACCTGCACCCCGATCACCTCGATGTCCGGCCGCAGCCCCGCGATCGCCGCGGCGCAGCCAGCGATCATGCCGCCCCCGCCCACCGGCACCACCAGCACCTCGATCCCCGGCGCATCCTCCAGCAGCTCCAGCGCCAGCGTCCCCTGGCCCGCCATCACCGCCGGATCGTCGTAGGGATGCACGAACACCAGCCCCTCCGCCGCCGCCATCCCCACCGCATACGCCGCGGCTTCGGCGAAATCCTCGCCGTGCAGCACCACCCGCGCCCCCCAGGCCGCCGTGCGCGTCACCTTCGCCGCCGGCGTGTGGCGCGGCATCACGATGGTGGCCGCGATCCCCGCGAGCTGCGCGTGGCGCGCCACTCCCTGCGCGTGGTTGCCGGCGGACGCCGCGATCACCCCGCGCGCCCGCTCGTCGGCGTCGAGCAGCGCCAGCTTGTTGGCCGCCCCCCGCTCCTTGAAGGAGCCGATCGCCTGCAGGCTCTCCAGCTTGAGCGTGACCTCCGCGCCCGTGGCCCGCGACAGCGCCAGCGAAGGCAGCGACGGGGTGCGCAGCACCCGGCCGGCGATGCGCACGGCGGCGGCCTGGACGTCGGAAAGGTCGATCATGGGGGGATTGGTCCGGGGAAAGGAAGGCCAGGGCTCTGCCCTGGACCCGCCAGGGCGAGCCGCCCTGGACCGGCACAAATGAAGCAAAGGCCCAAAGTCGAGGTTTCCAAAGGCTCGGCCTTCGGCGGGGTCCCCGTCTTGAAGCAGGGGGGCAGAACCCCTGGCCTTACTAGCTTCAGCCGAAGCGGATGTTCAGGATCTCGTACGAGCGGTCCCCGCCCGGCGCCGGCACGGAGATGGTGTCGCCCGCCTTCTTGCCGATCAGCGCCTTGGCCAGCGGCGAGGACACCGACAGCAGCTGGCGCTTCAGGTCCGCCTCGTGGACGCCGACGATCTGGTAGGTCGCCTCCTTGTCGGTCTCCTCGTCGACCAGCCGGATGTGCGCCCCGAACTTCACCGTGTCGCCCGACAGCGTCGACGGGTCGATCACCTCGGCCAGCGAGACGATCTCCTCCAGCTCCTGGATGCGCCCCTCGATGAACGACTGCCGGTCGCGCGCCGCATGGTACTCGGCGTTCTCGCTCAGATCGCCGTGGGAGCGCGCCTCGGCGATCGCGCGGATCACCGACGGGCGCTCCTCGCTGCGCAGCAGCCTCAGCTCGTCCTCGAGCCGAACCAGGCCCGGCCCGGTCATCGGAAATTTCTGCAAGTCGCGGAATCCTCACGCAGTCTGGGCGGCAGATCGGGACGGCGGAACGGACGCGGCAGCCGCGCGAAGACAGCCCGCAGCGCCCGCTCAGAACGATCCGCGAAAGTAGGACTGCAGGGGCGCGACTTCAAGCGTCCCCGCCCGCAGGGCGGCTATGGCATGCACCGCCGCCCGGGCGCCGGCGATCGTCGTGTAGTGCGGCACCCCCATCGTCAGCGCCGAGCGGCGGATGTCGAAGCTGTCCGTCACCGACTGCGCCCCGGAGGCGGTGTTGATCACCAGCTGCACCTCGCCGGAGCGGATCGCGTCCACGCAGTGCGGCCGCCCTTCCAGCACCTTGTTGACCACGCGCGCGGCCAGCCCCGCGTCGCGCAGCTTGCCCGCCGTCCCTCGCGTGGCCATGATCGCGAACCCCATGTCGATCAGCCGGCGCGACATCGCCAGCAGCGCCGCCTTGTCCCCGTCGCGCACCGAGATGAACACCGTGCCCGCGTCCGGCAGCTTCACCCCCGCGCCGAGCTGCGCCTTGGCGAACGCCCGCTCGAACGAGGAATCCAGCCCCATCACCTCGCCGGTGCTCTTCATCTCCGGCCCCAGGATCGTGTCCACGTTGGGGAAGCGCGCGAACGGGAACACCGCCTCCTTGACCGCGACGTGCGGTGCGATCGCCTGGTCGTCGAGCCGGAACTCCGCAAGCTTCGCGCCGGCCATCACCCGCGCGCCGATCTTGGCCACCGGCACCCCCGTCGCCTTGGCCACGAACGGCACGGTGCGCGACGCCCGCGGGTTGACCTCGAGCACGTAGATGTCCTCGCCCTTGATCGCGAACTGCACGTTCATCAGCCCGACCACGCCGAGTGCGCGCGCCATCGCCTCCGTCTGCACCCGCAGCTCGCCCACGATCGCCGGCGACAGCGAGTACGGCGGCAGCGAGCACGCGCTGTCGCCGGAATGGATGCCCGCCTCCTCGATGTGCTCCATCACCCCCGCCACGTACACCCGCTCGCCGTCGCAGATGCAGTCCACGTCCACCTCGGTGGCGTCGTTGAGGTAGCGGTCCAGCAGGATCGGCCCGGACTCCAGCGACGCCTTGCCGGAGCGCTCCATGTAGCGGGCAAGCTGGGCGCGCTCGTGCACGATCTCCATCGCCCGCCCGCCCAGCACGTAGGACGGCCGCACCACCACCGGATACCCGATCCGCTCGGCCACCGCCTCCGCCTCGCCCGCCGAGCGCGCGGTGCCGTTCTCCGGCTGGCGCAGCCCCAGCGTGTGCAGCAGCGCCTGGAACCGCTCGCGGTCCTCCGCCACGTCGATCGCGTCCGCACTCGTCCCCAGCACCGGAATGCCGGCCGCCGCCAGCGACTGGCTCAGCTTGAGCGGCGTCTGCCCGCCGTACTGCACGATGCAGCCGAGCACCTCGCCGCGCTCCTGCTCGCGCCGCACCAGCGCAGTGACGTCCTCGCCGGTCAGCGGCTCGAAATACAGCCGGTCGGAGGTGTCGTAGTCGGTGCTGACCGTCTCGGGATTGCAGTTGACCATGACCGTCTCGAACCCCGCCTCCTTGAGCGCGTAGGCGGCATGGACGCAGCAGTAGTCGAACTCGATGCCCTGCCCGATCCGGTTCGGCCCGCCGCCAAGGATCACCACCTTGCGCCGCTCCGTGGGATCGGACTCGCAGGCCGGCACGCCGAAGCCGCCCTCGTAGGTCGAGTACATGTACGGCGTGGCCGAGCGGAACTCGGCCGCGCAGGTGTCGATCCGCTTGTACACCGCCCGCACGCCCAGCGCCTCGCGCCGCGCGAACACCTCCGGCTCCGCGACCCCGGCCAACCGCGCCAGCCGGTGGTCGGAGAACCCCAGCGCCTTGAGCCTGCGCATCGCCCCCGCCTCGGCCGGCAGCCCGCCCGCCTCCACCGCGCGCTCGGCCGCCACGATCCTTTCCAGCTCGCGCAGGAACCACGGGTCGAACCGGCAGGCCTCGTGGATGTCCTCGACCGACAGCCCCGCCCGCAGCGCCTGCGCCGCCATCAGCAGCCGGTCCGGCCGCGGCGTCGACAGCGCCGCGCGGAACGCGTCCGCCCCGCCGTCCCCCGGCGCCTCCACCGGATCGAGCCCGGACAGCCCGGTCTCCATCGACCGCAGCCCCTTCTGCAGCGCCTCGGCGAAGCAGCGCCCGATCGACATCGCCTCGCCCACCGACTTCATCGCCGTCGACAGCAGCTGCGGCGTTCCCGGGAACTTCTCGAAGGTGAAGCGCGGGATCTTGACCACCACGTAGTCGATCGTCGGCTCGAACGAGGCCGGCGTCGTCCGCGTGATGTCGTTGGAAAGCTCGTCGAGCGTGTAGCCGACCGCGAGCTTGGCCGCGATCTTGGCGATCGGGAATCCCGTCGCCTTGGACGCCAGCGCCGAGGAGCGCGACACCCGCGGGTTCATCTCGATCACCACCATGCGCCCGTCCGCCGGGTTGACGCCGAACTGCACGTTCGACCCCCCGGTGTCCACGCCGATCTTCCTCAGGCACGCGATGGAGGCGTCGCGCATCCTCTGGTACTCGCGGTCGGTCAGCGTCAGCGCCGGCGCCACCGTGACGCTGTCGCCGGTGTGCACGCCCATCGGGTCCACGTTCTCGATCGAGCACACGATGATGCAGTTGTCCGCCCGGTCGCGGACCACCTCCATCTCGTACTCCTTCCAGCCGAGCACGCTCTCCTCGATCAGCACCTCCGTGGTCGGCGACGCCGCCAGCCCGGACGCCACGATCTGCTCGAACTCCTCCCGGTTGTAGGCAATGCCCCCGCCCGTGCCGCCCATCGTGAACGAGGGCCGGATCACCGTCGGCAGCCCCACCAGCGCCAGCCCGGCCCGCGCCTCCTCCATCGTGTGCGCGATGGCACTCCTCGGGCTCTCGATGCCGATCTCGCTCATCGCGTCGCGGAACTTCAGCCGGTCCTCCGCGCGGTCGATCACCTCAGCCGTCGCCCCGATCAGCTCCACCCCGTGCCTGGCCAGCGTGCCCGCCGCGTCCAGCTTCATCGCGACGTTGAGCGCCGTCTGCCCGCCCATCGTCGGCAGCAGCGCGTCCGGGCGCTCGCGGAGGATGATCTTCTCGACGATCTCCGGCGTGATCGGCTCGATGTACGTCGCGTCCGCCAGGCCCGGGTCGGTCATGATCGTCGCCGGGTTGGAGTTCACCAGGATCACCCGGTAGCCCTCCTCGCGCAGCGCCTTGCAGGCCTGGGCGCCGGAATAGTCGAACTCGCAGGCCTGGCCGATCACGATCGGGCCGGCACCGATGATTATGATGGAACGGATGTCTTCGCGCTTGGGCATTGGGGCGACCTCGGCAAGGAAGGAAGGCCAGGGCTCTGCCCTGGACCCGCCAGGGCGAGCCGCCCTGGACCGGCTTCACTTAGGGATGGGGATCAAAGGGCCCCTGGCCCTTTGCGGGTCCGGGCAGAGCCCGGCCTTAGAGGCTGTTCGATAAATGCTGTTTTACGGCACCATGCCGATATCGCTCA
>CAXSFU010000130.1:0-5608 GCA_964236695.1 uncultured Acetobacteraceae bacterium | reverse complement strand
CGCGCCAGGCCTTGCTCACGCCGGCCCCCGCCCACCCGGACGCGCGCTGCGGTTTTCCCTCGCACTCAGCCGCACGTCACCCTATGTGTGCGCCGCAACACGACACGCGCCGCGTCCGCGCGCCGTGGCCGGGCCCATGGGCTCCGCCCGGCGGCCGAGCCGGCGCAGCCGCCCGGAGCCACCCGGCCGGCGTCGCTCCTCCAGCGTGGCCCCCCGGCGATCCGGACGGGGCACGGACACGCGAAACACCGCGCCGCAGCCACGGCGCCAGACGCAGGCAGCCGCATGGACATCCGCAACATCGCCATCATCGCGCACGTCGATCATGGCAAGACCACCCTCGTCGACCAGTTGCTGCGCCAGTCCGGATCGTTCCGCGAGCACCAGCAGGTGCAGGAGCGCGCCATGGACCGCAACGACCTGGAGCGCGAGCGCGGCATCACCATCCTGGCGAAGTGCACCAGCGTCGTGTGGCGCGACAGCCGCATCAACATCATCGACACCCCCGGCCACGCCGACTTCGGCGGCGAGGTCGAGCGCATCCTCAACATGGTCGACGGCGTGATCGTGCTCGTCGACGCCGCCGAGGGCGCGCTGCCGCAGACCAAGTTCGTGCTGACCAAGGCGCTGGCGCGCGGCATCAAGCCGATCGTCGTCGTCAACAAGGTCGACCGCCAGGACGCGCGCCCCGACGAGGTGCACACCGAGATGTTCGACCTGTTCGCGGCGCTGGGCGCCTCCGACGACCAGCTCGACTTCCCCATGCTCTACGCGTCCGGCCGCAACGGCTGGGCCGACAGCACGCTCGACGGTCCGCGCAAGGACCTGGCGCCGATGTTCGACCTGGTGATGAGCCACGTGCCGCCGACGCGCCTGGACAAGGAGGCGCCGTTCGCGATGGTCGCCTCCATCCTCGACTACGACAACTTCCTCGGACGCGTGCTCACCGGCCGCGTCGAGCAGGGCCGCGCCAAGCTCAACATGCCCGTCAAGGTGATGCGCCAGGACGGCACCGTGGTCGAGACCGGGCGCCTGACCAAGCTGATGAGCTTCCGCGGCCTGGAGCGCGTCACCGTGGAGGAGGTCGAGGCCGGCGACATCGTCGCCGTGGCCGGCCTGACCGACTCCACCATCCCCGACACCATCGGCGCGCCCGAGATGACCGCGCCGCTGTACGCGATCCCGGTCGACCCGCCCACGCTGTCGATGACCTTTCGCGTCAACGACGGCCCGCTCGGCGGCCGCGAGGGCAAGAAGGTGACCTCGCGCCAGATCCGCGACCGCCTGTTCCGCGAGGTCGAGGGCAACGTCGCCATCAGGATCACCGAGAGCCAGGAAAGCGAGGCGTTCGAGGTCGCGGGCCGCGGCGAGCTGCAGCTCGGCGTGCTGATCGAGACCATGCGCCGCGAGGGCTTCGAGTTGACCATCGGCCGCCCCCGCGTGCTGACGCGCAGGAACGAGGAGACCGGCGAGCGCGAGGAGCCGATGGAGGAGGTCCTCGTCGACGTGGACGAGCCGTACTCCGGCGTCGTCGTCGAGAAGATGAGCCGACGCAAGGGCGTGATGCAGGACATGCGCCCGTCCGGTGGCGGCAAGGTCCGCCTGACCTTCCGCATCCCCGCCCGCGGCCTGATCGGCTACCACGGCGAGTTTCTCACCGACACCCGCGGCACCGGCATCATGAACCGCATCTTCGACGGCTACGCCCCCTGGGTCGGCCCGATGGAGGGCCGGCGCAACGGCTCGCTGATCTCCTCCGAGCCCGGCGAGGCGGTGCAGTACGCCCTGTGGTACCTCCAGGAGCGCGGCACCCTGTTCGTCGATCCCGGCGACAAGGTCTACGTCGGCCTGATCCTCGGCGAGCACTCGCGCGAGAGCGACCTCGACGTGAACCCGATCAAGGAGAAGAAGCTCACCAACGTCCGCGCCTCGGGCAAGGACGAGGCGATGCTGCTGATCCCGCCGCGCCGCATGAGCCTGGAGCAGGCGATCGCCTACATCGAGGACGACGAGCTGGTCGAGGTCACGCCCACCGCCGTGCGCCTGCGCAAGCGCTACCTCGACCCGTCGGAGCGCAAGCGCAACGAGAAGAAGTCGGACAGCCAGGCCGCGTGAGGCCGGGAAGGCCAGGGGCTCTGCCCCTGGACCCCGCCAAAGGCTCGCCTTTGGAAACCCCAACCAAGACTTGCCTCCTCAAAATGCCGGTCCAGGGGCGGCTCGCCCTTGGCGGGTCTGGGCAGAGCCCAGCCTTGCTTCCTTGCTGAGCGACCGCCGCCTTTTCCTGATGCTCGCCTTCGGCTTCGCCAGTGGCCTCCCCCTCCCCCTGACCGGCCTCACCCTGCGCCAGTGGCTCAGCGAGCACGGCGTCTCGCTGGGCGCCATCGGCCTGACCGCCTGGATCGGCCTGTCCTACACCCTGAAGTTCCTGTGGGCGCCGCTGCTCGACCAGCTCCGCCCGCCCCCCGGTCTGCGCCGCCTCGGCCGCCGCCGCGGCTGGCTGGCCGCGATCCAGGCGGCGCTCGCCGCCGCCCTGCTGGCCCTGGCCTGGTCCGACCCGTCCGACGCCCCGGCCCTGGTCGCGGTCGCCGTCGGCGTCGCCTTCCTGTCCGCGAGCCAGGACATCGTGGTCGACGCCTGGCGGATCGAGACCTTCCCGCAGGCCGCCCAGGGCGCCGCCATGGCCGCCTACGTCTGGGGCTACCGCATCGCCCTGCTGGTGTCCGGCGCCGGCGCGCTCGGCCTGGCCGGGCCGCTCGGCTGGCACGGCGCGCTGTCGTGCATGGCCGCGCTGTCGGCACTCGGCATCGCGGCCACCCTGCTCGCCGCCGAGCCCGCGCCCGCCGCCACCGCGCAGGCGCTCGCCGCCCACGCCCAAGGCGCCGTCGCCCGACTGCGCGACGCGGTGGTGACGCCGCTGCGCGAGTTCCTGTCCCGCCCGGGTGCGGCCGAGATCCTCGCCTTCGTGCTGCTGTTCAAGCTCGGCGAGGCGCTCGCCGGCCCGATGGCGATCCCGTTCTACCACGACATGGGCTTCGACCGGGCGCAGGTCGCGCGCGCCCTGTTCCTGCCCTCGCTGACCGCAAGCCTCGCGGGCTCGGCCGCCGGCGGCGTGCTGGTCGCGCGCATCGGCACCGGCCGCGCCCTGGTGCTGACCGGCTTCGCGCAGATGGCCACGCTGGGGCTCTACCTCGCGGTCGCCGCCTCGCACGGCGACGTCCGCGTGCTCTACGCCAAGGTGCTGGTGGAGGGATTCGCCGAAAGCATGGCCGACGCGGCATTCATCGCCTACCTGTCCGGCCTGTGCGCCCTGGCCTACACGGCGACCCAGTACGCGCTGCTGTCCTCGCTGGCCGTGGTCGGCGTGCGCACGCTCGGCGGCCTGTCGGGGTTCGCGGCGCAGGCGCTGGGCTGGGTGCCGTTCTACGCCGCCGCCGTGCTGACCGCCCTGCCGGCAATGCTGGTCATGCTGCACCTGCTGCGGCGGTTTCCCGGCGGGCTGTCGAAGCCAGAAAGGCCAGAGGCTCTGCCTCTGGCCTCCGCCAAAGGCTGAGCCTTCGGAAACTCTTCCTCAAGAATGGAGGCTTTGGCTCGCGAGAGGCCCCCGCTGCCACGGCGTACCTTGCGCAACCGCTACCCGGACGCGATCGCCACGAAAGCCGGTCCAGGGGCGGCTCGCCCCTGGCGGGTCTGGGCAGAGCCCAGCTTGGCTTCCTGCCGCCTCAGCCCACCGGCTCTGCCGACATCTCCACCCGCGGCGCCTCGACCGCGGCGCGCGGCGCGCTCTCGTAGCCTTCGCCGATCATCTCGATCCGACCGGTGATCGCGCCTCCGTCCTCGACCTGCAGCCGCCGGCAGCGCGCCGTGCCCAGCACCTTGCCGGTGGCGCGCACGATCAGGTTGCCGCGCGCGGTCAGCGTGCCGTCGATGGTGCCGGCGACCTCGGCCTCCTCGACCTCGACCTCGCCGCGGAACACCCCGCCCTGCGCGATCGACAGCTCGGCCGCGTGGATCATCGTGGCCTCCACGGTGCCCTCGACGACCAGGCGCTCTGCGTCCTGCACGATGCCCTGCACCGAGATGCCGCGCCCGACCACCAGCGTGCGGCGCTCCGCGGCCTGCGGCCTGGACGGCTGGCCGGGGCGGCCGCCGGGCATCGAGCCGCCGGGCATCGGCCCGCCCTGCATGGGCCCGCCTGGCGGCGAGCCCGGGCCGCCGGACATCGGGGACGGCACGGTCGACATCGGGGGACGGGCCATGGTCGGGGCCTCCTTCGGCGGGGGGGATGCGGGACGGAACGGCGGCACGCCGAGGCTGGTGTCGACCGGCCGTGGCGGCGTGGCAGGCGGCAGCCCGGACGACGGGCCGGAGGGCAGGGGCTCGAACGGCCCGGGGGCCGGCGCGGCATCGTCGGGGCCGGGCTGAAGCGCCTCGGCTTCGTCAGGCTTGCGGCGTCTGAACAAGGAGGCCTCCCTTCGCGCTGAATGTTCTCCCCGGAGAACCCGGTCAGGATCAGCATAGATTCAACGGCCTATCACCCGAAGCTCAGTCCGACAAGCGGTTCGCGAGCGTTCCCGGAGTGTTCGCGGCCACACGGTTCGGTCCCTGCGCGCAACGGTTGCAAAGCCCGACCGCACGCCTGCGTGTTTCCGGCATGGAGCCGCCGGCCGGTTGTGCGCCGGCCCGGCGCGACACCCGCCGCCCCGCCCCGTCCACGACGCCTGTCGCCGCGCGCGGCGACAGGCGTCCGCCGAGTCGGGCGGCCTTTCCCGGCCGCCGCCGCCATGCTCCCCTGCCCGCGCGGCGAGCGACGCCGTCCCGCCGGAGCCGCCATGGCCACCCACACCACCTGGATTACCCACGCCCTGACCGGCGCGATGCAGGGGGCCCGCTTCGCCGGGCCGGAAGAGCCACTGCACCCCGCCGGCCTGCGCCACGCCCGCCACGCGGCCCGCCCCCGTGATCCCGCACAGCCCGACCCCGCACGCCCCGCCCCCGCCGCGCCTGGCCCCACCCCGCCCGGCCCCGCCCCGTCTATCCCCGCCTGGTGCAGTCCCGCCGCCTGCGCGCGCGAGACGGCGGCCGCCTTGGGCCTGCGCGCGACGCCGGACCCCGCCCTGCGCGACGCCGGCGCCGGCGCCTGGACCGGCCGCGACGCCGCCGCGATCGCCGCCGAGGACCCCGCCGCCCTGGCCGACTGGCTGCGCGACCCCGACGCCGCGCCGCCGGGCGGGGACAGCGCCCGCGCCGTGCTGGCGCGGGTCGCCGCCTGGATGGACGCGCTCGGCGACGGGCGCCTCGTGGTCGTCACCCACGCCGCGGTGGTCAGGGCCGCGATCGTGCACGCCCTCGGCGCCACGCCGGAGTGCGGCCTGCGAATCGACCTGGCGCCGCTGTCGCGCACGGTGCTGTCGCGCAACGGGCCGTGGCGGATGCAGTCGGCCGGAGTCCCGGGCGCGGGGCGCTGAGGAAAGGCCAGGGCTCCGTCCTGGACTTGCCAGGGGCAGCGCCCGCGGCATCGTGCCTCATGCCGACTGCCGGCTGCCCTGACCAGCCAGGCAAGGAAGGCCAGGGGCTCTGCCCCTGGACCCCGCCAAAGGCAAGCCTTTGG
>CAXSFU010000129.1:0-5624 GCA_964236695.1 uncultured Acetobacteraceae bacterium | reverse complement strand
TGATATCTGATATCCACCTTCGGTCGGCGACATGTTTTCCGACATAATCTGACTGTTACCTACAGCACATTGGTGAGCGTGGTCGTAAGTAGACATCAGTCTCCAAAGGACTTAGACTCCGCTCTTCCGTTTGTCTCTCCTAATTTGGTGTTGCTCGTCTTTGTCCCTTCTGTCGCGTCCGCTCCGCACCCATCAGGCCCAGCTGCTCGGCATCGCGCGCGCGGTGGCATCGGGCGAGGCGTCCGGGGTGGCCGACATCCTGGCGGCGGTGACTCCCGGCGGCGGCAAGAGCCTGCTGCCGGTGCTGGCGGCGCACGCCCTGACCGCCGCCGGCGTGGTGGCGCGCGTGTGCTGGGTGGTGCCGCGCGACAGCCTGCGCCTGCAGGCCGAGGAGGCGTTCGCCGACCCGGGATGGCGCCTGGCGCTGGGGCACGCGCTGTCGGTGCGCGCGGCCGAGAATGCGCCCGACCCTTGCCGCGGGCTGGCCGGCTACGTGACCACCTACCAGGCGGTGGCCGCCGCCCCGGCGCTGCACCTGGCCGAGTTCCGCCGCCACCCGACGCTGCTGGTGCTGGACGAGGCGCACCATCTGCCGGCCCTGGCGGCGGCGGGGGGCGGCTCCGGGGCGGACGGGCCGGACCCTGCGGCGGCGTGGTCGGCGGCGCTGCTGCCGCTGCTGTCGCAGGCCCGGGTGCGGCTGCTGCTGTCCGGCACGCTGGAGCGCGCGGACGGGCGCCGCATCCTGTGGCTGCCGTATCGCCGCGCCGGCGCGGCGGGGCAGGGGGCCGCGCGCAAGGGCGACGAGGTCGACCTTGCTGCGCCCGGCTGGGCGGTGGTGGGCTATTCGCGGGCGCAGGCGCTGTCCGAGCGCGCGGTGCTGCCGGTGCGCTTCGGCGCGCTGGACGGCGAGGCAAGCTGGCTGGCAGAGCCGGGGCCGGACCGCACCCGGCCACAGCTCGGCCCGCACCGGCTGGGCGGCGCACACCCGTCGGAGACCACGCGCCCGGCGCTGTTCACCGCGCTGCGCACTGGCTTCGCCGACGCCCTGCTGCGCGAAGCGTTCGACGCGACCCGCCGGCTGCGCGCGCGGCGCAGGGCGTGCCAGGGCGGGGATGCGGGCGCTGCGGCGGGCGGGGCGGTAGGCGGGGCAGGGCGGGACACCGGCGAGGCGCGCCGCGGCCTGGGCAAGCTGCTGGTGGTGGCCCCCGACCAGGAGCAGGCGCGGCGCTACCTGGCGCTGCTGCGCGGCTGGGTGCCGAGGGCCGCGTGCGACACGGTGCGGCTCGCGACCTCGGACGAGCGCGACGCGCACGACACTCTGGCCGCCTTCCGGCTGCTGGCGGAGCCGAGCGTGCTGGTCACGGTGGCGATGGCCTACGAGGGGCTGGACGCGCCGGAGGTCGCGGTGGTGGCGGCGCTGACCCACATCCGCTCGCGCCCGTGGCTGGAGCAGATGGTGGCGCGCGCCACCCGGGTGGACCCGCACGCCGGGCCGTACGAGGACCAGGAGGCGCTGGTGTTCCACCCCGACGACCCGTTCTTCGCGCGGTTCCGCTGGCGCATGGAGCAGGAGCAGGGCACCCGGGCGCGGCCGCGCCCGGCGCGCCGGCAGGGCGACCTGCCGCTGTGGCTGGCGGAGCGGCTGTCGCTGGAGCGCGAGGAGCGGGGCATCGTGCCGCTGGAAAGCAACGCCCTGGCGATGCGCTACGCCGTGCTGCGTCCCGGGCCGGAGCTGGCGATGGGGCGGCCGGAGGGTCTGGCCGAGGGTCTGGCAGAGGGTCTTGCGGGATCGGGGCAGGGCGAGCTGCTGGAAGCGCCGAGCCGGGTGGAGCGGCGGCTGCGCTCGAGCGTCGCCGAGCTGGTCGCGGCGCAGGCGGTGGAGGACGCGGCGGAGGCGCACGACCCGCGCCGGCGCGGCTTCCACGCCTACAACGCGGTGCTGAAGCGCGTGCTCGGCAAGGGGCGCGCGGAGATGAACCTTGCGGAGCTGGAGGCGGCGGTGGCGTGGCTGGGGCGCAACCGGCTGCGCGACCACCTGGGCCTGCTGGATGGCGACGCGCGCTACGCCTGGGACGCCGGGCGGCGCGGCGGCGGGTGGACGCCGCCGGTCGGGCGGGCGGGCGGAACACGGGGCAGGGCGGCGCCGCTTCGCAAGGCCCGCGGCGGTGAGGAGTGACGCCCTCGGGAGGCGCCGGTGCCGCAGTCGCGCCGGCTGTCCGCCCGTACGCGGCCGCGATCAGCTCCGGCCCGGCGCCGCATCGACCGGCTCCCGCCCGAGCGTTTCCAGCAGCCAGCCACGGAACGCCAGGACCTTGGGCAGGTCGCGCTGCGCGGCGCGGAAGCACAGGAAGTGCAGCTCGCGCGCCACGGGGCGCACCGCCCGGCCGCCCAGCAGCACCAGCTCGCCCCGCGCGATCTCCTCCTGGGCGAAGCGCGTGCTTTCCAGCACGACGCCGAGCCCCTGCACCGCCGCCGACACCGCCAGGGCGGCGCGGTCGAACGAGGGCCTGGGCGCGGGCGCCGCGGCGGGCGGCGCCAGACCGTTCAGGCCGAACCACTCCCCCCATCGCACCGGGCTGACCACGGACTCGATCAGGGTCAGGCGCAGCAGCGCGGCGGGATCGAGCGGCTCGCACTGCCGGGCAAGGTCGGGCGCCGCGAGGGCCGCCACCTGCTCGACTCCCAGCGCCTCCACCACGATCCCGCGACGCGGCGCCACCGTGCCGTAGGCGATCGCCAGGTCGAGCCCTTCCTGGCGCACGAGGTCGATCGGCTCGGCGCTGGCCGACAGGCGGATGCCGATGCCGGGATGGCGGCGCATGAACAGCGGCAGGCGCGGCCCCAGCCACTTCGACGCGAAGGAGGGCGCGCAGTGCACGCACAGCGTCTGTCCGGGCGGCGCCCGCCCGGCCTCGGCGCATGCCGCCTCCAGGGCGTCGAGCGCGGGGGTGAGCCGCCCCAGCAGGCTGCTCCCCTCCGGCGTCAGTTCGACCTGGCGGTTGCGGCGCACGAACAGCAGCCGGCCGAAGTGCTCCTCCAGCGCGCGCACCTGATGGCTGATCGCCGACGGCGTGAGGTGCAGCTCCTCGCTGGCCAGCACGAAGCTTTCCAGCCGGGCAGCGGCCTCGAAAGCCCTGAGTGCGAGGAAGCTCGGGATCTGGCGCATGTCGTTCGGCTGAATTCGATTCATGCGACGGTGAAAACTCGTCGTTTGTCAAGCGAGGCGCCGCGTCCGACGCTTGGGCCAATCCGCGCACGCCGGCCAACGGTGGCGCGAACCTTTGGGGGAGTTCAGGACGATCATGTCCCAGGCGTTCGCCGGAGAGATTCCGTTTCCCGGGCGCACGGAGCAGTCGGTCTACGCCAAGGTCACCTGGCGCCTGATCCCGTTCCTGTTCCTGTGCTACGTCGTCGCGTATCTGGACCGGGTCAACGTCGGCTTCGCCAAGCTGCAGATGCTCGGCGCGCTGCACTTCAGCGAGACGGTCTATGGCCTCGGCGCCGGAATCTTCTTTCTCGGCTACTTCGTGTTCGAGGTGCCGAGCAACATCATCCTGCACAGGGTGGGCGCGCGGGTGTGGATCGCGCGGGTGATGCTGACGTGGGCCGTGCTGTCCGGCGCCATGGTGTTCGTGACCACGCCGCTGGCGTTCTACACCCTGCGTTTCCTGCTGGGCGTGGCCGAGGCGGGGCTGTTCCCCGGGGTGATCCTCTATCTCACCTACTGGTACCCGGCGGAGCGTCGCGGCGGGATCATCGCGCTGTTCATGACCGGCATCCCTGTTGCCGGCGTGGTCGGCGGCCCGCTGTCCGGCTGGATCATGCAAGCGATGGGCGAGGTGGCGGGCCTGTCTGGCTGGCAGTGGCTGTTCCTGCTGGAGGCGGTGCCCTCGGTGGTGATGGGCATCGCCGTGCTGCTCTACCTCGACAACGGCATCGAGGCCGCGCGCTGGCTCTCGCCCGCCGAGAAGGCGCTGCTCGCCCGCAACGTCGCGCGCGACCGCGAGTGCGTGCAGTCGCACTCTCTGCGCGACGGCTTCACCAACCCGCACGTGTGGCTGCTGTGCACGGTGTACTTCTGCTTCATCATGGGCCTCTACGGCGTCGGTTTCTGGCTGCCGACGCTGATCAAGGGCGCGGGCGTGGCGAGTCCGTTCGCCATCGGCCTGCTCACCGTGCTGCCGTACGGCTGCGGCGCCGTCGCCATGGTCCTCGTCAGCCGCCGCTCCGACGCGGCCCGCGAGCGGCGCTGGCACCTCGCGGTGCCGGGGCTGGTCGGCGCGCTTGGCTGGCTGGTCGCGGTGGGCGCGCACGGCGACACCACGATCGCGATGGCCGGGCTCACGGTGGCGACCGTCGGCGTGATGGCCACGCTGTCTCAGTTCTGGTGCCTGCCGACCGCGATGCTGGCCGGGGCGGCTGCGGCCACCGGGATCGCGGTGATCAACTCGGTCGGCAACCTCGCGGGCTTCGTCAGTCCGTACGTGATCGGCTGGATCATCGACCGGACTCACTCCACCGACCTCGGCGTCTACACGCTGGCCGCCAGCATCGTCGCCGGCAGCCTGCTCGCGCTCTCCATGCCGGGGCGGATCGTCAACCGCTGACCCTGTGTTCCCCTTCGGGGGCCGGGCGACACTTTAAGGAAAGGACACCTGCCATGCTCGACGCCGTCGACGACCGGATCTCCATCTACCAGCCGGAACAGCCCGGCCTGATCTTTCCCGAGATCCCGAAGTTCGGCTCCTTCGCCGAGGAGCGCGAGTACCGCAAGCAGCACCTGGTCGCGGCCACCCGCGCCTTCGCGCTGCACGGCTTCGACTACGGCTTCGCGGGCCACCTCACGGTGCGCGACCCGGAGCGGCCGGAGCTGTACTGGACCAACCCGATGTGCGTGCACTTCTCCCAGGTGCGGATGTCGAACCTGGTGCTCGCCGACCACTCGGGCAACGTCGTGGAAGGCCAGCACGCCATCAACCGCGCGGGCTTCGTGCTGCACTCGGCCGTGCACGACGCGCACCCCGACGTGATGGCGATGTGCCACGCGCACACGACCTACGGCACCGCCTGGTGCGCCACCGGGCGGCCGCTCGACATGCTGAGCCAGGACGCCGCGTGCTTCTACGGCAACCACGCGGTGATCGGCGCCTCCGCCGGTGCGGTGGCGGTGGAGAAGGAGAGCGGGCTGTCGATCGCGGCGCAGATCGGCCGCTACCGGGGCGTGCTGCACCAGAACCACGGCCTGCTGACCACCAGCCGGCACAGCATCGACGACGCGGCGTTCTGGTTCATCGCGCTGGAGCGCTGCTGCCAGGTGCAGCTGCAGGTCGAGGCATCGGGAATCAAGCCGCAGCTGCTGTCCGACAAGACCGCGCAGTACAGCCTGGACCATGTCGGCAACGACTTCATCGGCTGGCTGCACTTCCAGACGATCTACAACCAGCTGGTCCAGTCGCAGCCCGACATGCTCGACTGATGCCGGCGGCCGGTCGCTTCGACCGGTCAGGAAAGAAAGGCCAGGGGCTCTGTCCCTGGACCCCGCCAAAGGCCGAGCCTTTGGAATCCACTTCTTAAGAGGCTGTTCGATAAATGCTGTTTTACGGCACCATGCCGATATCGCTCAG
>CAXSFU010000128.1:0-5797 GCA_964236695.1 uncultured Acetobacteraceae bacterium | reverse complement strand
GGGCTGCGGGGGGGGGGGGGGCGGGCGCGGCGGCGGGGGGGGGGCGGGCGGCGGCGTGGGCGCGGGGGGTGCGCGGCGGGGTTCCGGCGGCGCGGGCGGAGGCGGCGGCGGAATCGGAGGCAGCGGCAGCTCGTCCGGCTCCTGCGGCAGGGGCGGCGGGGTGGGCGCGGGGGCGGGCGGCACGACCACCGTGGCGGGGGGCGGCGGCGGCGCGGGCGGGGTGGGGAGCGGCGGCGCCTCGGTGGGCGGCGGCGGGGGCGGGGGCGGCGGCGGCGGCGGCGGCGGCGGGGGCGGCTCGACCGGCGCGGGCTTCGGCGGCTGCTTCGCGGGGGGCTGGTCGGCGGGCGTGGGGGCGTCGGCGGGGGCAGGCCTGTCCGCGGGCTTCTCGCCGCGCTGGACCTTCTGCGCGGTGGTGCCCGGCTGGAACTCCATCTGCACGGTCTGCTCGGGCGGCGGCTCGGGTGGCGTGGGGGTCGGCAGCACCAGGATCAGCGCGAGCAGGGCCGCGAGGTGCAGCGCCGCGGACGCGGCGGCGCTGCGCTTCAGGGTGGGGGTCATCGCGGGCCCTGTCGGCGGCGGGCGCCGAGGCTCAGCGCCCGCTCCGCCCGGCGGCGGCGCGCGGGGTGGCGGCGGGCGACGCCGCGGGGGCCGCGGCGCGCGCGGCGGGCACGCCGGGGACCTGGGCGACGCCGTCGCCCTGCTCGGCGAGCAGGGTCGCCTTGGTGAAGCCGCCGGAGGTGATCGTGCCCATCACGGTCATGATCTGGCCGTAGGTCACCGCCTTGTCGCCGCGCACGAAGATGCGCTTGGCGGGGTCGTCCTTGGCGGAGTCCTTCAGCTTGGCGACCAAAGACTCCATCGGCACGGCGTCGTCGCCCACGTAGGTCGCGCCGTCGGCCTTGATGGAGACGGTGATCGGCGCGCTGTCCTGGCTCACCGGGGCGGCGTTGGTCTTGGGCAGGTCGACGTTGACGCCCGAGGTCATCAGGGGGGCGGCGACCATGAACACGATCAGCAGCACGAGCATCACGTCGACCATGGGGGTCACGTTGATCTCGGACAGCGGCTTGTAGCGGCTGCGGCCATGGCGGCCGCCGGTGTTCATGGCCATCAGGGGGGTCCTTCGGGGAGGCAAGGCAAGGCCAGGGCTCTGCCCTGGACCCGCCAGGGCGAGCCGCCCTGGACCGGCATGACTTCGGGCCGGCGGCACCGGCCGTGGCGGGGTGCCGCCGGCCTCACGTCGAGGTCTCCAAAGGCTCCGCCTTTGGCGGGGTCCCCGCCTTCAAGCATGGGGGGCAGCGGCCCTGGCCTTGCTTCCTGTCTCACGCGCGCTCCTCGCTCTGCCGCGACAGGATCGCGCCGAACTCGGTGCCGAAGCCTTCCAGGCGGGAGGCGAAGCGGCCGAGGTCGGTGCTGATCGCGTTGTAGGCGAGCACGGCGGGGATGGCGGCGACCAGGCCGATCGCGGTGGCGAACAGGGCCTCGGCGATGCCGGGGGCGACCACGGCGAGGTTGGTGTTGTGCATCGCCGCGATCGCGGAGAAGGAGTGCATGATGCCCCAGACCGTGCCGAACAGGCCGACGAAGGGGGCGACGGAGCCGACGGAGGCGAGGAAGATCATCCAGCGCTCCATGCGCTCCATCTCGCGCTGCACGGTCATGGTCATGGCGCGGTCGACGCGCTCGCGCACGCCGCCGCGGGCCAGGTCGGCGCCGGCGACGCGGGCGGAGCGGCGCCACTCGCCCATGGCGGCGCCGAACACGGCGGCCATCGGGTGGGCGGGCTTGGCGCCGTCGGTCTCGTACAGCTCGTCGAGCGAGCCGCCGGACCAGAAGCGGTCCTCGAAGGCGCGGGCCTGGGCGTTGGCGCGGCGCAGGGACGTGACCTTCTCGAACACGATGGCCCAGACCCACACCGACGCGATCAGCAGGCCGACCATGACCACCTTCACGACGATGTCGGCCTGGAGGAACAGGGTCCACAGCGACAGATCGCCGGGGACGGTGCCCGGCGCGAGGTTGGCGGCATCCACGGCACGGTCCAAAGCTCTGCTCCCCAACCTGGCCCGAGCGGTGCGTCGCACGCGCCCCGGGGCCTGCGGGCTTTAGGTCGGGGTGGGGCGGCAGGCAAGGCCGGAAGGAAGGCAAGGCCAGGGGCGCTGCCCCTGGACCCCGCCAGGGGAAGGTCCCCTGGACCGCCTTCCCAGGGTCACTGGGTTGGAGGGGAGGGGCTGTTTCCGAGCGAGCGCCAGCGCGGGGGGATGCGGGCGGGGCGGCCGTCGGGGCCGACGCAGGCCAGCTCGACGGAGAGGACGACCAGGGTGGTGGCGTCGCGGCGCACGAGCTGGCGCAGGGCCAGGCGGACGGAGGTTGCGGACGTGACCGTGGTCTCGATGGCGAGGCGGTCGTCGAGACGGGCGGGACGGCGGTACTCTGCGGCCAGGCGGTGGACGACGAAGGCGAGGCCGTGGGCGGCGGTCAGCTCGGCGTGGGGGATGCCGGCGTCCCGCAGGGCCTCGGTGCGGGCGCGCTCGGCCATGCCGAGGTAGCGGGCGTGGTAGACGACGCCGCCCGCGTCGGTGTCCTCGTAGTAGACGCGAAGACTGTAGGTGTGCCGGTCCAGGGGGGCTCCCCCTGGCGGGGTCCAGGGGCAGAGCCCCTGGCCTTGCTCCTTCATGCGTCCCCCAGCAGGTCCATCTGCCCGGCGAGCGGCGGCGCCTTCATGCCGAGGTGGCGCCATCCCGGCTCGCCGAGCATGCGGCCGCGGCTGGTGCGCAGGACGAGTCCTTCCTGGATGAGGTAGGGCTCGACGACGTCCTCCAGGGTGTCGCGGGCCTCGGCCAGGGCGGCGGCGAGGGTTTCCACGCCGACGGGGCCGCCGGCGTGGTGCTCGGCGATGCGGCGGAGGTAGCGGCGGTCCATGGCGTCCAGGCCGAGGGCGTCGACCTCCAGGCGGGCGAGCGCGGAGTCGGCGACGGCGCGGTCGACGGGGGAGTGGCCCTCGACGGCGGCGAAGTCGCGCACGCGGCGCAGGAGGCGGCCGGCGATGCGCGGCGTGCCGCGGGAGCGTCGGGCGATCTCCATGGCGCCCTCGCGGGTGAGGTCGACGCCGAGCTTCTCCGCGCCGCGGGCGACGATGAGCTCGAGTTCGGCGGGGGTGTAGAAGATCAGGCGGAGCGGGATGCCGAAGCGGTCGCGGAGCGGGGTGGCGAGCAGACCGGCGCGGGTGGTGGCGGCGACGAGGGTGAAGGGGGACAGGTCGATCCGCACGGAGCGGGCGGCGGGGCCCTCGCCGATGATGAGGTCGAGCTGGAAGTCCTCCATCGCGGGGTAGAGGACCTCCTCGATGGCGGGCTGGAGGCGGTGGATCTCGTCGATGAACAGGACGTCGCGGGGCTGCAGGTTGGTCAGGATGGCGGCCAGGTCGCCGGCGCGCTGGATCACCGGGCCGGAGGTGGCGCGGAAGCCGACGCCGAGCTCGCGGGCGACGATCTGGGCGAGGGTGGTCTTGCCGAGGCCGGGGGGGCCGTGGAGGAGGACGTGGTCGAGCGCGTCGCCGCGGTCGCGCGAGGCCTGGATAAAGATGCGCAGGTTCTCGCGCGACGCCTTCTGGCCGACGAACTCGCCGAGGTGCTGGGGGCGCAGGCTGGCTTCGGCGGCGTCCTCGTCGACGCGGAAGGGGGTCGTGACGGGGCGCTCGTCGGAGTCGGGCTCTGGGAGGCGGGGGGGCTTGGGGGGGACGCGCTTGGCGGGCATGAGGGGAGTTTAGCAGGCGGGGGGCGAGGGGCGAAGCGGGGGGGGCAGGCGAGGAAGCAAGCAAGGTTGAGGCGCTGCCTCAAACTCCGCCAAAGGCAAACCTTTGAAACCCCATACTCAAGAAAGCGCCGGTCCAGGGGCGACTCGTCCCTGGCGGGTCTGGGCAGAGCCCAGCCTTGCTTACTGACATGTCAATGCGTGGAGGCCATTGAAATGAGTCAAGCCACCTAGCTTCTTTAACTCTTGCGAAAGCTGCGCCGGTCGGAGGTCTAACTCATTTGAACCCACATCAGATATGTTGAGTGCGTCAGGCATGCACGAAATACTATAAGTAATTAGAATTTTTTATATCTTTATTCAATAGTCTACTGATTTCTTTTCTCACTCCTGACCTGCCAGGAACTACGTCAGTGTCCGTCCAAGATCATGTTGTGTCTTGAGAGTCGGTTGTGATTCCCTGTCGGCTGCCGCTGTTGGCAGGAGCCGTCGCCCGATGTGGACCGTTGAGAACCGTGCCCGGTATGACCGCGGCAAGCTGCGCTATCCCACTGACCTGACCGATGCGGAATGGGATCTGGCCAACGCCGAGATCCCACGGGCCAGGCGAGGCGGCAACAAGCGGACGGTGGACGTGCGTGAGGTGATGAACGGCCTGATGTATGTGCTGGGCACCGGCTGCCAGTGGCGCGCGATCCCGAAGGACCTGCCACCCCGCAGCACGGTGAACCACTACTTCTGCCGCTGGCAGCACGACGGCACGCTGGATCGGCTGCACCATGCCCTCTACGTGCTTTGCCGCGAGCAGGCGGACCGCGAGGCCAGTCCGACAGCGGCCATTATCGACAGCCAGAGCGTGAAGAGCGCTGAAAAGGGGGGCGTTGGATCGACCGGCCGGGCTTCGATGGCGGCAAGAAGATCAAAGGCAAGAAGCGGCACATCCTCGTCGACACTCAGGGCCTGCTGATGCAGGCCGTCGTCCATGCAGCCGACCTGCAGGACCGCGACGGCGGTGTGCTGCTGATGGCGACGATGTTCGGGCTGTATCCGTTCCTGCTGAAGCTCTACGCCGACGGCGGCTATCAGGGACCGAAGTTCCAGCAGGGCTTGGCCCGGGTCTGCCGCGGCGTGAACATCGAGATCGTGCGACGGTGCGACACGGGCAAGTTCGTGGTGCTGCCGAAGCGCTGGATCGTGGAAGTAGTCTTTACGCAAATGACAAAACCGGACGTGTTCGCTGTCGGGAGTGATGGGCAGCACGTACCGGATTTCGACGTCGGCGTCGGTGACCACCACGCGGTCGATGAGCAACATCACGAGTTGGCGGCGCTGCTCGAAGCTGGCCTGGGTCAGGCCGCGCTGCACGCGCTCGCGGAACGCCTCCAGCGACGCCGCAATGCCTGCGAGTTGCTGCTGGCGCACGGCGTCGCTACGTAGTTGCTCGTCTTGTCCGGCCAGTGCCTGGACGCGCTGTTCCAGGTCGCGCCGGCGCCGCTCGTATTCGTCGAGCGGGATGACGGCCCTGAGATAAGCGTCGGTGAGTCGCTCGAGCTGCTGGCCTAGGTGCGCCTGGCCACGGCGCAGCGTTTCACGGCGCGCAAGCAGCTCCTGCGGCAGCCACGCCCCACCATGGGCGCGCGCCACGGCGGTGGCGAGCGGCTCCGGTTCGGCCAGCAGCGCGCACAGGTCGGCCCAGACGAGATCATCGAGCTGCCTCGCGGGTGTGTGGCGTGCCGGGCAGCACGTGGCGCGGTGCGAGAAGGTGCTGTGGCCCTTGCCGTTGCACAGGTAGTAGAAGTTCCGCCCGTTGATCGCCCGTGCGGTACTGGACAGACCGCAGCGCCCGCAGCTCACCAGGGCGCGCAGCAGATACTGGTGCACCGTGTTGTTGCGCCGTGCAAAAGACTGGTTGGTCGCCAATTTTGCTTGCACCTCGTCGAAATGTGCCTGGCTTACCATGGCGGGCACCTGGCCCACGAGGAGCCAGGTGTCCTGCGGCTGCAGGGTGGCCGTGCCGTGAGGGCGGCCGATGGGACGCGTCGCC
>CAXSFU010000127.1:0-5877 GCA_964236695.1 uncultured Acetobacteraceae bacterium | reverse complement strand
GCGAAAGCATCGGTCATGCCGCGCTGTCTCTGCTGCGCCTTGAAGGCGTCGAACGGCACCTGCTGGTAGCGCACGTCACGGCCGACGACGTCCGAGACGATCGCGGCAACGTCGTTGAACGACAGCTCCTCGGGGCCAAGCACCGGCACGTCTTCCTGCCCGGACCAGCTCCGATCGAGGAGCATCCGTGCCGCGGCGGCGCCCGCATCCCGCGCGGCGGTGTGAGGGACCTTCCTGTCAGGGTCGAGCGGCCCGAACAGGCGGCCCTGGCGGATCGGGTCGACCTGCTGGAGCGCGTTCTCCATCAGCGCCGGCAAGGTGACGCTTCGGACCGCGGCACCTGTCTGCCGCATCAGATCGACCATGCGGATCGAACCGGTCGCCAGGCCGGCCCTGTCCTGCCACGCGGTGCCCCGGCCGAGCGTGCCGACCGCAACGACGCGCGCGACACGATGGCGTCGGATCGCCTCGGCGCCGGGGCGGGCGAAGTCGACCGTCGCGGCAGCCGGGGTGGCCGATGGCGTGGGCGGGCACAGCCAGAACACGGCGTCCGCGTCCGCGAACGCCCGATCCACCACGGCTGCGTCGCCGTGCGAGCCCTCGACGACCTCGACCCGCTCGCGCACGTCCTGCGGCAGCCTGCCCGGATCGCGCTGGATGACGCGCAGCTCCTGTCCGGCATCGAGCAGCCGGCGGACAACATGGCGTCCGATGTGACCGGACGGTGTGGTGACGACGATCATGCGGAAGCCTTTCTCGTGAACGCCAACTCCAGGTAGGCAGCAGGCTCCACACCATCCACACGCGAGCGTCGCCTGTTTCTTCGCGATCGCCCGGGAGCATCATGGACCCGCTGTCCGACGCACTCGCGCTCCTGAGGTTGCAACACTGCCGCACCACCGGGCTGGACGCGGGTGGCGAATGGGCCATCCGGATCGAGAACAGCGCCGGCACCATCGAATGCCATGCCGTGACCATGTTGCAGGAATTGGCGAGTTGGCGGCACACGCCTGTTGCTGTGTGCTGTCAGGCGAGACGGACATCGTCCGGGCGTCCGGGTCCGAGCATGCGGTTCAGGACGCCGACAGCGAGAGCGGCCTCCGCCCCGTGTCGGCGCTCCGTGCGCGAGCGAAGCCAGTTCCCGATCACCCGCCTGAGCCGGCTGACACCGGCCGGGTCATGCTCCAAACGTTGTCATCGACCTGTCATTCCCGATCTCTTGCAGCACAGCAGGAAGAAAGCATGTTCTTTCTTGAAAGAAAGAACCAAAGAACTTTTGCTCGTTGGGCAGCGGAGCCAGCTGCGGGCTCGGATCTTCACGGATAAGGTCTTTTTGCTTCTTCTTCAGAAAAAGACTCTTGTTTTTCTGCCCGAAGCAACGAGCCGCCATGAGGTTCAAAACATCCTCTAGTCGACCTGGTTTGCCTGCAGGAACAACGCCTTGCTCAGGGCCGCGAAGAACTGCTGGTAGGGCTGCGGGTCGGTGACCGCTTCGAGGTTGTACTGACCGCTGGCGCGGACCAGGATGCGCTTGCCGACGGGCCGCAGCGTGACCGTCAGGCGCAGCGCGTAGCCGGACAGCTTCGTCGCGGTGACGGTGCCGATCAGGTCGTCGGCACGGTCGACGATGAAGCCGAGGTCCTGCAGGGTGGCGATGACCGCCCGCAGGATCGCGGCGCGTTCCGTCGTGTCGAACGCGCGCGTCTCGACGGCGCGCAGCTGGAGCTGGGACCGGCTCGTGGCCAGGACCTCGTCCTGGGAGTCCATCCTGCAGGCCGAGACCGGCAAGGCCAGTGCAAGCAGGGCGGCAAGCGGTCGCAGTCCCGTCACAGGCCGTGGCCCTGCAGGAAGGCCGACTGGGACAGCGCGTCAAAGAACCGCTGGTAGATGGCCGCCTCCGTCACCGGCAGCAGGGCCGTGACACGGCCGCCGGCGCCGCGGACCACGCGCTGGAAGGTCGCGCGCACCACCGTGTCCCGCCCGTCGGCGCCAGGGGACGCCACGACCGACGCGCGGATCCGCTGCACCCGGTCCACCGAGAAGGCGCTCCCGCCGCTGGCGTCGCGAGTCTTGGACGCGTCGAGCAGGCCGTCGGCCGACGAGACGTCGTCGATGCTGTAGCCGAGGTCCTGGAGCACGCCAGCCGCGGCGCTCAGCATCGCGGCGCGATCGGCCGTGTCGAAGCGACGCATCCGGACGGCCCGTTGCGCGACGTCGCCGTCCGAAAGCGTCAGCGCTGCCGTCTGCCGCTCGACGTCGGACTGGCAGCCCGCGAGCAGCAGCGCGGCCGCAAGGGCGACACCACCGGCGACCGGACGCACCACGGCGTCAGAAGCTGCTGGAACGGTAGGAGAAGTCGCGGACGCGGCTGGCGGCATCGAACTTGATCACCACCGTCAGGGTCCGCTGCGAGACGCTGGACGCGCCCGCCGAGCTGGCGACGCCGAGGATCAGGATACCAACCCCGCCGGCGCTGCTGGAATAGGCGTTGTCCGTCGAGATCCGGTCGTAGACCCACACCTCGCGACGCTCGTCGTCCGTGGTCACCATGTTCGGCGCCCCGAGCGTCTCGGCGACCTGGGTGTTGGTCATGCCGACGCGTATCTCGCGCTGAACCGTGCCCAGGGTCAGGCGGGAGTCGGCCGCCTGTGCCCGGCGGACCGAGTCCGCGTGGCTGTCCGCCGACTCGCAGCCGAACAGCAGGCCTGCCGACAGCAGGACGAGAAGGGGCGCGCGCAGGGGCATGCTCAGTCCTTGGGTTTCGAGTAGAGCGGTTCCGGCGCGGGCACCGGGGCGGCGTCGTCCTGGTTCAGGGAAGGCAGCGTCTGCAGCAGCAGGGCGCTCGCCAGCGGGTCGAAGAAATCCTGCTGGTAGAAGGCCGCGTCGTCCACCTGGTGGAACTGGCCGCGGACCTGGACCTCGGCATCCGCGCGCACGGCGACCTGGCCGGGGCCGTGCGGGCTGACGGCGGCGCTCAGGCGCAGCACGGAAAGCTTGGTCGCGGTGACGGTGCCCGTGGAACCGCGTATCCGGTCGATGCTGTAGCCGAGATCCTGGAGCGTGGCGATGACGGTCCTCAGCACCTGTGCGCGATCCGACGACGGGATCACCCGGGTCTCCATCGCGCGCATCTCGACCGCGCTGCGGGCGCTCGTCAGGAGGGGCGACTCCGTGTGGGCGCAGGCGCCCAGGCCCGCGAGCAGGAGGGCCGCGGGGAACAGCCGGGCCAGGGTCATGCCCGCTTCTCGATCACGAGGGACTGGGCGAGCTTGTCGAAAAACTCCTGGTAGATCTTGCGGTCCGTGACCAGGACGGTGTGGAGCGCGTTCTGACGGGTCGTGATGTAGCGGTCGAACGACACCCGGACCACACGTTGCCGAGCCGTCGCTCCCGGACTGACGACCACGGTGACGTGGATGTCCTGGGACACGTCGGTGTCGGTCGCCGTGCGCGCGACGAGCGCCAGCACGACAGCCAGGGCGATCTGGCCGAACTCCGTCGCGTCCCGTTGCTTGGACGCCGCCAGCACGCCCATGTCGGACGCGGTCTCGGTGATGGTGAAGCCGAGGTCCTGGAGCGTGGCGGCGAGCGCCTGCAGCAGCGTCTGGTCGCTGTCGACGTCGAAGGACCGGACCTCGAAGGCGCGCAGGTTCAGGGCGGCCGCGGGAGGCGCGCCGACTTTCAGCGCCACCTGGTTCGGGTCCTGGCAGGCGGCGACCAGCGCGGCGACGCCGACGGCGGCCAGGCGATACGTCATGGCCATGTCGCGGACGCTCTTTTCTGCCTCGTGTCGTCAGCCAATGTGGAAGCATGGGGTCAACAATGTGTCAATTTGGCCGAGGGCCCGACGACGGACAGGCCATGGCCACCAACGATGACCGGAGAGCGCCCGCTCGCAGCGCAGTCGCACCCCGTCATGCCCGGGCACCCCTGTCTTCCGCTGTTGCGCACATCATGGCAGGTCCAGGCCGGGCCAGGCGACCCGTCGCGTCACCGCCGCCATTGTCGGGCAGCGCGAGGCGTTGGCCATCGCCGTGCGCAGCCAGGGTCCACGCAGGCGCCGGTGCAGGCTGCGGAAGTGCCTGGCCGCCTGACTCCTCAGCTCAGACCGAGTTCCTCCAGGACGCGGGCGATGCGGCGCTGCACGTCGGCGGCGAGCGGCAGGATGGGACGCGGCGGCACGGTCCGGCACAGCCCCATCAGGGTGGCCGCCGCATGGACGACGCGCAGGCTGCTGTGCTCGACGAACAGGTCCCACAGCGGCTGCAGACGCGCGTTCAGGGCGCGGGCCCCGGGCGCGTCCCCGGCCCCGGCGGCCCTGGCGAGGGGCAGGCATGCAGCCGGGAACAGGCCCGCCGCGACGCTGTACCAGGCGTCGCCGCCCGCCAGCATCGCCTCCGCCGCCTTCCAGTCCACGCTGTGCCCGACCGAGAAGCCGGGCGAGGTGCGGGCGCGCAGGTCGTCGAGGCTGGCAGGCAGGGTGGCGGGGTCCGGCGCAGGGGTCTTCACCGCGACGATGTTCGCCACCCAGCTCAGGCGGCCGACCAGCTCCGGCCTGAACGCGAAGTGCGTGGTGCCCGGGTTGTCGTAGATGCACAGCGGCAGCCCGACCTGCTCCGCCACCGTCGCGAAATGGACGAACGCCTCCTCCCCGGTCAGCGGCGTGTAGGACACCGGCGCGAGCAGCACGGCGTCGGCGCCCGCCTCGCTGGCGTCCCGGCCCAGCCGCACGGCCTCGTCCGTCCGCAGCGCGCCGATGCCGACCAGCACCGATGCCCGGCCGCCCACCTGGTCCACCGCCGCCTCGACGGCCCTGCGCCGCTCGTCTCGCGTCAGGTAGGCGTAGGTCCCGGTGCTGCCCAGGACGCCGATGGACGCGACGCCCGCGTCCGTCAGCCGCCCGAGGAGCACCCGGAACGCCGCGACATCGACCCGTCCGTGCTCGTCGGCCGGGGTGACGGGGAAGGCGCAGAGACCGTGGAACGGCGTCACGGCCGGGAACTCCGGGAACGGGATCGGAACTCGCCCAGGCCGGGCGCGGAGGAACGGGTCGCGCCTGCCGGGCCATGGTGCGCTGCCTGTCGCGCGATGCCGGACGGACGCGTGCCAGGGCCGTCATCCGGACGGGCGGCCTTCCCGGAGAATGCTCCGCCGGGGAACGGGCGCATTCTGCTCGGGTCGACAGGCAGCGGCGCGCGGTCGAGGAACGATCGGCCCGCCTCCTGCACCGCCTCGCCGCGCGACACGCCGATGTCGGCCAGCATCCGGTCGTCCAGCTCCGCCAGGTCGCGGCGGGCGGAAGCCTGCTCCATCGCGTCGCGCAGGCACGCCAGCCACCGCGCGGGCCGCCACAGGACACGGCGAGATTGCGTTATCCGCGTCTGGTCGGTAGCGTTATCCATGTGTTTCATGGAAACAGGTAACAGAAGCCAATCCGTTACTCAACGGCTTCGTGCTCTCGCCGAGGCGGCGGAGGCCGGGGCGCGTCTGCCGTCGGTGCGCGACCTGATGCGCGAGTGGCACGTGAGCCCGGTCACGGTGCAGCGGGCGCTGGACACCCTGGCGCGCGAGGGAGTCCTGGAGGCCAGGCCGGGACGCGGCACCTTCGTGTCCGCCCACGCGGCCTCCGTCGTCGCTCCTGCCCCCGCCGACTTCGGCTGGCAGAGTCTGGTGCTCGGACCGGCCAGGGACATGACCAACGGCCTCGGCCTCTCCATGACCGTGTCGTCCGGCGAGGCGCGCCAGCTGCAGGTCGGCTACCTTCCCGCCGCCCTGCAGCCCGGCGCGCTGCTCAGTGCCGCGACCGGCAGGGCGCTGCGCCGCCCCGGCATCTGGGACCGGCTGCCGTCCCAGGGGCTGGAGGCTCTTCGCGGCTGG
>CAXSFU010000126.1:0-5896 GCA_964236695.1 uncultured Acetobacteraceae bacterium | reverse complement strand
GGGCAGAGCCCAGCCTTGCTCGCCTCGACAGGTCAAGACTTTCGGCCGTTGGTATTAAGCCAGAGCCCCAGTATGGGGGCAGGGCGCATCGGCCCTCTCGAGGGCGGCGACGCCGAGGCACTCGCTGCTGTCGTCCTGCCGGATGACCAAAGACAGGTTGCCCGGGTCTTTCGCATCCAGCATGGCCTGCCGGTGTGCTGCGAACTCGGCAAAGGAGTGTGGCGGCTCCCACGTCATGAACCGGGCGACTACGGGCGTGATGCAGGCAAACACCTCCTCGGCATCGACCATCTCGAAGGATCGAAGTCGCAGGCGCGGCGAACGGATCAGGACCGTGCTTGGCGTTGCCGGCAGGAGAAGTGGCAAGGCGTCCGGAAGCGGCTCGACCATGGCCGGGAACATACCTTAGCGTGAGCACGTGACAAACCGGATTGTCACGTGCTGATCGTGCAGACACCACGGCTGTACACCTCGCTGCAGAACTACACGGGTACCACCGCCGGCACGCTGATCCCGATCATGTCCCCCTCGCGGACCAGCGCGGCCAACCTGTCCTCCGCCCAGCCCTCGGTGTCGTCCGGCCGCAGCGGCAGCACCATCCAGCGGTAGTCGGCCGTGCTGTCCACCACGCGCAGCTCGGTGCCGTCCGCGAGCACGGTGCCCCACTCCGCCAGCAGGCCGCGCGGGTCGCGCACCGCGCGGGCGCGATACCCGGCGGACTTGAACCAGAACGGCGGGTAGCCCAGCACGGCGCGGGGATAGCAGCTGCACAGGGTGCACACGACGAGGTGGTGCAGCCCCGGCCGGTTCTCCAGCACGCCGAGCGGCGGCAGGCCGCGCATCGGCACGCCGAGCGCCTCGGCCGCCCGCGTGCCGTCGGCCAGCAGCAGCGCGCGATACGCCGGGTCTGCCCAGGCGTGCGCCACCATGCGCGCGCCCTGCGCCGGCGAGGCGCGGTCGGTCAGGGCGATGCGGGCGTCGATCTCGTCGGACGTGACGATACCGGCCTGCGCGAGCATGGCCTCGACCGCGACCAGCAAGGCGAAGCCGTCGGCGTGGGCGGGGTTCATGGCAGCTCCTCCAGCCAGGGGCCGGTGATCTCGACCAACAGCGTATCCTCGCCCTGCCCGCCCCAGATGTCGGCAAGGCCGAAGCAGACGTGGTACAGCGGCAACAGCGGTGCTGGACGGTTGAAGGCGATGTCCTCTGGATTGGGAAAGTCGCCCAGGTGGCGCAACACGGTGCCGGTGTAGCCGCGCAGGTAGTGGGGCGTGCGGACATGCACCGGCCCGTCCAACTCCGGCCAGGCGTCGCGCACCCGGACCGTCGCACCACTCGCAATCACCGGAGTGCTCCGGAGTCGGGCGCACCCAAGGTGGCCAGGACGGCACCTAGCCCGGCCTCGTCCAGGACCCCACGGCGCAGCAGGGTCGCGGCGATCGAGCGCATCCAGCGCTGGTAGTAGGACAGGGCGTGGTACTCGGCTTCCGGGATCGCCTCGATGCCGCGGCGCAGCTCGTCCACGCTCATCAGGTCCTTGGCCGACAAGAGCTGGCGCAGGGCATCCACACGCTTGTCGAAGTCCGTGAGCGCGTGCGGCTCCGTGTCGACCGGCGTGCACAGGTAGCGCGACACGCCGCCGAGGTCGTGGTGGGCGCGGCCGGGGTGGCCCTCGTCGCCCTTGGGAAGGGAGAGGTTGGCGGGGTCGGACACCTGAATGCCTCCTGTGGCGCTTGTGTTCGCCTGGGTTGCTACTGCCGATCGACGAGCAGCCTGCCATCCTGCGGGGCACCGGCTGCAACGGCGGTGCGCGAGGCCATCGAGACCACCACCGCGACCAGGAAGGCCAACGGGACAGACACGATGGCCGGGGAATCGTATGGGAAGATGGGAGCGGCGTAGCCCAGGGTCTTCACCCAGATCGCCGGGCCGATGACCGTGAGCCCGACTGCGCTGGACAGGCCGGTGACGCCGCCTGCGATCGCGCCCGAGGTGGTCAATCCGCGCCAGTTCATCGCCAGGAACAGCACCGGGAAGTTGGCGCTGGCCGCGACGGCAAAGGCGAGGCCGACCATGTAGGCGACGTTCTGTGTGCGGAATGCCATTCCCAGGGCAACGGCGAGGATGCCGATGACCACGGTGGCAACGCGCGAAATCAGCAGCTCGCGTCGCTCGTCGGTGCCGCCGAAGGTGCGGGCGTACAGGTCGTGGCTGATGGCCGAGGCGCCCGCTAGCGTCAGGCCGGACACGACGGCCAGGATGGTGGCGAAGGCGACGGCGGAGATGAAGCCCATCAGCGCATCGCCGCCGACGGCGTGCGCCAGATGGATCGCCGCCATGTTGGCACCGCCGCGCAGGCCGCCGCCGGCCGCGAGGTAGGCCGGGTCGGGCAGCAGCAGGGCGATGGCGCCGAAGCCGATCACGAACACCAGCATGAAGAAGCTGGCGTTGAGCAGGGCGGCGTAGAACACTGACAGGCGGGCAGCGCGCACGTCACGCACGGTGAAGAAGCGCATCAGGATGTGCGGCAGGCCGGAGGTCCCGAACATCAGCGCGATGCCGAGCGACAGGCCGTTGATCGGGCTGGCGGCGATCGCGGCGGGTGCGAGGATCGCGGCGTGGTGCGGATGCACCGCGACGGCCTGATCCAGCAGGGCGGACAGGCTGAACCCGAAACGGGCCAGCGTCAGCACGGCGACCAGGGCCGCGCCGCAGAGCAGGAGGGTGGCCTTGATGATCTGCACCCAGGTGGTGGCCAGCATGCCCCCGAAGGTGACGTAGCAGATCATCAGCGCCCCCACGATCACCAGGGCGTAGTTGTAGTCGAGGCCGAACAGCAGCTGGACCAGCTGCCCGGCACCGACCATCTGGGCGATCAGGTAAAAGGCGATCACCACCAGCGAGCTTACGGCGGCGAAGACACGCACCGGCTTCTCGTCGAGGTGGACGGAGAGGGCGTCGGCGAAGGTGAAGCGGCCGAGGCGCCGCAGCTTCTCGGCGACCAGGAACAGCACGATCGGCCAGCCAACGACGAAGCCGATGCCGTAGAGCATGCCGTCGAAGCCGGTCGTGGTGATGATGCCGCTCACGCCGAGGAAGGCGGCCGCCGACATGTAGTCGCCGGCGATGGCCAGGCCGTTGGCAAAGGCGGGGAGGTCACCGCTGCCGGTGTAGAAGGATGCGCTTGATGCGGTGCGCCGCGCGGCACGCCAGGTTACCAGCAGGGTAAGCGCCACGAAGGCAAGGAACAGCGCGATCGCGATCGGGTTGGCCGGCTGCGCGGTCGCACTCACTGCGCATTCTCGGTGGCGTTGGCGCGCCAAGCGTAGAGTCCGGTAAGGGCGACGGCGCTGGCCAGCAGCAAGGCGCCGAGCAGGAACGACCAGGGGACGTGTCCCAGGGCGGGCTGAGCCAGCCAGTGCGGCGCGAAGGCACCGAGCAGGAGGAAGCCGTAGTACTCCACCGCGATCACTGCCCCCAGCAACAGGCCGAAGCCCATGCCTGTCCAGGAGGGCGGGGCTACGGGTGGACGCGAAGGGGAGTCCAGCGATGTCATGACAGCGTGCCTCGTTTTCGGACCTGCTCGGGCCGGCCACGTCGGCGCGGCGGCCTGCCCAGGGACATGCGGCTACGCAAGCACGATGCCACATGCTGGCTGGACGCCCCGACCCACGGCCCGAACCCTCTGTGGCACCCGGATGCCGCTGCTCATGCGCCGAAGCGGGTTCGGTAGTCCTGGGGCGTGGCGGCCAGCAAGCGGAGGAAGGAGCGGCGCATCGTCTCCTCCGAGCCGAAGCCGCAGCGGCGGGCGACGTGCTTGACCGGCTGGCGCGAGTCCGAGAGCAGGTGGCGGGCGGCCTCCACGCGCAGGCGCTCGACGGCGCGGCCGGGGGTGTGGCCGGTGGCCTCGGCGTAGCGGCGGCTGAAGCTGCGCTCGCTCATGCCGGCCTCGGCGGCAAGCGCGGGCAGGGACAGGTCGCTGGCCAGGTGCGTGGCGATCCAGCCGTGCAGGGCGTCGAAGCGGTCCTCCTCGCCCTGCAGGGCCAGGGTGGCGCTGAACTGCGCCTGGCCGCCGGGGCGCTTGAGGAACACGACGAGGTGGCGCGCGACGGCCAGCGCGGCGGCCCGGCCGAGGTCCTGCTCGACCAGCGCCAGGGCCAGGTCGATGCCGGCGGTGACGCCCGCCGAGGTCCAGGCGGGGCCGTCGCGCACGAAGATCGGGTCGGGCTCGACCTGCACGGCGGGGAAGCGGCGGGCCAGCGCGGCGCAGTGCGACCAGTGCGTCGTGGCGCGGCGCCCGTCCAGCAGCCCGGTTGCGGCCAGCAGGAAGGCGCCGGTGCAGACGGAAGCGTAGCGGCGGCTCGCGAGCGCGCGGGCGCGTGCCCAGGCCACGAGGGCGGGGTCGGCGGCGGCGGCCTCGACGCCGCGGCCGCCGGCGAGGATCAGCGTGTCGGGCGGAGGGGTTGCGGGGGGGAGCGGGTCGGCCAGCAGCGTCAGGCCGGACGAGGTGGGGACGGAATCTCCCCCGCTGGCCACGACCCTGAGCGCGTATGGAGGCACGTCGCCAACCGCAAGGTCGTTTGCTGTCGCGAAGACCTGCAGCGGGCCAGTCACGTCCAGCATCTGCACCTGGGGATAGGCGAGCATCTCGATGGCGCGGGTGACAGCTGGCGAGGATCGAGGGTTCTTTGGCATCCTTGCCAAGAGAGAGAGCGGTAGAGTTCGTTTGTCAATCGACCTGAAGGAAGCCGCCATGGTGCCGCCCGAGACCCACCTGCAGATCGGCTCGCTGCTGTTCGAGGGGCTGGACCAGATCGACCTGACCGGGCCGTTCGAGGTGCTGTCGCGCATCCCGAACTCGACCTATCGCCTCTACGGCAGGACTGCCGAGACGGTGCGCGACCTGAAGGGATTGCGCCTGATGCCGGACGCCGCGATCGCCGACGCGCCGCCGCTGGACGTGCTGCACGTGCCTGGCGGCTTCGGGCAGGAGGCGCTGATGGAGGACGAGGTGGTGCTCGACTGGCTGCGGGTGCAGGCGGCCGGTGCACGCAGCGTGTTCTCCGTGTGCACCGGGGCGCTGCTGTGCGGCGCGGCTGGCTTGCTGGTCGGGCGGCGCGCAACCACGCACTGGGCGTCGTTCCACCTGCTGCCGTTCTTCGGGGCGATCCCGGTGGACGAGCGGGTGGTGGTGGACGGGGACTGGGTGTTCGCCGCCGGGGTGACGGCGGGGATCGACGGGGCGCTGCGGCTGGCGGCCGAACTGCGCGGGGTCGAGGTGGCGCAGGCGATCCAGCTCTACATGGTCTATGCGCCGGAGCCCCCCTTCGACAGCGGAACTCCGGAGACCGCGCCGGCGGCGATCCTGGCGCAGGCGCGTCATGCCTTGCGCGACGTCACGGCGCAGCGCGAGGCAACGGCGCGCCGTGTCGCTGCACGGCTGGGCGTCGATGTGTTTGACGCCGCGGCTGGGTAGACCGGCACACAAACCTTCAACTGAGGAACCCGACATGACCACCATCACGTTCACCAAGTCCGAACCACCAGCTTGGCTTCTGGCCATGTGGAGGGAAATTGATGACAAGACGTTCGGCCCAGGTTTCGACTGCTTTGCCTAGCACGACCTGGGCACTTTCAGTTTAGGCGCAGGCAGGAACCTGTGCCTGCAGTGCGGACATCGGACGGGCTTCGCGAGGTGCTTGAACAACCGGGCCGCGATGGCGCGTCACACCGCGGGCAGGCTGGGCTGCGGGGGCAGCCCCGACAGGCGGGTCGGCATTGTTCCCCCCACCCGTCCGACGATGCTCGGCGAGGCGCAGGTGCTGCAGGTAGGCGAATGCAATGCAGGTCATCAGCGCGTGCCGGTGCAGCCCCGTCCACGAGCGCCCCTCGAAGT
>CAXSFU010000125.1:0-6089 GCA_964236695.1 uncultured Acetobacteraceae bacterium | reverse complement strand
GAGCTGATCAGGCCGCCGATGACCACGGTCGCCAGCGGCCGCTCGACCTCGGCGCCGGCGCTGGTGGACAGGGCAGCCGGGATGAAGCCGAGACTGGCGACCAGGGCGGTCGTGAGCACCGGGCGCAGGCGGATCTCCGCCGCCTTGGCTGCTGCCTCGGTGGCGCCGCGCCCCTCTGCCCGTTGCTCGACGATGTAGCTGACCAGCACCACGCCATTCAGCACCGCGACCCCGCACAGGGCGATGAAGCCGATCCCCGCGGAGACGCTGAACGCCAGCCCGCGCAGGGCCAGGGCGTAGATGCCCCCGGTGGCCGCAATCGGCAGGTTGAGGAAAATCAGCAGCGCGAGACGTGCCGAGTCGAAAGTGACGTAGAGCAGCACGAAAATCAGCACCAGCGCCACCGGCACCACCAGCGACAGACGCGATGTCGCCTGCGCCAGGTTCTGGTACTGCCCGGACCAATCGATCCGGTAGCCCTCCGGCAGATGCACCTGCTGCGCCACCGCCTGCTGCGCGGCCGCCACGAACGAGGTCGGGTCGCGGCCGCGCACGTTGGTCTGCACCACGGTGCGGCGCTCGACGTGGTCGCGGCTGATCTGCGAGGCGCCGCTGGCCAGCGAGATCCTCGCCACTTGCGAGAGCGGCACGTTGCCGCCGGTCGGCGTGCGCACCCGCAGCCGCCTGATGGTGTCGATATCGGCGCGGTCCTGCGCACGGAACCGGACCTGGGTGCTGAGCTGCGCATCGCCGATCACCACGGTGGTGCCTGGGTGGCCGCCGATCGCCTCCACCACGTCGAGCACGTCGCGCGCGTTGACACCGTAGCGCGCGGCGGCGGCGCGATCGACGTCGATGTGCAGGAACGGCAGCCCGCCGACCTGCTCCGGCGCGGTATCGGCGGCGCCCGGCACGCCGCCCACGACCCGCGCCACCTGATTGCCGATGTCGGCGAGCACGTCGAGCGCCGGGCCGTACACCGCGATCGCCACGTCGGTGCGCACGCCCTCGAGCAAGTCCTCCATGCGCATCTGCACCGGCTGGCTCCAGGTGAATATCTCGCCCGGCACCGCGTCGTTCAGCGCCTTTGAATACGCCGTAACCAACCCCTCCTGCGTGTCGGCGGTCTTCCACTGCGACGACGGCTTGAGCATGACGAAGCTGTCAGTCTGGTTGACGCCCATCGGGTCGGTCGGGATCGCCGCGGTGCCGGTGTTGCTCACCACCGCGCGGACCTCGGGGAAACGCATCAGGGTGCGCTCGATCAGCGTTGTGTCGGCGAGCGAAGTCGGCAACGCCACGCTGGGCAGGCGCTGCGAGGTCACCACCAGCGAGCCCTCCTGCAGCTGGGGGATGAATTCGCCCCCCAGCGTTCGCGCCACCAGCACCGATCCGGCAAACAGTGCCAGCGCGGTCCCGGTCACCATCCATGGGTGCCCCTCGCACCAAGCCAGGGTCGGCCGATACGCCTTGCGGATTTGGCGCACCAGCCAGGTGTCGTGGTCCTTCGCCTTGCGGCGGATTACCACCGAGGCGAAGGCGGGGATCCAGGTCAGGCACAGCAGCAGCGAGGCGAGCAGGGCCAGGATCACTGTCTCCGCCATCGGGCGGAACATCTTGCCCTCGATGCTCTGCAAGCTGAGCACCGGAAGGTACACGATGACGATGATCGCCACCGCGAACACGATCGGCCGCGCAACCTCGGACGCCGCGGCCGCGACGGTGCGCGACCTCGGCTCGTCACTGCGGCCGGCGCGACGGCGCAGGGTGTTCTCCACCAGCACCACCGAGCCGTCGACGATCATGCCGAAGTCGATGGCACCCAGGCTCATCAGGTTCGCCGAGATGCCGAGATGGTGCATGCCCACCAGCGCCACCAGCAGCGACAACGGGATCACCGAGGTGACCACCAGCGCCGCGCGCCAGTCGCCCAGCATGACCAGCAGCACCGCCATCACCAGGGCGGCACCGAGCAGCAGGTTGTCGCGCACAGTTGCGATGGTGCGCGCGGTGAGGTCGGAACGGTCGTAGAAAGGTCGGATCGTCACGCCCTCGGGCAGCGTCTTCTGGATCACCGGGAACTCGGCCTTGACCGCCTTGGCCACGTCACCGGAGTTGTGCCCTTCCAGCATCAGCACCACGGCGTTGACGATCTCCCCGGTCCCGTCACGGGTCACCGCGCCAAGCCTCACCCTGGGCGCACGTGCTACCGTCGCCACGTTGCTGACATACACGGGGGTGCCGTCCGCCCCGGTGCGCAGCACGATGCTGCCCAGGTCGGCGAGGCTCGTGATCAGCCCCTGGCCGACGATCACCTGCTGCTCCTGGTTGTGCTCGATCCAGGCACCGCCTGACGCGCCGTTGTTGCTGTCGACGGCGCGGAAGACCTCACCGGCCGAGATGCCGTAGCGGGCAAGCGCGTCCTCGTTCAGCTGCACCTCGAAGGTCTCGACCGCGCCGCCGTTGATGTTGAGGTCGGCGACGCCCGTGACCTGCTTGAGCATCGGCGCCACGTGCCAGGTCATCAGCGTGTTCAACTCCATCAGCGAGTGACCGGGGCCACCCGCAAGCTGGAACTGCATGATCTCGCCAAGCCCCGTGGACAGTGGTCCCATCGTCGGCACCACGGTGACGGCGGTGATCGCGGCGCGCGCGGCCTGCAGGCGCTCGTTGACCAGCGTGCGATCGAGGTTGATGTCGCTGCCGTCGGCAAACTCGACGTACACGACGGAGACGCCAAAGCGCGAGATCGAGCGCAGGTCGGTCATCTGCGGCAGCCCGGTCATCTGTGTCTCGATCGGGAAGGTGACCAGCTTCTCGACGTCCTCCGGCGCAAGGCCGGGGGCGACGATGGTGACCAGCACCTCGCGTGGCGAGATGTCGGGCACCGCCTCCACCGGCAGCGAGAGCACGTCGATGACCCCGCCGACCACGAGCAGGCCGGTGACGATGAACAGCAGCGTGCGCATGCGCAGCACCAGCTCTGTCAGGCCGGCCATGATCGATCCTTTCTCACGCCCGCCTCAGTTGCCGGCGCCGAGCCGGGACTGCAGCACGTCGGACTTCAGCACGAAGCTGCCGGTGGTCACGACCTCGTCGCCGGGCGCGATCCCCGATTTCACCTCGACGAACTCCGGGGTCTGCAGCCCCAGTTCGATGCCATGCCGCTCGAACGTCTCGGGGCCGGTGCGCACGAACACCACGGGGTGGCCGTCGATCTGCTGCACCGCGGCCGCCGGAACGGTCAGCGCCCGGCTGGTCTGGGTGGTCGGCAATTCGGCCTGCGCGAACATGCCCAAGCGGAGTGCACGGTCGGGATTGGCGACGTCGCAGCGCACCTGCACCGCGCCGGTACGTGGGTCCAGCTCGCGGCCGACGCTGGTCACCCTGGCCTCGAACACCCGCCCGGGCAGGCCGCTCACCCGGACCGTCGCCGGGCCGCCGGCCTGCACCAGGGCGATCTCATCCTGGTACACGGCCGCCAGCACCCAGACGCCTGACAGGTCGGACATCGTCGCCAGGACCTGCGTCGGATCGACCACCTCGCCCGGGGCGGCGGCAATCGACAGCACGTAGCCGTCGCTCGGCGCGAGCACCGCGGAGGCGCCGGGCGGCGAGCCGGGCGGGGCGGGGGAGAACTGCGCCATGCGCCGCGACAGATCGGCCAGCGTCGCCTGCTGCGTTGCGACTGCGGCCTGTGCCTGCGCCAGCATCGCCCGTCTGCGCTCCACCTCCCCGGCGGGCACCACGCTGCCCTGCAGGGCGCGGCCGCGCGCATAGGCCTCGCCAGCAGCGACGGCGGCCGCATCGGCCTGCGAACGGGCGGCGCGGGCTCCGGCCTGCTGCATTCGCAGGTCGGACAGGGTCAGGTCATCATAGGTGAGCAGCACCTGGCCGCGTGTCACCGCATCGCCCGGTGCGACCGCCACGCCCAGGACGCGGCCACGGCCGAACGGGCGGAGCTGCGCGGTGCGGGTGGCGTCGGCGGCAACCACGGCGGGCGCAGACAGCCTGCGCTGCAGCTGCCTCGGCACCGCGGCAAGCACCTCCAGGCCGATGTTGTGCTGCGCTTCCGGGCTCAGGGTGACCTGCCCGGGCGGAGCGGCAGCGGCTGGCGGCGCTGCAGACTTGTCCGGCGCGTGCGACGTGGTGAGCCGGCCTGCCAGGAACACGGCGCCCAGGCAGAGTGCGCCGGCACCCAGCAGCAGCGGGCGACGCAGGGCGGCCCTCATGGCACGATGCCGTCCGACAGCGGGATGCGCAGGGCCGCGACGTCGGCCGCCACCGTGGACCGGGCGGCGAGCAGGGCTGCGTCGAACGACGTCTGCTCTGCCCGCACCACCTCGATCAGTGGCAGCTCCCCAAGGCGCCAGCCGCGTCTGACCAGGGCAGCGCGCGCCGCAAGCTGGCGTGCCGCGACCGCGCCGGCATCGCGGGCGAGGCACGCGGCATTGAACTGGGCGCGTGCCTGGACCAGGCCGAGACGTACCAGCCGCCGCGTGCGGGTCAGCTCGGCCATCGCGGTGGTGAGCGTGCTCTGAGCAAGCGCGATCCGCGGCAGATTGCGGGCTCGGCTCGCAAACGGCACGCGCACCACCACGCCGTAGCGCGTGTCCCACGGGCTGCCAAACTGCTTGTCACGGATCGCCTCGACGCCCAGCTCAGGGTCGTCGCGGTCCGCGAGGCGCACCAGGCGCAGTCCAGCCTGCGCGGCCTCCACGCCGCGCTGCGCTGCCGCCACCTGCGGATTTCGGTCGATCAGGCCGTCGTCGACGGCTGTGGCCGTGACAAAGGCCGGCGGCGACAGGTCCGGCAGGACCGCAGACCCCGTCAGTTCCGACAGCACCTCGCCCGCGGACGCCAATTGCGCGTCGGCATCGGTCACGGCGATCCCTGCGGTGGCGAGATCGGCGGCGCTCGCCTGCTCGTCGATCAGGGCGGACTCCCCGCCATGCACCAGCCGGTGAAGCTCGGACAGCAGCAGCCGCGCGGATGCCAGACGGCGCATGGCCACCTCGCGGGTGCTGCGCGCGACCGCCAGCCCCGCCGCGGCGTCGAGCACCTGCCCGGCCACGAGCAGCCGCCCCGCCTCGCCCTGGGCCGCGACATGCGCGACATCCGCCTGGGCGGAACGCGCCGTGGCGGTGCCCTCCCCCGGCAGCCACAGCGGCGTGTTCAGCGATCCCGAGTAGGTGGTGTAGCCCTGGTTGCTGCCAACCAGATGGTCGTCGTCGTAGATTCCAGTGGCGAACGGCGCATTTGGGAACAGGGCGTGAGCGGCGCGGCCCCGGGCGGCGGCGGCCCCGCCCTGCCCCTCGAGCGCCAGCCGGTCCGGGCTTCTGGTCCAGGCTCTGGCCACCGCCTCGGCGAAGCTCATCGCGGGCACGGCCGGTCCTGCGGCGGCCGTCGCCAGGATGGCCAACAGCAGCGCAAGTCCCCGCCTGCTCACGTAGGCCCGTCCAGCGCCGCGATGCGGGATACCTGCACGAGCGGATCGAGGGTTCTGCCCGCGGTGGGCGCGCCCAGCGACTTCCTACTCACGCCTGCGCCGGGGCACAGGATCGTGGCCATGCAGCCCGGCCCGGCGTCCTTGAGGGTCAGGTGGAACTCATGGAACATCAGGATCGCGGTCACCAGGCTCAGGCCGATGCCGATGCCCGCGGTGCCCCAACCATGCTCGCCGCGGCAGAAGCGGCGCGGCACCGACTGGCGTTCCACAACGTCGATGCCGGGGCCGTCGTCCGCGACCCGTACCAGGGCACCCTGGCACGAGGTCTCGAACCAGATCGATACCCGCCCGCCGATGCGCGCGAACCTCACCGCATTGTCGAGCAGATTGGCCGCAGCCTCCATCAGCAAATCCGTGTCGCCGAACACCACTACCGCACGCCGTCCGTATTGCCCACCACCGCGACCTCAATCCAACAAGTTGACAGTGCCAAGGCACGACATAGGAACCGGAACCGTTCAAGCGCAGTCTGCACAAGGCGATCCAGGGTAGGCAAACCGGCGATGCCGTTGAAAAAGGCAGCTGCTAGGCCCGGTCAAAGCTCGGGCGCAGGACTAGCTTGCCCATGAGAGTCCTTTCT
>CAXSFU010000124.1:0-6105 GCA_964236695.1 uncultured Acetobacteraceae bacterium | reverse complement strand
TCCAAAGGCTTGCCTTTGGCGGGGTCCAGGGGCAGAGCCCCTGGCCTTCCTTCCCTGACCGCCCAGGGCGACCGGCCTTACACTTCGTTTCAACACGTGCACATGTCCCGACATCTTTCCCCGGCCCAATGCGCCCTGCCCGCCACGGATGGCGGCGCACGGGAAGGAGCGTTACCATGCTGAAGACCATCATGCGGGCCGGCGTCGTGGCGGGGCTGCTCGCGGCCGGGGCCGTCCAGGCCCAGGGGATGCCCCCTGGCATGCACGGGGGGCCGCACGGCGGCATGGGCCACGGCTACCTCGGCTTCCTGCAGGGCGTCACGCTCACCGACGCCCAGCAGGCCAGGATGCACGACATCATGCACGCGAGCTGGCAGCAGCTGAAGCCGCAGATGCAGCAGCTCCACGCCCTGCGCGAGCAGATCGACGGCGACCTCGCCAGCACCGCCGCGATCAGCACGCCCCAGCTCGTCGCCCTGCAGCAGCAGGCGCAGACCCTGCAGAACCAGCTCGACCAGGCCCATCTCTCCGCCGCGATGCAGGTCCGCGCCCTGCTGACCCCGGACCAGCTGAGCCAGGCCGCCACGGTCCACGCCCAGCTCGAAGCCCTGCACCAGCAGGAGCACGCCGTCCTGTCGCAGACCCCGGCGGCTGCCGCGCAGTAAGAAAGCAAGGTTGAGGCTCTGCCTCAAACTCCGCCAAAGGCAAACCTTTGGAATCCACTTCCTAAGTAAGGCCGGTCCAGGGGCGGCTCGCCCCCGCCTTGAAGCAGGGGCGGGTTCGGGCAGAGCCCGACCTTGCCTTAAAGCTCCACCTCCAGCGCCACGGACACCGTCTGCGCCGGCGGGATGCGGAAGAACTCGATCGGCGTCAGCCCGGTGCGCCCGAGGAACAGGAACACCCGGCAGCGCAGCCGGTCCAGCCACCGCCCGTGCTCAGCCGCGATCGGCTGGCCCAGGTAGAACACCGCGCCGTCCCACTCAAACGGCACCGCATCCTTCAGGACCCGCCCCACGTCCGGGCTTTCCATGAAGCCGAACCGCGCCGTGCCCCGGAACAGCCCGTCGCCCAGCGACTCGATGGCCAGCCGCTCGCCGGACACGAACGGCACGTCGCTGGTCTCCACCTTGAGCAGCATCACCCGCTTGGAGCGCACGTGCGCCAGCAGCCACGGGTGCTGCCCGACCAGCGGCACCTGGTCGAGGTCGCCGGTGAGGAACACCGCGGTCTCGCCGTCGCGCTTCGTCCAGTCCTTCATCAACGCGCGGAACCGCGCCACCGGCATCTCCCACTGCGCGGTCGAGCGCCGGTAGCGCGCCCGCCCGTCGGTCCACACCGCGACGATGCCGAACACCACCAGCGCGATCGCCAGCGGCAGCCACGCCCCGGACAGCAGCTTGGCCAGGTTGGCCACCAGGAACGCCGCCTCCACCACCAGGAACGCGCCCACCAGCGCGCCCGCGCGCCCACGCCCCCAGCCCCAGACCCGGCGCAGCACCACGTAGTACACCACCGAGGTGATCGTCATCGTCCCGATCACCGCCAGCCCGTAGGCGGCGCCCAGCGCGTCCGAGGTGCGGAACCCCAGCACGATCGCGATGCAGCCGACCGCGAGGATGGCGTTGACCACCGGCATGTACACCTGCCCCTCGGTGTCGGCCGAGGTGTGGCGGATCGCGTAGCGCGGCGCATACCCCATGTTGACCGCCTGCTGGGTCAGCGAGAACGCGCCGGAGATCAGCGCCTGGCTGGCGATGATCGCCGCCAGCGTGGACAGCGCCACCATCGGATAGATTCCCCAGCGTGGGACCAGCGAGAAGAACGGCTCCGCCGCCGCGGCCGGGTCGTCGAGCACGTGCCCGCCCTGGCCCAGGTAGTTCAGCACCAGCCCGGGCAGCACCACGCAGTACCAGGCCAGGGTGATCGGGCGGCGCCCGTAGTGCCCGAGGTCGGCGAACAGCGCCTCCACCCCGGAGAACGCCAGCACCACCGCGCCCAGCGTCGCGAACCCCGTCCAGCCGTGCCCGAGGAGGAAGCGCAAGCCCTGCACCGGGTTGGCCGCCGCCAGCACCGACGGGTGGCGCAGCGTGGCCGCCAGCCCGACGGCGCCGATGGCGGCGAACCAGGTCAGCATCACCGGCCCGAACAGCCGCGCCACCCGCTCCGTGCCGCCGCTCTGCAGCGCGAACAGCGCGGCCAGGATCGCCACCGACAGCGGCAGCACCACCGGCTCGAACACCGGCGTCGCGACCTTGAGCCCCTCCACCGCCGACAGCACGGAGATCGCCGGCGTGACCATGCCGTCGCCGAACAGCAGCGCGGACGCGAACAGCACCAGCAGAGTCAGCCCGTCCGGCCGGTCGCGACGCCGCGGCGGCGCCTTGCTGCCTTCGCCAGCCCCGCCCTTGCCCCCGCCGCCCTTCCCCGGCTCCGCCCGCCCGCCCCCGGCCTCGCCGGCATCGGGCGCGATCTCGTCGCGCGTCTCGTCCTGCGACGGCGTCACCCGCGCATGGATCAGCCCGAGCATCGCCAGCGTGCCGCCCTCGCCGTCGTGGTCGGCGCGCAGCACGAAGCCCACGTATTTCACGCACACCACGAGCACGATCGACCACAGCACCAGCGACAGCGCGCCCAGGATCGCCCCGGGGTCGTGCGCGAAGCCCGGCGTGTCGTGGAACACCTGGCGCACCGCGTACAGCGGGCTGGTGCCGATGTCGCCGAACACCACGCCGAGTGCCCCGAACGCCATCAGGGCGATCGGCTTGCGGTCCTGCGCGCTCATGCGCGTCCTCCGGGCTGTGGGGTCGCGGCCGGGCCGCCGCCGGCCGGGCGGGCGGCGCCAGGGGCCGCGGCGCCGTCGGCCGCCGCCGGGCTGTCCGGCCCGGACGGCAGCGCCCGCGCCGGCACCCGGATCGCAAGCTGCACCACGAGGCTGGCCAGCGCCATCGCGAAGCCGAGCCCCGCCACCGCCGTCCAGCCGTAGGCATGCCACGCCAGCCCGGCCGCCGCGGAGCCGAACGCGCCGCCGCCGAACAGGCTGGCCACGAAGATCGTGTTCATCCGCCCCCGCGTCGCCGGGTCGAGCCCCAGCACCACCGTCTGGTTGGCGATCATCGACATCTGCACCCCCGCGTCGAGCACGATGACCCCCACCGTCAGCCCCGTCAGCGTGGGGAACGCCGCCAGGATCGCGAACGCGGCCAGCACCAGCCCCACGCCGAGCCTGACCACCCCCGACGGCCCGTGCCGGTCCGACAGCCGCCCGGCCAGCGGCGCGCACGCCACCCCGGCCAGCCCAACCACCCCGAACAGCCCGGCCGCCTCGCTGCCCAGTCCGAAGCGCGGCGTCTGCAGCAGCAGGGCGAGCGTCGACCAGAACGCCGAGAACCCGCCGAACAGCCCCGCCTGCACCAGCGCCGAGCGGCGCAGCGCCGGGTGCGCCCGCACCAGCCCCGCCAGCGAGCCCAGCAGCCGCCCGTACGGCACGCTCTGCGTGGGCGCCACCCGCGGCAGCGCGAGCCGCAGCATCACCCCCATCGCCGCCGCGATCGCCGCCCCCACCCAGAACATCGCCCGCCAGCCGAGGTGCTCGGCCACCACCCCGCTCAGCGTGCGCGCCAGCAGGATGCCGCACAGCAGCCCGCTCATCACCGTGCCCACGGTGCGCCCGCGCGACTCGGGCGGCGACAGCTCGGCGGCCAGCGGCAGGATCTGCTGCGCGATTGTCCCCGCAACCCCCACCGCCGCCGACGCCGCCAGGATCGCCACCGCACCGTGCAGGCTCGCCGCCGCCGCCAGCGCCAGCACCAGCGCCGCGGTCTGCCACAGGATCAGCCCGCGCCGCTCCGTGCAGTCGCCCAGCGGCACCAGCAGCACCAGGCCCAGCGCGTAGCCGAGCTGCGTCGCCGTCGGCACCTGGCTCGCCAGCCGGCCCAGGTCGGCGGCCATCAGCCCGACCATCGGCTGGTTGTAGTAGATGTTGGCCACCGACAGCCCCGCTGAGGCCGACAGCACCAGCAGCAGCGGCCGCGTCAGCGGGGGGGAGTTCTGCGTCTGCGACATCGGGCGGCCTGCACAGTGAGGCCGTTGATTGGCGGGGGCGGGCAGGGAAGGCAAGCAAGGCTGGGCTCTGCCCGGACCCGCCAAAGGCCAGGGGGCCTCTGGACACCCCTCCATGGGCTGGCGGCACACCCCCGCGTCTCGTGCCGCCGGCCCGAGATCACGCCGGTCCAGGGGTGGCTCGCCTCCCATCTTCAAGCAGGGGCGGGTCCGGGCAGAACCCGGCCTTGCTGCGCTCTTCCCGCAACGTCGCGCCCAGGCACGCTCCTTGCACGAATTCTGCGCGTGCGTTCCCCGTCTGCCCCGCGCTAGCCTTGCCGCGGCGCACGGCACACGCTGCTTGCCCGGCGGCGAAGACCGCCCAACTGCCAATACGCTCGCGTGGATCTGCTGGCGGCCGGCCCGGCCCCTGCGCCCGCATCGGCGCGCTTCGCGGCCCGGCCCTCCTTGGGAGTTTCGTGATGCTTCAGACCGACACAGTGTTCTCGCTCCACGCCGCCCTGCGCGACGGCCGCCGCGAGGTGGAGATGAGCCTCGCCGACTACCTCGACGCCTGCCGCGACGACCCGTCCTGCTACGCCAGCCCCGCGGAACGCATGCTGCGCGCCATCGGCGAGGCCGAGCTGGTCGATACCTCGCGCGACCCGCGACTCGGCCGCCTGTTCCTCAACCGTACCGTGCGCATGTACCCGGCATTTGCCGAGTTCCACGGCATGGAGGAGACGATCGAGCGCATCGTCGGCTTCTTCCGCCACGCCGCGCAGGGCCTGGAGGAGCGCAAGCAGGTGCTCTACCTGCTCGGCCCGGTCGGCGGCGGCAAGTCCTCGCTCGGCGAGCGGCTCAAGGCGCTGATGGAGCACGAGCCGATCCACGTGCTGAAAGCCGGCAACACGCTGAGCCCGGTGTTCGAGAGCCCGCTCGGCCTGTTCGACCCGGACACCATGGCCGACGCCCTGGGGGAGAAATACGGCATCCCGCGCCGCGTGCTCACCGGCATCGCCTCCCCCTGGGCGCTCAAGCGCCTGGAGGAGTGGGGCGGCGACCTGGAGCGCTTCCGCGTGGTCAAGCTCTACCCCTCGCGCCGCCGCCAGGTCGCGGTCGCCAAGACAGAGCCCGGCGACGACAACAACCAGGACATCTCCGCCCTCGTCGGCAAGGTCGACATCCGCAAGCTGGAGATGTTCAGCCAGGACGACCCGGACGCGTACGGCTTCTCCGGCGGGCTGAACCGCGCCAACCAGGGCATCCTCGAGTTCGTCGAGATGTTCAAGGCGCCGATCAAGATGCTCCACCCCCTGCTGACCGCGACGCAGGAAGGCAACTACCTGGGCACGGAGAACATCGGCGCGATCCCGTTCCAGGGTATCCTGCTCGCCCACTCCAACGAGGCGGAGTGGCAGTCCTTCCGCAACAACCGCACCAACGAGGCCTTCCTCGACCGCGTGTCCGTGGTCAAGGTGCCGTACTGCCTGCGCGTGACCGAGGAAAGCCGGATCTACGAGAAGCTGATCAGCGGCTCGGCGCTGGCGGAGGCGCCCTGCGCGCCGCACACGCTGGAGATGCTGGCCCGCTTCGCCGTGCTGTCGCGCCTCAAGCCGCACGCCAACTCGCGGCCCTTCGCCAAGATGCGCGTCTACGACGGCGAGAACATCCGCGAGACCGACCCCAAGGTCCGCACCATGCAGGAGTACCGAGACACCGCGGGCGTCGACGAGGGCATGGACGGCATCTCCACCCGCTTCGCCTACAAGGTGCTGAGCGCGACCTTCAACCATTCGTCGAACGAGGTTGCCGCCGACCCCGTGCACCTGATGTACGTGCTGGAGCAGGCGATCCGCCGCGAGCAGTTCCCCGCCGACACGGAGGCCGCCTACCTCGCCACCATCAAGTCGGAGCTGGCGTCGCGCTACGCCGAGTTCATCGGCAACGAGATCCAGAAGGCCTATCTGGAAAGCTACGGCGACTACGGCCAGAACCTGTTCGACCGCTACCTCGACTACGCCGACGCCTGGATCGAGGACCAGGACTTCAAGGACCCCGACACCG
>CAXSFU010000123.1:0-6355 GCA_964236695.1 uncultured Acetobacteraceae bacterium | reverse complement strand
AGGCGAGCAAGGCTGGGCTCTCCCTCCGCTGCCATTCCAACGACCCAAGAGGGTCGTCGGAACCTTTGGCAGCTACGCCCAGACCCGCCAGGCGAAGGTGGCCAAAGGTTCCGACGATCCGCCTGGATCGTCGGAATGGCCACCGGAGGGAGCCGCCCCTGGACCCGGCCTCACTTAGGCAAGGGGTTCCAAGGGCCCGGCCTTTGGCGGGGTCCCCACCTTCAAGCATGGGGGCAGAGCCCCTGGCCTTCCTGTCCCGACCGATCAGGGCAATCGGCCGGGGCTCTCAGGCTCTCCTGGCGATGCTGGATCGCTCGACGGACTGCCGCTGTCGTTGTGGCGCCGCCATGCGGAACCTGGCCCACGGCGCATCCTTCCATTCACGCGGGACAAGTGCACAATCAAACCCCTGGACCAAACGTCTGGCCCGACGGGCCGGTGACCGCCCCCGCCTGCACCCTTGCGGGCTTCGAACTTCCACCACCACCGCGGACGCCGCAGGGTCTCCTGAAACAGATCGAGAAACGGCATCACCCGCCGGCGTTGCGCGCCATGGTTTCCAGGCCGATCGGCGAGCGAAGACGGGAAGGTACGATTGCGTTCGGTGAAACTGAGACCAAGCCGATGCCCATCCATCACCGAGATGCTGGTCTGGCCGACCGCGCGAAAATGACCGGGATCCGAGCGATGCTGAAGCTCGGTCCGGCGTTGACCGGCGGCCCGGAAGGGCGGCCGGGCTACGACGGCATGCTCTCCAGGCTGAACACGGCAACGGACGTGTCGTTCGAGCCGGAAATCGTCGGGGGCGTGCCCGGCTGGTGGTGCCACCCTGCCGCAGATGATGGCGCGGTGTTCCTCCACCTTCATGGCGGTGCCTACGTCGTGGGAGCGGCCTGGGCGTATCGTGCCCTTGTCAGCCAGATCGTGGCGCGATCAGGTGCCAGTGCGTTCATCCCCGGCTATGGCCTCGGCCCGGAGCGGCCATTTCCCGCCGCCTTCGAGGATGCCATGGCGGTCCGTCAGGCAATCGCCGCTCGCTTCGACCGCTTCGCTCTTGTCGGCGACTCAGCAGGCGGGGGGCTGGCGCTCGCCATCGCCAGCCATGTTGCGCACGACGCTGCCTTCTCGTCCGGCACACAACCGCGCTGTCTTGCGCCCATGTCGCCCTGGACCGACCTGTCGCTCTCGAGCGCAAGCATGACCGGCAAGGTCGATGACGATCCGCTGCTGACACGCGCCATATTGTCAGCGGCGGTCCGCAACTATCTGGGCGATGGTTCCACACGCGATCCACGCGCCTCGCCGGTGTTCGCGGACCTGTCCGGGCTGCCGCCGCTGCTCATCCATGTGGGCGACGACGAGGTACTGCTCGACGACTCCACGAGGGTGATGGAGCGTGTCGAGACGAGTGGAGGCGACGCCCTCGTGGTGATATGGGCGAACATGATCCATGTCTTCCCAGGCCTGTTTGAGCATCGAGCGACCAGCGCAGAGGCATTGGACGACATCGGTCAGTTCCTGCGCACCCGATTGTCATAGTCCATGACGCTCGGCTTGCTCGGGTGACTCTCCGGGCCCCAGGCTGGCGCTGCCGTGCTTCGATGTGCTCTGCGCCAGACGTGCGGAGGTCAGCATGGCGGCACCGATCAGCATCACCCGGGCCGACCTCGCGCGTGCGATCGAAGCCAGGTTCGGCGTCGTGCAGAACACATTTTCATCGTCGCAGCTCAGCGAACGTCACGGCGCGTTGATCGACATCGTCGGCGTGATGAACCGGCCGCAGGGCGACCAGGCGATCCTGGACGAGGCAGGCGTCACGCTCGACCTGGCCTTGTTCCCGCTACTCGTCGTCGTCGATCGTCGCGGGCCGATCGGGGTCGTGGACCTCGCCGACAGGGTAGGGCGCGACTACGCCACGATCAGCCGGAAGGTGGCCAGGCTGGAGCAGCTCGGTCTGGTGGAGCGGCGCACCGGCACGGACCGTCGTGTCCGCGAAGCGGTGGCGACGCCGGCCGGCAGGACGATGAACGACGTCATCGACGCTGCGCGCGAGCGGCTCGTCACGCAGGTGCCCGCGTCATGGTCGGCCCGTGACCTGGCACAGCTTGCGCGGCTGCTGCGCAGGTTCGCGGACGCGCTGGTCAGGGGGCGGGGGTCGGCTGCACGGGTGATGCCGGGTCCAGGGGCGGCTCCCTCCGGTGGCCTTTCCGACGATCCAGGCGGATCGTCGGAACCTTTGGCCACCTTCGCCTGGCGGGTCTGGGCGTAGCTGCCAAAGGTTCCGACGACCCTCTTGGGTCGTTGGAATGGCAGCGGAGGGAGAGCCCGGCCTTGCTTGCCTCGTCGGCGTCCGCCCCTGGACCGGGCTGCGTCCCCGCCCCATCTCCGAAGCACCCTCCGCGGCCAGGAGCACGGTGCCTTCCAGAACGTCGAACTTCCGCCCCGGCGCACTTCCCCCGGCTCGATCCTGGCGCTGGCCGGGTTCCTGGGCCTGTGCCTGCTGGTCGGGCTGTCGGACAGCGCGATCACGCAGACGAGCGTGCACGGCTGGTTCGTGGCGCTGCGGCATCCGGCGGGAACGCCGCCGAACTGGGTGTTCCCGGTGGCGTGGGGCGTGTCGTACACGCTGATGGCGGTGGCGGCGTGGCTGGTGTGGCGGCGGGCGGGGATCGCGCGGCGGGCGCACTACCGGGCGCTGCGGCTGTGGGGGTGGCAGCTTCTGGCCAATGCGCTGTGGACGCCGGCGTTCTTCGGGCTGCACCAGCCGGGGCTGGCGCTGGGGGTGATCGTGGCGATGGACGCGCTGGTGCTGGCGACGCTGCTGGCGTTCCGGCGGGTGGAGGCGCTGGCGGCGGGGCTGATGGCGCCGTACCTGGCTTGGGGGGCATATGCGGCTTGGCTCAACGCCGGGCTGTGGTGGCTGAACCGGGGGTGAGGACAGGAAGCAAGGCCTTCTTTTTCTGAAGAAAAAGAAGCAAAAAGACTTTGCCCATGAGGTTCTGGCTCACGGTTCGGGGAAGCATCTTTTGTGGCAGGATTTTTTAGTTCTTCTCTTCAAAAGAGGACTGCTTGCCTTACTCCATGACGGGGGCCAGGGCCTGGACGGCGTCGACGTCCTCGCCGAGCCATTTCGAGTTCTTGGCGGTGCCGTCGAAGGTGGCGCTGGTCTTGAACAGCTCGTACTTGCCGTCCAGGGCGTAGGGGCGGCTGCGGCCCAGCAACTCGGCCACCGTGACGCGGTCCATCGGCGCGAAGGTGCGCGTGGCCTCGAAGGCCTGGTCGAGGTCGCGCTGGCTCTCGATGCCGGTGATGACGACGGAGGTTGGCAGGTTCAGGGCGTAGTGCAGGTATTCGAGGGGGGCGATGGGCGCGCCGCTCTTCAGCAGCACGCTGTCGGCGAAGGCCTTCATGGCGAGGACGGCGATGCCCTGGTCGACGAGGTGGGGCAGGACGAGGTGGGCGAAGCTGCGGAAGTGGGCGTCCATGACGTTGAGCGGCATCTGCACGGCGTCGAAGCGGAAGCCGCGCTCGGCGGCGACGGAGAGCATCTGCAGGTGGATGCGCGGGTCCTTGTGGCCGGTGAAGCCGATGTGGCGCAGCTTGCCGGCCTGCCTGGCTTCGACGAAGGCCTCCATGGCGCCGCCCTCGGCGAACACGCGGTCGGGGTCGTCGTAGCGCAGGATCTCGTGGTGCTGGACCAGGTCGATGCGGTCGGTGCGCAGGCGCTTGAGCGAGGCGTCGATCTGCTTGGCGGCGTCCTTCTTCGTGCGGCCGTCCATCTTGGACATCAGGAACACGCGGTCGCGGTAGCCGCCCTGGTCCAGCGCCACGCCCATGCGCAGCTCGGAGCGGCCCTCGTTGTAGTCCCAGCAGTTGTCCATGAAGGTGATGCCGCGGTCGACGCCCTCGTGAACCAAACGCACCGCCTCGGCGTCGCTTACCGCGTTCTTGCCGAGGTGGAAGCCGCCCATGCCGATCGCGGAGATCACCTCGTCGGTACGGCCGAAGCGGCGGAAGAGCATGTCGCCGCGCCGCTCGCCGGGGCCGGTCGCGAAGGGCAGGTCGGCGGGGTTGTCGACCCGGCTGGCGGGCAGCGCCGTGCGGGGGGCGGCCGCGTGCGGGGGGGTGGCGGTGTCGGGCTCCATGCGCTGGTCTCCTTGCTGGGTTCGGACGGCCGTTGGGGTTCGAACGCGGCACGGGGCCGCGCGATGCATGGCGGCACGCAGGGCGTTGCGGGGCCTGGGAAGGCCAGGACTCTGCCCTGGACCCGCCAGGCGTAGGTGGCCAAAGGTTCCAACGATCCTCTTGGATCGTTGGAAAGGCCACCGAAGGGAGCCGCCCCTGGACCCGGCACAACTTAAGGATTGGACTCCAAAGGCTCGGCCTTTGGCGGGGTCCAGGGGCAGAGCCCCTGGCCTTCCTTTCTGGCGTCCACGCGCGGCGTGGACGCGTCCCGCGCGGCGCGCTATGCCGGCGGCGCACCGTGCGGAGAGCGCCATGACCCCGACCGCCCGACCCGTGGCCTGCCCTGCGGCCCGGCCTGCCGCCATCCGGCTGGGCGCCGCGTTGCTGGTGCCGGGGGCTCTGCTCCTGCTGGCGCCCGGCGCCGCGCGGGCGCAGGTGTCGCCGCCGAGCACCAGCCACGTCGGGCCTGCGGTGAACGCGCCCGCCAGCAAGGACCTCGGCAAGGTGGCGCCGCCGCCGGCGCTGCCCGGCGCGGAGCCGGCGGCGGAGGGCGTGATTCCCGCCGACAAGGGCGTCGCGGACCTGCCGCCCACGGAGGCGCTGTTCGACTCGATCCATCGCGGCGACGTGGCCAGCGCGCGCGACGCGCTCAACCGCGGCGCCGACCTCGACGGGCGCAACGTGCTGGGGCAGTCGCCGCTGGACCTGTCGATCGACCTGAACCGCAACGACATCACCTTCCTGCTGCTGTCCATGCGCGGCCCGGGCGGCGGCGATCGCGGCGAGCACGGCCCGGGAGGCGCCGAGGCGGAGGGTGCGCCGCCGGCGGCCGTCGCGCCGCGCGGCCGCCATGTGCGGGAGGCCAGGGGCCATGCGCCACGTGCCGGGGAGATGCAGGGCGGCGAGCCCGCCGAGCCCGGGGCCGTCGACGGGCCGCGCCCGGTGCTGTTCGCCAACGACGGCGGGGCGCCGCGGCCGTCGGTCGGCTTCCTCGGCTTCGCGCTGCGCTAGCCGGCCCGGGGCCGGGCGATGTCGCTGGCGACCTGCCTGATCGTCGCGCTTGGGGGCGCGGTGGGCACGCTCGCGCGGTTCCTGCTGTCGGGTGCCACGGCCTCGCTCAGCCAGGGCGTGCCGTGGGGCACGATCGGCATCAACATCCTCGGCAGCTTCGCGATCGGGTGCTTCGGCACGCTGACGCTGGCGCACGGGCGGTATCCGGCGCCGGAGGCGCTGCGGCTGTTCGTCATGGTCGGGGTGTGCGGGGGGTTCACGACGTTCTCCTCGTTCAGCCTGCAGACGCTGGACCTGCTGCGCGCCGGGGCGGCGGGGCGGGCGGGGATCAACGTCGCGGTGTCGGTGGCGGTGTGCCTGGCGGCGGTGGCGGCGGGGCACGTGCTGGGGGCGCGGCTCAACGGCGGCGCGGTGCTGGTGGCGCAGATCGCCGCCGAGGAGGGCGGGATGACGCTGACGCCGCGCGGGGGGCGCGAAGGCTGAAGGAAGGCCAGGGGCCCTGCCCCTGGACCCCGCCAAAGGCCGAACCTTTGGAAACCCGGATTTGAGCCTTGCCTTCCATGTGCCGGTCCAGGGGCGCTGCCCCTGGCGGGTCCAGGGCAGAGCCCTGGCCTTCCTTTCTTCCGGAGCACCCGATGACCGACTCCCGTTTCCCCGCGATCGTGGTGGCCGCGAAGGGCGCCCCCGCCGTTCTCGGCACGCTGTCCGACGCGGAGCTGATGCCGGGGGGCGTGCTGCTGCGGGTCACGCACAGCACGCTGAACTACAAGGACGGGCTGGCGCTCACCGGGCGGGCGCCGGTGGTGCGGCGCTGGCCGATGGTGCCGGGGATCGACCTGGCGGGCGAGGTGCTGGAAAGCGACTCCGGGGAGTGGCGTCGCGGGGACCGGGTGGTGGTGAACGGGTGGGGGCTGGGGGAGACGCACCTGGGCGGCTATGCGGGGCGGGCGCGGGTGGAGGCGGGGTGGCCGGTGGCGCTGCCGGGGGCGTTCTCGCCGGCGCAGGCGATGGCGATCGGGACGGCGGGGTATACCGCGATGTTGGCGGTGCTGGCGCTGGAGCGGCATGGGGTGCGGCCGGGGGACGGGGCGGCGCTGGTCACGGGGGCGGCGGGCGGGGTCGGGTCGGTGGCGGTGGCGCTGCTGGCGCGGCTGGGGTG
>CAXSFU010000122.1:0-6433 GCA_964236695.1 uncultured Acetobacteraceae bacterium | reverse complement strand
GAACTTGTCCCATATCTCATCCCGAGATGCCCGGTGATCCGTATCACCACACCCCAGGACTAAACAGCTAGGGAGGGAAAGCGCGCCAAGCCGAATACTTGTCGAATCCGCTGAGCTGTTGTGAAATTCAAGTCTTCAGTTGTGCTTTGCAATTGGCGGCTTTCCACCGCAACCTGGGCCAGAAAGGCTGCGCGTTGCTGAGGTGTATTGATGCCGTTGACCGCCATGGTTTGGTTCAGCGCATCAACGTAGTTGTCCGCGGCGTCCGCGGCGTTCGGCATGATGGTGCGTAGCTGGTCTGCGGTGATGATCTGCGGTTGTACGCTTGAAGCTAGTGCCGCTGACGGAGTGGCTGTCGTAGCGTTAGGGCTTGATGTCGTTCCGGAGCTCGTGGCCGTATTGGTTGCTTGCGCACGAACTCCATCACTCGTTGGCGGTGCGGCGTCAGCCCGGCTCGCAGCGTCCCTCAGAAAGCCGGGCCATCTGCTCAGGCCGATGCCCTGCATCGCACTCGCCAGATGGGTTGAGGCAACACCGAGATCGTGGTGGGTCGTCGCGGTCCTGACAGCCTCGGCCGAGGCCCGCAGGCTGTCGATCGCGGCGTCGCTTATCATAGAGCCTACGAACCGCTTCTCGAACCCCGCCCGGCTCAGCGAGCGTGCGCCGATCCAGGCCGCCATGGCGGTTTGCAGGCGCTGGACCCTCTCTCCGTCGAAGGCCGCGGCGCTACTGCGCCAGTCCTGCCGCGGCAGGTCCATAAGCGAGGCATGGGCCGTCCAGGCGACTCGATCCGCCAGGTCACCAACATCTGCGGCGCCTTCAGGCCCCATACCATGGCCAAACCAGCCATGCTCCTGTCGCCCCTGTGTCTCCCAGCTCACGCTTACCGACCCTCAAAATGGATTGCCGCATTCTGCGCCATGCCAGGAAGTTTGGTGAAGCAGTGACTCACGGCGCGCTCAATCATTGTGTGCCGCTGCCCGGTTTCTCTGAATGATGCTCGCCACCGTGTTCTTGCTCAGCCCGACCTCGCGCCCGATCAGGCGGTAGCTGCGACCCAGGGCGACGAGGGCAAGCACCTTGGGCGCGAGGCGGTCCGACTTAGGCCGCTGCCCGAACTGGCGGCCCAGCTTCTTGCCGCGCGCCTTGGCGGCGGCAATGCCCGAGCGGATGCGCTCCACGGTCAGCTCGCGCTCGAACTCGGCGATGCCGGCGAGCAGCGTCGCCATCATGCGCCCGTGCGGCGTGGTGAGGTCGAACGCCATGCCGTTCAGCGCCACCAGCGACACGCCCCGTGCCTCCAACTCCTTGAGCGTGGCCAGCAGGTCCGTCGTGCTGCGCCCCCAGCGCGACAACTCCGTCACCAGCACCGCGTCGATCTCGCGCCTCTGCGCCAGCGCTAGGACGCGCTTGCGCTCGGCCCGGTCCAGCTTCACCCCTGACGCAGTTTCCTTGTAGGTGCCGATTACCTCGTAGCCGGCCCGCTCGGCAAAGGCGGTGAGGTCGCGCTCCTGTCGCGCGCAGGACTGGTCCACCGTGGACACCCGGCAGTAAAGCGCGGCGCGCTGCGGTGACTGCCCTTGCTGTCCCAATTGAACTCACCCCGCTTGGCGCCTTGCAAGCCCTTGTTCCTGCACGGGCCTGGACCGTGGCAGGCAGATTACACCTTGATTGGGACACCCCGCCATGCCGAGACGACGCGCGCTCACCGAAGCGCAGCTTGACGCCCTTCTTGCCCTGCCGGCGGACGAGGCCCGCCTGATCCGGGACTGGACCCTGGACGCGGCCGACCGCGCCGCGGTGGACCGCCGCCGCGGCAGCCACAACCAGCTCGGCTTCGCCTTGCAGTTTTGCGCCTTCCGGTATCCCGGCCGGCTGCTGCGGCCCGGCGAGGCCATTCCCGATGCCGCCCTGCGCTTTGTTGCCGACCAGTTGCATGTGGACCCAGCCACCCTGGCCGCCTACGCCGCCCGGCCCCAGACCCGGCGGGAGCAGCTTGACGCCCTGCGCGAGGAGTTCGGCTTCCGCATGTTCGGACCCGGACATGGCCGGGACGTGCTCGCCTGGCTGCTGCCGGTCGCGCTTGCCACAACGAGTGCCGCCGCCATCGCCGCGGCGCTGATGGACGAGTTGCGCCGGCGCCAGATCGTCGCTCCCGGCCCGTCCTGGAGCGGCTCATCGCCGCGGTGCTGGTCGTGGCCGAGCGGCACGTCGCCGACCAGCTCACCAAGGTCCTGTCCACTGCGCAGGTGGACGCCCTTGATGCCCTGCTTCACCCCAAGAAGGGCACGGCGACCAGCGTGCTGGCCTGGGCGCGCCAGTCACCCGGGGCGCCAAGTCATCGTGCGCTGGCGCGCATCGCCGAACAGCTTGCCTGCCTGCGCGAGGTGGGGCTCAAGCCCGCCATTGCCGAGGGCGTCCATCCCGAACGGCTGCGCAAGCTGGCCCGCGAGGGCGCGCGGTTCACCGCACAGCACCTGCGGGACCTGTCGCCGCTGCGCCGCAGGGCCACCCTGGTCGCCACCGTACTGGACACGGCGATCCGGCTGACCGACGACGGCGTGGCCCTGTTCGACCGTGCGGTCGGCCGCATGTTCCGCCGCGCCGAGGCGCGCGAGGAGAAAGCCGTGCTGCGGGACGCCCGCGCGGTGAACGCCAAGGTGCGCCTGCTGGCCAGGCTCGGCACGGCGCTGATCGAGGCCAGGGCGGACGGCGCCGACCTGGACGGGGCCGTGGCGGACTCGGTCGGCTGGGACCGGCTGGCCGCCAGCATCGCCGAGGCCAACAAGCTGGCCCGCCCAGACAAGGCGGACCTGCCGGCGCTCGCCTCGCGGGCCTGGCCGGTGCTGCACCGGCTCGGGCCGCTGTTCCTCGCCACGTTCCAGCTCAGGGCCGCCCCGGCCGCCGCCAGCACGCTGCGCGCCGTCGAGTTGTTGCAGGCCGCATATAGCAGCGGCGGCCGGCGGTGGCCCGGCAGCCTGCCCGTCAGCTTTCTCCAGCCAGCCTGGCGCGACGCCGTGCTGGGCGCCGTTCCGGCCGGCGGCAACGAGCGCCGCACCTGGGAGGCGGCAACGCTCCTAGCCCTGCGTGGCCGGTTGCGCTCGGGTGACATCTGGGTGGAGGGCAGCCGGCAGTGGCGGGCCGTGGAGGACCAGCTCATCGCGCCCGCCCTGTTCCAGGCCATGCGCGGCGCCGGGCCGTTGCCGGTTGCGGTTCCGGCGACCGCGGCAGAGTACCTGGAGGAACGCCGCGCCCTTCTGGACCGGCGCCTGGCCGAGGTGGCCGGCAAGGCCGCGGCTGACACGCTGGAGGACGTGCGGATCAAGGAGGGCGAGCTGAAGGTCACGCCGCTGAAGGCGGTCACGCCCGAAGCCGCAGAGACGGCGGCCGACCGGCTCTACGGCATGGTGCCCAGCGTCCGCGTCACGGACATGCTGGCCGAGGTGGACGGCTGGACCGGGTTCAGTGGCGCGTTCACCCACTTGCACACCGGCCTGCCCGCTGCCGACCCGCGCGTGGTGCTCACCGCGGTGCTGGCCGACGCGACCAACCTGGGCCTGACCCGGATGGCCGACGCCTGCGACCTGGCCAGCTACCGCCAGCTTGCCTGGAACGCGGGATGGCACCTGCGCGAGGACACCTACCGCGGCGGCACCACCATCCTGGTCAACGCCCTGCACGGCCAGCCGCTGGCCGCCCTGTTCGGGGCCGCCGACGTGTCCAGCTCGGACGGCCAGCACTTCCCGACCGCCGGGCGCGGCGAGGCCGTAGGCGCCTTCAACGCCCACTACGGACGCGAGGCGACGGCGCTGTTCTACACGCACGTCTCCGACCGCCACGCGCCCTTCTACACCGCGCCGATCACCGGGGCCGGCGAGGCGGCGCACGTCATTGACGGCCTGCTTTACCATGAAGCCGACCTCAGCATCTCCACCCACCACACGGATGGCGGCGGCGTCAGCGACCATGTGTTCGCGTTGGCGCATGTCTTGGGCATCCGCTTTGCCCCGCGCATCCCCAACCTGGCCGAGCGCCGGCTGTATGCCTTCGGCACCCCCAGCACCTGGCCGGCGCTGGCGCCATTCATCGCAGGCAAGCCCGACGAGAAGGCCATCATGGCACAGTGGGACGACGTGCTGCGCCTTGCGGCCTCGGTCCGCACCGGCGTGGTCAGCGCATCGCTGATCCTCAGGCGCCTCGGCAACTACCCGCGGCAGAACGGGCTGGCCGTGGCGCTGCGCGAGGTCGGCCGCATCGAGCGCACCCTCCACACCCTGGACTGGCTGGAGCAGCCCGCCCTGCGACGGCAGGCCACCGTGGCGCTGAACAAGGGCGAGTCCCGCAACGCGCTCGCCCGCGCCGTCTGCTTCCACCAGCTCGGGCGCCTGCGCGACCGGACCGCCGAGGCGCAGCAGCACCGGGCCAGCGGCCTCGCACTGGTCACGGCCGCCATCGCGCTGTGGAACACCGTCTATCTCGGCCGCGCGCTGGACGCGGTGCGCCGCCGCGGCGAGGTGATCCCGGATGCCCTGCTGGCCCACCTGGCGCCGCTCGGCTGGCAGCACATCAACCTGACCGGCGACTACCTCTGGGGCGCCGGCAGCGCGTTCGGCCCAGACGGGTTCAGGCTGCTGCGCGGCATGGCCGCCGAACCACTCGCGGCCGCAGCGTGACCATGTTCCCGGTTCACCCCGCCCACCGTGCTATCCTGCCCGTTCCATGGCGTGACCCCTGATGCCGATCACTCGGCACAGCGTCGCCACGGCATGGTTGCCCCGCTCGGCCGACACGAAGGTGAGCTTCGTCACACGATCCCCTTGGCGAAAACCGCCGCGGCCTTCCTGAGGATCGGGTTCTCCTCCTCAAGTCGCCGCACCTCGCGCTTGAGCCGGATCGTCTCGGCTTCCTCGGCCTTGCGAGCGGCCAGGGCCTCGGCCGAGCCCGCCGCCAGCTGCTCCGTGCGCCACGTGCTCAGCTGGCCAGTGCTCACGCCCAGCTCGGCCGCCACCTCCGCCAGCCTGTGGCCACCCTCCAGCACGCGCCGGACCGCCTGCGCCTTGAACTCCGCCGCGAACTAACGTCGGCGTCGCTTCTCCACCATCCTGCCCTCCTGGGGTGTTCGGGTTCGTTAGCAAACCCTCCACTCCCAGGGGGGAAGTCCAGACAGTCACACTACGAGAACGCGGCACCTGGCAGCGATGCCACGCCGAGCAGCGTGACCTGAGTGTGGTCGGAGAAGGTCAGCACCGTGTTGCCGCCGCCTGATGCGACGACAGGAGCCGCCGCATATCCTTGCGCTGAGATGTGGTCGGCGGCGGTGCGAAAACCGGAGACGACCAAGCTGCCGCCAGCTTGGCCGTTGACCACGCCGATGAGGTCCATGCCTGCGCCTGCGAACAGGGTGGCATTGCCTGCCCCAGCCTGAACGTAGTCGGCACCGCTGCCCCCGAGGACGACGTTCGTGCCCGTGCCCGCGAAGATCGCGGTGGAGGCGCTACCGCCGCTGATCGTGGTGGTGCCGCTGCCGGCCACGATCGTGCTTGCGCCGCCACCTGCCGCGATCACATCCGAGCCGGTTCCGCCAAAGAACAGGTTGCGCCCGGTGGACCCGGCGCCGGTCAGCGTCTCGCTGCCACCAGCAGCAACCAGGGTGTTGAAAACCCCGTTTGGATTGGTTGACTGAGTGTTGTCGGTACCACTTGCAACGAGAAGATCGTTGTTGCCGCCTGCGAACAGGGTGGATGCCGCAGGGGCATAGGCCAGGACAGAGGCGTTTTTGACGAAGCCGCCGCCCTGACCCACCGGCGCGTAAGCGGACAGGTCGGCACCCGCGATCAGGACGTTGTTGCCGGCAGTGCCTCCGTAAAGCAGGCTGGAGCTGTTGCCACCGAAGACGGTGACGCTGCCAGTGCCGCCCTGAACCGTCATGATCCCAAAGATGTCGGGACCTTCGCCGGTGATCTCAGGGCCTGGCTGGGCCGCGCCTACGATTGTCGCATGGCCTGCGCCGTTGTTGTAAGTCAGCGACATCTGTTCGGCGAACACCGTGGTTGCTTGGTCGGTGGCGTCGATTTCAGAAATGCCGCTAAAGGCCGCGGTGATTGCCGCGACTGTGACGCCCCGGTCCAACGTCAGCGTGCCGGCCCCGACAGCAAGCGGCCCGGTACCAGCCGCGCCGGTAGCCGCAAGCTCGACCCTGTCATAGCGACTGCCGAAGGACTGGTCGGTCGCGCTGGCAGGCCCGATCACGGTACCACCCGAATAGGTGTTGCCCCTGTTCGTCAACACCACGTTGCCGGCCAGATGCAGCGCGCCCGTGCCCGTGATCAGCCCTGCCAGCGTCCCAGTGGCCGCGATGGCGTTGCTGGTGACGAGGACAATCGGGTTTGCCAGTGCCCCGAGCGTGCCGGTCAACGTCCCATTGTCCAAGGTG
>CAXSFU010000121.1:0-6639 GCA_964236695.1 uncultured Acetobacteraceae bacterium | reverse complement strand
GGGGCTCTGCCCCTGGACCCCGCCAAAGGCCGAGCCTTTGGAAACCTCGACGGGGCCGGTGCCCCCGGCCGCCCTTCCTTACGTGTGCCGGTCCAGGGCAGAGCCCTGGCCTTGCTTTTCCTTTCGGACGTAGCCGATGCCCGACACCCGTCTCTACCTGATCACGCCGCCGCAGCTCCCGGCGGGGTTCGCTGACCTGCTGGCGGCGGCGCTGGACGCGGGCGACGTGGCGGCGGTGCAGCTGCGGCTGAAGGGGGCGTCGCGCGACACGGTGCGGCGGACGGCGGAGCTGCTGCGGCCGGTGACGCAGGCGCGCGACGTGGCGCTGCTGCTCAACGACGACCCGGCGCTGGCGGTGGCGTGCGGGTGCGACGGGGCGCACGTGGGGGCCGAGGACATGGGGGTGGCCGAGGCGCGGCGGGTGCTGGGCGAGGGGCAGCTCGGGGTGTCGTGCTACGACAGCCGGGACCTGGCGATGCAGGCGGGCGAGGCGGGGGCGGACTACGTGGCGTTCGGGGCGTTCTTTCCGAGCGGCACGAAGGAGACGGAGATCCGGGCGGACGTCGGGCTGCTGTCGTGGTGGACGGAGCTGATGGAGGTGCCGTGCGTGGCGATCGGGGGGATCACGGCGGAGAACTGCGCGCCGCTGGTGGCGGCGGGGGCGGACTTCCTGGCGGTGGTGGGCGCGGTGTGGGGGCACGCGGAGGGGCCGGCGGCGGGCGTGCGGGCGATGTGCGCGGCGATCGAGGTGGCGAAGCAGGTCGAAGGCAGCGACCGATCCGAACGAGTTCCGTCGGTTTAGTCGGCACCTTTACTCACGTTTAGTTTAGAGACTTCGCGTCAAATCTGTCCGACGACCCACCACAGATAATTTCAATGGCATACTCTGTTCTAAAGCCGTGGTCTGCCACCAATACCAAGGTAATATGACAGTTTGCTGGCTGCCTCTCTAAATCGTTTAGCTGACGCGTTGTGAAGAACGTTTCAAACTTGAGATTTGTTTTACGGTCGTTACAAGTTTCGTCGAAGTAATTGGCAACATCCACGTACTGGCTTAAACCTTCCCTTATCTCTATACTGCTGCAACCAAGATAAGGCCAGTTTAACTGAGGACTGTCATTTAGGATTTTTCTTACACCGTTAATTTTGACATCTGACAAGTACACTCTGCAACCTGTGGCAATGCGCTTCTTTTTGTTTCTTACTCGTACTCGTATGTAGGTTCGTGCACTATTGTGAACCACCCTACATCCGCCGTCTTCATGGCTGAATATCATTTCAAGATTAGGTCTTGATATAAAACTTCTTATTTTTTCAATATAGAAAGATATTATAATTCCTGTGATAGCTATTGTACCGGATACTAACGAAGATACTGCAGCAGGTGACATCTTGTATTGTACTTTGGTATGATTTTTGTTGTTGTTATTCAAGACTACTCTGTGTTTTTGCCCACCGAAGGCTCGTCGGTAGAAGATAGCATTAAGGTGTAGGGATCAAAGGGCCTCACGGCCCTTTGCGGGTCTGGGCAGAGCCCAGCCTTGCTTGCTGTCCGGCGTGGGCGCCGACACCCGCGTGGCCAGCGCCGCCGCCCGGATCACACCCGGCCACATCGCGCAGGCGGCGACCAGCGCCCCCTGCCCTGCCCCGGTGCGGCCGAGCGCGGAGAGCGCGCGCGCCACGCGCATCGGGCGGGCGACGTCGGCGCGCATCCGGCGGGCGTGGTCGTCGGCGGTGCCGCCGGCCAGCAGCACGCGGGCGGCGAGGCGGGCGCTGTGCAGGGCGATGGCCATGCCGTCGCCGCTGAACGAGGGGATCACGGCGCACTGGTCGCCGAGGCGGAACAGTTCGCCGGCGGGGCCGCGGTGGACGAAGCCGTAGGGAACGCCGGCGATGGAGAGCGGGCGGTCGAGCAGGGGGGTGGCGCCGTCGAGGCGGGCGCGCAGGTGGGGGCAGTCGGCGCACAGGGCGTCGAGCACCGCGTCCCAGCGGCCGGCGGCGGCGTCGAGGCGGGCCTGGGAGACCAGGAGGCAGAGGTTGGCGGCGCCGCCTTCCACGGGCTGCAGGCCGCCGTAGGTGCCGCCGCCCCGGTCGGGGAACAGCAGGACCTCGACGTGGTTGGCGAGGGCGGCGGCCTGGGCGGGGGACAGGCGCCAGTAGGTCTTGAAGGCGACCAGGCGCGGGCCGGCGGGGGCGGGGCGGCGCAGGGCGCGCAAATCGTGCTTGCCGGTGGCGAGGAGCACGGCGGCGGCGGGCAGGGTGTCGCCGCCGTCGAGGTCGAGGGCGTCGGCGCGCAGGGCGCGCACGGTGCGGCCGCGCAGCAGGGTGGCGCCGCAGGCCACGGCGCGGGCCTGCAGGGCGGCGTCCAGGGTGCGGCGGGTCAGGCTGGCGGCGACGAACGGCAGGGCGGACTCGACCACGCGGGCGCCGCGGACCAGGCGCATGCGGGCGATGCGACGGGCGCCGAGGGCCGCAAGGTCGAGGCCGAGGGCGTCGAGGTCGGCGACGGCCTCGCGGCTGATGAACTCGCCGCAGACCTTGTGGGCGGGGGCGCGCTCGCGCTCGACGAGGGTGACGGCGCGGCCGGCGCGGGCGAGCAGGATGGCGGCGGCGCACCCGGCCGGGCCGGCGCCGGCGATCGCGACCAGGTGCGGGGCGACCAGGCCTGGGGCGATCACCGCAGGCGCGCCACGCACAGGCGCCAGGGCAGGACGCGGCGCACCTCGGCGTCGACGCCGGCCTCGGCGAGCAGGCGGGTCCAGTCGGACGGCACGAAGGCGCGGGTGATGGAGACCGGGCCGTCGTGCTGCACGAAGCGGTGCCAGCGCATGGCGCGCGAGAGCACGCGGAACCCCTCGTAGGGCAGGCGGTGGCGGTGCAGGTCGTTGACGAACCAGCCGAGGCGGGCGGTGCGCTCCATCCACCGGACGAAGCGCACGACGTCGGCGTCGGGCAGGTGGTGGGTGAACAGGGAGGAGACGACGTAGTCCGGGCGGGGGTCGGGCGCGTGGTCGAACACGTCGCCGGTGCGGAAGTCGATGCGCATGGACGCTGGCGTGGCGGCGCGGGCGGCGGTGGCGCTGTGCGGGTTGAGGTCGATGCCGGACAGGGTGGCGGCGAGGCCGCGGCGGTCGCACCAGCGGCGGAGGACGCGGGTCATGTCGCCGTGGCCGTAGGCGACGTCGAGCACGCTCAGGCCCGCCGGGCCGGGCGGGTGGCGCCGGGTGGCGCGGGCCAGGAAGGCGAGCGTCGGGCGGTGGGCGAGGGTGACGCGGTTCACCGTCGCGAGGTCGGCGAGGCACCGGGAGAAGTCCTCGGCGGCGACGGGCTCGGTGTCCATCAGCTCGGTGGCGGGGGAGCGGCGGCGGAAGTCGGGGGGTGGGGGCAAGGGCGGGGCTCCGGGGGAGGATAGGGAAGCAAGGCTGGGCTCTGCCCAGACCCGCCAGGAGCGAAGCCGCCCCTGGACCCGGCCTTACTTGGGACGTGGACTCCAAAGGCTTGCCTTTGGCGGAGTTTGAGGCAGGGCCTCAACCTTGCCTGCTTCAGGCCGCGCGGAACCGGAAGCTTTCCGCGACCATCCCCGGCCCGAACGCCATGGCCAGGCCGCGCGCGCCCGGCGGCGGCGCCTCGCGCAGGATACGGTCGAGGACGAACAGCACAGTGGCCGAGCTCATGTTGCCGCAGTCGTGCAGCACGGCGCGCGAGTGGCGCAGGGCCGAGGGATCGAGCTGGAGGCCCTGCTCCACCGCGTCGAGCACGGTGCGGCCGCCGGCGTGCACCGCCCACAGGTCGTAGGCCGAGGCGGGGACGCCGCGCAGCAGGGTGTCGGCGCCGCCGTGCTCCGCCTCGTCGCGCAGAGTGGCGGCGATGCGGCCGGGGACGCGGCCGGACAGGTGCATCTCGAAGCCGGTGTCGCCGACGTGCCAGGTGATGAAGTCCGCGCTGTCGGGGATCACGGCGCAGCGGAAGTCCTCCAGGGCGAGGCCGTGCGGCTCCGCGGTCACCAGGGCGGCGGCGCTGCCGTCGGCGAACAACAGGAAGGACAGCACCTCCTCCAGGGCGGCGCTTTCCTGCAGGTGCAGCGAGGACAGCTCGCAGCACACGACGAGGACACGCGCGGAGGGCTCGGAGCGGACGATGTGGCGGGCGGTGCGGAGCGCGGGCACGGCGGCGGCGCAGCCCATGAAGCCGACCAGGGTGCGCTCCACGTCGGCGCGCAGTCCGAGGCGGCGGGCGATCTGCAGGTCCAGGCCGGGGGCGGAGAAGCCGGTGCAGGAGGCGACCACGAGGTGTGTCACCTCCTGCGGGTCGAGGCGCAGGCCGGCGACGGCGTCACAGGCGAGCGCCGGGGCGGCCTCCTCGTAGAGGCGCATGCGCGCGGCGGTGGAGGGGAAGGCGCCGCGCCGGTAGAAGCCGGACGTGTCGACCTCGCCCTGGTCCACGCGGCCGGCCTGCAGCACGGCGTGGCGGTGGGCGATGCCGGAGCGCTCGGCCATGCGCTCGAACACGGCGCGGGCGCGCTCGTCGGGCAGCAGGGTGCGGGCCAGGGCGATGAAGGCGTCGTGCACGTCGTGGGGGGGCACGGCGGTGGCGATGCGGTTGATATGGGCGGTGGCCGTCACGCGATGCGCTCCTGGGGCCGGAAAGGAAGCAAGGCCAGGGGCTCCGCCCCTGGACCCCGCCAAAGGCTCGCCTTTGGAAACCTGGACCTGGGCCTGGACTCCAATTTACGCGGGTCCGGGGGCGCCTGCCCCCGGCGGGTCCAGGGCAGAGCCCTGGCCTTGCTACGCCCTGCGCAGGGCAAGGACCGCGTTCAGGCCGCCGAACGCGAACGAGTTGCTGAGCGCGAGGCGGGCCCGCGTCGGGCGTGGGCCGTCGGGGATGCAGTCGACCGGGCAGTCCGGGTCGGGCTCGCGGAAGTTCGCGGTGGGCGGCAGCAGGCCTTCGCGCAGCGCGAGCAGGGTGGCGACGGCCTCGATGCCGCCGCCGGCGTTCAGAGTGTGGCCGATCATCGACTTGGTGGACGAGACCGGCAGGCCGGGCAGGCGGGCGCCGAACACGCGGCGCAGCGCCTCGGACTCCGTGAGGTCGTTGAGCCGGGTGCCGGTGCCGTGGGCGTTGACGTAGCCGACGGCCTCCGCGTCCTCGCCGGCGTCGGCCAGGGCGGCGCGCATGGCGCGGGCGGCGCCGTCGGCGTCGGGCGCGGTGAGGTCGGCGGCGTCCGCGCTCATGCCGACGCCGGCGACCTCGCCGTGGATGCGGGCGCCGCGGGCGATCGCGTCGTCCCAGGGCTCGAGGACCAGCATGCCCGCGCCCTCGCCGAGCACCAGGCCGGGGCGGTCGCGCGAGAACGGGCGGCACACGTCCGGGCTGAGCACGCGCAGCGACTCCCAGGCGCGCAGCACGCCCGGGACCAGCGGCGCGTCGCTGCCGCCGGCGACGGCGAGGTCGAGCAGGCCGGAGGCGACGGCATGGAACGCCTGGCCGATGGCGTGGGCGGCCGACGCGCAGGCGGAGGAGACGGCATAGGAGGGCCCGCGCAGGCCGAGGTCGGCGGAGACCTGGCTCGCCGACGCGCTGGGCATCAGGCGCGGCACGGTGAAGGGGTTCACGCGGTCGCTGGGGGCGCCGTAGAACTGGGCGTAGGCGGCGTCCATGGTGACCTGGCCGACCGGACCGCCGAGGATGGCGCCGCAGCGCTCGGAGCGCGGACCCGGCGGCAGCACGGACAGGCCGGCGTCGGCCATCGCCTCGCGCGCCGCGACCACGGCGAACTGCGCGGCGCGGTCGAGCACCGCGACACGCTTGTGGGCGAAGTACGCCAGCGGATCGAAGCCGGCCACCTCGCCGGCGGTGCGGCTGCCGATGCGGGCGGTGTCGATCGTGCGGATCGGGCCGGTGGCGCAGCGGCCGGCGAGCAGGGCGGGCCAGGCGGCGGACACGTCGGCGCCGCTGGCGCAGATCATCCCCAGGCCGGTGACGGCGACGCGGCGCCGGCTCATGCGGCGGTGTCGGTCCCGGCGTCGGGGGCGGGACGGGCCGCCTCGCCCGGGGCGGGCGAGGCCGGCGCCGGGGCCGCGGGGGTCGTGGCCGCCGGAGCGGACGCCGGCGCGGCGCTTCCGGGGGGTCCGCCGCGGTCGAGGGTGACGAGGACGTGGTCGAGGAGCTGGCCCACCGTGGTGAACTCCGAGCCGGCGCGGTCGGGCACCACGGGGATCTGCACGTCGAAGCGCTCCTCGATCGCGAACATCGCCTGCACGACGTCGAGCGAGGCGATCTCGAGAGAGTCCAGCGTCGCCTCCGGGCGCAAACGCTCCGGCGCCACGCCGACCTCGCGGCTGAAGATCGCGAGGATCTCCGCCGGGCGGGAATCGGAGGCGGCGGCGGACCCTGGAACCGGCATGGCGATGCTCCGAGGCGCCGCCAGTCGCTGGCAGCGCGGATGGTGGGGCGAAATGGCACGCAAGCGCGGCGGGGTCCAGCGCCGGCGCGCCGCAGGATGCCCTGGCGCGAGCGGCCAGCCTAGGACGCCGGGGCGCGCGCGTCACCCGTCGGCGTCGCGGGGCGAAGGGGCGGCGCCGCTGGCGTGCGCGGAGGCAGGAAGAAAGCGTGTTCTTTCTTGAAAGAAAGAACCAAAGA
>CAXSFU010000120.1:0-6679 GCA_964236695.1 uncultured Acetobacteraceae bacterium | reverse complement strand
GCCTTTGGAAACCATCCCTTTGGGTCCGGAGTCCCTGTTTGTGCGGGTCCGGGGGCGCGTGCCCCCGGCGGGTCCAGGGCAGAGCCCTGGCCTTGCCTTCGCAGGTGCAGCGGATTCCTTGAGGCCGGGGCGGTTTCGTGGCATGGCCCGTGCCACGCACGGAGCCCCCGCCATGAGCCTGCTCACGATCTCGGCCGTCACGCTGCGCATCGCCGGGCGCACTTTGCTGGAGGGCGCGGACCTGTCGGTCGATCCAGGGCGGCGCATCGGGCTGGTGGGGCGCAACGGGGCGGGCAAGTCGACGCTGCTCAAGGCGGTGTCGGGCGAGATCAGCGTCGACGGGGGCGACATCCGGCTGTCGTCGCGCGCGCGGATGGCGCAGGTGCGCCAGACGGCGCCGTCCGGGCCGCAGTCGCTGCTTGATACCGTGCTGGCGGGGGACGAGGAGCGGTTGGCGCTGCTGGCGGAGGCGGCGGAGGCGGAGCGGGGGCGGGTGGCGCCGGACCGGGTGGCGGCGATCTGGGAGCGGCTGGGGGCGATCGACGCGGACACGGCGCCGTCGCGGGCGGCGACGATCCTGGCGGGGCTGGGGTTCGACGCGGAGACGCAGCTGCGGCCGGTGGACTCGTTCTCGGGGGGTTGGCGGATGCGGGTGGCGTTGGCGACGGTGCTGTTCTCGAACCCGGACCTGCTGCTGCTCGACGAGCCGACCAACCACCTCGACCTGGAGGCGACGATGTGGCTGGAGGCGTGGCTGGCGCGCTTCCCGGGCGCCGCGCTGGTGGTGAGCCACGACCAGGGACTGCTGGACCGGTCGGTGCACGCGATCGCGCACCTGGACCAGCGGCGGCTGTCGCTGACGCCGGGGGGCTACAGCGAGTTCGTGCGCATCCGCACCGAGCAGGCGATGCAGCAGACGCGGGCGGCGGAGAAGGTCACTGCGCAGCGGGCGCACATGCAGGCGTTCGTGGACCGGTTCCGGGCGTCGGCGTCCAAGGCGCGGCAGGCGCAGAGCAGGCTGCGGGCGCTGGAGAAGATGCCGATGATCGACGCGGTGATCGAGGCGTCGCCGACGCGGTTCGCGTTCCCGGAAAGCCCGAAGCTGGCGCCGCCGATCCTGTCTCTGGACGACGTCAGCGTGGGGTATGGCGGGGCGCCGGTGCTGAGCGGGCTGTCGCTGTCGATCGACCCGGACGACCGGATCGCGCTGCTGGGGGCCAACGGGAACGGGAAGTCGACGTTCGCCAAGCTGGTCGCGGGGCGGCTGGCGGCGGGCGGGGGGTCGATGCGTCGGTCGGGCAAGCTGCGGGTGGGGTATTTCGCGCAGCACCAGGAGGCGGAGCTGGTGGCGGGGGAGTCGCCGCTCGACCACATGGGCCGCGCGCTGTCGCAGGCGGCGCCGGGGGTGCTGCGCTCGCAGCTGGCGCGGTTCGGGCTGGACGCGGAGCGGGCGAACACGCCGACGGCGAGCCTGTCGGGGGGCGAGCGGGCGCGGCTGATGCTGGCGCTGGCGACGCGCGAGGCGCCGCAGCTGCTGATCCTGGACGAGCCGACCAACCACCTCGACATCGACGCGTGCGACGCGCTGGTGCGGGCGCTCGGCAGCTTCGAGGGGGCGGTGATCCTGATCACCCACGACCCGCACCTGGTGGAGCTGATCGCGGACCGGCTGTGGCTGGTGGCGGACGGAACGGTGCGGCCGTACGACGGGGACATGGACGAGTACCGGGTGCTGCTGGCGAAGAAGGACAGGCCGGCGAAGAAGGAGGGCGGACCGAACCGCAAGGACGAGCGCAGGGCGCGGGCGGCGGCGCGGCTGGCGGCGGCGTAGCAAGGCAAGGCTGGGGGGCGAGGCCGCCCCCCAGACCCCGGCATTGCTGGGTTCTTGTCGTGCCGGTCCAGGGGCGGCTCGCCCTGGCGGGTCGCCGCTTTAAGCATGGGGCAGCGTCCTGGCCCTGCTTCCGGCTCGCTTGCGGGACGCCGTGGCCGAACCGTATGGATGGCGGGGCATAGTCGGGGTACGGGCATGACGGACGAGGCGATGTTCACTCTGACGCTTGATGCCGAGCTGCGGGACCAGTTCATGGCGGAAGCGGAGGCCAAGCGGCTGCCGGCCTCGGAGATCGTGCGTGACCTGATGCGCGACTTCGTCCGGCGCCAGCGCGAGGCGCGCGGCCATGACCTCTGGTTTGTCGGCGAGGTCGAGGTTGGCGTGCGCGAGGCGGATGATCCGAGTGTCGTGTGGCTCGGGCACGAGGACGTGGCGTCCACGTGGCGGCAGCAGCGCGCAGGGCTGGCTGGTAAGCGTGGCGTGTGAGGATCGAGTGGCTGCCGGCTGCGGCTGGCAATCTGTGGAGCCAGCTTGCCTATCTGGGGGAACGCGACCCGCGCGCGGCGGTCGCGCTGGGCGATGCCGTGGAGGCGGGCATCCGGCGGCTGGGCGAGCATCCCCAGCTGGGTCGGGCCGGACGAGTCGAGGGCACGCGCGAGTTGGTGGTTGGGGGAACGCCGCTCGTGGTGGCGTATCGCGTCGAGGCCGACGCGGTTCTTGTGCTGCGGCGGCTGCATGGGGCGCAGCGTTGGCCGGAGGCGTCGTAGGGCCTGGACACCGCGGCGGCGTCGGCCTGAGGCGAGGCAAGCCATGACAGGACGGCTGTGTCATTGTCCACCTGCGTCAGGAGGAGCCTGCCATGACGACCTTTCGCATCGCCGTGATCCCCGGGGACGGCATCGGCCGCGAGGTGATGCCGCCGGCGCTGGCCGTGCTCGACGCGGCGGCGGCGAAGTTCGGCTTCGCCGTCGAGCCGCGGCACTTCGACTGGTCGTGCGAGACGTTCAGGGCGACCGGGCGGATGATGCCGGCGGACGGCATCGAGCGGCTGCGCGACCACGACGCGATCCTGCTGGGCGCGGTCGGGTTTCCGGGGGTGCCGGACCACGTGTCGCTGTGGGGGCTGCTGATCCCGATCCGGCGCGAGTTCGAGCAGTACGTGAACCTGCGGCCGGTGCGGCTGCTGCCGGGCGTGCCGTGCCCGCTGGCGGGGAAGAGGCCCGGCGACATCGATTTCTGGGTGGTCAGGGAGAACACCGAGGGCGAGTACTCCCAGGTCGGCGGGCGGTTCGGGGAGGGCACCGACAGCGAGCAGGTGCAGCAGGTGGCGATCTTCACCCGTCGCGGCACGGACCGGGTGCTGCGCTACGCGTTCGACCTCGCGCAGCGGCTGAGGCGGGCGCACGTCACCTCGGCCACCAAGTCGAACGGCATCTTCCACTCCATGCCGTACTGGGACGAGCGGTTCGCGGCGGTCGGGAGCGAGTATCCGGGGGTTCGGACGGACCAGTATCACATCGACATCCTGTGCGCCCGGTTCGTGCTGTCGCCGGAGCGGTTCGACGTGGTGGTGGCGAGCAACCTGTTCGGCGACATCCTGTCCGACCTCGGGCCTGGCGTGACCGGGACGATCGCGGTGGCGCCGAGCGCGAACCTCAACCCGGAGCGGAAGCACCCGTCGATGTTCGAGCCGGTGCACGGGTCGGCGCCGGACATCGCGGGGCAGGGGATCGCCAATCCGGTGGGGCAGATCTGGTCGGCGGCGATGATGCTCGACCACCTCGGGCAGCCGGAGGCGGGGGCGGCGGTGCTGGCCGCGATCGAGCGGGTGCTGGGGGCGGGGGACGCGCCGCTGACGCCGGATTTGGGGGGGCGAGGGTCGACCGCGGCGCTGGGGGCTGCGATCGCGGCGGCGGTGTAGGGAAGCAAGGCCAGGGGCGCTGCCCCTGGACCCCGTCAAAGGCGAGCCTTTGGAAACCTCGGCCTGGGCCGGCGGCACCCGGGCGCGTAAGGTGCCGCCGGCCTGAAGTTGTGCCGGTCCAGGGGCGCTGCCCCTGGCGGGTCCAGGGCAGGGCCCTGGCCTTGCCTTACGCCTGCTTCATCGCCGCCAGCACCTTGGCCGGCGTCATCGGCACCGAGCGCATCCGCGCGCCGACCGCGTCGAACACCGCGTTGGAGATGGCGCCGGGCACCACGGCGGAGGAGGGCTCGCCGGCGCCCCAGGGCTTCTCGGTGGGGCGGTCGATCAGGTCCATGACGACCTCGGGGACGTCGGGGAAGGTGATGATCGGGTAGGTGGACCAGTCGAGGCTGGTGACCATGCCGCGGTCGAAGGTGACGGTCTCCATCAGCACGCGGCTGGTGGTCTGGATCACGTTGCCCTCGATCTGGTTGCGCAGGCCGTCGGGGTTGATGATCTGGCCGCAGTCGTGGGCGACGTAGACCTTTGTCACGCGGATGGCGCCGGTGGCACGGGTGACCTCGACCTCTGCGACGAGGCCGATGTAGGTGCGCACCATCTCGTACTTGACGTAGGCCATGCCGCGGCCGCGGGCGACGTCTCCGGTCTGGTCGGTGCGCGGGGAGGGGCGGCTGTCCCAGCCGCTCAGCTTGGCGAGGCGCTGCAGGAGCTCCAGGCCGCGGGGGTCCTTGAGGTGGTCGATGCGGAACTGCATCGGGTCGGTGCGGGTGGCGGCGGCAATCTCGTCGATGAAGGACTCGTTGGCGAAGGTGTTCTGCAGGCGGCCGGGGGTGCGGATCCAGGACGGGCGGAACGGGGTGTCGGCGAGGCGGTGGGCGAGGGTGTGGATGTTGGGGAAGTCGTAGGGGATCGCGCTGTCGCCGGTGACGGCGCCGGGGCTCATGCCCTGGTCATGCGGCTTGTCGGCGAGGGAGGCGGTGAGCAGGGGCACGTTCTTGGCGGTGACGTCGGGGGTGAACAGCTCGCTCTGCCAGGCGGTGACGGCGCCGGTCTCGTCGAGGGCGGCGTGCAGGTCGAGCAGGGTGGGCGGGCCCTTGGGGTCCCAGCCGTGCTCGTCGGCGCGCATCCACTGCACCCGCACCGGCTGGCCGCCCATGGCCTGGGAGAGCAGCACGGCGTCGGAGGCGGCGTCCTCGTGGCCGTTGCGGCCGTAGCAGCCGGAGCCGTCGACGTAGATGCAGCGCACGGCCTCCGGGGCGAGGCCGGTCATGGCGGCCAGCGACTTGCGCAGGTTGTGCGTGGCCTGCGAGGCGGTCCAGCAGGTGAGGTGGCCGTCGACGACCTGGGCCACGGCGCAGGAAGGGCCGATGGAGCCGTGGGTGTGGATCGCGAAGTCGTAGGTGGCGGACATGCGCTTGGAGGCGCGGTCCACGGCCAAGCCGGCGTCGCCGGTGCTCGACGTCACCTCGTCCTTGTCGACCTTCGTCGCGCGGACGTGCTCGAACAGGCGGTCCTGGTCGGGCAGGCCGGCCCAGTCGGACCATTTTGCCTGCAGCGCCCGGGAGGCGCGGATCGCGGCCCACTCGGATTTCGCCACGACGCCGAGGAAGCTGGCGTCGCGCACCACCTTCACGACGCCGGGGATGTCCTTCACGGACGACTCGTCGACGCTGACGAGCGTGCCGCCCATAGTCGGCGGGCGGACCACGCGGCCGTGCAGCATGCCGTCGACGCGGACGTCCTGCATGTAGGTGAAGGTGCCGGTGCACTTGGCCGGGATGTCGACGCGCGCCACGGAGGTGCCGACGACCTTGAAGGTCGCGGGGTTGCGGGTGGGCAGGGCGGGGTCGACCTTGAGCTGGAGCGGGTGGTCGGCGACCAGCTCTGCGTAGGTGACGCTGTCCTGGCCGGCGGTGACGCGGCCTTCCGAGACGGCGAGTGCCGTGGGCACAACCTGCAGCTTGGCGGCGGCAAGGTCGAGCAGGGCCTTGCGGGCGGTGGCGGCGGCCTGGCGGATCTGCACGCCGCCGCTCTGGATCGACAGGCTGCCGAAGCTCGGGCCCTGGTCGGGGGTGAGCGCGGTGTCGCCGGAGACCACGCTGATCTGGCCGGGGGGCACGTCGAGCTCGTCGGCCACGATCTGCATCAGCGCGGTGCGCACGCCGGTGCCGAGGTCGACCTTGCCGGAGAACAGCGTGACGGTGCCGTCGGGGTTGATGGCGAGGAAGCCGTCCACCTGGTCGAGCGCCACGGACTTGCCGGCGGCCGCGGCGCCCGGGGCGGCGGCGGTGCCGGACGGGGTCTCGACGTGGCCGGCGGGCATCGGCTGCGCCGACGACGGGCGGGCGAGGGCGAAGCTCACGACGAGGCCGGCGCCGGCGCGCAGCAGGGTGCGGCGGGTGGGCGCGGTTGGCGCGGCGGGGGCCGCCTCCGTCGCGGGTGCCTGGTCGTGCCGGGCCGCGTGAAGGTCAAGCATGGTCGGGGCCTCCGGCCATCCCGTGCGCCGCGCGGGCGACGGCGCGCACGATGCGCAGGTGGGTGCCGCAGCGGCACAGGTTGCCGGCCAGCGCCTGGCGGATCTCCGCCTCGCTCGGCGTCTTGTTGGTGGCGAGGAAGGCGGTGGACTGCATGATCATGCCGTTGATGCAGTAGCCGCACTGGGCCGCCTGCTCGGTGATGAACGCCTTCTGCACCGGCGAGGGCGCCTCCGGCGTGCCGAGGCCCTCCAGGGTCACGACCTTGGCCTCGCCGACGCTGGACAGGGGGGTGATGCAGGAGCGCACGGCGGCGCCGTCGACGTGCACGGTGCAGGCGCCGCACTGGCCGAGGCCGCAGCCGAAGCGCGGGCCGTGGAAGCCCAGCTCGTTGCGCAGGACGTAGAGCAGGGGGGTGTCTGGGTCGTCCACGCCCACGCTGGTCGCGTGGCC
>CAXSFU010000119.1:0-6755 GCA_964236695.1 uncultured Acetobacteraceae bacterium | reverse complement strand
CAGAACGGTTTAAAACAAACCCGTATCACCACACCCCGGGACTAAACACCTAGGCTGCCTGCTCCAGCGGCCCCGAGAACAGGAAGTCCACGTCGTCGACGCCGAGCCCGCCCAGGTCGCTGGTCTCATCGAACGCGATCCCCGCCAGCTCCGCCTTGCGCTGCTGCAGCTCCAGGATGCGCTCCTCCACCGTGTCCGCCGCGATCAGCTTGTAGACGAACACCGACTTGGTCTGGCCCAGGCGGTGGGCGCGGTCCGAGGCCTGGTCCTCCACCGCGGGGTTCCACCACGGGTCGTAGTGGATCACCGTGTCGGCGGCGGTGAGGTTGAGCCCGCGCCCGCCCGCCTTGAGGCTGATCAGGAACACCGGCACCTCGCCGGCCTGGAACGCGCGCACCGGCTCGCCGCGGTCATGGGTGCTGCCGCGCAGCTCGACGAAGGCGATGCCCGCCTCGTCGAGCCGCGGCTTGATCAGGTCCAGCATCGAGGTGAACTGCGAGAACAGCAGGATGCGCCGCCCCTCGGGCACCATCTCGCCGATCATCTCCATCAGCGTGTCGAGCTTGGAGGACACCTCCACCTGCTGCGCGGACGGCAGCTTCACCAGCCGCGGGTCGCAGCACGCCTGGCGCAGCTTGAGGAGGGCGTCGAGCACCACGATCCGGCTGCGCGCCAAGCTGTTCTCGGTGATCTGCGCGCGCACCTTCTCCTGCAGGGTGCCGCGGATCGTCTCGTAGATCTCGCGCTGCTCCGGGGCCAGGGTGACGCGGCGCAGGATGGTGTGCTTGGGCGGCAAGTCGGTGGCGACCTCTGACTTGGTGCGCCTGAGGATGAACGGGCGGATGCGTCGGATCAGCTGCACGCGCCGCTGGTCGTCGCCGCGCTTCTCAATCGGCGTGCGGAACCGCTTGGTGAAGCCGCGCCGGTCGCCGAGCAGGCCGGGCATCAGGAACGCGAACTGCGACCACAGCTCCTCGAGGTTGTTCTCGATCGGCGTGCCGGACAGGCACAGGCGCTGCCGTGTCTGAAGCTGGCACACCGCGCGCGTCGCCTTGGCGTCGGGGCTCTTGATCGCCTGCGCCTCGTCGAGCACCACGATGTGCCACGCCAGCTCGCGCATCGCCTCGACGTCGCGCGCCAGCACGGTGTAGGTCGTGATCACCACCTGCACGCCGTCGAGCTGGCTGCGCCTGTGGTGGCGGTCGAGCCCGTGCAGCACCGCGACCCGCAGCCGCGGCGCGAACTTGCCCAGCTCTGCCACCCAGTTGGCGATCAGGCTGGTCGGCACCACGACCAGCGCCGGGCGGTCGAGCCGCCCGGCCGCCTGCTCCACGACCAGGTGGGCGATGGTCTGCGCCGTCTTGCCCAGGCCCATCTCGTCGGCCAGGAAGCCGCTGAGCCGGTGCGAGGCCAGGTGCTGCAGCCATTCCACGCCGTGCTGCTGGTAGGGGCGCAGGCTCGCGGTGAAGGCGGCCGGCACCAGGACTGGCAGGATCTCCGGCTCGCCGCGGAACCGCTCGGCGTAGGCCTCGATCGCCGCCGCGTTCTCCCAGCGCGTCGCCAGCAGGTCCTCGAGCTCGAGCACCACCGTGGCCTCGCCCTGCGGCAGGACGAGCAGCGTGTCCTCCGCCGTCCCCGGCTGGTCGATCAGGTCGGCCATGATCGCGAGCAGCGGCCGGATGCGCGCGAGCGGCAGCTTCACCACCCGCCCGTCGAGCGTGCTGGTGATCACGTCGCCGTCCACGATCTGCGCCGTCTCCAGGCCGCCGCGGTCCAGCAGGCGGCGCAGGATCGGCAGCAGCGGCTGGCGCTCGCCGTCGATCTCGATGCCGAAGTCGAGCGAGAACCCGCCGGCCACCCCGTTGAGGCCGGCCACGTCGGACACCGCGACGTCGCACTCGCCCACCGTGGTCGCCAGCCTGGGCCCGAAGTCGCGGTCGATCAGGCTGACCCAGCCCAGCGCCTGCAGCGCCGGCACCCGCAGCGCCACGAAGCGGTGCCAGAACTCGCCGGGGTCCTGGCCGCGGAACACCAGCACGCGCCGGCCCTTGGCGTTGCCGCCGTCGGCCACGCGCATCTGCACGAAGCCGTCCTGGCGCAGCAGCTCGAACGCCGCGGTCTCGGCCGCCGTGTCGCGCCGCACGAAGGCCGGCCCGGCCGCGTCGGCCACGCGCACGAACTGGCGCTCGTCGCTGCCGCCGATGCGCGCGTCGCCGTAGTCGAAGTCGAGCGTGAGCGCGTCGATCTGCTGCATCTTGCCGTAGTCGTCCGGGCACTCCAGCCGGCTGAGCTGCAGCACGGGCGTGGCGTCGCGCTCCACGATCACCTGCTCGGAGGCGGCGGCGCGCACCGCCACCGGCTCCGGCCGTCGCGCGCGGGGCTGCACCACCGGGGCGCGCGCCCTGGTCTGGCGCAGCTTGACGCGGCCGACCTGGCCGGTGGCGCCGTCCACGTACCACGGCCCGGTGATGCCGATCAGCACCGCGGATTTCGGCGGCAGGCGCGGCGGCATGTTCGCGGGAAAGATGCGCTCCTCGCCGGCCACCAGCTTGCGCCCGGTGGCCGACCAGCGGCCCTGCCCGGAGCGCAGCAGCACCGCCAGCAGCCCGGCCAGCCGCGCCGCCGGCACGCCGGTGCGCGGCAGGTCGCTCCTGTCGAGCACCCCGATGATCGCCAGGTCCGACTCGCCGACGCCCGGCTCGGCGGCGGCCTTGCGTGGTGTGGTCGCCTCGCTGCGCCCGCTGCGCTCGCCGACCCACAGCGGCGAGACGAAGCACGCGTGCGGCCCGGCGCCCGCCGCCACGTCGTAGACCAGCCGGCGCGGCTCGGGCGCGGCCCCTGCGCGCGGCGTCTCGGACAGGCCGCCGAGGAAGTTCTTCTGCTCCACGCGGCGCAGCGCCGGGAAGCGGTCGAGCGCCGCGAAGGCCGTCGCCGCCAGGTGCACGCAGGCGCGGATCTGGCAGGTGCACTGGCTGTCGAACACGACGCGGTGGGCGCGCACCGCGGAGACGAGGGTGGCGGTGCGCCTGACCCCGAGCTCCTCCACCGCCGCCGTGATGGCGTCCTCGCTGACGCGGACCTGGACGGCGCCCAGCAGCACCAGGCTTCGCCCCCGGGTCAGGGTGCGGGCGTCGAAGGTGCGGCCGAGGTCGTCGGAGGAGAAGGGTGCGAGCATGTGGCCGCCCTTGTCGCACGATTCACGCGGGGCTCAAGCAGGTCACGTTCGCTGCCACCCGCTTCGTGCGCGCGGGCCGGCCCGTTCGGCCTGGGCAGGGCGGCAACAGCCCAGGCGAAACCGCGCGTCCGGGCCTCGCGACGTCCCGCGCCTGGCCGGCCGGGTGTAGGGTTCGTGCGCCGGACGGGGAGCCAGCCGTCGCGGCGAACCGGACTCGTCCGCTCCCGCCAGGCAGGCCGGTTGTCGCGCCGGGTCGTGGCGCGGGACGGGCCTGCTGCGCCACGCGCCTGGAATCGCCTCGCGTTTCGTCCACCTGCGCGATTGACTCCCAATGATTGCAGGGGGATGTCAGCGCGGCCTTGTGCCGGACTCCACCGCTCCCAGGATAAACCGAGCGATTACAGTGGCTTGCTCCGGAAGCCCGTTTGTTGGGCAACCCGGTGCAGCTGGCGGAAATCCGCCGCTCGGGCCGCTCTGTCCAAAGCCTGCCCACAGACTTATCCACAGCCCTGGTGGATGAACCGGCACGGTTCGCGGCGCCGGCTGCCGCGAGGGTCGCCGCCGCGGGACGATCCGTGAACACGCGCGTCGCCGGGGCGCTCCCGTCCCGGCGCCGCCTGCACTATATCGCGCTCATGCCCTCCGATCCGCCCACGGCCACAGACAGCTCCTCCGGCGAGTCCGCCCCTGCGCCGGCGCCCGCGCTGCCGGCAGGCGAGGGGCCCGGCGTGCCCGGGGCCGGCCCGACGCAGGGGGGCGACGCGGACGACGCCCCCCGCACCCTAAAGGGCGTCGGCGTGATCGAGCGCGCCCTGCTCACCATGCCGCTGAGCCCGGGCGTCTACCGGATGCTCGATGCCAAGGGCGAGGCGCTGTACGTCGGCAAGGCGCGCTCGCTGAAGAAGCGCGTCTACTCCTACACGCAGATCGCGCGGATGCCGGAGCGCCTGCGCCGCATGGTGTCCGAGACCGTATCGATGGAGATCGTCACCACCCACACCGAGGCCGAGGCGCTGCTGCTCGAGGCCAACCTGATCAAGCGCCTCAAGCCGCGCTTCAACATCGTGCTGCGCGACGACAAGTCGTACCCGTGGCTCATGCTCACCGAGGGCCACGCCTTCCCGCAGATCACCAAGCACCGCGGGCGCGGCACCAAGGGCGCGCGGGTCAACTCATGGGGGCCGTTCGCCTCCGCCTGGGCGGTGAACCAGACGGTGACGGCGATGCAGCGCGTGTTCCTGCTGCGCTCCTGCGCGGACACGGTGTTCGCCAACCGCTCGCGGCCCTGCCTGCTGCACCAGATCAAGCGCTGCTCCGCGCCCTGCGTCGGGCGAATCGACGAGGCGGGCTATGCCGAGCTGGTGGAGCAGGCCCGCGCCTTCCTCGGCGGCAAGGCCGGCGCCGTGCAGCGCACGCTCGCGGCCGAGATGGAGGAGGCCGCCGAGAAGCTGGAGTTCGAGCGCGCCGCCGCGATCCGCGACCGCATCCGCGGCCTCACCCACGTGCAGGGCAGCGGCGTCATCAACCCGGCCAGCCTGGACGACGCCGACATCGTGGCATGCTGGCAGATCGCCGGGCAGACCTGCGTGCAGGTGTTCTTCATCCGCGGCGGCCGCAACAACGGCAACCGCGCGTTCTTCCCCAGCCACGCCCGCACCGACGAGCCCGGCGACATCCTGTCCGCCTTCATCGCGCAGTTCTACGACGACAAGCCGCCGCCGCCGCTGCTGCTGTCCAACCACGAGCTGCCGGAGGTCGGGCTGATCGAGGAGGCGCTGTCGCTCAAGGCGGAGCGTCGGGTCGAGATCGCCGTGCCGCAGCGCGGCGAGAAGCGCGCGGTGGTGGACCACGCCGCGCTGAACGCCCGCGAGGCGCTGGAGCGGCGCCTGGCCGAGAGCGCCGGGCAGTCGAAGCTGCTCGACGGCGTGACGCAGCTGTTCGGCCTGGAGGCGCCGCCGACCCGGATCGAGACCTACGACAACAGCCACATCATGGGCCAGGCCGCCTACGGCGTGATGGTGGTGGCAGGGCCGGATGGCTTCACCCGCAACGCCTACCGCAAGTACGCGATCAAGGGTCCGGTCACCCCGGGCGACGACTTCGCGATGATGCGCGAGGTGCTGGAGCGCCGCTTCGGCCGCGCGCTGCGCGAGCACGACGACGCTTCCACCACGCCGCCGGACTGGCCCGACATCGTGCTGATCGACGGCGGCGCCGGGCAGTACTCCGCGGTGCGCGGCGTGCTCGACGACCTCGGCGTCACCGACGTCAAGCTGGTCGCGATCGCCAAGGGACCGGACCGCGACGCCGGGCGCGAATGGTTCCACACCGCGGACCGCGCGCCGTTCCAGCTGCCGCCGCGCGACCCGGTGCTCTACTACCTGCAGCGCCTGCGCGACGAGGCGCACCGCTTCGCCATCACCACCCACCGCGCCGGCCGCTCGCGCGCGCTCACCACCAGCGAGCTCGACGACATCGAGGGCGTCGGACCCAGCCGCAAGCGCGCCCTGCTCAACCACTTCGGCTCGGCGCGCGGCGTGAAGCAGGCGGGGCTGGGGGACCTGGAGTCGGCGCCGGGGATCAACAAGGAGACGGCGCGGCGGGTATACGCGCACTTCCACCCGGTCCGGTGAGGCAAGAAAGGCCAGGGCTCTGCCCTGGACCCGCTAGGGCGAGCCGCCCTGGACCGGCTTGACTTGAGTGAGGCCGGGTCCAGGGGCGGCTCGCCCCTGGCGGAGTTTGAGGCAGAGCCTCAACCTTGCTTCCCTACGTCCAGTACAGCACCCGCGCCGCCGGCAACCACCGGGCCGCGGCGCGTTCCACGACCGTGCGCATCTCGCCCATCCGCTCGCGCGGCAGGACCCACTTCACCGAGCCGAACTTCGTCATCTTTCGCGCCCGCTGCGCCTCGTCCATCTCGAGCGAGCTGCCGGGGTACCAGCCCTGCAGCACGTCCTTGGACTTCGGCGTGAAGCGGTGGGTGATCAGCTCCGCCGTGAGGTCGGCGCCGTCTATGCCGTCGAGCGCTTCCGCCACGCCCCGCATCAGCGCCTCGTACTCCGCTTCCCAGTCGGGGACGGCCATGATCGGCGCCACGGTGATGCCGACGGGGTAGCCGGCCTGGGCGACCTGGCGCAGCGCGGCGAGGCGGGCGGGCATGCGCGGGGCGCCGCCCTCGAAGCGCTCGGCGCCGCGGGCGTTGACGGAGAAGCGCACCCGGGTGCGGCGGTTGTGCGAAAGGCCGAGAAGCGGGGCGACGGCGTCGAACTTGGTGGTGAAGCGGAGCTGGACGGGGGCCTGCCAGGCGCCGAAGTGCTCGATGCAGGCGGCGAGGCCGCCGGTCAGGTGCTCGATGCCGAGCGGGTCGGTGTAGCAGGAGCACTCGAAGGTGGTGCCCTCCGCCTGCCGCTCCGCGGACAGCGAGGTGATGCTGCCGTGGCCGAGGCCGGACTCCAGGGTGGCCAGGATCTCCGGCAGGTTGGCGTAGGCGCGCACGATCGGCGGGCCGGCGAGCGAGCCCGCCAAGTAGCAGTACTGGCAGTGCGCGGGGCAGCCTTCGGCGAGGTCGAAGCGCCAGTCG
>CAXSFU010000118.1:0-6816 GCA_964236695.1 uncultured Acetobacteraceae bacterium | reverse complement strand
TGCTGGTCGGGCAGCGCAGGGCCCTGGCCATCGCCGTGCGCAACCAGGGCGGACGTAGGCGGTGGTGCAGGCTGCGGAAGTGCCTTGCAGCAGGAGTGCCGCCGAGAGTTGCTGCCCGTCCTGAACCGAGTAATCGGCATGCAAATTGAGATCAGCTGGGCGGCGCGGCCTTGAGGCGCACGCCGGGTCCGCCGCCATTCTGCTCGATGAACTCGACGCCAGCCGCTTCCAGTGCGGCGCGGATTGCATCGACCGTACGGGCGTACAGAGGCTCACCGCGCTCCAACTTGCTCACGGTCGTCGGCGAGACCCGTGCGGCCTCCGCAAGTTCCCGCACCCCGAGCTGCAAAGCCGCACGCGCCATCCGGCACTGGGCAGCATCCATCTGTAACCCTGTGACAGAATTGTTGACTAACGTGTATAGAATGGCACATTGTGACAGTGCTGTCACTGAACAGCGGCCGAGCGGGCGGCTGGAGCCCGCACGCCCGGCCTGACCCCAACCTGAGGTGAGTCAGATCATGGCTGTGACCACGCGTACCACGCTTGACCCTGGTCGGGCAGTGGCCGATTCCCCACGCCGTGCCCCCGTCGGCGCATTCCTTCTCGGCGCCCTGTCTGGCGCCACCATGATGCGGGTGGTTACCCTCGCCAAGACCGGCACTGCGCCCGAGACGGGCAGGATGGCCTGGACAGCTGGGAGTCCGGATGCCGAACTAATCGGCCTGTGCGCGCGCTGCGACCAGCTGCAGGCGCGGATCGACGCCCTGCATGTCCCGCCCGCCGCCGCCTTGCCCGTTGCCGAGGAGATCGCCTGGGAGCAGGCCCGCGACGCCCTGGCCGCGCCGCTCATGGCCCGGCGGGCCGCCCTGTTCCGCCGCATCTGCGCGCTGCGTGCCACCACCCTGCCGGGCCACGCCGCGCGTGCCGCCACCCTGGTGGGCCTGGACCCGTCCGTCTGCGCGCCGGCTGCCGACGACACCTGGTTCAACCACTTGGTCGGCGCGGTCGTGCGCGACCTGGCGGGCCGGGGCTGACCGGGGCGGTCTCGCCCGGCCCGGCCGGTTCAACCGGGCTGGCCAGTCTGGGCAGCCCGAAAGACCCGGGGTCGGTGCTGCGCAGCCCTGGGGTGGCGGCCAGGGCCTGCATCACCGCAAGCGCCAGATCCAGGGTGGCCTCGTCCATCACCGCGGCGAACGCCGCCAGCCTGCCGCGGCGCTCTTTCAGTCCGTCACCGTCCGGGCCTGCAGGCTCCTCGTAGCCCAGCAGCGCGTCCGGCCGCAGCGCGAGCACGCGGCAGATGCGCACCAGGGTGGCAAGGTCCGGCTCGCGGTAGCCGCTGACGTAGTGGCCGTAGCGGGTGGGCAGCAGCCCTGCCCGGCGCGCCACCTCGGCGTCGCTCAGCTGCAGCTCGAGGGCGCGGGCACGCAGCCTGGGTCCGACCTGTTCCATGTCGGGCTTGTCCCCGCCCCGGCGGCGCACGGCTATCTCCGTATCGGATTGCATATCCTCCGATACGGAGGTATGCAGGCCCATCCCCTGCAGGAGGCGGCGCCGTGCGGCTGGTGCGCAACATCTTCCATGTGTCCGGCGCCCTGATCGGCGCGGGCGTGCTGCTCTTCGTCGGGCTCACCCTGGCCGCCGTCGCCAGCCTGGGCGGCTTCCAGGCCGGCCGCGGCTCGCTGCCGGGGCCGGTGCGGCTGGCGGCGGGCGCCAGCATCGCCGTGACCCCGGACTGCTCGATCACCCTGGCCGGCACCGGCGGGCTGTTCCCCGACCACGCCTACGCCAGGATCAGGGGCGGCAGCCTGGGCAGCGACGGGGTGCGCGCTTACCGCGTGGGCGACAGGATCGTCTGCTCGAACTTCCCCAACCGCTCGATCCTGGCGCAGGTCGACGCCGTCGACCTCACCGGCGCACACCTCACCTTCCAGTGGGAGCCATGACGATGATGCGAAACAGCTGCCCTGCCCGGATGGTCCCGGGCGTGCTCCTGGCGGTCCTGGCCGCGGCTCCGGGCGCCGGGGCCGCGGCGGTGGCGCCGTCCGCGCCGTCCGACGCCGCGGCGATCGCCCTGGAGCAGAAGGGCAACCCGGGATGCAGCGTCGACCGCTTCCACGCCGTGTTCCGCGGGATGCTGCCGGGCGCCGCGGTGCCGGTGACGGTCGCCAGCTTCGCGGTGGAAGGCTGCGGCGGCGGCAGCAACGGCGGCGGCAGCTTCGGGGTGTTCAGCCAGCAGGGCGGCACGGTGGTGGAGTGGCCACAGGCCCCTGCCCCCGCCGGCCGCGTCGACGACGTCGTGGTGCAGGACGGCCGGCTGCTGGTGCGCTGGATGACGTTCGCGCCCACGGACCCGATGTGCTGCCCGTCCCGGCCGCACCGCGCCGCCTACAGGCTGAGCGGCGGCAGGGTGGTCCTCGCCCGCTGAACCGGCCCCCGGCTACTGCCGGGACCTGTGCTCTCGTGCCAGCCGGTCCAGGAAGCGGGCATGGCTCTCGAAGCGGGCGTCGGGATGGCGGGCCCAGAGCTCGGCGCAGCGGGCGATCTGCGGCGCCTGGTCGAACAGCCCGATCCCGGTGCCGAACCGGCAGAACGCCCCGCGTCGGTAGAGCAGCATCGCGGCCAGGGGCGAGGTGTCCTCCAGCAGCCCGGCCGCCCGGTTGAAGAAGGCGCAGTTCTCTCCCGCCATCGCGTCGTGATGCTCCACGGCCAGCCGTGCCGCGGCCTGCAGGTCGGGCCACTCGAGCAGGAACAGCAGGGCGTCCAGCCGCCGGCCATGGCACGCAACCCGGTGCAGCGCCCTCGCCTGCTCCGCCGCCCGCCGCCCGGCAGGCACGTGGTCGAGCCAGTCGCGCAGCCGCCGCGGCTCAAGCACCGCCAGGAACACTGCCCAGCGGACCTCCTGGGCGAGGCCAGGATCTCCTGCGGCTTCGCAGCGGGCCAGGCAGCGCCCGAGCAGCGCCTCCGCCCCGGCGCCGTCGTCAAGGCAGGGCTGCATGGCCCGCGCGGTCCAGGCCACGAGCTCCGGCCCCGGCTCCGCTTCTGCCAGGAGGCGTTCGACGACCGGCTGCGCCTCGACATGCCGCTCGATGCCGAAGCGCGCGACCAGGTCGAGGGTGTCGCCGACGTCGGGTCCGGCAAGCAGGATCTCCGCGACCCGCCAGGACCCGTGGTGCAGCGACGTGCCGTCGGGCTGCGGGTCGCACAGGCGCAGCACGAGGGTCTCGCGGCCCTGCGGGCCGAGCGCCTCGAGCAGCGCCTGCGGGATGGCAGCCTCGTCGTCCAGCAGGCCGGCCTCCGTCAGCAGGGCGAACGCCCGGTCGGCGACCTGCGCCGGCTCGCCCTGGGCCAGCGCCGCCTGGAACACCGGGTAGAGTGCCGCAAGGGCGTCCTGCCTGGCGAGGATGGCATCGATGTTGCGAAACGCGTGGTCCAGGGCGGCGACCATGTCGTCCAGGGCGCTCAGGCCGCGCAGCGCAGCCAGCGGGTCCAGGGGGCACAGCAACACCAGGTCGGCGGCGACCGCGTCCATCCAGCCCGGCCACGACCCGAGCCGCGGCACCACGGTCGGGTAGTCGTCCACGGGCACGAACCGGGCGAGGCTTGCCATCTGCGCCGCGAGCCGGGCCTTCAGGGCGGTCTCGCCGGGGACGGCGTCGCGGCCCGTCCTGGTGCGCAGGTGTCCCGTGCGCCCCTGCGCGGCCCGGCCTCGATGCGGCTCCGGTTCGGGCATGGCGGGTTGTTCCTGGTGCTGTTACACAATACGTGCATGTCAACACGATTAGTGTCTGGGCTGCAAGCCCGGCCTCCCGAACAAGGGGGCATGGACGGCATCGGCAGCAGGCTGCGTGCCCGGGCGCGGGCCCTGGGCCTCTCGGACGCGGAGATCGCGCGCCGGCTGGGCTTCGGCCCGTCGCGCTACACCAACTACGTCAGCGACCTGCGCGAGCCGGACTTCGCGACCCTGCTGCGCATCTGCGCCCTGCTCGAGACCACGCCGAACGACCTGCTGGGCGTCGAGCAGCCGGCCGCGTCCCGGCCAGGCCCGGAGGCGCTGCGCAAGCAGATCGTCGCGGCCGCGGCGGGGATGGACATGGACACCCTCCGGCTCGCGGCCGAGGTGATGAGCGCGCTTGCCGTCCGCATGCCGAGACGGCGCGTCGACAAGCCGGAAGGCTGAGCCGTCGCCGTCGCCGTCGGCGACGAGGATAAGGCTCTGCTGCATTCGCGCGATGGCGCTGCGAGTGCTTCCTGCCACCGTGCTATCCCGTCCCGGCATGTCCTCCCCTGCCCCGCCCGCGTCCCGCCGCCTGCCCTGGGACATCCACCCTGCCCTGAGCGAGGAGCGGCTGCGCATCTGCGCCCGCCTGCTGGCCCATGCCCGCCGCGACGCCATCCGCATGGCTAGCTATGAGATGGGCGACACCACCTGGTCTGTTGGCTGCCGCGCCTACGCCTTTGGCCAGCAGCGCATGCGCCGCGTGGCGGAGAACAGGACCTACAACTGGCTCAGCGTGCTGGACCAGAGCAACCACTTCGTGTTCCTGGTCCAGGACGTGCCGGTGCGCTTCTTCCGCGGCTCTGCCGACGAGCCCACGGCGCGCACCCTGCGCCGCCAGCACCACGAGGCGCAGCAGCTCGACCTCGCCCTCGGCGAGGAGCTGGCCCACGGGCTGGTGTTCCGCCTCGCCCTGGAGGCCGGGGCGGCCGAGGGCGTGGACCGGGTGGTGTTCCTCGCCCTGCGCGGCGAGGAAGGCCACGTCGAGTGCTTCTGGCCGATGCCGATCGACGAGGTGCCTGAGCCGGCACGCGCGACGCGACCGGGCCAGCTGCAGCTTCTCACGGAGGATGGAGCGGCTGTGTCGCTCACCGCCGTTCCTCGGAAACGACACGGAGGTGAAAAGGCGGCGGTCTGATCCGCAGCCTCGAACTGTGACGACAGGCTGGCGTATCGCTCGCCACCCACCTTGCCACCCATCCCGGATACGGAGATCCCCTGCATGGCGCGAGCCGCTCGAACGCCCGTGACGACGCCCTCGCCCGCGCGCGCGAAAGCGGCGGGCCCGGCAGCCAGGCCTGTGAAGAAGCCGGCATCCTTGCCCAAGCCGCCAAGGGCCCCCACCGCCGCTGCGCCGAAGCCGAGCAAGGACGAGCTGCGGGCGCAGGTGGAGGCGCTGGAGCGCACGGTCACGACGCTGAAAGCCAAGGCCAAGGTGATGCGCGCCGCAGCCAGGCAGGCCGACGCGCGCATGGTGGAGCTCGAGGCCGAGGTCACCCGGCTGGAGGGTGCCCTGGCCAAGGCAAGTCGTGCCCCACCTGCCAAGCCATCCGGTGCCGCTGCCGTTCGCCCCCGCAGGCAGCCGCCGCGCGAGCGTGATCCGGGCGACGCCGTGCCGCCGGGTGTGGCGGTGCAGGAACCTGAGCCGCTCGACGCGGAAGCAGAGGCTGCCCTGGCCAGCCTGGAGGAGAACCTGTCTGGCGAGTAGCGTCTGCTCGTGACAGCGAACGACCACGGCGGGTCGGACAGCGGAGGCGCCCAGATGCCACCACGTGCCAGGGTGTCCCGCTCCCGCCTGACCTCGCCCGAGCCGGACGAGGTGCCTGTTTCTCCTGCCCGGCCTGCAGCCACCCGCAAGAAGGCGGTGCCGCGCTCCAGGGCCTTGAGCGTTGACACCCTGGAGCAGCTCGGGGCCCGCACGCTGGCAGAGCTGTTGATGGCCGCCGCCCAGACCGACACCGCGCTGGCCCGCTCGCTTCGACTTGCCCTGGCCGGCACGGACGGCGCCGGGCGGCTGGCGTCGGAGGTGGAGAAGCGCCTGCGCACCCTGGCGCGCTCGAAAGGGTTCATCGCCTGGGACAAGGTGCGTCCCCTCGCCCGCGAGCTGGACAGCCTGCGCGAGACCATCACCGGCCCGCTTGCCGCCAGCGACCCGCGTGCGGCGGTGACGCAGATGCGGCTGCTGCTCGGCCTGGGTGCCGGCGTGTTCGAGCGCAGCGACGACGGCAGCGGCACCCTGGGCGAGGTGTTCCGCCAGGCCGGCGCCGCGCTGGGCCGTCTGTGGGGTCTGGTCGAGGACCGTGACCCGCTGGCGCTGGCCGCCGAGCTGCTGGCCCTGCTGGACGCCGACGACTACGGCGTGACCGACCGCCTACTACCAGCTGCTAGCCCTGCTCTTGGGTCCAGCGGGCGAGGTGAGCTGCGTCGCCTACTGCAGGAGCGGCTCGCCCGGCTGCCGCGCCCGCGGGAGCAGGATGACCATGCCGGCTGGCGGGGGCGCTTCATGCTGTGCGTGCGGCTGTGCGAGCTGGCGGACCTGGAGTAGGACGTGGACGCCTTCATCGCCGCCGCAGAGGCGGGCGGACGGGTGGAGGCGTTCGCCGCCGACATCGCCGAGCGCCTGCTCGCCCACCGCCGCCCGGAGGAGGCGCTGGCCTGGCTGGCCCGAGCGCCGGCCCGCCACGAGGGCGAGGAGCTCCGCCACACCGACCTGCGCATCGCCGCGCTGGACGCGCTTGGACGCAGGCAGGAGGCGCAGGCGCTGCGCTGGAAGGCGTTCGGCCGCTGGCTAAGCCCGGACCACCTGCGGCCCTACCTGCGCAGCCTGCCGGACTTCGACGACGTGGAGGCGGAGGGACGGGCCATCGCCCTGGCCCTGGCGCATCCCGACCGCACCCTGGCGCTGTGCTTCCTGGTGGGGTGGCCCAACCTGCAGGCCGCCAACCGCCTCGTGCGGACCCGGCACGGCGAGCTGGACGCCCGCGACTACGCCCGCCTGCGCCCTGCCGCCAACCTCCTGGCCGAGAAGCACCCGGCAG
>CAXSFU010000117.1:0-6869 GCA_964236695.1 uncultured Acetobacteraceae bacterium | reverse complement strand
GACGCCGCCCTCAGCCACAAGGACATCGTCGCAACCGTCATGACAGCCCTGGGCCAGGAGCTGTCCAAGGTGATCCCGTCCCGATGAGCCTCCCCGTCTCGATGACTTTTCCTGTAGTGGCGACCCGCATCGAGAGCCCCTGCGCCTCCCGTCCCGCGGTCCCGCGCCGCCTGGCTGGTGTCGCCACGCTGCTGGCCATGCTGGCACTGTCGCCGGCTGCCCTGGCACAGACCCAGATCCCGGGCCAGAAGGGCCTGTCTGCGCCGATCGATGCCCTTGACCAGGCGCTGCTCACTGCCGCCCGCAACGGCAAGCAGCCCTTCGCGGACCGCTACAACGCCCTGGCCCCGGTGGTGGAGCGCGCGCTTGACCTGCCGGCGATCCTGCACACCTCGGTCGGGCCGCACTGGACCGACCTGCCCGCCGAGCAGCAGCAGCAGCTCCTCACGGTATTCCGCGCCTTCACCGTCGCCTCCTATGTCGCCAACTTCAACAAGTTCAACGGCGAGCAGATCAACCTGCTGCCGGAGACCCGCGCGGTCGGACAGGAGCAGGTGGTCGAGACCCAGATCGTGCCCAGCGGCGGCAAGCCGATCCGCATCGACTACGTGATGCGCCAGGGTGAGGACGGCTGGCAGGCCGTGGACGTGCTGCTGGACGGCTCGATCAGCCGCGTCGCGGTGCAGCGCTCCGACTTCCGCGCGCTGCTCGGCTCGGGCGGCAACGCCGACGCCCTGATCGCCAGCCTGCAGAAGAAGGTGGCGGACCTGTCCGGCGGCGCGATGAAACCCTGATCGTGTCGCTCGACTTGATCCTCGCGGCGGATGGCGCCGCCATCGCCGCGGCGGCCCTGGCCGGCTGCGGCCTCGTGCAGGCCGCCACGGGATGGCGCGCGCTCTCGCGGTTCTGCGCCCGCCCCGCGCCTGTCGCCCCTGTCCTGCCGCCGATCACCGTGCTCAAGCCCCTGCACGGCGACGAGCCGCTGCTGGAGCAGGCGCTGGCCTCGTTCTGCGCCCAGGACTACCCGGCCTTCCAGATCGTGTTCGGCCTGCAGGACCCGGCAGACCCGGCGCTGCACGTGCTGCACCGGCTGCGCAACCGCTTTCCCGCGCTCGACATGAGCGTGGTCGTCGACCCCACGCCGCACGGCGCGAACCGCAAGATCGCCAACCTCATCAACATGTTCGCCCACGCCCGCCACGACACGCTGGTGATCGCGGACTCCGACATCCACGCCGCTCCCGACTACCTGCGCCACCTCGCCGCCGCCCTGTCCGACCCGGGCTGCGGGCTGGTCACCACGCTGTACGCCGGCCTGCCCGCGACCACGCGGCTGCCGGCCCGGCTGGGCGCGGCCTACATCAACCACGGCTTCCTGCCCGGCGCCCTGATGGCACGCGCCCTAGGCCGGCAGGACTGCCTCGGCGCCACCATGGCCCTGTCGCGGGCGACGCTCGAGCGGGTCGGCGGCCTCGCCGCCCTGTCCGCGCACCTGGCCGACGACGCCGTGCTCGGCCAGCTCGTCGCCGCCCAGGGCCTGGAGGTGCGCCTTGCGGCCACTATCCCGTCCACCACGGTGCCAGAGACCAGGATGCCGCGCCTGTTCCACCACGAGCTGCGCTGGGCCCGCACCATCCGCGCCCTGGCCCCGGTCGGATTCCTGCTGTCGGTGGTGCAGTACCCGATCGCGTGGGCGCTGCTGGCGGTCGCGCTGTCGGCCGCGCAGCCCTGGTCGCTGGCCGTGCTCGTCGTCGCCTGGGCCGGGCGCGCCGCGGTCGGACGCAGGGTCGACCGGCTGCTGCAGCGCGCCGGGGCGTTGCCGGGCCGCTGCCTCTCGCCCATGTGGCTGGGGCCGATCCGCGATGTGCTGTCCGTGCTGGTGATGCTGGCCAGCTACGCCGATAACACGGTGGCGTGGCGCGGCCAGACATTGCGTGCCAAGCCGAAGGCGATATTGAGACCGGTTGGCGGAAGCTTCGCCCCGGAAGAGGGATGACCCGCGCATGACGATGAAGACACTGTTCCTGCAGCCGCCCTCGTTCGACGGGTTCGACGGCGGCGCCGGCTCGCGCTACCAGGCCAAGCGCGAGATCAAGTCGTTCTGGTTCCCGACCTGGCTCGCCCAGCCGGCCGCCATGGTTCCCGGCTCGCGGCTGATCGACGCGCCGCCGTCGCGCACGCCCCTGGAGGACGTGCTCGCCGACGTGCGCGGCCGCGACCTGTGCATCATGCACACCTCCACGCCGAGCTTCGCCTCCGACGTCAAGGTCGCCCAGGCGCTCAAGGACGCCAACCCGTCGCTCAAGATCGGCATGGTCGGCGCCAAGGTCGCGGTGCAGCCGGAGCAGAGCCTGCTCGCCGGCGCCCCTATCGATTTCGTGGCGCGCAACGAGTTCGACTTCACCATCCAGGAGATCGCCGAGGGCCGCGACTTCGCGTCCGTCGACGGCATCTCGTATCGCAACGCCGAAGGCGTGATCGTGCACAACAGGGAGCGCGCGATCATCGAGGACATGGACACGCTGCCGTTCGTGTCCGACGTCTACAAGCGCGACCTGCGCATCGAGGACTACTTCATCGGCTACCTGCTGCACCCCTACCTGTCGATGTACACGGGGCGCGGCTGCAAGTCGCACTGCACCTTCTGCCTGTGGCCGCAGACCGTGGGCGGCCACAAGTACCGCACCCGCAGCCCCGAGCACGTCGCCGCAGAGATCCGCCACGCCCGCGCCCTGTTCCCCCAGGTCCGCGAGTTCTTCTTCGACGACGACACCTTCACCGACGACCTGCCGCGCGCAGAGGCGATCGCGCGCGAGCTGGGCCGCATGGGCGTCACCTGGTCGTGCAACGCCAAGGCCAACGTGCCGCGCGAGACCCTCAAGGTGCTGCGCGACAACGGCCTGCGCCTGCTCCTCGTCGGCTACGAGACCGGCAACCAGCAGATCCTCTACAACATCAAGAAGGGCATGCGGATCGAGGTCGCCAGGAAGTTCACGAAGGACTGCCACGAGCTCGGCATCAAGATCCACGGCACCTTCATCCTCGGCCTGCCCGGCGAGACCAAGGAGACCATCCAGGAGACGATCCGCTTCGCGACCGAGATCAACCCGCACACCCTGCAGGTCTCGTTGGCGGCGCCCTACCCCGGCACCTTCCTGCACAAGCAGGCGCTGGAGAACGGCTGGCTCGACGAGGGCAACGCCGAGCTGATCGACGACCACGGCGTCCAGATCGCGCCCCTGCACTACCCGCACCTGTCGCACACCGAGATCTTCGACAGCGTCGAGACGTTCTACCGCAGGTTCTACTTCCGGGCGCCGAAGATCGCCTCGATCATGAACGAGATGGTGCGCAGCCCGCAGATGATGAAGCGCCGCCTGCGCGAAGGCGTGGAGTTCTTCCAGTTCCTGCGCGAGCGCAACAAGGCGGCGTAGCAAGGCCAGGAGCTCTGCCCCCATGCCTGAAAGCGGGGACCCCGCCAAAGGCCCGCCTCTGGAAACCCCGACCAGGGCCGGCGGCACCCCCCGTCTTTCCTCATATGTGCGGGTCTGGGGGCGCCTGCCCCCAGCGGGTCCAGGGCAGAGCCCTGGCCTTGCTTCCCCGTGAAGCGCGCCATCCTGAGCGCCGACGACTTCGGCCTCAGCCCCGAGGTCAACGAGGCCGTCGAGCAGGCCCACCGCGGCGGCCTCCTCTCCACCGCCAGCCTGATGGTCGCCGGCGACGCCGCCGCCGACGCCGTGCGCCGCGCCCGCGCGCTGCCCGGCCTGCGCGTCGGCCTGCACCTCGTGGTGATCGAGGGCCCGGCCGTGCTGCCGCCGCCCGAGATCCCCGCGCTGGTCGATGCCGCCGGCCGCTTTCCGTCCGACCAGATCCGCCTCGGCGTGAACTACTTCTTCCGCCCCAGAATCCGACGCCAGCTCGGCCTCGAGATCGAGGCGCAGTTCGCCGCCTTCGCCGCCACCGGCCTGCGGCTCGACCACGCCAACGCCCACAAGCACATGCACCTGCACCCTACCGTCGGCCGGCTGATGATCGGGTCGGGCCTGCGCCACGGCCTGCGCGCGATCCGCGTGCCGAGCGAGCCGCCCGCCGTGCTCGCCGCCTGCGGCACACGCGCCACTCCCGGCGACCGTGCCCTGCGCCTCTGGTCCGGCCTGCTCCGGCGCCAGGCGCTGCGGGCCGGGCTGCGGGTGAACGACCACGCGTTCGGCCTGGCGTGGAGCGGCCACGTGACGGCCGAGCGGCTGCAGCGTCTGGCCGCGCACCTCCCGGACGGGCTGAGCGAGATCTACCTGCACCCGGCGACGCGGCAGACGCCGCTGCTGCGCCGCCTGATGCCGGGCTACGAGCCCGAGGCCGAGCTGGCGGCGCTGGTGGACCCGGCGCTGCGCCAAGCCTTCTCGACTGTCGAGCTGACCACGTATGACCGGATGCCCTGACCTGGGGCGAGGCGACACGGACCGAGTCGGCATCGGGTCAAGAAATAATTTCACTTCTGCGCTTTTTGCCGCGAGGCTGTGGCAGGCTTCGGCCGACGCGGTCCCGCACGGACGGAAGCCGGAACACCTCAGTGAGGAGTCGGCATGTCAGGCGCCCTTGAAGTCACCACCGTCCGGGGCGCGTGCCCGCAGGACTGCCCCGACACCTGCGCCTTCATCTACCACGTGCAGGACGGCAGGCTCGTCAACGTGACGGGGGACCGCGACCATCCGATGACCCGCGGCGGCCTCTGCGTGAAGCTCAACAACTTCGCAGAGCACCACTACCACCCCGACCGTCTGCTGCACCCGATGAAGCGCACCGGGCCGAAGGGGTCCGGCCAATACGAGCGCATCAGCTGGGACGAGGCGCTCGCCACGATCCGCTCGAAGTGGACCGAGATCATCGACGAGCACGGCGCCGAGGCGATCATGCCCCACGCCTACCTCGGCAACCAGGGCACCGCCAACGGCTTGACGGCCGGCGACGCCTTCTTCAACCGCCTCGGCTCGACGGTCGCGGAGAAGACCTACTGCGAGTCGGGCTCCTCGACCGCGTGGGTCATGACGGTCGGGCCGACCGGCGGCCTCGACGTCGAGAGCCTCGCCCATTCGGACTACATCATCGTCTGGGGCATGAACATGGTCTCGACGAACCTGCACGGCTGGCCGTTCGTGCTGGAAGCGCGCGCAAAGGGCGCCAAGGTCGTCGTCATCGACCCCTACCGGTCGCGCACTGCCAAGGCGGCCGACTGGCACCTCCCCATCCGGCCCGGCACCGACGGCGCGCTGGCGCTGGGCATGATGAACGTCATCATCGCCGAGGACCTCTACGACCACGACTATGTCGAGAAATACACGCTCGGTTTCGACGAGCTGAAGGCGCGCTGCGCGGAGTTCCCCGTCGAGCGCGTCGCCTCGATCACCGGCCTCGCGGCCGCAGACATCCTCACGCTGTCGCGCGAGTACGCGAGGGCAAAGGTCGCGGCGATCCGCGAGGGCGTCGCGGTCGAGCGCAGCCCGGGCGGCGGCGACGCCGTGCGCGCGATCACCTGCCTGCCCGCCCTCGTCGGCGCCTGGCGGCACCCGGGCGGCGGCGCGGTCGAGATGCCGATCTACGAGTTCCCGATGAGCGTCGCGCACGTCTCCCGCCCGGACTGGATCAGGCCCGGCACGCGCGTCGTCAACGAGCTCGACCTCGGGCCGGCGCTGACCGGCAAGCTCGCGCTCGACCCGCCGATCAAGTCGGTGTTCGTCTACAACTCCAACCCGGTGTCGCAGGCGCCCAACGCGTCCGAGCTCGTGCGCGGCCTGATGCGCGAGGACCTGTTCACCGTGTGCAGCGAGCTGTTCCTCACCGACACCGCGAAATACGCCGACATCCTGCTGCCGGCGACCATGCAGGCCGAGCAGTACGACATCATGGTGACCTGGGGCCATCTCTACATCCAGATGAACCAGCCGGCGATCCCGGCACCGGGAGAGTGCCTGCCCAACATCGACATGTTCCGCCGCCTCGCCGCCACCATGGGCTTTACCGACGAATACTGGAGCCTGTCCGACGACGAGTGGCTGACGCTCGCCTACGACTGGAACGCGCCGGCGCTGCAGGGCATCACCCTGGAGACCCTGAAGCGCGACGGCTGGAAGCGCCTCAACGTCGGGCTGCCCGCCGAGCGCGCGCCCCACGCCGAGGGCAACTTCAGGACGCCCTCGGGCAAGTGCGAGTTCAAGGCAAGCATGGCCGCCGGCGGCAACTTCGTCCTCGACGTCTGGCGGTCCGGGTACACCCAGATGCAGGACGGCGGCTATGTCGACCCGGTTCCCGCCTACATCGCGCCCAGCGACCACCAGGCCGAGGACCCTGCTGCGACCCCGGGCCGCTTCCCGCTGAGCATGGTGTCGCCGAAGCCGCACGCGTTCCTCAACACCCAGTACGGCAACGAGGCCATGCAGCGCCGCAACCAGGGCGAGCAGCGCATCATGATCAACCCGGCCGACGCCGCAGGCCGCTCGATCGCCGACGGCGGCTACGTGCGCGTCTTCAACGACCGCGGCTCCTTCGAGGCCGTCGCCCTCGTGAGCGAGGACGTCGGCGCCGGACTGGTGGTGACCAGCGTCGGCCACTGGCCGGGGCTGAATCGGACCGGAACCGCGGTCAACTCGACCACGGCGCAACGCCACTCCAACCTCGGCCAGGCCGGGGCCTACTCGGACAACGTCGTCCAGATCGAGGCGGTGCCCACGCCGCCGGCGGCGATCAGGGACATGGCCTTGATCGCCGCCGAGTAGGCGTTCAGCCGCAAGGCCGCGCCGGGCGGGGGCACCATCCGGGGGCTGAAGGAAGCAAGGCTGGGCTCTGCCCAGACCCGCCAGGGGCGAGCCGCCCCT
>CAXSFU010000116.1:0-6928 GCA_964236695.1 uncultured Acetobacteraceae bacterium | reverse complement strand
GGTGGCCTTTCCAACGATCCAGGCGGATCGTTGGAACCTTTGGCCACCTTCGCCTCGCGGGTCCCTGCTTCCAAGCATGGGGCAGAGCCCTGGCCTTTCACATCGAGGCGCTGCCGGCTTGCGCATTCTCGTGCCAACGGGCAGGCCTCGCGCGGAGGGTTTCCACGGATGAGATGGCTGACACTGCTGGCGTCCGGCCTGTTCGCGGCGGGCGTGCTGGGCCTGTACCTGCTCGTCGCGGGCCACAGGGCCGATCTGTCCCGGATGCCGGACGAGCCGCTCCCCGCCGCGTCGGCGCCCTCGGCCCCGGCGCAGACCGGCCCGGAGGCCGGCGTCGCGCAGCCCGCGGCGAGCCCGCCCGGCGACGCGGCGCCGGCGGACCCGCTTTCCGCCGCGGTGGAGCGCCTCCGGGCCGGGCTGCCCGCTTCGCCACAGCCCGCTTTGCCGCCGCCTGCCGTGCCGCAGCCCCTCTCTCCGCAGTCAGGCGACGAGGCGGCCGGGAGCGCGACCTCCGGCGTGCCGGATGCGGCCGCCCCGGAGCCGGCCCCCGGGGAGGATGCGCGGTCGGCGGGCGAGCCGTCGCCGGACGATGCCGCGCCGCCGGACAGCCCCGCGGCGTCGTCGGCCGAGGCCGCGGGGCCGCCGCCGGTCAGGGCGGGGGCGCACGTTACCGCGCTCGGCGTGCACTGGACCCTGCTGGCCGGGGGGACGGCGCCGGCGTTCGTGATCCACCTAGGCGACGGGCAGGACGTGCGCGTCCAGGTGTCGCCGCAGTTCCTGGCGCTGAACCTGCACGCCATGAGCCGCAACGTGGAGAACGTGCGGTTCCTGATCCTGCACGACTACCTCGGGCAGGCGGGAGACTACCTGTTCACGCCGGACGGGCGGCTGGCGCGGCAGTAGCGGCGAAGGCAGGGCCGAGGCTCCACCTCGCGCTCCGCCAGGAGCCTGCCTTCGGAAATCTGGACCCGGAAAGGCCGGTCCAGGGCGGTTCGCCCGGGCGGACAGCCGGGCGTGTCTGCCGGAGGGTCTGATACCAACGGCCGAAAGCCTCAGCTTACCAAAGCGAGCAAGGCTGGGCTCTGCCCAGACCCGCCAGGCGGGGGTGGCCAAAGGTTCCGACGATCCGCTTGGATCGTTGGAAAGGCCACCGGAGGGAGCCGCCCCTGGACCCGGCCTTGCTCAAGGATTGGATTCCAAAGGCTCGCCTTTGGCGGGGTCCAGGGGCAGAGCCCCTAGCCTTCCTGTCCTGGCCGGCCAGGGCAACCAGCCGCCGGCATGACGCTTCCCACCGGGTCGTCGGAACGGCAGCGGAGGGAGGGCCCGGTCCTGCCTGCCTACGCCGCGAACCCGCCTTCCAGCGCGATCTCGGCGAGCGGTCTGCGCCCGTTCGGCGACTCGCGCGCCCGCAGCGCCTCGGGGAGCTGCGCGGGGTCGCCGACGCGGCCGACGGCGTAGGCGGCCTCGACGCGGTAGCCCTGCGGCACGCGCAGCTCGGCGAAGGCGCGCTCGCGGTCGAAGCCGACCATGCCGTGCGCCTGCCAGCCCATCCGCGTCGCCTGCAGCGCGAAGTTGGCCGACGCGGCGCCCGCGTCGAGCGAGTGGCTGTGCGACGGCACCTCGCGCTCGGCGCCGGGCGGGCGCATCAGCGAGTTCGATGCCAGCACCACCATCGCCCCGGCGTGCTGCGCCCAGGACCGGTTGTGCTCGTTGAGCAGGCCCAGGAAGCCGTCCCAGTGCGCGCTGCCGCGCAGGGCATAGAGGAATCGCCAGGGCTGCGAGTTGTAGGACGACGGCGCCCAGCGCGCGGCCTCGATCATGGCGAGCAGTTCCGATCGCGGGACCGCCTCGCCGGTGAAGGCGCGGGGCGACCAGCGCTGGAGGAACAGCGGGTCGATGTCGTGCTCGGACTCGCGGACATTGGCGGTGGTCATGGGAGGCCTTCCGTTGGGTTTTTGGCACCATGCCAAAGGGGGCGGGTGGTGCGCCAGAGGGCGAAGGAAAACTGGGCTCTCCCTCGGCCTGCCACTCCAATGGCCCAAGCAGGCCATTGGAACCTTCGGCAGGCTACGCCCAGACCCGACAGGCGGAGATGGCCAAAGGTTCCGACGACTCGCCTGGATCGTTGGAAAGGCCACCGGAGGGAGCCGCCCCTGGACCGGCGTTTGGAAGGGGGGCTTGGCCGTGGCGGTTCAGCCGTGGGTCAGCAGCGCCGAGGCGAGCTGCGGGAGCAGGACCAGGGCGCCGCTGCCGAGGCTGACCACGAATACCAGCAGCGCGGCGCGGCCGCCGGGGATGCGCAGGGCGTGGCGGGCGATGAACCAGTCGAGCCACAGCCAGTAGGCGATCAGCCCGAGCACGGCGACCCGCACCGCCAGCGCCGCCCCCGCGCCGCCGCCGGTGGCGAGCTGGGCGAGCAGGAGGAGCACGGCGAACAGCATCGGCAGCGCCCACTGGCACCAGTTCACGGCCACGGCGTAGCGCAGCCACTCGCGCTCGCGGCCCCAGCGGGCGGCCAGGGCGTGGGACAGCACCGGGGGGGCGAGCAGGCCGACCACCGCGCCGGCCAGGCCGCGCGCGGCGTCCGGCGCCCCGCCGGCGGCCATCAGCAGGGCGAGCAGCAGCAGCGGCAGCAGGGAGGCGAGGAAGCCCGCCACGGTGGCGTTGAAGCCGTCGAGCCCGTCGGCGTGGCCGCGCCCGAGGCGCCACAGCGCGCGCGCGACGCTGCCCAGAGAGGAGGGGCCGAGCGAGGAGGGGCCGCGGCCGGGCGCGGCGGAACCGGGCCGGCCGCGTGGGGCGTCGCGCCCCGGGTCGGCCCTGCCGGACTCGGCCCTGCCCTGGCCAGGGCGCGGCAGGTTGGGGCGCGGCGTGCCGGGACGCAGCAGGCCAGGGCGCAGCGCACCGAGGGCGCGCCACGGGCCGGGGCGGCTGGAGCCGCGCGGCCGGTTCCAGACGTCGTCCGGCACGACGAACGGCGGCCGGTCGTCGGGGGCGTCGCCGGGCTGCCCCATGCCGGGCGGGACGTCGCCGGAGCGGTCCTCCGGCCGGCGGCCGGGGGCGCCGGGCAGGCGGACGCGCAGGCCGGCGGGCAGCAGGGCGCGCAGGCGGGCGCCGAGGCCGGGGGGAACGGGGTTTCGCCCCGGGCCGCTCACGGCACGAACTCGGCGAGGATCGCGGCGTAGCAGCCGGCCAGGGCGCGCAGGTCGGCGAGCGGCACCCGCTCGTCGACGGCGTGCATGGTGGCGCCGACCAGGCCGAACTCCGCGACGGGGCAGTGGCGCGCGATGAAGCGGGCGTCGGAGGTGCCGCCGGCGGTCTCGCGCCGCGGGCGGCGGCCGAGGCTGCGCTCGATCGCGTCGCACAGGCGCTCCACCATCGGGCCGGGCGCGGTGAGGAAGCATTCCGCGTTGACGGCGACCTCCAGCGTGGCGCGGGGCGCGTGCTGGGCCGCCACCGCGCGCAGCCAGGACTCCAGGGAGGCGCCGGTGTGGCGGTCGTTGAAGCGGATGTTGAGGCGCGCGCGGGCGCGGTCGGGGATCACGTTGAATGCGGGGTTGCCGACGTCGAGGTCGACGACCTGCAGGCCCGAGGGCGCGAACCAGTCCGTGCCGCCGTCGAGCGGAGCGGCGGTGAGTGCCGAGAGGATGCGCAGCAGGCGGTGCACCGGGTTGTCGGCGCGCTCGGGGTAGGCGGCGTGGCCCTGGGTGCCGTGCACCGTGAGGGTGGCGTTGAGGCTGCCGCGGCGGCCGACCTTGATCGCGTCGCCCAGCGCCTCCGGGTTGGTGGGCTCGCCGACCAGGCAGAGGTCCGGGACGTGGCCGTGCGCCGCCATCCAGTCGAGCACGCGGGTGGTGCCGTCGGTGGCCGGGCCCTCCTCGTCGCCGGTGACGAGCAGGCTGACGGAGCCCGTGCGCTCCGTCGCGAAGTGGCCCTCGCAGGCGGCGACGAAGCAGGCGATGGCGCCCTTCATGTCCACGGCGCCGCGGCCGAACAGGGTGTCGTCGCGCACCGCCGCGTCGAACGGCGGGCTGGTCCAGCCGCGCTCGCCCGGGGGGACGACGTCGGTGTGGCCGGCGAAGCAGAGGTGTGGGCCGGCGTCGCCGCGTCGGGCGAACAGGTTGGGCGTGGTGCCGAACGGCAGGAGCGTCACCGCGAAGCCGAGGCGCTCCAGGGCGGCGGCAAGGGCGGCCTGCGCGCCGGCGTCGGCGGGGGTGACGGAAGCGCAGCGCAGCAGGGCCTGCGCGAGCGGGAGGGGGTCCGGGGTCAGCAAGGAAGGAAGGCCAGGGGCTCTGCCCCCCATGCTTGAAGGCGGGGACCCCGCCAGAGGCTGGCCTTTGGAATCCACCTTTTAAGTAAGGCCGGTCCAGGGGCGGCTCCCTCCGGTGGCCTTTCCAACGATCCAGGCGGATCGTTGGAACCTTTGGCCACCTCCGCCTGGCGGGTCTGGGCGTAGCCTGCCAAAGGTTCCGATGGCCTGCTTGGGCCATTGGAATGGCAGGCGGAGGGAGAGCCCAGCCTTGCTGTCTTCCTGCTCACTCGCGCAGCAGCTCGTTGATCGACGTTTTCGACCGCGTGCGCTCGTCGACGCGCTTGACGATGACGGCGCAGGCAAGGCCGGGGCCGGGCGATCCGTCCGGGAGCGGGCGGCCGGGCAGGGTGCCGGGGATGACGACGGAGAAGGCGGGGACGCGGCCGGTGGTGACCTCGCCGGTGGCGCGGTCGACGATCTTCGTGGACGCGCCGAGGAAGACGCCCATGGACAGGACGCTGCCGCGCTCGACGATGACTCCCTCGGCGACCTCGGAGCGGGCGCCGATGAAGCAGTCGTCCTCGATGACGACGGGGCCGGCCTGCAGCGGCTCCAGGACGCCGCCGATGCCGGTGCCGCCGCTGATGTGGCAGCGCGCGCCGATCTGGGCGCAGGAGCCGACGGTGGCCCAGGTGTCGATCATGGTGCCCGCCCCGACGTGGGCGCCGACGTTGACGAAGCTGGGCATCAGCACGACGCCCGGGGCGATGTAGGCGGAGTGGCGCACGACGGCGCCTGGCACGGCGCGGAAGCCGGCCTCGCGGAAGCGGTTCTCGCCCCAGCCGGCGAACTTGAGGGGAACCTTGTCCCAGACGCCGGCGACGGGGACGTTGTCGTTGAGGCGGAACGACAGGAGGACGGCCTTCTTGAGCCACTGGTGCACGGTCCAGCCGCCTTCGCCAGGGGTGGCGACGCGCAGGCGGCCGCAGTCCAGGGCGTCGAGGGCGTCGCGCACCGTCTCGCGCGGCGCGCCGCCGGTGGCGGGCGAGAGGGTGTCGCGCGTGTCCCACAGCGCCTCGATCCGCAGCCGCAGGGTGTCGTCGTCGGTCATTCGGCGTGGTCCCTGGGCGCCGCCGCAGCGTGGCGGGCGAGGCGTCAGCCCCGTGCCCGAAGCGCACCGCAGTGTCAACGACGCGGGCGGTGTGGCAGGGTCCGCAGTCTCCAGGAACGGGGGGCGCCGGGCGGTCGGGAGACGCCGCGGGGCCGCTTCCCCGGTGCCGGGTTAAGTGGCTGTTCACCCGCGGCTGGCAGGATCATGGCAACGGGAGTGCGCAGCATTGATGAACGAGGACCTTGCCATCGCCGCCGAACAGGAGCTGCCGCGCGCCGCCGACGCCACCTGGCCGGAGATCCTCGGCACGGCGGCGGAGCTGGTGTTTGAGACCGATGTCGGGGGGTTGCTGCGCCTCGTGGCGCCGGAGCGCGCGCTCGGCCACGAGGCGGGCGCGCTGCTCGGCAGGGAAGCGCGCTCGCTGCTGGTCGACCCGTCGGAAGGCGACCCGTTCGCGCCCGGCGCGTCGTCGTGCGGGCGCAGGGTGTGGATGCGGCGTGCGGACGGCTCCACGGCGTGCCTGCTGGTGACCGCGTCGCCGCTGCACGACGCGCTGGGACGGGAGGCGGGGGTGCGCGGCTTCGCGCAGGAGGTGACTCGCAAGGTGGCGCCGTTCTCCGTGGCGCTGCACCGCGCCGCGGTGGCCGAGCAGGTGCTGGACGGCCTGCGCGGCCCGGCGTCGCTGGTGTGCCCGCTGGAGCTGGCGCTGGACCTGGTGTGCGACCGGATGGGTGCGGCGGGCGCCACGCTGCTGGACCCGCTCGGCTTCGTGCTGCGGCTGAGCGGGACGGTGCTGGCGCTGCCGCCGGGATCGATGCCGGCGCGCGCCGGCTCGGCGGGGCGGCGCCTGCTCGACGTGGGCGGGCACGGGGTGCTGGCGTGCGCCGGCAGCCAGGCGGGCGACCCGGTGCTGGCGCTGTGGCGCAGCCCTGGGGCCGCGGCGTGGGCGGAGGGCGATGCCGGCGCGGCGGAGGCGGCGGTCGGGCTGCTGCGGCTGCTGCTCGGCCAGGAGAGGGTGGCGGGCGAGCTGTCGTCGCAGGCGCGCTCCGACGGGCTGACCGCGCTGTTCAACCGCGACGCGTTCACGCAGGAGATGGCCCGTCGCATCGACCGCCTGGACCGGGAGGCGGTGCCGGGGACGCTGCTGCTGCTCGACCTCGACCATTTCCGGCGGATGAACGCGTGCTGGGGGCAGGAGCTGGGCGACGCGGCGCTGCTGGCCACCGCGGACATGCTGCGCCGCACCTTCCGCCCGGCGGACCTGATCGGGCGCCTGGGCGGCGACCTGTTCGCGGCGTGGCTGGACAACGCCGACGAGCTGTCGGTGGCCGAGCGCGCGGACAAGCTGCGGCTGGAGGCGCCCGGGACGTTTGCGGCGCTGGCGACGGAGGGCTCGCTGCTGCTGGGCGTGTCGATGGGCATCGCCTGCCGCCAGGTGGGCAGCGCGGAGACGGTGGAGAGCCTGATGCGCCGCTCGCAGCGGGCGCTGCGCTACGCCAAGGCGTCGGGGCGCGGGCGGTGGTTCGTGTCGCACGACCCGGCGGAAGGCTGAAGCAAGGCCAGGGGCT
>CAXSFU010000115.1:0-7140 GCA_964236695.1 uncultured Acetobacteraceae bacterium | reverse complement strand
GGAACCTTTGGCCACCTACGCCTGGCGGGTCCAGGGCAGAGCCCTGGCCTTTTCCGGCCGAGACACCGCCAGCCTTCGTGCGGGCTTGCGCGCCGTGCGCCGGCCGTGGCATCGCGGCGGTGCGGCCAAGAGGCCTGGGGGAATGTCCGATGCTGCGCCTGATCCTGATGCTGCCGGTGCTGCTGGTCCTGGTGATCTTCGCGCTGTCGAACACTGCGACGGCGACGTTCGGGTTCTGGCCGACGGACCTGGCGCTGGAGGCGCCGCTGTCGGTGGCGGTGCTGGTGATCGCGTCGGTGTTCTTCGTCGTCGGCGCGCTGATCGCCTGGGCGGGGACGCTGGGGCAGGTGCGCAGGGCGCGGCGCGCGGAGGCGGAGGTGCGGCGGTTGCAGGAGCAGGTCGAGCTGCTGCGGCCGCGGGTGCCGGACCTGGTGGTGCACACGCCGGCGCCGGCCGCGGGCGCGCTCACCCTCACGCATGGCTGACGTGGCCGTTCCGGCGGGGGCGCGTCCCGCCGGGTCGCGGCTGATCGTGGCGCTCGACACCACCGAGGTCAGGGTGGCGGCGGGGTGGGCGGGGCTGGTCGCGCCGCACTGCGGCATGCTGAAGGTCGGGCTTGAGTTCTTCCTGGCGCACGGGGCGGCGGGGGTGCGCGCGGTGTCGAGGGCGGGGCGGCCACTGTTCCTCGACCTCAAGCTGCACGACATCCCGAACACGGTGGCGGGCGGGGTGCGCGCGGTGCTGCCGCTGCGGCCGGCGATGCTCACGGTGCACGCGTCGGGCGGCGGCGCGATGCTGGAGGCGGCGCGGCGGGCGGCGGAGGGCGGCGAGGGTGCGCGGCCGGCGCTGCTGGCGGTCACGGTGCTGACCAGCCTGGACGCGGCGGCGCTGTATGCGGTGGGAGTGTCCGGGGGGCCGAGGCAGCAGGTGCTGCGGCTGGCGCGGCTGGCGCTGGCTTCGGGGGCGGACGGGGTGGTGTGCAGCGCGCACGAGGTCGCGGCGCTGCGGGACGCGCTGGGGGGTGGGCCGGTGCTGGTGGTGCCGGGGATCCGGCCGAAGAGCGCGGACGCGGGGGACCAGGCGCGGGTGGTGACGCCGGCCGAGGCGGTGGCGGCGGGGGCGGACTGGATCGTGGTGGGGCGGCCGGTGACGGGGGCGGGCGATCCTGGCGCGGCGGCGGCGGCGATTGCGGCGGAGGCGTAGGAAGCAAGGCTGGGCTCTGCCCAGACCCGCCAGGCGCAAGGGGGCCAAAGGTTCCGACGATCCATTCGGATCGTTGGAAAGGCCACCGGAGGGAGCCGCCCCTGGACCAGCGATTGTTGGGGGCTCGCTGGCCGGCGTGGGCGTGCGGGCGGTGGACTCGATTCCTGTGTGATGGATTCTCGAGGCTTCGCATTGAGCGGAGTTCAGGGGCGGAGCTTTTGGCCTTCGAGGGTGGAAGCGGCGCCGGGGGTCAAAGACGCGGGGATGATTCGGGTATTCATCGGGGTGGCGCATCGGGCGGGCGGGGCGCGATAGGCTGCGCCTATGGGTGCGATAGGAAATCGGTAGTTTGATCGGGGCGCGGGCGGGCCTATCTAGGGTGAAGGTGCGGTGAGGGAGACGACGGCGCATGTCTGATCAGAAGTACATCACGACGACGGGCGGCAACCGGGTCGCGGACAACCAGAACAGCGAGACGGTCGGCAAGTTCGGGCCGATCGTGTTGCAGGACTACAAGCTGCTCGAGAAGCTGGCGCACCAGAACCGCGAGCGGATTCCGGAGCGCACCGTGCATGCGAAGGGCTCGGCGGCGTTCGGCACGCTGACGGTCACGCACGACATCTCGCAGTACACGCGGGCCAAGGTGTTCACGCCGGGCAGCAAGACGGATTTGCTGCTGCGGTTCTCGACCGTGGCCGGCGAGACGGGCGCAGGCGATGCCGAGCGCGACGTGCGTGGCTTCGCGGTGAAGTTCTACACCGAGGAGGGCAACTGGGACATGGTGGGCAACAACACCCCCGTGTTTTTCGTGCGTGACCCCATGAAGTTCCCGGACTTCATCCACACACAGAAGCGTCATCCGCGCACCAACATGCGCTCAGCCACGGCGATGTGGGACTTCTGGTCGCAGTCGCCGGAGAGCCTGCACCAGGTCACGATCCTGTTCAGCGACCGCGGGCTGCCGCATGGCTACCGCAACATCAACGGGTATGGCAGCCACACGTTCTCGCTGTGGAACAACGGCGGCGAGCGCTTCTGGGTGAAGTTCCACTTCAAGACCCAGCAGGGCCACGCGTTCTGGACCAACGACGAGGGCAACGCGGTCATCGGCGTCGACCGTGAGAGCAGCCAGCGCGACCTGTACGAGGCGATCGAGCGCGGCGACTTCCCGAAGTGGAAGATGTTCGTGCAGATCATGCCGGAGATGGACGCTGGCAAGCAGTCGTACAACCCGTTCGACCTGACCAAGGTGTGGCCGCACGGCGAGTATCCGCTGATCGAGGTCGGCGAGATGGAGCTGAACCGCAACCCGCAGAACTACTTCGCCGAGGTCGAGCAGGCGTCATTCTCGCCGAGCAACGTCGTGCCGGGGATCGGCTTCAGCCCCGACAAGATGCTGCAGGCGCGGGTGTTCGCCTATGCCGACGCGCACCGCTACCGCGTGGGCACGCACTACGAGATGCTGCCGGTGAACCGGCCGCGCAACGAGGTGAACACGTATCACCGCGACGGCTCCATGCGCTTCGACCAGCCGAACATCGGCGACGCGTACTACGAGCCGAACCGCTTTGGCGGGCCGGTCGAGGACAAGGGTGCGGCCGAGCCGCCGTTCCGCCTGGAGGAGGCCGTGGTCGCGCGCTACGACCACCGCGCGGGCAACGACGACTACACGCAGCCCGGCGACCTGTTCCGGCTGTTCGACGCGGGGCAGCGCGAGCGTCTGTGCAACAACATCGCGGCGGCGATGCAAGGCGTGCCGGCCGAGATCGTGGCCGCGCAGGTCGAGCATTTCAGCAAGTGCGACCCGGCGTATGGCGCGGGCGTCGCGGAGGCGGTGCGCCGCACCGTGATCCCGGCGAACAGCGACCCGGTGTCGGCGGGCGGAGAGCTGCGCGCCGCGGAGTGACCTGACGCGGTTCGGCAGGACCGGTCGGCAGGGGCCGGGGGGGCAGAATGCTCCCCCGGCTTTTTTTATGTCCGGCGCCTGGGAGGAAGCAAGGTTGAGGCTCTGCCTCAAACTCCGCCAAAGGCGAGCCTTTGGAATCCATTTGTTGAAGCGGGCCCGGGCCGACCTGCGGCGGGAATGCTTTCGTGTGGCGGACCAGGGGCGCTGCCCCTGGCGGGTCCAGGGCAGAGCCCTGGCCTTGCTTCCTTGCCTGCGCTTTCGACACAGTGGCGCCTCGTTCCGAGGAGGCCGGCCTGATGGAGTTCCTGTCCCCGCACAGCCACGGCTTCGTTCGGGTGGCCGCGTGCGTGGCGCCGGTGGCGGTGGCCGATCCGGGGGCCAACGTGGCGGCGGTGCTGGCGCTGGCGGGGGCGTGCGCGGCGCAGGGTGTGGCGCTGGCGGTATTCCCCGAGTTGTCGCTGACGGGGTACGCGATCGAGGATTTGCTGCTGCAGGACGTGCTGCTGGACGCGGCCGAGCGGGCGGTGGCGGCGCTGGCGGAGGGGTCGCGCGGGTTGGGGGGCCTGATGGTGGTGGCGGGGGCGCCGCTGCGGTGGGGCGGGCGGGTGTACAACTGCGCGGTCGTCGTGCAGGGGGGACGGCTGCTGGGCGTGGTGCCGAAGAGCTACCTGCCGAACTACCGGGAGTTCTACGAGCGGCGGCACTTTGCCCCGGGCGAGGGGGTGGCGGGGGAGATCGGGCTTGCGGGGCAGGTGGCGCCGTTCGGGGCGGATCTGCTGTTCGCGGCGGAGGACGTGGCGGGGTTCGTGCTGCACGTGGAGGTTTGCGAGGACCTGTGGGTGCCGGTGCCGCCGTCGAGCGAGGCGGCGCTGGCGGGGGCGAGCGTGCTGGCGAACTTGTCGGGCAGCCCGATCACGGTGGGGCGGGCGGAGACGCGGCGGGCGCTGTGCCGGGGGCAGTCGGCGCGGTGCATCGCGGCGTACGTGTATGCGGCGGCCGGCGAGGGGGAGAGCACGACGGACCTGGCGTGGGACGGGCAGGCGATGGTGTTCGAGGCGGGCGAGGCGCTGGCGGAGGGGGAGCGGTTCGCGCGGGATGCCCATGCGGTGGTGGCGGACGTGGACCTGGACCTGCTGCGCCAGGAGCGGGCGCGGACGGGGACGTTCGACGACAACCGGCGGCACGTGGCGCCGCGGTTCAGGACGGTGGGGTTCCGGCTGGGGCTAGACTCGGGGGCGCGGGGGTTGCGGCGGCGGGTGGAGCGGTTCCCGTTCGTGCCGTCGGACGCGGGGCGGCTCGGGGAGGACTGCTTCGAGGCGTATTCGATCCAGGTGGCGGGACTGGCGCAGCGGCTGCGCGCGACGGGGCTGCGGCGGGTGGTGATCGGGGTGTCGGGGGGGCTGGACTCGACGCACGCGCTGCTGGTGGCGGCGCGGGCGTTCGACCGGCTGGGGCTGCCGCGGGACGGCATCCTGGGGTTTTCGCTGCCGGGGTTCGCGACGGGGGAGGCGAGCCGGGCGCGGGGGGCGGCGCTGATGGCGGCACTCGGGGTGTCGGCGGGAGAGGTGGATATCCGGCCGGCGGCGCGGCAGATGCTGGCCGATCTCGGGCATGCGTATGCAGAGGGGGAGGCGGCGTATGACGTCACCTTCGAGAACGTGCAGGCGGGGCTGCGCACGGACTACCTGTTCCGGCTGGCGAACTACCGGGGGGCGCTGGTGGTGGGGACGGGGGATCTGTCGGAGCTGGCGCTGGGGTGGTGCACCTACGGAGTGGGCGACCAGATGTCGCACTACGGGGTCAACGCGGGGGTGCCGAAGACGCTGATCCAGCACCTGATCCGCTGGGTGGCGGGGAGCGGGCAGCTTCCGGAGGCGGAGGGCGTGCTGCGCGAGATCGTGGGGGCGGAGATCTCGCCGGAGCTGGTGCCGGGGGATGCGGTGCAGAGCACGGAAGCGGTGATCGGGCCGTACGAGCTGCAGGATTTCTCGCTGTTCCACGTGCTGCGCTACGGGTTCCGGCCGTCGAAGATCGCGTTCCTGGCGCTGCAGGCGTGGGGGGACGTGGCGGCGGGGACGTGGCCGGGGGGGTATCCGGAGGAGCGGCGGCGGGCGTACTCGCTGGGCGAGATCAAGGCGTGGATGGGGGTGTTCCTGCGGCGGTTCTTCTCCAGCCAGTTCAAGCGGTCGGCGATGCCGAACGGGCCGAAAGTCGTGGCGGGGGGGGCGCTGTCGCCGCGGGGGGACTGGCGGATGCCCTCGGACGCGAGTGCGGCGGCGTGGATCGCGGAGCTGGAGGCGGGGGTGCCGGGGGCGGAAGCTCTGGACCAGTGAAGGCAGGAAGGCCAGGGGCTCTGCCCCTGGACCCCGCCAAGGGCTGGGCCCTTGGAACCCTCGACTTAAGGGAGGCCGGGTCCAGGGGCGGCTCCCTCCGGTGGCCTTTCCGACGATCCAGGCGGATCGTTGGAACCTTTGGCCACCCCCGCCTAGCGGGTCCAGGGCAGAGCCCTGGCCTTGCCTGCCTCCGCTATGTCGAGACGTCCGGCCGTCGGTCCTGCAGGATGTGGGGCGGGTTCGGCGACGGGCGCGACGGCCTGCCTGGTTCGCTGGACGGGCAGCCCGGGTGGGGAGCAAGGGGCCGTGGCGTTCGTCGGGGGGTGTCAGTGCGGGGCGGTGCGCCACCGGGCGGAAGCGCCGCGGGGGCGGTCCAGCGTGTGCTGCTGCCGGATGTGCCAGCGGGCGTCCGGCGCGCCGTTCCCGGCGTTCGTGCGGTTTCGCGCGGCGCAGGTGCGCTGGTCGGGCTCGCCGGCGACGTTCGCCAGCTCCGGCGCGGTGGAGCGGGGGTTCTGCCGGGACTGCGGCGCGGCGCTGTCATACCGGCAGGTTGGCGGGGCGAGCGTCAGCCTCACGATCGGCAGCCTGGACGACCCGGGGCTGGTGGCGCTGGAGATGGGGTTCTGGGCGGGGATGCGGGCGGGCTGGTGCCTGCGGTTGGGGTCGCTGCCCGACGCGGGGATGTAGCGCCGGGGCGTCGCGCGCCGGGTGCATCGCGTGGGCCACGGTGGCGCATGGCCGAGGCGTTGTGGCGGCGGCCCCGGGCGGAGACCGCGGGAAGGCGGCGGCCGGGTCTGTACGGTTCCGCGCCGGGCGGTTCAGACCAGGAAGATGGCCATCAGGACGAGGAGCACGACCAGGGCGATCACGGCGTAGACGACGGTGCGGGTGAAGGTGCCCCAGAACATCTCGCGGTCGGCGGTGAACGCCTCGGTCGTGGTCGGGCCGCTGGGGGTGGTGTGGGTGGGGTGGTCGGCCATGCGTCGCCCTTCCGATCCGTCAAGTCTGCGTGGGGTTCTAGGGCGCGGGGTGCGGGTCGGGCAAGGGGTTGAGCAGGGCGGCGTCGGACAGGGGGAGGTCGGCGGGCCGGGCTTGGGCGGCGGCGGTCCGGGCGGCGGGCGGGCCGAGCGCGAAGCGGCGCAGGGCGGCGGGGTAGAGGCGGTGCTCCTGGGCGAGGACGCGGGCGGCAAGGATGGCTTCGGTGTCGCCGGGCAGGACGGGGACGGCGGCCTGGGCGAGGATCGGGCCCTCGTCGGTGGCGTCGGTGACCAGATGGACGGTGCAGCCGTGCAGCCGCACGCCGCGGCGCAGTGCGCGGGCGTGGGTGTCCAGGCCGGGGAAGGCGGGGAGCAGGCTGGGGTGGATGTTGAGCATGCGGCCTACCCATTGGCCCACGAGGTAGGGGGTCAGGAGGCGCAGGTAGCCGGCGAGGCAGACCAGGTGGATGTCGCGGGCTTCGAGCTCGGCCTGGATGGCGCGCTCGTGGGCGGGGCGGTCGCGGCCGAAGGCGCGGTGGTCGAGGCACAGGGCCTCCACGCCGAGGCTGCGGGCGGTGGCGAGGCCGGGGGCGTCGGGGCGGTTGGACAGAACCAGGGCGACGTGCAGGGGGGGCGCGGTCGTGCGGAGCAGGGCCTCCATGTTGGAGCCGCGGCCGCTGATGAGGATTGCGATGCGGGTGGGGGAAGGAAGGCCAGGGGC
>CAXSFU010000114.1:0-7155 GCA_964236695.1 uncultured Acetobacteraceae bacterium | reverse complement strand
CTGAGGGGTTCCAAAGGGCTTCGCCCTTTGGCGGGTCTGGGCAGAGCCCAGCCTTGCTTCCCTTCCTTCGGGGCGGAGGTACTCTGGACGCAGCGTGCTGCGTTGGGCAGGCTCCGCGGCAATGAGAATCGTCATCTTCGGGCTGGCCATCAGCTCGTCCTGGGGCAACGGGCACGCGGCGCTGTGGCGCGGGCTGGTGTCGGCGCTGCTGGACGCGGGCCACGGGGTCACGTTCTTCGAGCGCGACGTGCCGTACTACGCGGCGAACCGCGACCTGGCCGAGCTGCCGGCGGGCGGACGGCTGGTGCTGTACTCCGAGTGGGACGACGCGGCGGCGGCGCGTGCGCTGGCGGGGGCGGATGTCGGGCTGGTGACCTCGTACTGTCCGGACGCGGCGGCGGCGCGGCGCGCGGTGTGCGACAGCGCGGCGCTGCGCTGCTTCTACGACCTGGACACGCCGGTGACGCTGGCGCGGCTGCAGGCGGGCGAGGCGGTGGACTACGTGGCGGGCGGGCTGGGGATGTACGACCTGGTGCTGAGCTACACCGGGGGCGCGGCGCTGGCGGGGCTGCGCGACCGGCTGGGGGCGCGGCGGGTGGCGGCGCTGTACGGGTCGGTCGACCCCGGGGTACACGGGCCGGGGCAGGCGGTGGCGGCGTGGGCGGGGCGGCTATCGTACCTGGGAACGTATGCGGCGGACCGGCAGGCAGCGCTGGAGGCGCTGTTCGTGGCGCCGGCGCGGGCGAGGCCGGGGATGCGCTTCGTGCTGGGCGGCGCGCAGTACCCGCCGGACTTCCCGTGGACGGGGAACATCTTCTTTCTGCGGCATGTGGCGCCGCCGGACCATGCGGCGTTCTACGCGTCGTCGCGGCTGACGCTGAACGTGACGCGCCAGGCGATGGCGGCGATGGGGTGGTGCCCGTCGGGGCGGCTGTTCGAGGCGGCGTCGTGCGGGTGCCCGGTGCTGAGCGACGCGTGGGACGGGCTGGACGACTTCTTCGCGCCGGGAGAGGAAATCCTGATCGCGCGCGACACCGACGAGGCGCTGGCGGCGATCGAGCTGGGGGACGCGGCGCTGGCGCGGATCGCGGCGCGGGCGCGGGAGCGGACGCTGGCGGAGCACACGGCGCAGCGTCGGGCGCGGCAGATGGTGGCGGCGTTCGAGGCCGCGCGGCACGGCGGCGAGGACGCGGCCCCGGTGGCGGGCGGGGACGCGGTCCCGACGGCCGGCGAGACGGCGGTCGTCGCGGCGGCGGCGGGCTGAGCGGTGTGGGGCATCGTTCCGGCGGCGGGCACGGGGACGCGCATCCAGCCGCTGGCGTTCTCCAAGGAGCTGCTGCCGGTGGGCAGCCGCATCGACGAGCACGGGGTCGAGCGACCGCGCGCGGTCAGCGAGCACCTAGTGGAGCGGATGCTGCTCGCGGGCGTGACGCGGCTGTGCTTCGTGATCTCGCCGTGGAAGTCGGACATCCTGCAGTACTACGGCGGCAGCGTCGGGGGCGTGCCGGTCGCCTACGTGATCCAGAACCAGGCGGCGGGGCTGTGCGACGCGATCTTCTGCGCGGTGCCGCTGATCGCGGCGCACGAGGCGGTGGTGATCGGGCTGCCGGACACGGTGTGGTTCCCGGCCGACGCGCTGCGCGCGCTGCCCGGGGACGGGCTGGCGTTCCTGCTGTTCCCGGTGGCGCGGCCGGAGCTGTTCGACGCGGTGGTCACGGACAGCGAGGGGCGGGTGCGCGCGATCGAGGTCAAGCAGGCGGCGCCGTCCACCGACCGGGTGTGGGGGGCGATGCGGATGCCGGGGCACGTGCTGCACGCGCTGCACGCGCTGTGGCTCAGGCGGGCGCGGCGCGACGAGTTCCTGGGCACGCTGGTCAACGCGTGGCTTGAGGAGGGGGGCAGCGCCGTGGGCATGTGCGCGGGGGAGAGCTACGTCGACGTGGGCACGTTCAACGGGTATCGCGAGGCGATGAGGCTGCTGTCGGATGGGTGAGGAAGCAAGGCCAGGGGCCCTGCCCCCCATGCTTGAAGGAGGGGACCCCGCCAGGGCGAGCCGCCCTGGACCGGCGCAATGGGGGGCGGAAGCCATCCGGGCGCGGGCAGAGGAGCTGGGGCCGTGGTTCCACAACCTCGACCTGCGCGGGGTGAGGACGGCGCCGGACCATTTCCTGTTCGACTTCCCGGCGGTGAAGTGGGCGTCGTTCCGCAACCACGTGCCGGCCGATCTGAGTGGGCGCACCGTGCTCGACATCGGCTGCAACGGCGGGTTCTACAGCCTGGAGATGAAGCGGCGCGGGGCGGCGCGCGTGGTCGCGGTGGACCACGACCCGCACTACCTGGCGCAGGCGCGCTTCGCCGCCGAGGTCGAGGGGCTGGAGATCGAGTTCCGCCAGCTCTCGGTGTACGACGTGGCGGCGCTGGGGGAGCGGTTCGACGTCGTGCTGTTCCTGGGCGTGCTGTACCACCTGCGTCATCCGCTGCTGGCGCTCGACCTGATCCACGAGCACGCCTGCGCCGACCTGCTGGTGTTCCAGACCATGCAGCGCGGCAGCGGGGCGATCGAGCCGGTCGAGCCGGACTACGACTTCTTCGCGCCTGCGCCGTTCGACGCGCCGGGGTTCCCGAAGCTGCACTTCATCGAGCACAGCTACGCGCACGACCCGACCAACTGGTGGGCGCCGAACCGGGCGGCGTCGGCGGCGATGCTGCGCTCGGCGGGGTTCGAGCCGTTCGCCAACCCGGAGGCGGAAATCTTCCTGTGCCGGAGGGTGGCGCAGGCTTCGGGCGGGGCGGTGTATCCGGCTCCGGGGCCGGGCAAGGAAGGCGAGGGCTCTGCCCTCGACCCGCAAAGGGCCGGCGGCCCTTTGATCCCATGACTCTGGCTGGGAGTGTCCCGGTCCGGTTCGGGAACGGTTCGGGCGGGGGATGCCTGCCGGCCCTTCCTTCTCCTGATGTGTGCCGGTCCAGGGGCGCTGCCCCTGGCGGGTCCAGGGCAGAGCCCCGGCCTTGCTTTCTTCCTGACGGAGTCCGCGCATGATCGAAGCCGCGATGATCTGGAACGAGCCCAACAACAAGTCGCACTGGGACCTGGAGTCCGACCCCGGCTGGGTGCAGTTCGCGCGCATGACGCGGCTGGCCGGGGAAGCGATCGGGGCGGAGGCGCCGGGCCTGACGCGGGTGCTGGGCGGGATGTCGCCGATCGACCCGGACTTCCTCAACGTGCTGGGCGCGCAGGGGGCGCTGGACACGGTGGACGCGGTGGCGGTGCACGGGTTCCCGCTGGACTGGAACCATTGGCCGATCGATGCGTGGCCGGAGCGGATCGCGTCGATCCAGGCGGCGACGGACAAGCCGGTGTGGGTGTCGGAGGTGGGGATCTCCACGTTCGGGGCGGAGGAGGTGCAGGAGTGGGGGCTGCGCCGCACTTTTGACCTGTTGTCGGGGCGGGCGCCGCGGATTCACTGGTATAGCCTATACGATCTCCCGGCGGCGTGGCCGGCGACGACGCGGCACCGCGAGGCGGAGGGGTCGTCGTACTACCGGCACTTCCACATGGGGCTGCTGGACGAGCACGGGCGGCCGAAACGGGCGGCGCGGATCTTCCACGAGTTCGCGCCGGAGTTCGGGCTGTGCCAGTGGTTCCACTTCCAGGACCACCGGCTGGACGACGCGGTGCGGACGATGCGCGAGATGGGGGTGCGGCGGCTGCGCACGGGGCTGTCGTGGGCGGACTGGTTCAGGCCGGACTGCGAGGCCTGGTTCGACCGGCAGATGCGGGCGCTGGAGGGATTCGACGTCACGGCGACGTTCTGCTTCACGCCGGAGCACCGGGGGACGTGGGCGCACCACACCGCGCCGCCGCAGGTGCCTGAGGAGTTCGCGGAGTTCTGCGCGGCGATGATCCGGCGGTATGCGCCGGGGCGGGCGGAGGCGATCGGCGAGCCGCGGGTGGCAGTGGGGGTCGAGCCGTCGATCGGCACGTTCGAGCGCGCGGAGATCGGGCGGGGATGAGCCTGGCGGACGACGTGCTGGGGCGGCTGCGGCGGCGGCGGCGGCGGCGCGCGATCGAGGCGCCGGTGGCGCTGGTGGCGGCGCACCCGGACGACGAGACGATCGGCTCGGGGGCGAGCCTGCGGCTGTTCCGGCGGCTGCTGCTGGTCCACGTGACCGACGGGGCGCCGGCGGGCGGCGAGGACGCGCGGGCTGCCGGGTTCGCGACGCCTGCGGTCTATGCCGGGCAGCGGCGGCGGGAGCTGTATGCGGCGCTGCGGCTGGGCGGGGCGTCGCCGGCGCTGGCGGCGCTGGGGGCGGAGGACCAGGGGGCGGCGGGGCGGCTCGGGCTGCCGGTGCTGGAGATAGCGTCGTACCACGCCGACCCGGCGCGGGAGGGCGGGCGGCGCGAGGGGTGCTTCCTCGGGAACGGGGACGTGGTGGCGGCGAAGCTGGGCGGGGAGGGGCGGGCGCTGCGGCGGGCGATGCTGGCGGCGTTCGGGACGCAGCAGGGCACGCTCGCGGGGTTCGACGGCGTGGGCGAGGTGTTCCGGGCAGCGCCGGGCTACGACTTCGCGCGGGCGCCGCACGAGGGGGCGCTGCACTACGAGCGCTACGACTGGGGGATGGACGGGGCGCGCTGGCGGGCGATGGTGCCGCAGGGGTAAGGGTGGGCAAGGAAGGCCAGGGGCTCTGCCCCTGGACCCCGCCAAAGGCAAGCCTTTGGAGTCCGATTCTTAAGTCAAGGGATCAAAGGGCCTCACGGCCCTTTGCGGGTCTGGGCGGAGCCCAGCCTTGCTTGCTGCCCCGGGCGTCGCCGTGCCCCTGACGGTGCTGAGCGTGGCGTATGCGCTGGCGCCGGTGAGCCCGGATGCGGTGGGCGGGGCGGAGCAGGTGCTGTCGGCGCTGGACCGGGCGCTGGTGCGGGCGGGGCACCGCTCCGTCGTGGTGGCGCAGGCGGGCTCGGCGGTGGCGGGAGAGCTGGTGGCGGTGCCGGCCGCGGCCGGGGCGCTGGGGGCGGAGGAACGGGCGGCGGCAGAGGCGGCGACGCGGGTGGCGGCGGAGGCGGTGCTGGCGCGCGGCGGGGTGGATTTGGTGCACATGCACGGGATCGACTTCGCGGCGACGATGCCACGCCCGGGGCCGGCGGCGGGGGCGCCGGTGCTGGTGACGCTGCACCTGCCGCCGGCGTGGTACCCGGCAGGGGCGCTGCGGCCAGGGCCCGGGGTGTGGCTGGTGTGCGTATCCGAGGCGCAGCACGCGCGGTGCCCGCCGTCGGCGGCGCTGCTGCCGCCGATCGCGAACGGGGTGGACGTGGCGGCGCTGGGCGCGGCGCGGGGGCGTGCCGGGGATATGCGGTGTGCCTGGAGCGGGTGTGCCCGGAGAATGGGCAGCACCTCGCAGTGGAAGCGACGCGGCAGGCGGGGGTGACTCTGCTGATCGCCGGCGAGGTGTTCGGGTATCCGGAGCACCAGGCGTATTTCGCGGGCGAGGTGGCGCCGCGGCTGGACGGGCGGCGGCGGTTCGTGGGCAGCGTGGGGTTCGCGCGCAGGGGGCGGATGCTGGGGGCGGCGCGGTGCCTGCTGGTGCCGAGCCTGGCGGAGGAAACCAGCTCGCTGGTGGCGATGGAGGCGCTGGCGTGCGGCACGCCGGCGATCGCGTTCCCGGTCGGCGCGCTGCCGGGGATCGTGCGCGACGGGGTGACAGGGTTCCTGGTGGACGATGCGGCGGGGATGGCGGCGGCGATCGGGCGGGTCGGCACGCTGGACCGCGCGGCGTGCCGGGCAGACGCGGTGGCGCGGTTCTCGGCGGAGCGGATGGCTTGGGAATACCTGGCGCTGTACGGCGGGCTGGCGGCGTGAGCGGCGTCGAGGTGATCCGTGACGAGGTGATCCGTGACGAGGCGGGGCTGCGGGCGCTGGTGCCGGCGTGGCAGGCGCTGTGGCGCTCGGTGCCGGGGGCGTCGCCGTTCGCTTCGCCGACTTGGGTCATGGCGTGGTGGGGGCAGTTCGGGACAGGGGCGCCGCGGGTGGGGGTGCGGTGGGCCGGTGAAGAAAGGCCAGGGCTCTGCCCTGGCCCCGCCAGGGCGAGCCGCCCTGGACCGGCGCACGTGGAGGGCGCGGGTCCTGCCCTGGTGTCGCTGCTGGCGCTGTACGAGATCGACGACGCGCACGGGCGGCGGCTGCTGCCGATGGGGGTGGGGCTGACGGACCATCTCGATGCGCTGGGGCCGGCGGAAGGGCTGCTGGAGGCGGTGCTGGAGAGCGAGGCGGCGTGCGACCTGCCGGAGCTGGCGCCGGGGACGGGGCTGCTCGGCGCGGCGCTGCCGGCGGGATGGGCGGAGACGCGGTGGGTCGGCGATCCATGCCCGGTGCTGGCGCTGCCGGAGAGTTTCGCGACGTTGCTGGCGGGGGTGTCGCGGGGGACGCGGCGCTACTGGCAGGAGGGGGTGAAGCGGGCGGGCGAGGTCCGGGTGGAGCGGGCGGGGCGCGAGATCGGGGTGGAGGCAGCGCTCGACGTGCTGTTCGCGCTGCACGCGCTGCGCTGGGAGGCGCGCGAGGAGACGGGGGTGCTCGCGGACCCGAGGGTGCGGGCGTTCCACCGGGAGGCGGCGCCGACCCTGCTGGCGGAGGGGGCGCTGCGGCTGGAGGTGCTGCGGGTCGACGGGCGGGCGGCTGCCGCGCATCTGTCGCTGCTGGGCGAGGGGCGGCTGCTGCACTACCTGACAGGGTTCGACCCGGCGCTTGAGGCAGTGCGGCCGGGGACGCTGCTGCTCGGGCACCTGATCGCGGAGGGGCGGCGGGAGCTGCACTTCCTGCGCGGGGCGGAAGGCTACAAATACGCGTGGGGCGGGATGGACCGGATGAATGTCGGGCGCAGGCTGAAGCGGGCCGCGTGACGGAGGAAGGAAGGCCAGGGCTCTGCCCTGGACCCGCCAAAGGGCGCGCCCTTTGGATACCATCCGGTTCGGGCCTGTGGCACTGGCCGCGGCGATATGCCGCCCGTGATGCGGGTCCGGGGGCGCCTGCCCCCGGCGGGTCCAGGGCAGAGCTCTGGCCTTGCCTTGCCTCGCTGCCGCGATGACCCCGATCGACCTGGCACTGGCAGGGCGTATCTCGCCGGAGATCGCGCTGGCGCGGCTGGTGCTGGGCGGGGCGACGGTCG
>CAXSFU010000113.1:0-7510 GCA_964236695.1 uncultured Acetobacteraceae bacterium | reverse complement strand
CGTGGCACGGCCGCGCCGTCGACCTGGCGCACGCCCGGCGCGGGCCGCGGGCGCCTGCCGGGCCATCGCGGGTCGCGGCGCACGGTCGAACCGTGTAGCACCGGGGCTGCCTGCGGCGTCGCGCCGGACCACCGACCGAGGGAGGCTGCCATGCCGGACCATCGCCCGCTGCTCGTCACCCACAGCGGCAAGTTCCACTGCGACGAGGTGTTCGCCTACGTGGTGCTGCGGCTGGCGCTGGGGCTGGGCGAGGCGGGCACGGACCACACGCTGGTGCGCACGCGCGACGCCGCGGTGATCGCCGGCGGCGACGTGGTCTGGGACGTGGGCAGCGTGCACGACCCGGCGCAGGCGCGCTTCGACCACCACCAGCGCGGCGCGCCGTCGCGCGAGGACGGCACGCCGTTCAGCTCGGCGGGGCTGATCTGGCAGGTGCACGGCGAGGCGGCGATGCGCGCGCTGCTGCCGCCGGCGCAGCAGGCGCTTGCGGGGGCGATCGCGGCCGAGATCGACGAGACGGTGGTGCGGCGCATCGACGAGAACGACAACGGGGTCGCGGTGTCGCGCGACGACACGCTCGGGCTGTCGTCGCTGGTGGGGGACTGCAACCCGGGCTGGGACGCGGTGCAGAGCGACGCCGCGACCGACGCGGCGTTCGCGGTGGCGGTGGCGCTGGTGGACGGGGTGCTGCGCCGGCGGGCGGCGTCGCTGCGCGCCAGGCTGGCGGCGGCGGCGGGGATCGCGGCGGCGCACGCGGCGTCGGCGGACCCGCGCATCCTGGAGCTGGAGCGTGGGATGCCGTGGAAGGGCGCGGTGTTCGCCCACGCCCTGCCGGTGGTGTACGCGGTCTATCCGGTGAGCAACGGCAACTGGATGGTGGACTGCATGCCGCCGGAGCCGGGGTCGTTCGCGCAAAGGCTGCCGCTGCCCGAGGCGTGGGCGGGGCTGCAGAACGCGGCGCTGGCGGAGGCGTCGGGGGTGGAGGACGCGGTGTTCGTGCACGTGCGCCGCTTTGTGGGCGGGGCGAGGACGCGCGAGGGGGCGCTGGAGATGGCGCGGCGCGCGGTGGCGATCGGCGAGGCGGCTTCGTCCTAGCTGGACTGTTGCGTCAGGCAGGAAAGCAAGGCCTTCTTTTTCTAAAGAAAAAGAAGCAAAAAGACTTTACTCGCTAAGCTTCAGGTGCGCGGGCGGCTCCGGAACCCAATGGGCAAAAGTTCTTTGGTTCTTTCTTTGGAGAAAGAACACGCTTCCTTCCTGCTATGCTGCGAGAAGTCGGGGATGGCAGGTCAGTAACACTCTCTAGCTCGGGAAACCCGGGCTGGCGGGTCGATAACAGCGTCCAGGCCACGCGGCCAGCGGAGCGCGCCGCCGCGCATCGGGCGCCGCGGGCGGGCAGGCGCCATTCACCATTCCGCGAGGCTTTCGTGGGACGATGCAGCGGCTCCTGAAGCTGCCAGCCGCCCCTGTCCCGGGCTTCAGCGAAAAAGTGGCTTGCCCGTGAACATGATCCTTCTTCCCTACACGCGCCTCATGTCCGGCAGGCGCGCCGTCACCGCGCTGGAGTACGGGGTGATCGCCGCGGTCATCGTGACGGCCGTCACGACCCTCGGCACCAGGCTGAACGGCACGTCCGGCACGGTCGGCAGGAGCCTCTGAGCGCCGCCGCCCGACGTCGTCCGGCGAACGCCGCCCGCCCGGGGCGGGCGCGGTGCCTGCCCCCCGCCCTGCCCCACCCGGCGGCGGGCTGCGCCGGCGGCCGGCGGATCGTCCCGCGCCGCCGGGCCCGCAGTCCCCCTGTCCCGGATCGCGGAGGCGAGCGGCAACGCCCGGCCCCGCCCCGCGGCAAACCCCGGCGGCGCCGTGCGTTGCTGCCGCCGAGGGGCGTCGAGTCCGGCGTCCCCTGCAGGAGCGCAGCCATGGCCGAGACAGAGCCGACAGAGACCACCCTGCCGAACGGCATCCGCCTCGTCGACGAGGCGGTGGGCGAAGGGCCGGAGCCCGCGAAGGGGCAGCGGGTGAGCGTGCACTACACCGGCTGGCTGGACGACGCCGGCAAGCCGGGCAAGAAGTTCGACAGCTCGCGCGACCGCGGGCAGCCGTTCACCTTCACGCTGGGCGCGGGGGAGGTGATCTCGGGCTGGGACATCGGGGTGGCGACGATGCGGGTCGGCGGGCGGCGCCGGCTGGTGCTGCCGCCGGAGCACGGCTACGGCGCGCGCGGCGCAGGCGGCGCGATCCCGCCGAACGCCACGCTGATCTTCGACGTGGAGCTGCTCGGCGTCCGCTAGAGGATGTCACGGGCCTGGAGCCGGCTCGCTGGTTCAGGCAAGCAAAGCTCTTCTTTTTCTGAAGAAAAAGAAGCAAAAAGACTTTGCCTATGGGGTTCCGGGCGCGCAGCAGCTCCAGAATCCTATGGGCCAAAGTTCTTTGGTTCTTTCTTTGGAGAAAGAACACGCTTTCTTCCTGCCTTCGCGCACGATATTCCGGCACGGCCGGTGGCGGGCGTGGTTCACGCGAATGTTGCGCGCCGTGGCGGGGGCGGGGCTGCTAGCTCGCGCCTGCGCCAGGGGGCGCGCTCGTGGGAGAACGTGCATCATGACATCCAGGATTCTTGCGGCCGGGCTGTGCGGCCTGCTGGGCGCCACGGCGCTGGCGACGGCGGCGCGCGCGCAGGCGGTGCCGCCCGTGCCGACCGCGGCGCAGGCGGCGGCGGCCGACACGCGGCAGGGCCAGTACGTCACCGTGAACGGGGCGCAGATCTTCTACCAGGTGGCGGGCACGGGCACGCCGCTGCTGCTGATCCACGGCTATCCGCTGTCGGGCGCGCTGTTCCAGGGGCAGCTCGCCGGGCTGTCCGGGCAGTTCCAGGTGATCACCCCGGACCTGCGCGGCTTCGGCAAGAGCAGCACGCCGAGCGCCTACGGCTCGATCCAGCAGTATGCCAGCGACATCCTGGCGTTCATGAACGCGCTCAACATCCAGCGCGCGGTGATCGGCGGGCACTCGATGGGCGGGCAGATCACGCTGCAGCTGTACCGCGAGGCGCCGCAGCGCTTCCTCGGCATGCTCCTGATCGACACCAACCCGATGGCGGCCAGCCTGATCGAGCAGGGGGAGTGGCCCGGGGTGGGCAGGCAGGCGCAGACGAACGGCGTGCCGTCGATCGTGTCGACGATCGAGCCGCAGATGCTGACCGGGACCGTGCGGATGAACAATCCGGCGCTGGCGGCGGAGATGGCGGACATCCTGGCGGAGGGCTCGGTGGCCGGGGTGGTCGGCGGCGCCGCGGCGCTGGCGGCGCGGCCGGACTTCACCACGATGCTGCACGCGATCACCGTGCCGACGCTGGTGCTGGTGGGGCTGGACGACCCGATCTACTCGTACGAGGTGTCGACGATGACGCACAACGCGATCCCGTTCTCTAAGCTCGCGATCGTGCCGCGGGCGGAGCACGCGAGCATCTTCGAGCGGCCGGCGCTGGCGAACGCGGCGATCGCGCAGTGGGCGGCGGCGGCGCGGATCGGCCAGTAGCACCGACGGCCGGAAGCACTGGGCAGGCAAGGCTGGGCTCTCCCTCCGCTGCCATTCCAACGACCCAAGAGGGTCGTCGGAACCTTTGGCAGCTACGCCCAGACCCGCCAGGGGCGAGCCGCCCCTGGACCCGGCCTCCCTTAACAAGTGGATTCCAAAGGCTCGGCCTTTGACGGGGTCCAGGGGCAGAGCCCCTGGCCTTGCTTCCTTCAGGCTGCCAGGCCCGTCGCCTGGGCGAGGGCGCCGTCGACGGCCTTCTGCCGCTGCTCCGCGCCGGTGGCGATGCCCTCGGCCACGATGACCTCGAGGTCGGGCAGGCCGATGAAGCCGAGCACCCCGCGCAGGTAGGACTCGCAGTGCTCGACGTGGGAGGCCGGGGTGCCCGGGCCGTAGAAGCCGCCGCGGGCCAGGGCGAGGACCACGCGCTTGCCGCCGGCCAGGCCGACCGGGCCGGTCTCGGTGTAGTGGAACGTCTTGCCGGCGACGATGATGCGGTCGACCCAGGCCTTGAGCTGGGCGGGGATGCCGAGGTTGTACATCGGGGCGCCGAGCACCAGGATGTCGGTGGCGAGGAACTCGGCGAGCACCTTGCCGCCGAGGGCAAGGTCCTCCTGCATCGCCTGGTCGTGCACGACCTCGGCGCTCTGGCCGGCGAGGTAGGCGCCGGTGAGCGGGCCGACGGGGTGGGCGGCGAGGTCGCGGTAGGTCACCTCCAGGCCGGGGTGGAGCGCCTGCAGCCGGGCAGTGGCGGCGGCGGTGATCGCGCGGCTCGCGGAGTTGTCGCCGAGGATGCTGGAGTCGACGTGCAGCAGCTTCATGGGGGTGCGCCTGGTTCCGGTTCGTGACCAGGGCTGTATGAGTGGCCTGCCACGGCCGCGGCAAGAAGGCACAGCGGCGGAACCAGGGCACACGGGTGTGACCGGGGCCGCCTGCCGGCCCGGCCGGGTGCCGGCTCAGGGAGCGTCGGGGCCGGGGGGAAAGGCGAGGACGCCGGAGGTGTAGCGCTCGTCCACCACGCTGAACGGCGTGCGGTCGGAGAGGCGCAGCACGGCGCGGTGGCGCAGCACCACGGAAGGGACCGGCATGGTTTCGCCGGGGCTGGCTTTGGGGTCCGGCGCGGCGGGGTCGTGCCAGCCCTCGGGAAGCGGGCGCCACAGGATTTCGGCGACGATGGTGTGGCGGCGGAAGCCGAGCGGGGCGACGACGTGGCCGAACGAGGCGTGGCTGGCGTCGAGCGCCGCGTTCATCGCGGGGGTCAGGTGGCGCGGCACGTACCAGTTCTCGGCCTCGGACAGCACCACGGCGCCGCAGCGCAGGTGCACGCGGCGGTGGCGCACCGGCTCGGTGTCCGCGACGCCGAGCAGGGCGCGGATGGCGGGATCGGGGGTTGCCCCGGCGTCGCGGACGCGGTCCGCGACGACGAGGGCGGGCGAGGCCAGGCCGTGCGCGGCGCACCAGCGCTCCAGGGTGAGCGTGGCGCTGTCGTGGCTGCGCAGGTCGGCGTCGAGCGCGCGCAGCAGGGCGTGCGCGTGCCGGCGGCCGGCGAGGTCGGCGGGCCAGACGCGCGCGGGGGCAGCAAGGCGGCGTGTCATGGCGGGGACCTGGATGGTGGCGCGGACAGGAAGCGAGGCCGGGCTCTGCCCGGTTTCCGCCAAAGGGCCGAGCCCTTTGGAAACCCCTTCCTCAAGCAAGTGGATTCCAAAGGCGAGCCTTTGGCGGAGTCCAGAGGCGGAGCCTTTGGCCTTGCTCCCTATGGCCGCGGCCGCCAGCGCCGCAGCAGCAGGGCGTTGGCGACGACGCTGACGCTGCTGAGCGCCATGGCGGCGCCGGCGATCGCGGGGTCGAGCAGGCCGGCGGCGGCAAGCGGGATGCCGACCAGGTTGTAGGCGAAGGCCCAGGCGAGGCCCTGGCGTATCTTGCTCTGGGTGCGGGCCGCGATGTCGAGCGCGTCGGCGACCAGCGCGGGATCGGCGCGCATCAGGGCGAGGCCGGCGCTGTGCAGGGCGACGTCGCTGCCGCTGCCCATGGCGATGCCGAGGTCGGCGGCGGCCAGCGCCGGGGCGTCGTTCACGCCGTCGCCGACCATGGCGACCAAGCCGTGCCCTGGGGCGAGCAGGCGGGCGAGGGCGCCGCGGCGCGGGGCGGCGGGCGCGCGCAGGGTGGCGAGCACGCCGGCCTTGTCGGCGGGGAGCAGCGCGGACCACACGCGGTCGATGCCGAGGGCCGTGGCGACATGGCGGGCGGCGCCGTCGTTGTCGCCGGTGAGCAGGACGCTCTCGATGCCGCGGGCGCGCAGGCGCCCGATGGCGCGGGCGGCGCCGGGGCGCAGGGTGTCGCCGAGTGCCACGAGGCCGAGGACGCGGCCGGGGGCGGCGTCGGGGGACGGGCCGGGCGGCTCGGCGAGCCAGGAAACGGTGCAGCCCCGTGCCTCCAGCGCGGTGGCGTCGGCGGCGAGCGGGCCGGGGGCGACGCCCAGCTCGTCGAGCAGGCGGCGGCTGCCGAGCACGGTGGCGCGGCCGGCGAGGCGGGCGGAGACGCCGCGGCCGGGGAGCGCGCGGAAATCGAGCACGCCGGCGTCGGGCATGGCGGCGGCGTCGATGCCGTCCGCGTCGGCGCGGGCACGGATCGCGGCGGCAAGCGGGTGCTCGCTGCCCTCGGAAAGGGCGCGGGCGGCGGCGAGCAGGGCGCGGGCGTCCTGGCCGGGCGCGGGGACGAGGGCGTGGACGGCGGGCCGGCCCGAGGTGAGCGTGCCGGTCTTGTCGAAGGCGACCACGGCGATGGCGCCGGCCTGCTCGAGGGTGGCGGCGTCGCGGATCAGGATGCCGTGGCGGGCGGCGGCGCCGGTGCCGACGACCAGCGCGGTGGGGGCTGCGAGGCCGAGGGCGCAGGGGCAGGCGATCACCAGCACCGCGGCGGCGTCCAGGATCGCGGCCGGTGCGCCGGCGCCGGCCAGCCACCAGCCGGCGAAGGTGAGCGCCGCGAGTGCCACGATCGCAGGGACGAAGATCGCGCTGATCCGGTCGACGAGGCGCTGCACGCCGGCCTTGGAGGACTGCGCGGCCTCCACGGCCTCGATGATGCGACCGAGCACGCTTTGCGTGCCGAGCGCGCGGACCTCGACGACGAGGCGGCCGTCGCGGTTCAGGGTGCCGCCGGCCACGGTGTCGCCGGGGGACTTGTCGGCGGGCAGCGGCTCGCCGGTCAGGGTGCTCTCGTCGACGGCGCCGGTGCCGTCGCGCACCAGGCCGTCGGCGGCGATGCGCTCGCCCGGGCGCACCACCAGGCGGTCGCCGAGCCGCAGGGCGTCGAGGGGGATCGTGGCCTCGTGGCCGTCGCGCAGGATGCGGGCGGTGTCAGGGCGCAGGCCGGCGAGGGCGCGGATCGCCCCGGCGGTCTGGCCGCGGGCGCGGCGCTCCAGCCACTTGCCGAACAGGACGAAGGTGATGATGAGCGCGGCGCTCTCGAAGTACAGCGACGGCGGGTGGGCGGGGTCGGCGCGGAGCAGGGACCACAGGCTGAGCGCGAAGGCGGCGCTGCTGCCCAGGGAGACGAGCAGGTCCATGCTGCCGACGCCGGCGCGCAGCGAGCGCCAGGCACCGCGGTGGAAGCGGGCGCCGAGCCAGAGCTGCACGGGCAGGGCGAGGGCGAACTGCCACCAGCCCGGGAGCATCCACGCGTCCGGGGCATGGTCGTGGGCGCCGAGTGCCGACGCGGCGTGCAGGCCCATGGCGGCCAGCAGCGGGGCGGAGAACAGCGCGGCCAGGGCGGCCTGCGCGCCCTCGCCGTCCAGGCGGCGGGCGGCGACGCGCAGGGCGTCGGTGCGCGTCGGGGGGGATGCCGCGGCCGGGGACCCCTGCCCTGCCCCGGGCGCCGGGTCGGACGGGGCATCGTAGCCGGCGGCGCGCAGCGCGTCGCGCAGGGTGTCGGCGCGGGTGCCGGCGAGGGCCGTGACGCGGGCGCGTTCGGTGGCGAGGTTCAC
>CAXSFU010000112.1:0-7559 GCA_964236695.1 uncultured Acetobacteraceae bacterium | reverse complement strand
TGAAGAGGCCGGTGACGATCTTGTTGCCGCGGTTGACCACGTCGTAGAGCAGCACGTGGTTGCCGTTCGCCGGGTTGATCGGCTTCAGGATCGAGACGTTCATCGAGTACGACACGGTGCCGTCGGCGTTGCGCGGCGCAAGCGCGATGTCCTGGATCACCGCGTTGGCAGGGTCCGACGGGTCCACGGTGCCGTAGGCGGTGCCGTCGAGCTGCTCGTACTGCCCGATCTGGCCGTTCTGTCCGAACATGGCGCCGCCGAGCGCGGGAGAGGTTCGGGTGCGGATCACCAGGCTGGTGATCCTGGCATATGCCGGGGCGGTGATCCCCACGGCGAGACAGGCGGCGAGTGCCGCCGCGACTGGCCTCGTCAGGCAGCCGCGTGCGGCCCGTCGTGCGGGGTGACGCATGGTCCTGGGTTCTCCTGCGGCGCCCTGCTGTCGGGGCGCTCGTCCCTGCCGGCCCGGGTGGGTCGGCCGGGAGATCATCCGCAGACCCGAAAGGAATGCAACCGTATTCGGAACGGCGCGGGCAACCCGCGCCGCGGCAAGCGGCTTCCTCGAAGCAGGCAGGTCGAGGCTCTGCCTCCGGCAACCACGCTCCTGGTCAAGCCGGTCCAGGGGCCGCTCCTTCCGGTGGCCTTTCCAACGATCCAGGCGGATCGTTGGAACCTTTGGCCACCTACGCCTGGCAGGTCTGGGCAGGGCCCGACCTTGCTTTCTCGCCATGCCTCTCAGTGCAGCTTGACCACCGGCGTCCCCCGCCGCCCGAACGCCCGCCCCACCGTGTCCGCCGCCACGTGCATCGTCCCGTGCAGCGACTGCTGGTGCATCTTGTACAGCGAGCGGTACATCATCCGCGCGAACCAGCCCTCGATGAACAGGTTCTTGCCGCGCAGGAATCCCATCAGGTTGCCCACCGTCGAGTAGTGCCCCAGCGACACCAGAGAGCCGAAGTCGCGGTAGCGGTACGGCTGCAGCGGCTGCCCCGCCATCCGGCGCCGGACCTGGCGCACCATGTGGGTCGCCTCCTGGTGCGCCGCCTGCGCCCGCGGCGGCACGGTGCCGCCACCCGGCATCGGCACCGCGGCGCAGTCGCCGATCGCGAACACCGCCTCGTCGCGCGTGGTCTGCAGCGTGTCGTGCACCACGAGCTGGTTGATCCTGTTCGACTCCAGCCCGTCCAGGTCGCGCAGGAACTCCGGCGCCTTCACGCCCGCCGCCCACACCACCAGCTCGCTCTCGATGAAGCTGCCGTCCGTCAGCGTCACCCCCGTGGCCGTCACCTCGCCGACCCGCGAGCCCGCGCGCACCTCGACGCCCATGTCGGTCAGCAGCTGCAGCGTCGTGGCGCTGATCCGCTCCGGCAGCGCCGGCAGGATGCGCTCGGCCGCCTCGATCAGCACGATGCGGATGTCGCGCTCCGGCCGGATCTGCGTGAAACCGAAGCCGACCACCTGGCGCACCGTGCGGTGCAGCTCGGCCGCCAGCTCCGTGCCCGTCGCGCCGGCGCCGATGATCGCCACGTGCAGCTGCCCGGGCCGTGCGCCCTCTGCCTGCGAGTTGGCCCGGAAGCACGCGTTCACCAGCCGGCGGTTGAACCGCGCCGCCTGGTCCGGCGTCTCCAGCGGCACCGCGTGCTCGGCGGCGCCGGGGGTGCCGAAGTCGTTGGTGACGCTGCCCACCGCCATGATCAGCGTGTCGTAGCCGAAGCGCCGCTCGGCGGTGATCTCGCGCCCGTCCTCGTCGTGGTTGGCCGCGAGGTGCACCTCGCGCTTCTCGCGGTCGAGGCGCACCATCTCGCCGAGGCGGTAGACGAAGCTGTGCCAGTGCGCCTGCGCCAGGTAGTTCAGCTCGTGCTCGGAGCGGTCCATGCTGCCGGCCGCGACGGAGTGCAGCAGCGGCTTCCACAGGTGCGTGCGCGCCCGCTCGATCAGCGTCACCTCGGCGCGGCCGTGCCTGGCCAGGGTGTCGCCGAGCTTCGTCACCAGGCCGAGCCCGGCCGCGCCCCCGCCCACCACGACGATGCGGTGCACGCCGGGCACCACGACGGGCTCGCCGTCCAGGGCCTCGCGCAGGTCCAGGGCCGGCGTGGGGGAGGTGTCCGCGATCTGGTCAGGCATGCCGGCCTCTCTGCACATGATTCAGGACTGCGCCCCCAGACTACACCGGCCGTCGTCATCCAGGAATGACTCCGTGGCGCGGCCGCATCGCCGCCGCCCGACCGGACGCCGCACGCCGGCTTCGCCCTTGCCGCGGCCGCCGGCCTCGCCGACCCTCGGCCATGCCCTCGACCAGCCTGCGCCCTGCCCTGCTCGCCTTCGCCGCCGCCTGGGTGGACGCGATCGGCCTGCTGCAGGCCGGCACCTTCGCCGGGCCGATGACCGGCAACACCACCATGCTCGGCCTGTCGCTGGCGCAGGCGAAGTGGCGCCACGCCGCCTGGCTCGCCCTGACGATCGCCACCTTCGTCTGCACCGCCACCGCCACCCGCTGGGTCGCCCGCCGGCTCCGCTCGCCGCGCTGGCCGATCCTGGCGGCGACGGCGCTGGTACTGGCGGCCGCCGTGTCGCGCACCATGCCGCGCGACCTGCTGCTGCTCGCCGCCGCCATGGCGCTGGCCAACTCCGCCAGCCTGCACTACGGCCACCTCGGCCTGAACATCGCCTTCGTCACCGGCGACCTCGCCAAGGCCGCCGACGCCACCGTGGACAGGGCCGCGCCAGGGCCGGCAGGACAGCCGCGCTCGACGATCCCCGCGGTGGCCGCGCTCTGGACCTGCTACGCGCTGGGTGCCGCCGCCGGCACCCTGGCGCAGGCCGGCCTGGCGCTGCCGCTGCTGCCGCCTGCCGCGCTGCTGCCGCTCAGCCTGCTGCTGCCGTAGAAAGCAAGGCCGGGCTCTGCCCGGACCCGCCAGGCGGAGGTGGCCAAAGGTTCCGACGATCCGCTTGGACCGTCGGAAAGGCCACCGGAGGGAGCCGCCCCTGGACCGGGGTTTTGGAAGAAATACCCTTGTCGAGGTTTCCAAAGGCTCGGCCTTTGGCGGGGTCCAGGGGCAGAGCCCCTGGCCTTCCTTGCCTAGGCCGCCTCGCGCACCCCGTTCTCGCGCGTGAACTTGCGCTGCCTGCGCTGCAGGAGGCTCCAGGCCAGCTTCGTCGACACCCCGGACAGCCGCCCGCGCGGCGGCAGCCCCACCGACTTGAGCACCATGCCCATGCTGCGCTCGATGTGCTTGTAGCGGTAGAAGCTCATCGCCCGGCCCATGTACGCCGCAATGCACCGGGCGTGGTCGTACTCCATGCCCACGGGGTCGTTGCCGCAGTGGAACGCGAACGCCAGCTCGTCGTCCTCGGACTCGGTGATCCGCCCCGCCGCGATGCGCAGCCGCTTGGCCATGCCGAGCTTCTCGCGGCCCAGGTAGCGCTTCATGTGGTCGTAGAACAGCTTGAAGTGCCGGTACTCGTCGGCAGCGATCAGCCGGCACACCTGCTCCAGCACCGGCTCGTCCGTCGCATCCGCCAGCGCCGTGTAGTACGACGACGTCCCGGTCTCCACCATGCAGCGCGCGATCAGCTCGCCGGTCAGCGACCCGCGCACCGAGAAGTCGACGTCGATCGGCACCTGGTAGCCGGCCTTGTAGCGCGCGAACGAGCCCTCGTAGTCCCAGCTCGGGTCCGCCAGCATCGACCACTTGCCGAGCGCGTCGCCGTGCTGGACCTCCTCGACCGCCCAGTTGTCCGTCGCCATCCGGAAGTCCGGGTCCTGCGAGAACACGTTCTTCAGGTAGATCGCGTAGTCGATGCCGTTGCGCTCCACCATGGCAGCGGCCTTCACCAGCGGCACGATCGCGGGGTCCACCCTGGACGGGTCGAACCTGTCCCACGCCACGTCGTCGATCTGCCAGTGCTTCATGGGCGCGACTTCCTCGCAGGAACTGCAATCGGGACGGGATGGTGGAACAGCCTTCGCGAGCCCGGTCAACCGCACGGAGGCGTGAGGCAGGAGGCAAGGAAGGCCAGGGGCTCTGCCCCTGGACCCCGCCAAGGGCAAGCCCTTGGAACCCTCTCCTTAAGTCAGGGGATCAAAGGGCCTCACGGCCCTTTGCGGGTCTGGGCAGAGCCCAGCCTTGCTTCCTGGCTCAGGCCGCGCTCACGCCCGCCATCGCCTGCGCCGCCTGCAGACGGTCCATCGCCAGCTCGCGCGCCTCGTTGTCGGCGCCGGCCGCCTGGTATGCCGCCTGCGCCTCCGCCACCCGCCGTTCCGCGGCCGCGTGGTCGACCTCGGCCACCGGCACCGCCTCGTCGGCCAGGATCGTGCACCGCTCCGGCGTGATCTCGGCGAAGCCGCCCGCCACGAAGAACCGGTCCGTCGCCTGCCCGCCCTCGTGCAGCGTGATCACGCCGCCGCGCAGCGCCACCATCATCGGTGCGTGCTGCGCCGTCGCGGCCAGCTCGCCATCCCAGGCGGGCATCACCACCATGTCGACCGGGCGCTTGAGCAGCACCCGGTCCGGGCTGACGATCTCGAGGTCGATCGGCATCAGCGCGCGCCCTGCCCCGCCGGCCGGGTCACGCCTTCTCCTTCATGGACTCGGCCTTCTTCACCACGTCGTCGATGGTGCCAACCATGTAGAACGCCGCCTCGGGCAGCGCGTCGTGCTTGCCGTCGCAGATCTCGCGGAACGAGCGGATGGTGTCCTCGACCTTGACGAACACGCCCGGGCTGCCGGTGAACACCTCGGCGACGTGGAACGGCTGGCTGAGGAAGCGCTGGATGCGGCGGGCGCGGGCCACGGTCTGCTTGTCCTCCTCGCTCAGCTCGTCCATGCCGAGAATTGCGATGATGTCCTGCAGGCTCTTGTAGGTCTGCAGGATCTTCTGCACGTCGCGCGCCACCTGGTAGTGCGCCTCGCCGACGATGCGCGGGTCGAGCGAGCGCGACGTCGAGTCCAGCGGATCGACCGCCGGGTAGATGCCCAGCTCGGCGATCTGCCGGTTCAGCACCGTGGTCGCGTCCAGATGCGCGAACGAGGTCGCGGGCGCCGGGTCGGTCAGGTCGTCGGCGGGCACGTAGATCGCCTGCACCGAGGTGATCGAGCCCTTCTTGGTCGAGGTGATCCGCTCCTGCAGCGCGCCCATGTCGGTCGCCAGCGTCGGCTGGTAGCCCACCGCCGACGGGATGCGGCCGAGCAGGGCCGACACCTCTGCGCCCGCCTGGGTGAAGCGGAAGATGTTGTCGACGAAGAACAGCACGTCCTGGCCTTCCTCGTCGCGGAAGTACTCGGCGAGCGTCAGGCCGGACAGCGCGACGCGGGCGCGCGCGCCCGGCGGCTCGTTCATCTGGCCGTAGACGAGCGCCACCTTGGAGCCCTCGGTGTTGCCCTCGCCGAGCTTGATCACGCCGGCGTCCATCATCTCGTGGTACAGGTCGTTGCCCTCGCGGGTCCGCTCGCCCACGCCTGCGAACACCGACACGCCGCCGGCGCCGAGTGCGACGTTGTTGATCAGCTCCTGGATCAGCACCGTCTTGCCCACGCCCGCGCCGCCGAACAGCCCGACCTTGCCGCCCTTCAGGTAGGGCGCCAGCAGGTCGACAACCTTGATCCCGGTGACCAGGATCTCCGAGCTGGTCGCCTGCTCCTCGAACGTCGGCGCAGAGCGGTGGATCGGCATCCGCTGCGACGACGGCACCGGACCGCGGTCGTCGATCGGCTCGCCGATCACGTTCATGATCCGCCCGAGCACGCCGGGACCCACCGGCATCGAGATCGGCGCTCCGGTGTCGAGCACCTCCTGGCCGCGCACCATGCCGTCCGTCGTGTCCATCGCGATGCAGCGCACCGTGCGCTCGCCCAGCTCCTGCGCCACCTCCATCACCAGGGTGCGCTCGCCCATCCTGGTGATCAGCGCGTTCTGGATGAACGGCAGCTCGCCCTCGAACTGCACGTCCACCACGGCGCCGGTGATCTGGCTGACGCGGCCGACGTTGTTGCGTGCTCCGGCTTCGGACATGGCTCTCGACCCCTCAACTGCGCCTTGGCGCAACACATCCCAGGAAGAAAGGCCAGGGCTCTGCCCTGGACCCGCAAAGGGCCCCCCTCTTCAAGCAGGAGGCCCTTTGATCCCCTTCACGAACGAAGGGGCCTCGCGATCGTTCTAGACGGCCTCGGCGCCGGAGATGATCTCGATCAGCTCCTTGGTGATGTTGGCCTGGCGCGTGCGGTTGTAGTTCAGCGTGAGGCGGTTGATCATGTCGCCGGCGTTGCGCGTCGCGTTGTCCATCGAGCTCATCCGCGCGCCATGCTCACCCGCCCCGCTTTCCAGCAGCGCCCGGTAGATCTGCACAGACAGGTTCTGCGGCAGCAGCCGTCCCAGGATCGTCTCCTCGTCCGGCTCGTACTCGTAGACCGCCTGCGGCCCGCCCGCCGCCTCGCCCGCCGGGCGCTCCGGCAACGGCAGCGGGATCAGCTGCATTTCCGTCGGCACCTGCGAGATCACCGACACGAAGCGGTTGTACACCAGCGTGCACACGTCGAACTCGCCCTGCGACAGCATCGCCGCGATCCGCTCGCCCAGCTCGCGCGCCTGGGCGAACTCGACCCGCTTGATCCCGGCGTAGCTGACCTCGTGCACGATGCTGGACGCGAATTCGCGGCGCAGGTAGTCGCGGCCCTTGCGGCCCACCGTCATCAGCTTGACGGTCCTGCCTTCGGCCGTCAGCCGGCGCGCCATCACGCGCGTCATCCGGCCGACCTGGGAGTTGAACGCGCCGGCCAGGCCGCGGTCCGCGGTGATCGCCACCAGCAGGTGCACCTGGTCGCGCCCGGTGCCCGCCAGCATCCTCGGCGCGCCCGGCGAGCCCGCCACGCTGGTCGCCAGCGAGCCCAGCATCCGCTCCATCGCCAGCGCGTAGGGGCGCGCCGCCTCCGCCTGGCTCTGCGCCCGGCGCAGCTTGGAGGCGGCCACCATCTTCATCGCCGAGGTGATCTTGCGCGTGGACTTCACGCTGTTGATCCGTCCGCGCAGGTCCTTCAGGCTCGGCATCGGCCCCCGTCCTCAGGCGACGAAGCGCTTGACGAGCCCGTCCAGGAACGAGCCCAGCTTGGCCTCGACGTCCTTCTTGATCTCGCGGTCGTTGCGGATCGAGGCGAGAATGCCGGTGTCGCCGGAGCGCAGCTCGCCCAGCATCTGCTGCTCGAACTTGCCGATCTGCGGCAGCTCAATCCTGTCGAGATAGCCGCGGGTGCCGGCGAAGATCACCACCACCTGCTCCTCGACCGGGACCGGCTGGAACTGCGGCTGCTTGAGGATCTCGGTGAGCCGGGCGCCGCGCGACAGCAACTGCTGCGTCGAGGCGTCGAGGTCGGAGGAGAACTGCGCGAACGCCGCCATCTCGCGATACTGCGCGAGGTCGAGCTTGATCTTGCCCGCGACCTGCTTCATCGCCTTGATCTGTGCCGCGGAGCCCACGCGCGACACGCTCAGGCCGACGTTGACGGCAGGGCGGATGCCGCGGAAGAACAGCTCGGTTTCCAGGAAGATCTGCCCGTCGGTGATCGAGA
>CAXSFU010000111.1:0-7576 GCA_964236695.1 uncultured Acetobacteraceae bacterium | reverse complement strand
CCTCTTCAACACCGGCGTCAGCGCGGCCAACCCCGCCGGCGACGGCTTCCTGGAGAACCAGGGCTACAGCATGGTGTGGAGCGGCTGGCAGGGCGACCTGGTGCCGCTGCCCGGCCAGCTCGGCATCAGCGTCCCAGTCGCGAGCCGCGGCGGCGCGCCGATCACCGGGGTCGTGCGCAGCGAGTTCGTCACCCTCGCCGTGCCGGCCGCCCCCGTCACCACGCAGAACGTCACCGCAGGCTTCAGCTCCAACACGCCGGGCTATCCCGCCGCCGACCTCGACACGCGCCATGCGCTGCTGACGAAGCGCGTGCACGAGGCCGACCCGCAGAGCCTGGTCGCGCCCACCGACTTCGCCTTTGCCGACTGCACGACTACGCCGTTCCCCGGCACGCCCAACCCGCAGAAGCTGTGCCTGCGCGGCGGCTTCGACACCAACCAGATCTACGAGCTTTACTACGTGGCGAAGAACCCGCTGGTGCTCGGCCTCGGCTTCGCGGCGACGCGCGACCTGGTCTCCTACCTGCGCTCCTCGCCGGACGCCGCCAACCCGCTCGCCGGCGCCACCACCGCGGCGGTGATGCATGCCACCTCGCAGTCCGGGCGCTGGGCGCGCGAGTACCTCCAGCTCGGCTTCAACGCCGACGAGTCCGGCCGTCGCGTCTTCGACGGCATGAACCCGCACATCGCGTCCGGGCGTGGCGCGTTCAACGTCCGCTTCGGCCAGCCCGGCCGCCTGTCCGGCACCGAGCACACCGAGAAGCAGTACCCCGGCCTCGACTCGCCGCTGACCTACGAGGACAGCTTCGACCCGTTCGTCGGCCAGACCGCCGGCCTGCTCGACCGCTGCCGCGCGGACGGCACCTGCCCGAAGATCAGCCACGTGATGAGCGACACCGAGTACTGGCAGGCCAACGGCTCGATGGACACCACCGACGCGCTCGGGCTCGCCGACCTGCCCAACCCCGCCAACGTGCGGATCTACCAGATGTCGAGCGCGCAACACGGCGGCTTCTCGCCCACCGCTGCCGTGCCGACCACGACCGGCATCTGCCAGCACGTCGCCGACGTGAACTCCTACACCTACACCCTGCGCGACCTGCTGGTGCGGCTGACGCAGTGGGTGACCACCGGGCGCGCCCCGCCCGCCAGCCGCTACTCCACCATCGCCGCCGGCACGCTGGTCGAGCCGGCGCAGGTGGCGTTCCCCGCGATCCCCGGCGTGACCTACGACCTCGCCCGCACCTACAACACGCGCGAGCTGTATTTCCGCGGCTTCCGCTTCAACCCGCGCGACGAGACCGGCTCGGTCGCGGAGCCGCCGCTGCCGGTGTTCACCTACAACGTCCGCCTGCCGCAGGTCGACGCGGACGGCAACGACGTGGACGGCGTGCGCTCGCCCACGCTGCAGGCGCCGCTCGCCACCTACACCAGCTGGAACAACCGCGCCGCCGGCTACAGCGAGGGCGATGCCTGCGACCTGACCGGCAGCACGATCCCGTTCGCCGCCACGAAGGCCGACCGTCTGGCGAGCGGCGATCCGCGCCTCTCGATCGCCGAGCGGTACGGCACCCATGACGGCTATGTCGCCGCCGTCAGCCGCGCCGCGAACAGTCTCCTGCGGGACGGCTTCCTGCTGCCCGACGACGCGGCGACCGTGGCGAAGCAGGCGCAGGACAGCGCGGTTCTGCAGTAGGGGACGTGTCTCGGCCTGGGAAGGCCAGAGCTCTGCCCTGGGCCCGCCAGGCGCAGGTGGTCGAAAGTTCCAACGATCCGCCTGGATCGTCGGAAATGCCACCGGAGGAAGCCGCCCCTGGACCCGGCCTCCCTTAAGTGTGGGGTTCCAAGGGTCCTGCCTTTGGCGGGGTCCAGGGGCAGAACCCCTGGCCTTCCTTCCCGGCCTTCAAGCCGAGACACTGCCAGCCTCAGCCCCGCTCGCGCACGAGGAACCGCACCGGCCGGTCCGGCTGCGTGGTGACGATGCCGCGCGGCATGACGCTCTGCCCGCCCACCAGCTCGATGCGGAACCTGCGCAGCATCCGCGCCAGCACCAGCACCGCCTCGGTGAGGGCGAACTGCGCGCCGACGCAGATGCGCGGCCCGGCGCCGAACGGCATGTAGCTGTAGCGCCCCGGGGGCGTGGCGCCGGGGGCGAAGCGGCCGGCGTCGAAGCGGTCCGGGTCGGGCCAGCGCGCGCGGTGGCGGTGCAGCACCCACGGCGAGATGCTGACCACGGTGCCCGGCGCGATGTCGTGGCCGGCGACGGTGTCCGCCTCGATCGCCTCGCGCACGATCAGGAACGCCGGCGGATACAGCCGCAGCACCTCGTCGAGGAAGGCGCGGGTGCGCACCAGGCGCGGCATCGCGCTCGCGGCACCCTCCTGCGACAGGTCGAGGCCGGCGGCCTCGGCCGCGATGGCGTCCTGCTCGGCGCCGATGCGGGCGGCGCAGAAGCAGGCCCAGAACAGCGTGACGGCGGTGGTCTCGTGGCCGGCAATGATCATGGTGGCGATCTCGTCGCGCAGCTGGGCGCGGTCGAAGCCCAGGCCGGTGTCGGGGTCGCGCGCGCCGGCGAGCAGGTCGAACAGGTCGCGCGGCTGCTCCGGGTCGGACGGGTGGGCCTCGCGGCCGTCGATGATGCCGTCGATCAGACGGCTCCACTCCTCGCGGAAGCGGGCGCGGTCGCGATCGGCCGGCGTCTGCATCGAGGCGGGCAGCAGCAGGTCGAGCAGCCCGGGCTGGGCGTGGCGCATCCCGTAGCGCAGCAGCAGGGCGCGCATCGGCTCGGCGAAGCTGTCCGCCTCCAGCGAGACCATGGACTGTGCCGCGATGCGCAGCGCCAGGTGCTGCAGCCGCGGCAGCAGCTCGACCACGCGCGGCCCCGCCGCCAGCGCGTCCTCCGCCAGCTCGGAGGCGGCGACGACGTGGCGGGCGAGGATCGGCATGGTGCGCGGCGCCATGGCCGGGGCAATGGTGCGGCGCTGGTGGCGCCAGGGCTCGCCCTCGGCCAGGAACAGCCCGCCGCCGAGCAGGGGCTGCAGGATGCGGTGGGTGCCGAGGTTGCGCCGGTAGTTGCCGGCGTTGGCGACCAGCACGTGGCGGATGCCGTCGGGGTCGTTGAGCATGAGCTGGGCGCGCCCGAGGAAGCGGCCGGGCAGCACCTCGTCCTCGTAGGCGGCCTCGCCCCACAGCTCCAGCAGGTTGCGGCGCAGCACCAGGAACGCCTCGGGCTGGGTGCGCTGGCGGGTGGCCATCGGCGGGCGGGGCAGCAGGGTCTGGTCGGACATGGGCGTCAGGTGGGGCGGGCGGACGCCAGGGCCAGGGGAAGGCGGGCAAGGAGGAGGCTCCGCCCCAAGCTCCGCCGCTGAAATCCTTCCCCTGAAGCACGGGATCAAAGGGCCTCACGGCCCTTTGCGGGTCTGGGCAGAGCCCAGCCTTGCTGGCTGCCTTTGGGGCCGTGGATTTCCCCGGACGTCCATCGCCGCTATCACCCCGGCGCCCGGGCCCAAGGATCGTCACCGATTCGCGCGTCACGGCGGGCGGCTTCCAGAAGGGACAGAGCCATGGCGACGAAGACCTGGTCGGGACTTGCGAACGGCCTGTGGACGCAGGCGGCGAGCTGGACCGGAGGCGCGCCGGGCGCCGGCGACCTGGCCCGGCTCGACGCCTCGTCGGGAACGGCGACCTACACGGCCGGCGGCAATGGCGTGGCGGGCGAGATCCTGGTGATCGGCGCCTCGCCGATCCTGAACGGCACGCTGTCTGTCGCGGGGCTGTCGGGCGTGTCGCTGGACGTGGTGGGCGGGTCGCTGTTCGTGAGCGCCACCGGCTTCGTCGAGGGCGCGGGCGGTGCGGTTCTGGTGCAGTCGGGCTCGATGGTGATCAACGGGCGGGTGTCGGACGGCGACGCCGGGATCGGGCTGGGCGGCGCCGGCTCGGCGGTGGTCAGCGGCAGCACCGCGGTCTGGGCCACCGGCACCGGCGGCACGGACGGCGCGCTGTCGGTCGGCAGCACGCAGGGCTCCGGCACGCTGACGGTGCAGGACGGCGGCACGGTCGCGGACCAGACCGGGTCGGACGTGGGCGCGGTGCTGGTCACCGGCACCGGGTCGGGCTGGGCCTCGGCGCAGGCCCTGTCGATCGGCACGGTGGCGGGCTCGGCCGGGGGCACGCTGGCGGTGCTGGCCGACGCGCACGTGACGGCGGCCACGCTCGGCGTGCTGACCGGCGCCTCGGTGGGCGTCGCCGGGGCGGGGTCGCTGCTGTCGGTGGCGGGCGTCGCCTCCGTCGGCGGCGCGATCACCGTCAGCGCCGGCGGCACGGTGCAGGCCGGCGGCCTTTCGGTGAGTGCCGGCGGGTCGGTGATGCTGGATTTCTCCGCCGTCCTGTCCGGCCCGGTGACGCTGTCCGGCGGCACCGTGGCCTCCATCGACAGCTCGGCGCAGGGCACGGGCAGTGCCGCCACGCTGACCGGGCCGCTGCTGCTGGCGGCCGGCGCCACCAACCTGCTGCGCGGCAGCACGGGCACGCCGCTGGTGGTCACCGGCGTGGTGTCGGACGCCTCGGGCGCCGGCGGCCTCGTGGTGCAGGGCGGGGTGGTGAGACTGGCGGCGGCGAACAGCTACTCGGGCGGCACGCTGATCGAGGGCGGCACGCTGCAGCTCGCCCAGGCCTCGTCGGCGGGGTCGGGCACGATCCGCTTCGCCGACGCGGTGAACGCGGCGCTGGTGATCGCGGCCTCCGGGGCGGCCGGCCTGGCGACGGTGGTGGCCGGCACCGGGGCGGACACGGTGGCCGCCGGCGGCGCCAGCCTGTCGGTGCAGGGCGGGGCCGGCGCGCTCACCGTGCAGAACGGCGGCGGCAGCAGCACGATCAGCGGCGGCGCCGGGACGATGAGCGTGGCCGGCGGCAGCGGCCGGGTCAGCGTGAACGGGTCGGGCGGCGGCGGGCAGCTGTTCGGGGGTGCCGCCGGCGGCAACGTGATCCGCGCCGGCGCCGGCGCCACCACGCTGGGCGGCGGCGGCGCCGGCGACCAGCTGTTCACCAGTGCGCAGGGCGGCGACGTGCTGGCGGCGGCGGGCGGGCCGGAGACGCTGTCCGGCGCCGGCTCTGCGGGGGCGAACACCTATTTCGCCGGCAGCGGGTCCGACCTGGTGATGACCGGCGGGAGCACGGACACGGTGACCGCGGGCAGCGGGCAGAGCACGGTAGAGGCCGGCGGCGCGGTGCTGGCGTTCGGCTCGACCGGGCAGATGGTGTTCGCCAACGGCGCGGGGTCGAGCACGGTCGCGGGCGGTGCCGGCAACATGACGGTCTACGGCGGCACCGGCCATGTGGCGGTGTACGGGCTCGGCGGCGGCGGCGCGTTCTACGGCGGCACGGCGGGTGGCAACCTGCTCTACACCGGGGCGCAGGCGACGACGCTGGCGGGGGGCGGCTCGGGCGACACGCTGATCGCGACCGGGGCTGCCAGCCACCTGCTGCTGGCGGGCACCGGCAACCAGACGCTGAGCGGGGCGGGGGCGAGCGGCAACAACGCATATTTCGGCAACTCCGGCAGCGTGCTGATCGCCGCCGGCTCCGGCCAGGACACGGTGGTCGCTGGCAGCGGCGCGCAGGCGATCTACGCCGGCGCGCGGGGCAACACCGCGGTGTTCGCGGGCTCGGGGCAGGACGCGGTGACGCTGGGATCGGGGGCGGACTTCGTGCTGGGCGGGCAGGGCGGGACGACGGTGTTCGGCGGCGCGGGGGTGGACCTGTATGGGTTCCTGAACGGGGCGGGGGGGCGCGAGGTGATCAGCGGCTTCAAGGTCGGCACGGACCACCTGCAGCTGGTCGGGTTCGCGGCCGGGAGCGCCTCGGCGGCGGTGGCGAGGGAGGTGATCTCGGGCGGGGCCACGACGCTGACGCTGTCGGACAACACGCGGGTCACGCTGCTGGGGATCTACGGGGTGACGGAGGCGTCGCTGCTGGGAGGGTGAAGGAAGTAAGGTTGAGGCTCTGCCTCAAACTCCGCCAGGGCGAGCCGCCCTGGACCGGCTCTACTTGGGGAAGGCAGGTCCAGGGGCGGCGGCTTGCCGCTGGCGGGTCTGGGCGGAACCCAGCCTTGCTTGCCTACTGGTTGGCGACCTTCCGGTGCAGGGCGAAGTTCTCCCGCTCCAGCTCCTCGATGCGCTGCTTGAGCGCCGCGATGCGCCTGGCGACCGCGATCGCGTCGATCCTGCGGGGGATGTGGCTGGCGCAGTTGCCGTCCCAGCAGGCGAGGTCGAACACGAAGGCCTGCAGCGGCCGCGCCGGGTAGGCGTCGGGCATGAGCCGCGCGATCAGCGCGGGGTCGGCGGAGAAGTGGGCGCGTCCCCACAGCTTCACCCGCTGCTGCTCCAGGTAGTCCATCAGGAACAGCTGGCACAGCGGGTTCTCCGACAGGTTGCCGGTGGTGATGTACTGCTGGTTGCCGCGGAAGTCGGCGAACGCGATCCGGGTGGGCCCGAACACGCGGACGAAGCCGGGCGGGCCGCCGCGGTGCTGCACGTAGGGCTGGCCGGCGGCGCTGGCGGTGGTGACGTAGAGGCTGTCGCGCCCGCCAATGAAATCCGCCAGCTCGTCGGTGATGGCGGTGGGGAAGCCCTTGGCCGCCATCATGCGGTCGGAGCCGAAGCGGGCCTGGGCGCGGCGCGTGGCCGGGGAGAACACGGTGTCGGCGGGGCCGGGGTCTGGCACGGGGCGGCTCCGAAACTGTTCGCGGCGGCGGTCGGCCGGACGGTCCGGCGCCCGCCGGGCCGGTCCCGCGGGGGGGGGGGGCTCTCGCCGCTTGGCCACCTGCCCCTGGCTCGCGTAGTGTCGCGGGCGGATGTCGCAGGCAGGCTTACGGACGACGCCGCCCACGCGGCGCCCGCCACACGGGGACGGCGGAGGCGACACGGCCCTCCGCATGGTATAGCGGGCGGGAACGCTGTGTTCAAAGGAGACCATCGCCATGAAGATGATTGTTGCCGCTGCCGCCCTGCTGCTCGGCGCCGGCCTGGTGCCGGCCAGCGCCGCGGGCTGCCTCAAGGGCGCGGCCGTCGGCGGCGTCGCGGGGCATGTCGCGGGGCACCACGGCCTGCTGGGTGCCGCGGCGGGCTGCGCGGTCGGCCACCACGAGGCAAACAAGCACGCCAAGCAGGCGGCCGCGGCGCAGCCCGCCTCCTCCACGGCCACGACGGGCTCGACCGCGGAGTGACCCGGCGGCCGCGCGGGACGCCGCCGGCCGCAGCCTGACCATCCTGCTGCGCCCGGCACGGGCTCCCTGGGAGCCCGTGCCGGCTGTCCCGTGCCGCGGGAGGTGTTGCACGGCGCCGGACCCGCCCGCGCGCCCGAGCCGCCGCATCCCGACAGCCTTTTTGTTAGTATGTCTGACTTCCAGGCCGGGGGCGCCGTTGCCGGACCCGCGCCCCCACCCGAGGAGCCGCCATGAGCTTTGACCTCATCGTCCTGCAGCCGTTCGCCAGCTACGCGGTGGGACAGCTGATCACCGATCCCGCGGAGGTGGCGGCCGTGCTGGTGAGCCACTCCGACCAGGTGGTGCAGATCTCCG
>CAXSFU010000110.1:0-7830 GCA_964236695.1 uncultured Acetobacteraceae bacterium | reverse complement strand
CCTGCGTCGCCCGCGCGCCACATCGGCAGACACACTCCGGCGAGCCCGGCAACTCCGCTTCCCGGACCGCGCTTGCCGGTCACACCAATCCGGGAACATCGATGACACCGCATTTCTGGCTCTGGCTCGCCACGATCGCGATGGCGGTCGGCGCGGCCGCGATCCTCTTCCTCGGCAAGCGGCGCACCGCGTCCGAGGAATCCCACACGATCTACCACGGCATCGTGCCGATCATCGCCGCGGTGTCCTACCTGGCCATGGCCGCCGGCCAGGGCGCGGTGCCGATCGCCACCGCCCTGCTCGGCGATCCCGCGCAGGGCACCGACCTCGTGCTGACACGCACCTTCTACTTCGCCCGCTACATCGACTGGTCGTTCACCACGCCGCTGCTGCTGCTGCCGCTGGCGCTGCTCGCCATGCATTCCAGGCCGCGCAACCTCGGCCTGATCGCCGGCCTGCTGCTCGCCGACCTGATGATGATCCTCACCGCGCTGTTCTTCGGCTTCTCGATCGTCTACTGGATCAAGTGGACCTGGTTCCTGGTCTCGTGCGGCGCCTTCGCCGCGGTGTACTGGGTGATGTGGGTGCCGCTGCGCCAGCAGGTCGCACTCGAGCGCACCGACGTGCAGGCCAACTACCGCGCCAACGCCGTGATCCTGTCCGTGCTGTGGATCCTCTACCCGATCATCCTGTTCTTCGGCACCGACGGCATCGGCCTGTTCAACGAGACGCTGTCGGTCGCCCTGATCGCGATCGTCGACTTCGTGTCCAAGGTCGTCTACGGCCTCTATACGATCCGCGGCTTCGCAAAGATCGTGGACCGCGACCTGTCCGGCCAGACCGCCGGCACAACACCCGGCTCGATGGCCGGCACGTCCGTGCGGCCGCCGGCCGCCGTTTCGCCCGTGACCGCCTGAACCGCAGGGCAGGGGCACGCACGCCATGACCACGCGGTCCCTGCCCGTCCCGCCACCCGCCGCCTGGAACACCGGCTGCCCGCTGCCGGCCGTGCCGGTGCGGAGCCTGCGCCCATCCTTCCCGCGTCCGTCCCGCCTGTCTGCCTGGACTGCCCCGCTCACAGCCTTGCCGCCGGAACTGCTGGTCGCCCTGCCGCTCGCGGCGACCGCGCTGCTCGCCCCCGGCCTGCGCCAGCTTGCGGCGCTGGCGGCGATCATCCTGCTCGGCGTGCCGCACGGCGCGCTCGACGGCGAGATCGCCCGCACCCTGCTGCGCCCCCGCTTCGGGCGGCTGTGGTTCGCGGCGTTCTCGCTTCCCTATCTCGCGCTGTCCGCGCTGGTGCTGCTGTGCTGGGGCGCGGCGCCGCTGGCCACGCTCGCCGGCTTCCTCGCGTTGTCCGCGCTGCACTTCGGCGCAGAAGACGCGCCGGGCGGCGACGCGCTCGACCTGGCGTTCCGCGGCGGCGCCCCAATCGCGCCCGCCGTGCTGCTGCACCCCGCCGCGACCGCGCAACTGTTCGGCACGGTCGCGGGCGTGGCCCTCGCCGCCCCGCCGCCCTGGATGCTGGTGGCCGCCCTGCTGTGGCTGCTGCCCGCCGCGCTGTGGTGCCGCCGCACCCTGCGTGCAGCCCGCACGGGCCCTGCCGCCACGCCGTCCGCGGCCGCCGCCTTCGCCGAGCCCGTCCTGATGCTGGCGCTGTTCGCCGCCCTGCCGCCGATCACCGCCTTCGCGATCTACTTCGTGGCGATCCACGCGCCGCATCACGTCGCCGCCCTGGTCGCGGACCCGCACCGCGCGCCCAGGGTGGTCGGCCGGGCCACGGCACTGCGCCGTGCCGCGCCGGTCACCGCCCTGACCCTGCTGCTCGGCGCAGCGCTGTGGCCCGCCTACGCCGGGGCCGCGCCCGACCGGCTGCTCGAGCTGACCCTGCAGGGCCTTGCCGCGCTGACCCTGCCGCACATGCTGCTCGATGCCTGGGCGAGCCGTGCCCTGGCAACTCCCCGCAGCGGCGCAGGCGGGCGGCAGGGCGGAAAGGGCAGGCAAGGCCGGGCTCTGCCCGGACCCGCAAAGAGCCGTGAGGCCCCCTTTGACTCCTTGACTTGAGCGAAGCGGTCTCAAGGCAATTGCCTAGAGATTGTTGTTGACCTGCCAGCCTCGATGCCCTTCGCCACGGCAGGAAGAAGGCGTGTTCTTTCTTGAAAGAAAGAACCAAGGAATTTTTACCCATAAGTCTCCAGAATTGCCCGCGCGTCCGGAACTTCATTAGCAGAGTCTTCTTGCTTCTTTTTCTTCAGAAGAAGAAGAGCCTTGCCTTTCCTCAAGTTTAGGAAAAATTCCGGCGGAGTGGACGAAGACCTGTGCGGGGTCCGCAGGATGTCTTTTCGGCTTCCCCGCCCTGCCGCCCGACTCCGGGCTTGCCGCAGTTCCCGCCGCATCCTCTACTCGCGGGGCAGGCCGCCCGACGGTTCCCCGCGCGCGGCACCACGGCCACAGCTCGGACGGGACAGCGATGCGGCCCATCACCACCGACGGCGGCGAGCCCAGTGCCCCACCAGCGCTCCCCTGCGCCTGCAGCCCCGCCTTCGTCGCCGGCATGGGACACCGCATGGCCGCCGCGGCACTCCGCCCGCGCCAGGCCGCGCCGCGTTCCGCTGCCCTGCCGCGCCAGGCCGCCGCGCCAGATCAGGCCGAGGTCCCGCCTTGCCGGCCGGTCGACCCCGCCCTCGGTCGTCTCGTCCCTTCTCGCGCGACGCCCGCCGGCCCGCAGCGCCCCGGCCTCGCGAGGATCTGCCAGGTCGCGGGGCTCTGCGGCACTGCGGCCGCCGGCGCCGCCCTGCTGTACTGGCAGAAGTCCGGCGGTGGCGCAGAGAGCCGGGAGATCGGCCGCGTCCAGCAGGCCGTGCAGCAGGCCCACGCCCGCACCGCGCTGCTGCACACGGAATGGACCGCGCTGAACGAGCCCGGGCGACTGCAGGACCTGGCCGACCGCACCCTCGTCCTGCGCCCGATCGCGCCGGAGCAGTTCGTGGCGCCTGGGCAGCTGCACGCCTGGCTCCAGGCTCCGACGCCCCTGCCGCCCGCTGCCCCGCCGCCCGCCCCGCCGACCCAGGCGAGCGACCCCACCGCCGAGCCTGGCCTCCCGGACACCCTCGCGGCCGCGGCGGCAGCCGCCAGGCCAGCACCGCGCCCGCGCCTCGTCGCTCTCGCGCTGCCGCCGCCACCGCCAGCGCCGCCGCCCCGGCGCCCGCAGCGCCCTCCGCCGCTCGCGCTGGCCGCTCTGCCTGAGCCATACCCCGCGTTCCGCCCCGCCCGTGCGGCGGCCCCGCCCCGCTACGAGCTGCCGCACTGGCTGACGCAGGCACAGCCCCGTCGTCCCACTGTCCTTGTCATGTCCGAGCCGCCGCACGCCCTCGCCCTGCCGTCGGCGCCGCGGCCCGTCGCAGCGCCGCCGGACCCCTGGCCGGCGCCCGCGCGGAGTTTCGCCATGGTCGCCACCTCGCCCGACGAGCCATCCTACGACGGACCCGCCGCCGGCTGGCAGCCCGGGGAGGCGCCAGGAGCCTGGCCATACGCCCGCGCCGCGCTGCCGCCCTACGGCTGGCGGCCGCCCTACTAGAGGCTGTCACGAACCTCGAAGCAGCTCGCGGCTTCGGGTAGGAAGACAAGGATCTTCTTTTTCTGAAGAAAAAGAAGTAAAAAGACTTTATCCATGAAGATCCGGGCGTGCGGGTGGTTCCATTGCCCAACGAGCAGAAGTTCTTTGGTTCTTTCTTTCAAGAAAGAACATGCTTTCTTGCTGCCGTGCTGCAACAAATTGGGGATGGCAGGTCAGTAACACTCTCCAGGCGCATCGGTCTGGCCGGCGCCCCGGCCGGGAGGCTGCGGCTTGCCGCCCGCCCGCGTCCGTTCGACACTGCCGTGATGCCCGACCCATCGCCGAGCCATCCCGTCGCCCCGATGTCGCCCGACGAGGTCCGTGCCTTCCTGGCCGCGATCGCAGCGCCCGACGCGGACCTGCAGACCGAGCTGGTGCATTCCGACCCGTTCACCCTGCTGGTCGCCGTCGTGCTGTCCGCCCAGGCCACCGACGCCTCGGTGAACCGCGCCACCCCCGCGCTGTTCGCCGCCGCGCCCACCGCCGCGGCGATGGCCGCCCTCGGCGCCGAGGGCATCGCCGCGCACATCCGCCAGGTCGGCCTGTGGCAGTCCAAGGCCCGCAACCTTGCCGGCCTGGCCGCCCGTCTGGTCGAGCGCCACGCCGGCGCCGTGCCCGCGGACCGCGAGTCGCTGGAAGCGTTGCCCGGCGTCGGTCGCAAGACCGCCAATGTCGTGCTCAACGTCGCCTTCGGCGAGTCCACGATGGCGGTGGACACCCACGTCTTCCGCCTCGGCAACCGCACCGGCCTGGCCCCGGGCGCCACCGTGCGCGCGGTGGAGGACGCGCTCGTGGCCCGCATCCCCGCCGGGATCCTGCGGCCCGCCCACCACTGGCTCATCATGCACGGACGCTACACCTGCAAGGCGCGGACGCCGGAATGCTGGCGATGCCCGGCGGTGGCGTGGTGCCACTACCCGGACAAGCTGCCGGCGCCGCCGGGCCGGAAAGGCAAGGCCCTGTCCTGACCGATCAGGAAAGGAAGGCCAGGGGCTCTGCCCCTGGACCCCGCCAAAGGCCGAGCCTTTGGAATCCAATACTTAAGTCAAGCCGGTCCAGGGGCGGCTCGCCCCTGGCGGGTCTGGGCGTAGCTGCCAAAGGTTCCGACGACCCTCTTGGGTCGTTGGAATGGCAGCGGAGGGAGAGCCCAGCCTTGCTTTCCTCCCTAGGTCAGGACTTTCGGCCGCCAGTATCGGGTCTCGGCTTCCGGAGGTCTGCCTCTGGCGGAGCCTCGACCTCCACCCGCCACACGCAGACCCGCGCCGCGCCGTGCCGCCGCTCGTCCAGCAGCGTGCCCACCGCCGGTGGCGCCTCGTCGCGCCCGACCTCGCCCACCACCAGCGTCCCGGCCGCGATCCATCCCGCCGCGCGCAGCGCCCGCACCGACCGCGCCACCAGGTCCTGCCCGTACGGCGGGTCGAGGAACACCACGGCGCAGTTCCGTCCCGCCGGCGGCCGCAGCGCGTCGCCCGGCAGCACCGTCGCGCGTTCGCCTACCCCGCACGCTGTGATGTTGGCGCGCAGCGCCTCCAGCGCGCCCCGGTCCTTCTCGACGAACGAGGCGTGTCCCGCCCCGCGCGACAGCGCCTCCAGGCCGAGCGCCCCGGTGCCCGCGAACGCATCGAGCACCGCCAGCCCGTCGAGCCGCCCGCCCCAGGGCGCGTGCACCAGGGCGTCGAACAGCGCCTGGCGCACCCGGTCCGCCGTGGGGCGCGTGGCCACGCCCGCCGGCACGCGCAGCGCGCGGCCGCGGAACGCCCCGGCGATGATGCGGGTCAGGGACGCAAGGCCAGGGCCCTGCCCTGGACCCGCCAGGGGCAGCGCCCCTGGACCGGCGCACGATGGAGTCCCCTTCCGGAGGCCGGTCCAGGGCGGCCCGCCCTGGCGGGTCCAGGGCAGAGCCGTGGCCTTGCTTCCTTCCTGCCGCCCCTCACAGGTCCGGTATCTGCTCGCGCAGCACTTTCGCCGTGACCTCCTCGACGCTGCCCCGTGTCAGCAGCCCGAGCTGGAACGGCCCGTACGCCACCCGGATCAGCCGCGTGACCCTAAGCCCGAGGTGCTCCATGACCCGGCGCACCTCGCGGTTGCGCCCTTCGCGCAGTCCGACGGTGACCCAGCCGTTGTTGCCCTTGCGACTGTCGAGCCCTGCCTCGATCGGCCCGTAGCGCACGCCGTCGATCTCGATGCCCGACGCCAGCCCGGCCAGCGCCGCCTCGTCGACCACGCCGTACACCCGCACCCGGTAGCGCCGCAGCCAGCCGTTGGCCGGCATCTCCAGCCGCCGCGCCAGCCCGCCGTCGTTGGTGAGCAGCAGCAGCCCTTCGCTGTTGAGGTCGAGCCGGCCGACGCTGACCACGCGCGGCATCCCCGGCGGCAGGGCGGCGAACACGGTGTCGCGCCCTTCCGGGTCGCGGTGCGTCGTCACCAGCCCGTCCGGCTTGTGGTAGCGCCACAGCCGGGCGCGGCCGGGGGCGTCGACCAGCGCGCCGCCCACCTGCACCAGGTCGCCCGCCGACACGAAGGTCGCGGGGTGGGTGATCACCGCGTTGTTCACCCGGACGCGGCCCTCGGCGAGCAGCTTCTCCGCGTCGCGCCGGCTGGCGACGCCGGCGCGGGCGAGCCACTTGGCGATGCGCTCGCCCCGCCCGGCGGCCGGGGCGGCGTCGCCGGGCGCGCCCCCGCTCTCCGTGGCGGGCGCCTTCGCTTGTGGCGCGGCGTGGCTGCGCGTCTGCCGCACCGGACGGGAACGGCGCAGCGCACCGGGCCCCTTCGGCGCGTCGGCACCCGGCGCCCGGGCCTCTGGCCGCGCAGCGTCCGTCGGGGCGGCCTCGGCGTCCGTGGCGCCGGAACCCGCCGCCTCGCGACGTGCGGCGCCCGCCCTGCCGGCGCGCGCACCGTCCGCCGGCGCGCGTGCCGTCTCCGGGCGCCCGCCCGGGACGCCTGCGCGCGGACGGTCCGGGCCGGAACGATCCGCATCCGGACGCGTCGGCGCCGTCCGGCCGGCGCTCCGCGTCGGCGGCCCCGTGTCCCGGCCGGTGTCCTGGCCCGCCGCCCGGCCTTTCGGCGCCGACCCGAAGGGCGGCCGCTTCAGGAACGGCCGCGCCCCTGCCGCACGCCCCGCGTCCAGCGCCGGCCGCTCGCCCGCCTGCCGCGCCGCAGGATGCGACGCCAGGGCGTCCCGCGCCGGCGTCCCGCCCCGCGCGTCCGCTGCATCGCCGGGCCCGCCCGCGCGCCGCCCCGCCGCCGGAGCGTCCCGCGTGCCGCCCGCGCGTCCCGGTCCCCTGCCGGCGCCGCCCGCGGGTTTCCCGGCGCCCGGCGGCGTCCCGCCCCGTCCTGGCCCGCGCCCGCTCATGCCGCGCACGCCCGCACCAGCCCGGCCAGGATCAGCGCGTCCCCCGGGTCGGTGCGGAACTCCGGGTGCCACTGCACGCCCAGGCAGAAGCGGCGCCGCGGGTCCTCGATCCCCTCGACCACCCCGTCCGGCGCCACGGCGTCCACCACCGCGCCCGGCCCGGGATCGCGCACCGCCTGGTGGTGCGACGAGTTCACCCGCATCGTGTCCGCCCCCACCAGCCGTGCCAGCAGCGTCCCCGGCGCGATCCGCACCGCGTGCGCCGGCTCGTCGTGGCGCGTCGTCTGCTCGTGCGACAGCGCGCCGGGCACCGCGTCGGCGATGTGCTGCAGCAGCGTGCCGCCCAGCGCCACGGCGAGGAGCTGCTGGCCGCCGCAGATCCCCAGCACCGGCATGTCGCGCGCCAACGCGCCGCGCAGCAGCGCCAGCTCCGCCTCCGTGCGCGCCCGCTTCAGGCTGGTGGCCGTGTGCACCACGCCGTCGCCGTAGAGCGCCGGGTCGACGTCGAACGCCCCGCCGGTCACCACCAGCGCGTCCAGCGCGTCGAGATACGCGTCCGCCAGCCCCGCGTGGTGCGGCAGCGCCACCGGCAGCCCGCCGGCCTCGGCGATGGCGTCGGCGTAGTTGGCGCGCACCGCATACCAGGGATACTTCGACCAGCCTCCCGCGGCCTCGGAGTCCAGGGTCAGGCCGATCGTCGGGCGCTTGGCGGTCATGGGCCTGGGGTAGAGCAGTTCCGGGCACGGCAGCAAGCAAGGCCGGGGGCTCTGCCCCTGGACCCCGCCAAGGGCAAGCCCTTGGAACCCTCTCCTTAAGAGGCTGTTCGATAAATGCTGTTTTACGGCACCATGCCGATATCGCTCAG
>CAXSFU010000109.1:0-7967 GCA_964236695.1 uncultured Acetobacteraceae bacterium | reverse complement strand
CCATCCTAGCGTGTCAGGCCAGCCACAGGTGTTCGCTCCGGAAGTTGAATCCACCAAGTAAAAAGACTTTGCAAATTGGGTTCCGGGCGCGCGGGCGGTTCCGGAACCCAATGGGCAAAAGTTCTTTGGTTCTTTCTTTCAAGAAAGAACACGCTTGCTTTCTGCTGTGCTGCAAGAAATCGGGGGCGGCAGGTGGATAACACCCCCTAGAGCTGGAGGTGGCTTTTGCGCAACGAGCTCCGGAAGCAGGGCCCGGGCTTTCCTGACGTCGTCGGGACAATCGATCTCCGTCCAGGGTAGTCCGGTGATGTCCTCGAATCCGAAACGGCCTGCATGTGCCAGCATCATGTCCCTCAGCGGCTCCTCGTATTCCATGTGCCGGCGGTCGGAGACCACGTAGTCTCCGGCACGGTCGGCAAGCTCGGCCGCGGTGTCTGCGGAAAGGCGGAAGAAGCCCACTGATTCGCCATGCCAGTCGTAGGTCGCGGTCGGACGCTTGTGGAAGTCGGCGATGCGGGTGCCTGCAATGCAGAGCTTGACCGGCTCGTCGCCGGGCTCCAGGTCGCGGTCGAGCAGCAGGCAGTCCGCACGCGAACTGCTGAGCAGGCGGTCCATCAGCCGGGAGTCGTAGAGCACGTCGGCATCCATCAGCAGCACCGGGGCGCCGGCATGCAGCACGTCGCGCGCGCACCACAGCGAAACGACGCTACCCTCTCGATAGTTGGCATTCAGGACGGTGCGCACCGTCGCGCCGCCCGGCATCGCCGTGAGGGCGCTCTCAATCTGGTTGGCGCAGAAGCCCGTGATCACGGTGATGTCCTCGACCCCGGCCGCGCGCAGAATGGCGACATGGCGGGCCAGCAGGGTTCGGTCGCCGAAGGCGAGCAGCGACTTGGGACGCCGTTCCATCTCTGGGACGCCGTCGTGCAGGCGACGTCCCACCCCGGCCGCGAGAATCACCGCGCGTGGAACGATCGCGCCGCGCGACACTGTCGCCATGGCATGTTCCCCCTGCAACACATTGCCCAGATATGATAAATCACCTACAGCGCACAACCCGATTTGGACAACCGGAATGGTCTGTCCTGCAAGGAAAACCTTGATGTCCGCTGGCCTCAGATGCGTCGAAGTCAACACCGTCTCTGCCGGCCCGTCCCGTCCGGCCCGCCTGCGCGCCCTGCTGCAGGCGCCGGCGCTGGGGTTCCTCATGGAGGCGCACAGCGGCCTGTCGGCCAAGATCGTGGAGGAGGCGGGCTTCGCCGGCATCTGGGCGTCGGGGCTGTCGATCTCTGCGATGCTGGGCCTGCGCGACAACAACGAGGCGTCCTGGACCCAGGTGCTCGACGTGCTCGAGTTCATGGCCGACGCGTCGAGCCTGCCGATCCTGGTGGACGGCGACACCGGCTACGGCAATTTCAACAACGTCCGACGCCTGGTGCGCAAGCTGGGCGAGCGCGGCATCGCCGGCGTGTGCCTGGAGGACAAGCTGTTCCCCAAGACCAACTCGTTCCTGGGCGAGCGCCAGCCCCTGGCCGACATCGAGGAGTTCTGCGGACGCATCCGCGCCGGCAAGGACGCGCAAGCCGACGACGCGTTCTCGATCGTGGCCCGCACCGAAGCGCTGATCTCGGGGCACTCCATGGATGAGGCGCTGCGCCGGGCGGCAGCGTACCATGCCGCAGGCGCCGACGCGATCCTGGTGCATTCCAAGCGCCCCGACGCGGCGGAGATCACCGGCTTCATGCAGCGCTGGGACCGGCGCTGCCCGGTGGTGATCGTGCCGACCATGTATTATGCGACGCCAGCCGACGTGTTCCGCCAGGCCGGCATCTCGCTGGTGATCTGGGCCAACCACCTGGTGCGCTCCTCGATCTCGGCCATGCGCGACACCGCGCGCCGGATCGCCGAGACGGAGTCGCTGCTCGAGGTCGAGGGGCGGGTGGCGAGCGTACGCGAGATCTTCGCGCTCACCGGCAACGACGAGCTGGAGCGCGCGTCCCTGCGCTACCTGCCGGCGACGCGCTCGGTGCGCGCGATCGTGCTGGCGGCCGGGCAGGGCGGCGGGCTGGGCGAGGCCACGGCCGACCTGCCCAAGTGCATGGTCGACATCCGCGGCCGGCCGCTGCTGCACCGCCTGATGGGCACGCTGCAGGAGTGCGGTGTCGGCGAGGTCGCCGTTGTGCGCGGCTACCGCAAGGAGGCGATCGCGCCGGACGGGATCGTCGCCGTCGACAACGACGCGTATGCCGCGACCGGCGAGGCGTCGTCCCTGGCCTGCGCCGCGCATCGGCTGGAGGGCGAGACGGTGGTGGTGTACGGCGACGTGCTGTTCCGGCGCTACATCCTCGACGGGCTGCTGGAGTCCACGGCCGACATCACCATCGTGGTCGACTCCACGCGCGGGCGCACCGTTCCCGGCCAGGCGGCGCAGGCCGAGGGCGGGCACGCCGCGCCCGCCAACCTGCGTGACCTGGTGTCGGCCGACCGGCCGGCCTCGGCGGGCTACCTCGACGATGGGCCGGTGCTGTTCACCGGCATGGCAGGAGCCACGGGCGAGACCTGCGGGGAGTGGATCGGCCTGATGCGGCTGAGCGCGCGCGGCGCGACGCTGGCGTGCGAGGAGCTGTCGCGCATGGCCGACGACGGGGTGCTGGCGGGCGCCGACCTGCCGGCGCTGCTGGAGCGTCTCGCCCGGCGCGAGAAGGTGGCGGTCCACTACATCAGCGGCCACTGGCTCGACGTCGACACACTGACCGACCTGGCCGAAGCCCGGAACTTCTCCTAGGTGCTGGACGCGCAGGACTTCCTCGACGCGGCGTCGGCCTCTGGGATCAGCTTCTATTCCGGCGTACCCTGCAGCTTTCTCACGCCGTTGATCAACGCCACCGCCAGCAGCCGCATCCTGCGCTACGTCGGCGCAGCCAGCGAGGGCGAGGCGGTGGCGATCGCGGCCGGCGCCTGGCTCGGCGGGCGCGGCACCGCGGTGATGTGCCAGAACTCCGGGCTGGGCAATGCGGTCAACCCGCTCACCTCCCTGAACGCGCCGTTCCGCATTCCAACCCTGCTGGTCGTCACCTGGCGCGGCCAGCCGGGTCTTGCGGACGAACCGCAGCACGCGCTGATGGGCCACGTCACGCAGCGCCTGCTCGACGTGATCGAGGTGCCGCACCGCCGCTTCCCGGACGAGCCAGGAGGGCTCGCCGCCGTCATGGACGAGGCGCGCCTGTCGATGGAGCGCAGCGGCCTGCCCTTCGCCCTGGTGATGGAGAAGGGCAGCCTGCGCGACGAGGCGCTGGATGAGCCGGAACGTCCGCTCCCGCCCGCCGGGCGCCGCATCGACCTGTGCGAGGGGGCCGTGCGCCCGTCGCGGCTCGATTTGCTGGAGCGCGTCCTGGCCCTGGTGCCGGCGCAGGTGCCGGTGATCGCGACCACCGGCAAGACCGGGCGCGAGTTGTTCACTCTCGCCGACCGGGAGCAGCACCTCTACCAGGTCGGCTCGATGGGCTGCGCCGCGCCGATGGGGCTGGGCGTGGCGCTGGCCACGGGCGTGCGCACCCTGGTGCTCGACGGTGACGGCGCGGCGCTGATGAAACTCGGCAGCGTGGCAACCATCGGCGCATGGCAGCCCGACCTGCTGCACGTGCTGCTGGACAACGGCGTGCACGACTCCACCGGCGGACAGGCCACCGTCTCAGCGAGCGTGGACTTCGCAGGCGTCGCCCTGTCCTGCGGCTACGCCCATGCCTTCAGCTGCGGCACTGCCGCGGGCTTCGAGGCGGCGTTTCGTGCGGCCCTGGACCTGCGCGGGCCGGTGCTGGTGCATGCGCGCATCCGACCCGGTTCCCTGGAGGCCCTCGGCCGCCCGACCATCGCGCCACACGAGGTCGCTCGCCGGTTCCGCGACTTCCTGGCGGGAGCGAGGGGCTAGAGGGTGTTGTTGACCTGCCACCCCCAGTTTCTTGCAGCATGGCAAGAAGAAAGCATGTTCTTTCTTGAAAGAAAGAACCAAAGAACTTTTGCTCGTTGGGCTCCGGAGCCGCCCGCACGCTCGGAGCCCCACGTGCAAGGTCTTTTTGCTTCTTTTTCTTCCAGGAAAAGAAGAGCCTTGCCTTTCTGCCCGAACCAGCGAGCTGCTTCGGGGTTCATAACAGCCTCTGGGCGGGGAGGACGCCCGCCCGTTGCCGCGTCTGCGGAGCCAGCCGGGCTCCGCCGTGTGCCGGGCGGCGGGGACGCGCTAGCCAGGACCGGCATCGGATGCGAAGCATGGTCCATGAGTCACGACACCATCGCGCATCGCCTCGTCCGCCCGCTCGTCCGGCCGCTGGTCGGCACCCTGATCCGGCCGAACCACCTGACCCTGCTGCGGTTCGGCACCGGCTTTGCCGCCGCGGCGGCCTTCGCGGAGGGCGACCAGGGGTTGGTCGCGCTCGGCGCCGGAAGCTTCCTGGTGTCCAGCCTGCTCGACCGCGCCGACGGCGTGCTGGCCCGGCTGAGCGGACAGATGAGCCGGCTGGGCCACCGGCTGGACCTGATCGCCGACTGCACCACCAACGCCCTGGCCTTCTGCGGCCTGGGCTGGGGTGCGCGTACGGGGTGGCTGAGGGGCTGGAGCCCGCTGCTCGGGGTGCTTGCAGCCGTCGGCGTGGTGACGCTGTTCTGGGAGATCAACGCGCGCGGGCGCAAGGCGCTGCCCGGCGCCGTGTCGCGCGACGGTCAGGTGCTGTTCGACCCCGACGACGCCATCGTGGCGGTGCCGGTCCTGCTGTGGTGCGTGGGCGCCACGCCGGTCCTGCTGCTGGCGGGCAGTATCACGCCCGTGCTCGCGGTGTGGGTTGCTCTGCGCAAACCGGCCTGACGACACCCGCCGCCCCGGCAAAGGCTCCCCCTGTCCGCGATCACGCGCGCACGGCTTCGGCCATGAACACGCCGACGGCGTCCAGCACGCGGCGCATCTCGCGCTCGCCGACCGCGCCGATGCAGCCGATGCGGAAGCTGGGTGCCTGCGTGAGCTTGCCGGGATAGATGACGATGCCGCGCGCCTGCAACGCGTCGTGGAACGACCCGGCGCGGAACCAGTCCCCGTCGGGAATGCGGAAGGTCACGATGACCGGGGCCTGCAGGGCAGGGTCCAGGTAGGGCTTGAAGCCGTGGGCGCGCATTCCGCTGACCAGCAGGTCGCGGTTGCGGGTGTAGCGGGCGTGGCGGGCCTGGACGCCGCCCTCGGCGTCGAGCTGGTCGAGGGCGGCGGAAAGTGCTGCGACAATCTGGACCGGGGGGGTGAATCGCCACTGCCCGTCGGCCTCAAAGCCGCGCCACTGCTCGTGCAGGTCGAGGCTGAGGCTGCTGGCGACGTGCGCGCAGTTCTGCAGGTGAGCGCGCTCCGCGAGGACGAAGCCGAGGCCAGGGACACTTTCCAGCGCCTTGCCGGACGAGGCCACCAGGGCGGTGAACGGGGTGGCTGCGCCGTCGATGGGAATGGCGCCGAACGAGCTCATCGCGTCGAGCAGAAGACGGCGCTTGGCGGCACGGATCACGGCGGCGAGGGCGGGCAGCGGGTTGAGCAGGCCACTGGTGGTTTCGCAATGCACCAGGGCGACATCGGTGACCGAGGGGTTGGCGTCCAGGGCGCTGCCTACGATCTCGGGCTCGAAGGCGCGGTCTTCCGGGATCTCGAGCATGTGCACGCGACGGCCGAGACGCCCGGCAATGGCCGCGATGCGGCGGCCATACGCGCCGTTGACCAGGACCAGCAGGGTGGCGTCGCGCGGCACCAGGGTCTGCACCGCCGCCTCGATCGCAAAGGTGCCGCTGCCCTGCACCGGCACTGCGACATGGGTGTCCGCAACGTTGGCGAGGCCGGCCAAGCGCGCGCGCACGGACTCGCTCAGCATGACGAAATCGGGCTCGCGCGAGCCCCAGTCGCGGTCCATCGCGGCGCGGGTGTGCGCGGAGGTGGTAAGCGGGCCCGGAGTGAGAAGCAGCCGGGGCAGGCTCGGGTGGGACATGGGGCAGTCTCGCTGGCAACGGGGGCGCGCCCGCCCGTATCGCAGAACGACGCCGCAGGCCAGAACCGCGACCGTGCTCTCGTCCAGGACGTGCCCTCTGATGAGGATTGTTGCGTGAGGATCGGCGCCGCGCTCGGGATGCCCGCCCTCCCCGATCTCCTGCAGCATAGCAGAAAGAAAGCATGTTCTTTCTTGAAAGAAAGAACCAAAGAACTTTCGCTCGTTGGGCAACGGAACCATCCGCACGACTGAATTTTCCACGGATAAAGTCTTTTTGCTTCTTTTTCTTCAGAAAAAGAAGGTCCTTGTCTTTCTGTCCGAAGCAACGAGCTGCCGCAAGGTTCATAACAGCGTCCAGAGGCACGAGACCTCGCCGCGGCTCTCGATTATCTCGATGACGCCTGCCAGCCCGGGCCACTGCGCGCCGACGAAGACCGCCGCGACCAGCAGCGCCATTGCAGTTCCGGCGGCCACGGTGGCGGCGATGCCGTGCAGCAGAAGCCCAGCTCCAGCAGGGTGAACGTGATCGCAAGGGAGCCTCGTGTCGCGGTGATACGCGCGCGAGGTGCTGCGTGCCCCCACCCTGGTGCTGCTGCTGGACGCCGACACGCTCCACGACGCTCGCTTGATGGCCCGCCTGCTCGACAGCCCACATGCCGAACGCCCGCCACTCGACTGCGACCTGGAACGCGACGACAAGCCGGTCAGGCTGTGCGTGGCAGGCGGGCAGATTGCGGGCTTCCACAAGCAGTCGACCGCGGCCTATGATTGACGTGCTGAATCTGTGGGTTTTCCCCGGCTTTCCGCGGCCATCGCCGCCAAGCCTGCCGACCGGGGCCCGTGTGGCCGCCGAGCGGGGACACAAGAAACACGAGGGGCTTCTGAGCGACATGGTGCTGGCACAGACCGAGCGTTTTGGATTCGAGGACATCGTCGGCCTGCCCTGGACGGAGACCGATGCCGTCGCCGACGTCGGGAAGGCGCCTGCCCTGCTGCCGGAGCTGGCGGCGTGAGCCCCGGCCTGGCGCAGGCCAGACGCGTCCAGGCCGGGTCCGGCAGGTCGGGAATCAGTCCCGCCAGCCTGCGCGATCCCACGGACGCCGAGCGGGCCGCGATGCAGCGCGACGGCTACCTCGTCGTGCCCGGCTTCTTCGGCGCTGCGGACACCGCCGACGTGCTCGCCTGGACCCGCGAGATCGAGACCGCCCCGGAGGTCCCCGGCCGGCACTGGGTCTACCACGAGGACAGCCTGACCGAGCCGGGCCGGCGCGTCATGCAGCGCGTCGAGAACTTCTGCCCGTTCCACGACGGCTTCGACCGGCTGATCCGCGACGGCGCGCTGAGCCGCTGGACGGCCGCGCTGATGGGCGGGCCGGTCGTGCTGTTCAAGGAGAAGATCAACTTCAAGATGCCGGGCGGACCCGGCTTCAAGGCCCACCAGGACCAACAGGCCGGCTGGACCCGCTACGCGCCCCTGTTCGTCACCGCCCTGGTCACCGTCGACCCGGCCACCCTGGAGAACGGCTGCCTGGAGATGGCGCCCGGCCGCCACCGCGAGGGCCTGCTCGGCGAGGAATGGAACCCGCTCGACGAGGACGCACTCGCCCTGCACCCCGTGCCCACGCAGCCCGGCGACGTCATCTTCTTCGACAGCTTCGCGCCCCACGCCTCCAAGCCCAACCTCACCGACGGCGCGCGCCGCATCCTGTACCTGACCTACAACCTGGCCAGCGAAGGCGACCACCGCGCGCGATACTACGCCGACAAGCACGCCGCCTTCCCGCCCGACATCGAGCGTGACGGCAGCACGGCATACGTGTTCCGCGTCTGAAGGCGGCCGGCGGGCTGTACCGGCCCGGGTTGATGGCTGCTCAAAGCCGTGCTGGGCGGCTTCGTACCTGGTTGCGACCACGTCCAGGCATCGCCTTGTACCAACGGCCGAAAGCCCTGGCCTGTCGAGGC
>CAXSFU010000108.1:0-8076 GCA_964236695.1 uncultured Acetobacteraceae bacterium | reverse complement strand
CTCTGAGCTAGGCCCTCACGGCACCGCCCCCGCGAACCCCGGCCGCATCGCCACCCCCACCCTCTGCTCGAACGCATACCCCAGCGCCAGCACCTTCGCGTCCGACCACGCCCCGCCCACGATCGACAGCCCCACCGGCAGCCCCGACACCGCGCCCATCGGCACCGTGAGGTGCGGCACCCCCGCGACCGCCGGCAGCGTCGAGGTGGACCCCATCGCATGGTCGCCGTTGACCACGTCCACGACCCAGGCCGGCCCCATGGTGGGCGCGACCAGCGCGTCGAGCCGCCCGTCCGCCAGCATCCGCCCGATCCCCTCCGGCCCCGCGAGCCGCTTCGCCGTCGCCAGCGCCGACAGATACCCCGGATCGTCGAGCCCCGGCCCGGCCTGCGCCTTGATGAACAGCTCCTGCCCGAACAGCGCCAGCTCCTGCGCCGCATGGGCGTCGTTGAACGCGATCACGTCGGCCAGCGTGCGCGCCGCCACCGCCGGCGCCGCGTCGGCGAGGTAGGCGTCCAGGTCCGCCTTCAGCTCCGTGAGCAGCACGAGCCCCTCCGCGTCGGCGACGCGCTGCTGCGGCGGCGTCTCGTCGGACCCGGGCGGCGGCGAGCCGGGCAGGGCGTCGATCTCGACCAGCACCGCCCCTGCGTCGCGCAGCGTGCCGAGCGCGCGCTCGAACACCGCGTCCGTTTCCGGATGGAACCCGGCTGCGAACCGCATCACCCCCAGCCGCGCGCCCCGCAGCGCCCCCGCGTCCAGCCCCGCCACGTAGTCCGCCCGGTGCGCGTCCGCGTCGCGCGTGGCGGGGTCCAGCGGGTCCGAGCCCGCGATCACGCCCAGCAGCAGCGCCGCGTCGCGCACGCTGCGCGCCATCGGCCCCGCGGTGTCCTGGCTGTGGGCGATCGGCACGACCCGCGCCCGCGACACCAGCCCCAGCGTCGGCTTGAGCCCGACGATGCCGGTCAGCGACGCCGGGCAGGTGATCGACCCGTCGGTCTCCGTTCCGATCGCGGCCGACACCATCCCCGCCGCCACCGCCACCGCGCTCCCCGACGACGACCCGCACGCGGAACGGTCCAGCGCATACGGGTTGCGCGTCAGCCCGCCCACCGCGCTCCACCCGCTGACCGAGCGCGAGCCGCGGATGTTGGCCCACTCGCTGAGGTTGGCCTTGCCCAGCACCACCGCGCCCGCCGCCCGCAGCCGCGCCACCAGCGGCGCGTCGCGCCCGGTCACGTTGCCCGCCAGCGCCAGCGACCCGGCCGTGGTGGCCACGGGGTCGGCCGTCTCGATGTTGTCCTTCACCAGAACCGGCACCCCGTGCAGCGCCCCGCGCGGCCCCCGCGCCGCGCGCTCCGCGTCCAGCGCGCGCGCGTCCTCCAGCGCCCGCGGGTTCAGCGCCAGCACCGCGTGCAGCGACGGCCCCGCCCGGTCCAGGGCCGCCACCCGGGCGAGGGCCGCCGCCGTGACGGCCTCCGCGGACAGGCTCCCGTCGCGCAGCGCGTCGGCCAGCGCGGCGGTGCCCAGGTCCGCCGGGCCAGGGGGCGCGCCCTGCGCCCCCGTCACGAGCAGGCCGAGCAGCAGGAGGAGTCGGGCATGGGTCATCAACCGCGCTCTGTTGTGCCGCGTCAGGATACCACGCCGGTTGCCCTGGCCAGCAAGGAAGGCCAGGGGCTCTGCCCCTGGACCCCGCCAAGGGAGCCCCTTGGATGGCTTTGCTTAAGTTGTGCCGGGTCCAGGGGCGGCTCGCCCCTGGCGGGTCCAGGGCAGAGCCCTGGCCTTCCTGCGCCCTTGCCTGCCTTCGCGCGTGACCGAAGTTTAACCCACGCGCCCTCCCGCCCGCTCGCGCCAGGCGACCAGGCCGGCTAGTCTGTCCGCCCGCCCGCGCGACCTGCGGCGCCGTCCCGCGGAGCCGGTTCTTGGCCCAGTATCTCGTCGCCCGTGCCAATGCCCTGCTGATCTGCCTGCTGGTGGCGATCCTGGCCCTGGTCGGCGGCGCCACCTGGGAGCGGCTCGACGCCACGCGCGCGTCGCGCCGCTGGTCGCAGCACAGCTATCAGGTGATCGACACGCTGCAGGAGCTGGGCCTCGTGGTGCGCGACGCCGAGACCGGGCAGCGCGGCTTCCTGCTGACCGGCAGCGACGCCTACCTCGCGCCCTACCAGGCCGCCCTCGGCCGCGCGGCCCTCCTGCAGGGCGAGCTGCAGCGCCTGACCGCCGGCGACGCGCAGGTCGAGGCGCAGCTGCGCGCCCTGTCGACGCCGCTGCAGGGCAAGCTGGAGGAGCTGGCGCAGACCGTGGAGCTGCGCCGCGCGGACGGGCTGGAGGCGGCGATGCGGCTGGTGCGCACCGACGCCGGGCGCGTGCTGATGACGCGGGTCGAGGACTCCATCGCCGCCATGACCGGCGAGGAGCGCGCGCGGCTGGACGCCCGCCTTGCCGAGACCGAAAGCCGCGGCCGCTGGGTGCGCTGGCTGCTGGCGGGCGGCACGGCGCTCGCGGTGGCGATCCTGCTGTGGGCGGCGCGCCTGCTCAACGCGGCGTGGCGCCGCTCCAGCGACGCCGAGGCGCGCCAGCGCACCCTGGCCCTGCAGCTGCGCACCTCGCTGGACAGCCTCAGCCAGGGGGTCGCGGTGTTCGGCCCGAACCACGCACTGCGCCACTGGAACGACTGCTTCGCGGTGCTGCTCGGCCTGCCCAGGGCGCTGGTGCGGCCGGGCACGCCCTACGCCGCGCTGGCCGAGCACACCGCCGCCGAGCAGGCGGGGCCAGGGCAGGGGGGACAGGCGCAGGCAGGCCCGGCGCAGGCAGGCGGGACGGCGCCCGACGCCGCCTTCCTGGAGACCGAGGACCGGATCCGCCACGGCCGCCACGAGCCCGGCCAGCCGGTGGTGTTCGAGCGCACCCGCGCCGACGGCCGCCAGCTCGAGGTCCGCCGCACCGGCCTGCCCGACGGCGGCTTCGTCCTGACCGTCACCGACATGACGCGGCGCGCCCAGGCCGAGGCGGTGCTGCGCGAGGCGCAGAAGATGCAGGCCATCGGCCAGCTCACCGGCGGCATCGCCCACGACTTCAACAACCTGCTCACCGTGATCCTCGGCAACCTCGAGTTCGCCAGCGCCAGGCTCGCCGCCGAGCCCGCCCTGCAGGCCCGCATCGGCCGCGCCACCTGGGCCGCGCAGCGCGGCGCCACCCTGACCGGCCAGCTCCTGAGCTTCGCCCGCCGCCAGCCCCTGGCGCCCAAGCCGATCGACCTCGCCCACGCGATGCCCGAGCTGGTGCCCCTGCTGCGCCGCACGCTGGGCGAGCACATCGAGATCCGCTACACCGAGACCGCCGGCCTGTGGCCCGCCCTCGCCGACGCCGCCCAGCTCGAGAGCGCCGTGCTCAACCTGGCGCTCAACGCCCGCGACGCCATGCCCGGCGGCGGCCGCCTCACCATCGAGCTGGCCAACAAGGTGCTCGACGAGGACTACGCCCGCGCCCACGCCGAGGTTGCCGCCGGCGACTACGCCATGCTCGCCGTCTCCGACACCGGCTGCGGCATGACCCCCGACGTGGTCGCCCGCGTGTTCGAGCCGTTCTTCACCACCAAGCCCGACGGCCGCGGCACCGGCCTCGGCCTCGGCCTCGCCATGGTGTTCGGCTTCGTCAAGCAGTCCGGCGGCCACGTGAAGATCCACTCCGAGCCCGGCCAGGGCACCACCGTGCGCCTCTACCTGCCCCGCCCGGCCGGCGGCGCCCTGCCGGTCCCGGTCGGCGCCCGCCCCCCGGCCGAGCTGCCGCGCGGCTCCGCCACCGTGCTGGTCGTCGAGGACGAGCCGGCAGTGCGCGAGATCGCCTGCGCCATCCTCGGCGACCTCGGCTACCGCGTGCTGGAAGCCGCCGACGGCGAGGAGGCCCTGCGCACCTTCGGCGCCCACGCCGCCGCCGTCGACCTGCTGCTCACCGACGTCGTGCTGCCCGGCCCCCTGCGCGGCCGCGAGCTGGCCGAGCGCCTCGCCGCCGTGCGCCCCGCAATCCGCGTCCTGTTCATGTCGGGCTACACCGAGAACTCCATCCTCCACCACGGCCGCCTCGACGACGGCGTCCAGCTCATCGCCAAGCCGTTCCAGCGCGAGCAGCTCGCCCGCAGGGTCGCCGAGGTCCTGGGCACCGCCGCCGACGACGCGCACAACGTCGTGGCGCTGCGGCCGCGCCGCGACGGGTAGCAGGCAAGGCCAGGGCTCTGCCCTGGACCCGCCAGGGGCGAGCCGCCCCTGGACCCGGCGCACGAAAAGAAGAACCAGGTCGAGGTTTCCAAAGGCTCGCCTTTGGCGGAGTTTGAGGCAGAGCCTCAACCTTGCTTCCCTTCCCTGGCGGAGAAACCCATGCGGTTCCTGTGTGTCGGCGCCGGCGCCGTGGGCGGCTACTTCGGCGGCCGCCTGCTGGAGGCCGGCCGCGACGTGACCTTCCTGCTGCGCCCCGCCCGCGCCGCCCAGCTCGCCGCCACCGGCCTGGCGATCCGCAGCCCCCATGGCGACGCCGCCCTGCCGCCCCCGCCGCACCGCCTCGCCGTCGCGCCCGGCGAGGCCTTCGACGTCGTCCTGCTCGCCTGCAAGGCGCAGGCCCTTCCCGCGGCGATCGACGCCCTGGCCCCCGCGGTCGGCCCCGACACCGCGGTGCTGCCCCTGCTCAACGGCATGGCCCACCTCGACGCCCTGGACGCGCGCTTCGGCCCCGCCCGCGTGCTCGGCGGCGAATGCCTGATCTCCGCGACCCTCGACGACGCCGGCCGCGTCCTCCACCTCAACCAGGCCCACACCCTCCTCTTCGGCGAGCGCGACGCGACCCGCTCCGCACGGACCGAGGCGATCGCCGCCGCCTTCGCCCCCGCTCGCTTCGACGGCCGCCGCAGCGACGCCATCGCCCAGGAGATGTGGGAGAAATGGGTGCTCATCGCCGCCCTCGCCGGCATCACCTGCCTGATGCGCGCCTCCGTCGGCGACATCGCCCGCGCCGGCGGCTCCCCCCTGGCGCTGTCCCTCCTGGACGAGTGCACGGCCATCGCCGCGGCCCACGGCGTCCCGCCGCGCCCCCGGTCGACGGAGCGGTTCCGCGCCATGCTCGCCGACCCCGCGTCGGCGATGACGGCGTCCATGCTGCGCGACATCGAGAACGGCGCCCCCACGGAGGCCGAGCACGTCCTCGGCGACCTGCTCCGCCGCGCCGGCACGGTGCCGGCACCGCTGCTGGCCACCGCCCTGGCCCACCTGCGGGCCTACGAGGCGCGGCGCGCGCGCGAAGCGGCGTAGCAGGCCTGGGCTCTGCCCAGACCCGCCAGGCGAAGGTGGCCAAAGGTTCCGACGAATTGTCTCACCCAAACGGCTCGCTGGGGTCTGCTCTAATGGGACTAATAACCACAGTCGATGTGGTTTGTAGCCTCTGGGATTTAAGGCGTAGGTGATCGGAACGCAGCCCACGTTTGACCTCATTTGCCAAAATAGGCCGGCTGGGCAAGGTCGGCGAGCAGGGTCGGCCCGGTAGGCTTCCAGCCGGTAAGCGCGCGCGTGCGGGCGCTCGACACGGGCGCGTCGGTGCCGACGAAACCGGCGAGCCAGCCGAAATGCTCACGGGGGCGAGCTTGGACCGGCAGGCCGAGTGCGCGGCCGATCGCCTCGGCGATCGCGCGGAAGGCGACGCCTTCTTCCGCGCACGCATGATAGGCGCGGGCTGGCGCACCCGCTTCCAGCACCAGACGATAGAGCCGTCCCGCGTCCGAAACGTGAACCGCAGGCCAGCGGCCGGCGCCGTCGCCCATGTAGGCCGACACACCCGTCTCGCGCGCCAGTCGCGCCAGCATCGCCATGAAGGCGGGGTCGCCGATCCCGTGCACTGTGGTGGCCAGGCGGACCGCACCGACCCGCACGCCACGTTCGGCGAGCGCCGCCGCCGCCGCCTCGCTCTTCCTGACATGGCTGGGATCGGAAAGCGGCGGCATGTCCGCCTCGGTCGCGATCCGGCCAGGGGCGAGCATCGCCAGCCCCGTGGTGACGAGGATCGGCTTGTCCGTCCCGACCAGCGCATCGCCCATCGCCTCGATCGCGCGCCGGTCCTGCTCGCTGTTCTCGGCATATTTCGAGAAATCGTGGTTGAAGGCGAGGTGGATCACCGCGTCGGCGTTGCCGGCCGCCGCGGCGAGCTGGTCGAGGTCGTCGAGCGTGCCATGCAGCACGGCCGCGCCCTTTCCGGCGAGCACCGCCCCCTTCTCCTGCGAGCGAGAGAGACCGAGCACCTGGTGCCCGGCGCCCAACAGCTCGTCCACCACCACGCTGCCCACCCAGCCGGTGGCACCTGTCACGAACACGCGCATCGCGGGACCTCCTGATCATTGCCTTCCACTGTTGCGATGCGCGTCGTGGTGTAAAGTTGACAGCTTATCCAGGTATGATTCCTGACAGGATTAACCCCCTATGACGGCCAACGGCTCGCTCGGCACCTATCTCCGCGAACGGCGCACCCGGCTCGATCCGGCGGCTCTGGGCTATGCCGGCGGTCAGCGACGCACCCCTGGTCTCCGGCGCGAGGAGGTGGCGCAGCGCGCCGGGATCAGCACCACCTGGTATAGCTGGCTGGAGCAAGGGCGTGGCGGTCCGCCATCCATCCACGCGCTTGATCGGCTGGCCGAGGCCTTGATGCTGACCGCGGTGGAGCGCGAGCACCTGTTCCTGCTTGCGGTCGGCCGGCCGCCGGAGGTCCGCTATCAGCCGCCGGGCGGGGTGACCCCGCGGCTGCAGTATGTGCTCGACGCGCTGGATGCCTGCCCCGCGATGATCCGCACCGCGACCTGGGACGTGGTCGCATGGAATCGGGCGGCGGTTGCCGTGTTCACCGACTATGGCGCGCTGCCGCCGGCGGAACGCAACGTACTCCGCCTGATCTTCCTCGATCCCCGGGCGCGCACGGCCAATCTCAACTGGGAGAGCGTCGCACGCTTCGTTGTCGGCGTGTTCCGCGGCGACGCTGCCCGCGCCGGCGCGGCTGCAACCGTGCAGCCGCTGGTGGACGAGTTGTGCGCGAGGAGCCCCGACTTCGCCACGATGTGGCGCGAGAGCGAGGTCAACGGCGTCTGCGAGGGCGTGAGGCGTCTGTGCCACCCCGAACTCGGCGAGATCGCGCTTGAGTTCTCGGCATTTGCGGTCGACGGACGGGCAGACCTCGCCATGCTGGTCTACACGCCCGTCTCAGCCGACGACGCGGCCCGGATCAGAACGCTTTACCAGCCTGCCGCTGTGACCCGGGTCAGTGGCACCGATCGTGAGCACGCACCAGCGATGTCGAGCACCGATCACCAAGCGTGAGCGTGGAAGCGTCTAATGTGAGCATGGCGACCTGCCCGCGATCATCTCATCCGAGCAGGATCTGGCGATGAAAGCGAACACGGCCGTCGATGATGTCGAGCAGCTACACTTAAAAATCGAATTCCAAAGGCTTGCCTTTGGCGGAGTTTGAGGCAGAGCCTCAACCTTCCTTCCTGCTCACTCCCCGTCCACCCCAACCACCACCCGCCCCCTGACCTGCCCGTCCAGGATGCGCGGCGCCAGCGCCCCCACCTCGTCCAGCCGCACCGTCCGCGTCATCGAGTCCAGCGTCGCGGGATCGAGGTCCCCAGCCAGCCGCCCCCACGCCTCCAGCCGCCGCGGCCGCGGGCACAGCACGCTGTCGACCCCCAGCAGCGCCACGCCCCGCAGGATGAACGGCGCCACGCTCGCCGGCAGGTCCATCCCCCCCGCCAGCCCGCACGCCGCCACCGCCCCCCCGCGCCGCGTCCCCGCCAGCACGTTGGCCAGCGTGTGGCTGCCCACCGCGTCCACCGCCGCCGCCCACCGCTCCGCCCCGAGCGGCCGCCCCGGCCCGGACAGCGCCGCCCGGTCGAGCACCTCCGCCGCCCCAAGCGCGCGCAGGTACCCCGCCTCCTCGGCCCGCCCCGTGCTCGCGATCACGTGCCACCCCAGCCGCGCCAGCAGCGCCACCGCCACCGACCCGACCCCCCCCCCCCCCCCCCCCCCCCCCCCCCCCCCCCCCCCCCCCCCCCCC
>CAXSFU010000107.1:0-8221 GCA_964236695.1 uncultured Acetobacteraceae bacterium | reverse complement strand
AGCAGCACGGGGAAGTTGCAGCTCGCCGCCACCGCGAAGGCGAGGCCGACCATGAAGGCGACGTTCTGCTTCTCGAACACGATGCCGAGCAGGATCGCGACCACGCCGAGCACGATCGTCGCCGCCTTGGAGACGCGCACCTCTCGGCCCTCGGTGGTGCGGCCGCGGGCGATCACGCGGGCATACAGGTCGTGGCTGACCGCGGTGGCGCCGGCGAGCGTGAGGCCGGACACCACGGCGAGGATGGTCGCGAACGCCACGGCGGAGATGAAGCCGAGCAGGATGTTGCCGCCCACCGCGTCGGCCAGATGGATCGCCACCATGTTGCCGCCGCCAATCAGCGCGCCGCTCGCCGTCTTGAACGCCGCGTTGCCGCCGACGAGGATGATGGCGCCGAGGCCGATGATGAAGGTCAGGATGTAGAAGTAGCCGATGAACACCGTGGCCCAGAACACCGACTTGCGCGCCTCGCGGGCGTCGGCGACGGTGAAGAAGCGCATCAGGATATGAGGCAGGCCGGCGGTGCCGAACATCAGCGCAATGCCGAGGCTGATCGCAGAAACCGGGTTGGCGCCGCCCGGGCGCAGGATCGCGTCGTGCTTGGGGCTGATCTCGACCGCACGGGCGAACAGGTCGTTGAGGTTGAAGCCGAAGGTGGCGAGCACGCTGACGGCCATGTAGGTGGCACCGGCGAGCAGCAGCCCCGCCTTGATGATCTGCACCCAGGTGGTGGCCAGCATGCCGCCCAGCGTGACGTAGAGGATCATCAGCACGCCCACGATCACCACGGCGTAGGTGTAGGGCAGGCCGAACAGCAGCTGGATGAGCTGGCCGGCGCCGACCATCTGCGCGATCAGGTAGAACGCGATCACCACCAGCGAGCTGACCGCGGCCATGGTGCGGATCGGCGTCTCGCTCATCCGCGTGGTCACCACGTCGCCGAAGGAGAAGCGGCCGAGGTTGCGCAGCCGCTCGGCCATCAGGAACATCAGGATCGGCCAGCCGACCAGGAAGCCGATCGAGTAGAGCAGCCCGTCGAAGCCGTTGGCGTACACCAGAGCCGAGATGCCGAGGAACGAGGCCGCCGACATGAAGTCGCCGGCGATCGCCACCCCGTTCTGGAAGCCGGTGATGCCGCCGCCCGCGGTGTAGAAGTCCGACGCGGAGCTGCTGCGACGCGACGCCCACAGCGTGATCAGCAGCGTCAGCGCCACGAAGGCCGCGAACATCGCGATCGCGGTCCAGTTGGTCGGCTGCTGCTGCACCGCGCCCTCGATCGCCGGGCCGGCCGCACGCGCCGGCGCCGCCACGGCCGCCAGCGCCAGACCTGCGACGGACGGGCCTGCGACGGACACGCCCGCATCGCCCCGCCCCGCCGTGCGGCGCATCAGCGCGCCCCCCCGACGACTTGTGTGGCGTGCGCGGAGCCCTGGGCGGGGCGCAGCGGCACGGCGGCGGACATGGCGTTGCCGGTGACGATCTCGCGTGTCAGCCGGTCGAACTCGGTGTTGGCGCGCAGCACGTAGAGCCCGGTGAGCACGATCGCGGACAGGATGACGCCGAGGCCGAGCGGGAAGCCCAGGCTGATGGAGCGCGTCACCATCGTGCCCATCAGCTGCAGCTGGTGGTCGAACGCCACCAGCAGGATGAAGCCGAAGTACAGCACCAGCATGAGGACGGTCAGGGTCCAGCTGAAGCGCGACCGCTTGCGCTCCAGCTCCAGGAACGCAGGGGTCAGCCGGAGTCGTCCGGCCTCTGTCGGTGTCATGTCGTGGCCCTCCCGTGCGGCCATGTTGACCGCGGCCTTGTTGCCGGCTGTTGCGCAGCCGTTTTGCGCAATTATCCGTGACAAGGGCGGGAAAGCAAGGCCAGGGCTCTGCCCTGGACCCGCCAGGGCGAGCCGCCCTGGACCGGCGCATGAAAAAGGCCGGCGGCACGTCCTATCAGAGGGTGCCGCCGGCCGGAGGTCGGGTTTGCAAAGGCAGGGCTTTCTGGGTCCGGGGCGGGGCCCCGGCCTTGTCGCCTAGCTGTTGTCGGACGCCAGCCGCATGGTGATGACGCGGTCCGGCGGCGGCGGGACGATGCCGTTGTTGGCGGGGTTGCCGCGCTTGATCTTGTCGACGAACTCCATGCCCTGCACGACATTGCCCCAGATCGTGTATTGGCCGTCCAGGCTCGGCGCCGGCGCGAACATGATGTAGAACTGCGAGTTGGCGCTGTTCGGGTTGCCGGAGCGCGCGGCGCCCACCGTGCCGCGCAGGAAGTGCGCCTCGCGGGTGAACTCGGCCTTCAGGTCGGGCAGCTGGCTGCCGCCGGTGCCGGTGCCGGTCGGATCGCCGCCCTGCGCCATGAAGCCCTCGATTACCCGGTGGAACGGGGTGTTGTCGTAGAACTTCTGCGCGCACAGCGTCTTGACGCGCTCGACGTGCAGCGGCGCCAGGTCCGGGCGCAGGCGGATCACTACCACGCCGTCCTTGAGCTTCATGTTGACCGTGTTGGACGGGTCGTTCTCTGCGGGCATCTGGGCGTTTGCGGCAGCGTCGGACATGAGGGCTCCAGCGGCGAGGGTGGCGAGAAGGGTGCGGCGTTGCATCATGGGGCTCCGGGAGGGCGTCGGCAGTGCTGCAGGGTGCGCTCCAGCACCAGGGGCGGCACGAAGGAGGAGATGTCGCCGCCGAGGCGAGCGATCTCTTTGACGAAGCGCGAGGAGATGAACTGGTGCCGTTCGCTAGCCATCAGGAACACCGTCTCCACGCCGCTGTCCAGGCGGTAGTTCATCCCCGCCATCTGGAACTCGTAGTCGAAATCCGACACCGCGCGCAGCCCGCGCACGATCATCGCCGCCCCGTGCTGGCGCGCGAGGTCGATCAGCAGGCACTCGAAGCCGACCACGGCGATGGTGGTGCCGGTGCGCGCCGCAAGGACCGCCATCTCGGCCGCCACCAGCTCGACGCGCTCCTCCAGGCCGAACATCGGCGACTTGCCGGTGTTGACCGCGACGCCCACCACCAGCCGGTCCACCAGCCGGGCGGCACGGCCGATGATGTCGAGGTGCCCGTTGGTCACCGGGTCAAAGGTCCCGGGGTAGACGCCCACGCGCGGCGGCGCCGCTGCAGCGGCCGGCCCGGGGACGGGCGGGGCGTCAGACACCGCGGGGCGGCCCGCCGGCCCCGTCGCCGCCCTCCCCGTCCGGCGGCAGGTCGTCGGACGGGCCGACCGCCGGACCGTTGCCGGGGCCGGCACCGTCCGACGCGTCGTCGCCGCTGCCGCCCGGCTCCAGGCCGCCGTCGGTTGCCGGCTGCCCCGGGCCGGACGCGGCCTCGGGGGACACGTCGTCCGGGCCGGCGGCGGGCTCGAGCACCGGGAACACGCTGGTGACGTGCTCGCCCTTGTCGCAGCGGAACAGGGTGACGCCCATGGTCTGGCGCGCGGTGATGCGCACTTGGTCGGCCGGCACGCGGATCAGCCGGCCGGCGTCGGTGACCAGCATCACGTCGTCGCCGCGCCGCACCGGCAGCGTCGCCACCACCTCGGTGCCGGTGCGCTGGGACAGCAGGATGTTGGTGATCCCCTGCCCGCCCCGCCCGGTGACGCGGTAGTCGTACGCCGACGAGCGCTTGCCGAAGCCGCCGTTGGTGACGGTGAGCAGCACCTCCTCGCGCTCCTCCATGTCGCGCAGCTGCGACGGGCTCAGGATCAGGTCGGCGTCGAGCGCGCTCTCGTCGGCGCCGGTCTCCGCAGGCGCCTCCTCCGTCTCCGCGGCGGCGGCGACCTCGCGGGCGGCGTCGGTGCCCGGCTCGGCCTCGGCGGCGACCTCCGCGGCCTCCTCCTCCAGCCCGCCGCTGCGCCGGCGCAGGGCGGCCGCGCGCAGGAAGGCGGCGCGCTCGGCCACGCTGGCGTCCACGTGGGTCAGCACGGACAGGCTGTTCACCTCGTCGCCGCGGGCCAGGCGGATGCCGCGCACGCCGGAGCTGTCGCGCCCGGCGAACACGCGCACCGAGTCGTCGGTGAGCTGGAAGCGCATGCAGCGGCCCAGGCGCGTGGACAGCATCACGTCGTCGCCCTCGCGGCAGGTGGCGACGCCGATCAGGCGGTCCCCCTCGTCGAGCTTCATCGCGATCAGGCCGGAGGTGCGGATGCGGCCGAAGTCGGACAGCCGGTTGCGCCGCACCCCGCCGCTCGCGGTCGCGAACAGCAGGTGCAGACGGTCCCACAGCGCGGCGTCGAGCGGCAGCGGCAGCACCGCGGTCACGCCGTCCGCGCCCAGCTCCGGCAGCAGGTTGACCAGCGCCCGGCCCTTCGCCGTCGGGCTGGCTTCGGGCAGGCGCCACACCTTCTCTCGGAACGCCTTGCCGCCGGAGGAGAAGAACAGCACCCACTGGTGGGTGTGGGCGTTGAACGAGCGCGTCACCACGTCGTCGCCGCGCGTGCCTGCCGCGGTGCGCCCGCGCCCGCCGCGGTTCTGCGCCCGGTAGGTCTCCAAGGGCGTGCGCTTGATGAAGCCGTCGCGGGTGATGGTGACGACCATCTGCCCCGGCTCGATCAGGCTCTCGTCGTCCTGGTCGGCGGCGGCGTCGACGATCTGCGTCAGGCGGGGGCTCGCGATCAGCGCGCGCACCGTCAGCAGCTCGGCCTCCATCACCTCCATGCGGCGCGGCCGGCTGGCGATGATCTCCAGCAGGTCGGCGATGCGCATCGCGACCTCGGTCAGCTCGGCCTGGATCTTGTCGCGCTCCAGACCGGTCAGCCGCTGCAGGCGCAGCTCCAGGATGCCGCGCGCCTGCGCCTCGGTCAGCCGCACCGTGGCGCCGTCCGCCCCCTCGCTGACCTGGTTGCCACTGTCGTCGATCAGCCGCAGCAGCGGCAGCACGTCGCCCGACGGCCAGTCGCGCGCCATCAGCGCCGCGCGCGCCGAGCCGGCGTCCGGCGCCGCGCGGATCAGGCGGATCACCTCGTCGATGTTGGCGACCGCGATCGCCAGGCCCACGAGCAGGTGCGCCCGCTCGCGCGCCTTCATCAGGTCGAAGCGCGAGCGCCTGAGGATCACCTCCTCGCGGAAGGTGACGAAGCACATCAGCGCGTCGCGCAGCCCCATCAGCCTGGGACGGCCGTTGTCGAGCGCCAGCATGTTGATGCCGAAGCTGGTCTGCAGCGAGGTGAACCGGTACAGCTGGTTCAGCACCACCTCCGGCGTCGCCTCGCGCTTCAGCTCGATCACCAGGCGCATGCCCGAGCGGTCGCTCTCGTCGCGGATGTCGCTGATGCCCTCCACGGTCTTGGAGCGCACCAGCTCGGCGATGCGCTCCTGCAGCGTCGCCTTGTTCACCTGGTAGGGCAGCTCGGTGACCACGATCATGAAGCGGTTGCCGCGCATCTCCTCGAAGGCGGCGCGCGCGCGGATGATGATCGAGCCGCGCCCGGTCTCGAAGCCGGAGCGGATGCCCGCGCGCCCCAGGATCAGCCCGCCGGTCGGGAAGTCGGGGCCGGGCACCACCGCCATGATCTGCTCGAGCGTGGTGTCCGGCTCGCGGATCAGCAGCAGGGTGGCGTCGATGATCTCGGACGGGTTGTGCGGCGGGATGTTGGTCGCCATGCCGACCGCGATGCCGGCCGCGCCGTTGACCAGCAGGTTCGGGAACGCCGCCGGCAGCACCCGCGGCTCGCTCTCGCTCTCGTCGTAGTTCGGCTGGAAGTCCACCGTGTCGCGGTCGATGTCGGCCAGCAGGGTCATCGCCGGCTTCGACAGCCGCGACTCGGTGTAGCGCATCGCCGCCGGGGGATCGCCGTCGATGGAGCCGAAGTTGCCCTGCCCGTCGATCAGCAGCACCCGCATCGACCAGGGCTGCGCCATGCGCACCATCGCATCGTAGATCGAGGCGTCGCCGTGCGGGTGGTACTTGCCCATCACGTCGCCGGTCACGCGCGCCGACTTGCGGAACGGCTTGTCCGGCGTGTAGCCGCTCTCGTACATCGCGTACAGGATGCGCCGGTGCACCGGCTTGAGGCCGTCGCGCGCGTCGGGCAGCGCACGGCTCACGATCACCGACATCGCGTAGTCGAGATAGGAGCGCTTCATCTCCTCCTCGAGCATCACGGGGAGCATGTCGGCGTGGCCGGAAGGCGTGTCGGTGTCGCTCAATGCGGGGTCCTGTCAGGAAGGAAGCAAGGCCGGGCTCTGCCCGGACCCGCCAAGGGCCTTGAGGCCCTTGGAACCCCCTCCGTTGGAGTCTGGCGCACGGATCGTACGCCGGACTCCAGGGAGGCCGGTCCAGGGGCGGCTCGCCCCTGGCGGGATTGCCAAGGGCGGAGCCCTTGGCCGGAGCGCGAGGCAGAGCCTCGCCCTTTTTCTAGGGCACGACGACGATCTTGCCGGTCTGCCCGTTGCTTTCCATGAAGCGGTGCGCGCCGGCGATGTCGTCGAGCGCGAAGGTGCGCGCGATCACCGGCCGCAGCGCGCCGGACTCCAGGCCCGCGGTGACGAACGCCTTGCCACGCTCCAGCCACGCCGGGTCGGAGGTGACCTGGAACAGGGTGTAGCCCTGCACGCGGAGCTGCTTCTGCATCGCGGCGATCAGCGGGAACGGCGTCGCCTCGCCCGTCAGGCGGCCGTAGAGGATGATGCTGCCATGCATCGCCATGCACCGCGCCAGCACCTCCACGCCCGGCCCGGCGACCGGGTCGAACGCCAGCGCGGCGCCGCGCCCGTCGGTGATGCGCGCGACCTCGACGGCCAGGTCCTGGCTGTCGGTGGCCACGACGTGGTCGGCGCCGGCCTCGCGCAGCGTGGCCGCCTTGTCGCCGCTGCGCGTGGTGGCGACCGACACCGCGCCGAGCTGACGGGCGATCTGCAGAGCCGCGAGGCCGACGCTGCTCGACGCCGCGGTGACGATCACCGTCTGCCCCGCCCTGAGGCCGCCGACCTCGACCAGCCCGCCCCAGGCGGTCAGGTACTGCATCCAGATCGAGGCCGCCTCCTCGAAGGAGAGGCGCTCGGGGTGGCGCGCGACGGCGTGCGCCGGAACCACCGCATGGTCGCCGTAGACGCCGTAGCGGCTCATGGAGAAGGCAGGGATGGAGCTGACCGCGTCGCCGGGCGCGAAGACGGTGACGCCCTGACCCACCGCCTCCACCACGCCGGACGCCTCGTAGCCGAGCTGGGTCGGCAGCGGCGTCGGCTCGAGGTAGGCGCCGAGGCGATACATGGCCTCCGCACGGTTCAGGCCGATGGCGCGCACGCGGAGCAGGACCTCGCCGGGACCAGGCACGGGAACCTCGCGCTGCTCGACGCGCAGGACCTCCGGGCCGCCGGTCTCGTGCAGGCGGACGACACGCGACTGGGCGGGGCGCGACGCCGACGCCGCGCCGCTCAAAACGGGATCTCGTCGTCGAGGTCACCGCCGCCGTTATCCCAGCCGCCGCCCTGCTGGCCGCCGCCCTGGGCGGGCGAGGGGCCGGGGCCGCGCGCCGGCGCCGCAGGGCGGGCGGCAGGGGCACGGTCGCGGTTGTAACCGCCGCCTGCGGCCTGTCCGCCGGCGTAACCACCGCCACCGCCCTCCTCCTCGCCACCGCGACCAGAACCGAGCATGGTCAGGTTGCCGCGGAACCTGTCGATCACGACCTCGGTGGTGTATTTGTCCTGGCCGGACTGGTCGGTCCACTTGCGAGTTTGAAGCTGGCCCTCGACGTAGATTTTGTGGCCCTTTTTCAGGAATCGCTCAGCAACATCGGCATTTCGGTCGTCGAAGATGACGACGCGATGCCACTCCGTCTTTTCCTTGCGCTCGCCGGAGGCCTTGTCGTTCCAGGTCTCGCTGGTGGCGACCGTGAGATTGACGATCTTGCCGCCGGACTGGGTGCTGCGTACCTCGGGGTCCTTGCCGAGGTTGCCCACCAGGATGACCTTGTTGACGCTGCCTGCCATGGAGATCCTCTTGCCGTCGCCGCGGTCGATGGGGTTTTCATACTTATAGACCTGTGGGAACGCGCCGGCCAGCGGCCGTCGGCCGCTTCCCAAGCCCTGCCGAACCGTCTCCGATCCCGTTTTGTTCTGCGGACTGGAACAGGTGATCCTTCCGAGGACGCGATGCAAGGTCGAGGCTCCCGCGCCCGGCCTGCGGCCGGCGCGCTCCGCAGGACCGCCATGGCCGCCGGCCCTGCAAGCCGCCCCGTTGCGCCGGGGTCTGGGGGGCGGCTCGCCCCCCAGCCTTGCCTTGCCTTGCCT
>CAXSFU010000106.1:0-8436 GCA_964236695.1 uncultured Acetobacteraceae bacterium | reverse complement strand
CACAGGAGCGCCGCCAACATATCCCTTCCTAGCCTCTGCAACTGTCAATGAACACGGGACACAAATCACACTACCCAATCAGGCCAGAAAACCTGACAGGAATAAGTTACATAATTCTATAGGCCCCATCAGCAAACTCGGCAGAGCCGAGAAATCTAGCAGTCCCGAAGGCAGAAGCAAGTGTTTTTGCCAACCGCTTCGGTAAGGCAGGTTCTAGACGCCACTCGCCTGCGTGTCAACGCGATGACGCGGTTGTTCCGCACACGGTGCAAGGACAGGATTTCTGCTGCTTATCCAACACGTTGACTACCGGGCCAGCCCCATAGACTCCGCTCATGATCGCGACCGCCCTCAACGATGTCAGTCATGCACCTCAAGCATGGCTTATGCTTCGCTCCTGCGCGAACACGACCCCGGCGCCCGAAACAGGCGCCGGGCCCGAACGCTCAGCCCGCCGCAGCCCCGACGATCAACCCGTCCCGGTCCGCAGAGATCCGCACCGCATCTCCGTCATGGATCGAGCCCTCCAGCAGCTGCCCCGCCAGGGAGTTCTGCAGCGACCGCTGGATCACTCGCTTCAGAGGCCTCGCCCCATACACCGGATCGAACCCCGCCTCCGCCAGCCAGTCGGTGGCCGCGTCATCCAGCGACAGCACGATCTTGCGGTCCGCCAGCAGGGACCGCAGCCGCCCGAGATGGATGTCCACGATCGCCGCCATGTCGCCGCGCGCCAGCCTGCGGAACAGCACGACCTCGTCCAGCCGGTTGAGGAACTCCGGCCGGAAATGCTCCCGCACCAGCCGCATCACCTGCGCCTGCACCAGGGCCGCCTGCTCGGAGGTCTCGCCGACCGCCTCGCCCTGCGCCGCCAGCACCTCGCTACCGAGGTTGGACGTCAGCACGATGATGGTGTTGCGGAAATCGACGGTCCGCCCCTGCCCGTCCGTCAGCCGCCCGTCGTCGAGCACCTGCAGCAGGATGCTGAAGACATCCTCGTGCGCCTTCTCCACCTCGTCGAACAGGATCACCTGGTAGGGACGCCGACGCACCGCCTCCGTCAGCATGCCGCCCTCGTCGTAGCCCACGTAGCCCGGCGGCGCCCCGATCAGCCGCGACACGGCGTGCTTCTCCATGAACTCGCTCATGTCGATGCGGATCATCGCCCGGTCGTCGTCGAACAGGAACTCTGCCAGTGCCTTGGTCAGCTCTGTCTTGCCCACCCCGGTCGGGCCAAGGAACAGGAACGAGCCGATCGGCCGCCCCGGGTCCTGCAGCCCCGCCCGCGCCCTGCGCACCGCATTGGACACGTGGCGCAGCGCATCCTCCTGCCCCACCACGCGACGGCGCAGCTCGTCCTCCATGCGCAGCAGCTTGGCCCGCTCGCCTTCCAGCATCCGGTCCACGGGCACCCCGGTCCAGCGCGACACCACCCCGGCGATCGCCGACTCGGTGACCGCCTCGTTGACCAAGTGCCCCTCCGCCGGCTCGGCCTGCGCGTGGTTGATCTCGGACTCCAGCGCCGGGATCACCCCGTACATCAGCTCCGATGCCCGCCCGAGGTCGCCGCGCCGCTGCGCCACCTCCACCTCGGAACGCGCCGCATCCAGCCGCTCCTTCAGCTTCTGCGTGTCCGCGACCCGCTCGGTCTCGGCACGCCACGCCGTGGTCATCGCGTCGGAGCGCTCCTCCAGCCCGGCCAGCTCGTGCTGCAGCTTCTCCAGCCGGTCGCGCGACGCGGCGTCGTCCTCGCGCTTGAGCGCCTCGCGCTCGATGCGCAGCTGCATCACCCGGCGGTCCAGCTCGTCGAGCGCCTCCGGCTTGCTGTCGACCTGCATGCGCAGCCGGCTCGCCGCCTCGTCGATCAGGTCGATCGCCTTGTCCGGCAGGAAGCGGTCGGTGATGTAGCGGTTGCTCAGCGTCGCCGCCGCAACCAGCGCGTTGTCGGTGATGCGCACGCCGTGATGCAGCTCGTACTTCTCGCGGATGCCGCGCAGGATGCTGATGGTGTCGGCCACGCTCGGTTCGCCCACGAACACCGGCTGGAAGCGCCGCGCCAGCGCCGCATCCTTCTCGATGTGCTTCCTGTACTCGTCGAGCGTGGTCGCCCCGATGCAGTGCAGCCCGCCGCGCGCCAGCTCCGGCTTGAGCAGATTCGAGGCGTCCATGGCCCCATCCGCCTTGCCCGCGCCGACCAGGGTGTGCATCTCGTCGATGAACAGGATCACCTCGCCCTGCGCCGCCTCGATCTCCTTCAGCACGGCCTTCAGCCGCTCCTCGAACTCGCCGCGGAACTTGGCGCCTGCCACCAGCGCACCGAGGTCGAGCGCCATCACCCGCTTCGAGCGCAGCGCCTCCGGCACGTCGCCGTTGACGATGCGCAGCGCCAGTCCCTCGACGATCGCGGTCTTGCCCACGCCCGGCTCACCGATCAGCACCGGGTTGTTCTTGGTGCGCCGCGCCAGCACCTGGATCGCGCGGCGTATCTCCTCGTCGCGCCCGATCACCGGGTCGAGCTTGCCCCCGCGCGCAATCTCGGTGACGTCGCGGGCATATTTCTTCAGCGCGTCGAAGTTCTGCTCCGCCGTCGCACTGTCCACAGTGCGGCCCTTGCGCAGGTCGGCCACCGCCTTCTCCAACGCCTGCGCCGGGGCGCCCGCGCCGCGCAGCGCCCGCGCCGCCGGCGAGTCCGAGCCGGCGATCGCCACCAGCACCCGATCCTGCGCCACGAAGGCGTCGCCGGCCCGCTTCGCCGCGTCCTGCGCGGCATCGAGCAGACGCAACAAATCCGGCGTCACCTGGGGCTGCGTCGCCCCCTGCCCGCTCACCTTCGGCAGCTTGGCAAGCTCTGCGTCGTTGGCCTGGCGCACCAGGTCGGGGTTGCCCCCCGCGGCGCGGATCAGCCCCGCGGCCGCACCCTCCTCGTCGTCGAGCAGCGCCTTGAGCAGGTGCTCGGGCGACAAGCGCTGGTGGAACTCGCGGACCGCAATGGTTTGCGCGGCCTGCAGGAATCCCCGAGACCGCTCGGTGAACTTGTCCATGTCCATGTTCGGCATTGTCCCTATGTGTCAGGCGACCGGCCCGGACGCGCCCCTCAGCAGGCGACGCACCTTGACCCTTGCTCTCCCAGATGGGCAACGCGCCGGAGCCGCTCAAGGCCGCCGGGCCGCGGCCGCACGGCACGACCGAGGAACGGCCCCACGGAACATGGCCCTTGTCGTGGCGGCGGCCGGGCCTGAATGTCGCCTCAGGCCGGGCGGCGTCGCGGACCGGCGATGCCGCGGCTGTCGCGACGAGGAGGCAGTGTGCCGGCTTGAAAAACAGGAAGGCCAGGGGCTCTGCCCCTGGACCCCGCCAAAGGCCGAGCCTTTGGAAACCATTCCTTAAGCAAGGCCGGGTCCGGGGGCGGCTCCCTCCGGTGGCCATTCCAACGATCCAGGCGGATCGTCGGAACCTTTGGCCACCTCCGCCTGGCGGGTCCAGGGCAGAGCCCTGTCCTTCTCAAGCCGAGACACCATCGACGAGGAGCAGGATCTGACATGTCGGCCCACCGGACCACCAGCCTGGGCCAAGCCACAACGGCCGGCCGCACGCTGCCCTGGATCGCCGTCCTCCTGGCCGTCGGCGTCGCGCTGTCGGGACCGGCGGCGGCGCGGGGGCGCGCAACCGGAGACACGCCCGCGTCCCTCGCCGGGACGTCGCCCGGCGAGGGTCCCGCCCAGCCCGGCCCGGCGTCGGCCGTCCCGGCGGCAGGGCCGACCGACGCCGCGCCCGGCCCGGTCGAAGGCACCGCAGCGGTGACCGGTGCCGACGGGCCGACGGCCGCCGCCCCGCCCGCCCGCCCCACGCCGGACGCCGGGCCGCTGGGAACCGCCGTCGGCCTGCTGGGCCGGCAGCACGCGAGAGGTCGGGCCCGGTCGCGCCGCACCCGGGAGCCGATGCCGGGGTGCGCCGGCATGGCCACGCTGGACGGCGTATCGGCGGCCCTGCAGGCGGGACCGTTCGGCCATCGCAAGGGGCTGGCGATCATGCAGTTCCGCAACGTGGCCACCGATGGCGAGACCGACGACAGGATCACCTGCAGTTCCGACGTCCTGCTCAGCGACGGCAGCCTGCACCGCGCGCAGTACGACCTGCGCAGGGCAAGGCACGGCACGCGCCTGCGCATCGAGGTGGCCCACGACCGGATCGGCGCGACAGGCACCGCCGATGCCGCTGCACCGCGCGCCCCGGTGCCGGCCGCCGGCGCGGCGCGCGACCTGCCGACGTCGAACCAGCCGGGGTCGCAACCCCCGGCAACGTGACCGCGCCGCCATGGCGCGCCGCACGCACCCTTGCGCGCGCCACGGCCCGGCACCACACTCCCTGTCAGTCGAAACATGCTGAAAGGAGGTGATCCAGTGTCTCATTGTTTGACGCAAGCGCCGTTCGTCGTGACCTGGGTTTCCGTCGGGATCGAGTGCCTGGTGGCCTAGCTGCCCTCGTTTTGACGACACGTCGCTTTCAGACAATGCGAGAGGGCCCGCAACATCGTTGCGGGCCCTCTTTCTTTGTGCGCCGCCACCGCCCGCCGCGCCGCGGCTCAGCCGCGATCGGTCGCCGGCCCTGCGGCGGACGCGCCCGGCCTAGCGCGACGGCAAGCGTCCGAGCAGTAGCGCACCTCGTCCCACACGGCCGCCCATTTGCGGCGCCAGGCGAACGGGCGCTTGCAGACCGGGCACACCTTGGTCGGCAGCTCAGATTTCTTCCGCATCCGACCGGCCATGCGCGCCCCCTGCCTCGATCCGGGCGGCACCGCCCGGCCAGGCGGATCTGGCCCGCCCTGACCCGATGTCGATGCCCGTGCCCGGTGCGCGGCCGGCAACGGCGCCACGCGGGGTGACGTTTTCACGGGCGGACGCCAAGAACTCGGCGCCAATCGTGGCGTAGAGCCCGCGGCCCGACGCGGGCTCGACCAGTGCAGGAGGGCCCGATGGCCGAGAACAGATTCGACGTGATCGTGGTCGGCAGCGGCCCGGGCGGCGGCTCGATGGCGCAGCGCATGGCCGCGGCCGGCAAGCGCGTGCTGCTGATCGAGCGTGGCGACTACCTCAGGCGCTCGCGTGCCAACTGGGACAGCAAGACCGTGTTCGTCGACGGCGCCTACCAGGCCACCGAAACCTGGTACGACAGCAAGGGCAACAGCTTCCGCCCCGGCCTGCACTACTTCGTGGGCGGCAACTCGAAGGTGTACGGCGCCGCCCTGTTCCGTCTGCGCGAGGCCGACTTCGGCGAGATCCGCCACGAGGACGGCATCTCCCCCGCCTGGCCTCTGCCGTACGAGGCGTTCGAGAAGCACTACGGCGAGGCCGAGGCGCTCTATCACGTGCACGGGCAGCGCGGCGAGGACCCGAACGAGCCCTGGAGCAGCGCGCCGTACGCCTTCCCGCCGGTCAGCCACGAGCCCAGGATCGCCGAGCTGAGCGACAACTTCGGCCGTCAGGGCCTCCACCCGTTCCACCTCCCCCTGGGCATCAAGCTCGACGAGAAGGACGGCCAGGTGCTGCCCACCAGCCCGTGCATCCGCTGCGACGCCTTCGACGGCTTCCCCTGCGCGATCAACGCCAAGGCCGACGCCCAGGTGATCAACGTCGACCCCGCGCGCGCCGAGCACCCGACCTTCACCCTGCTGACCAACGCCTACGTCGAGACGCTGGAAACCGACGCCGCCGGCCGCACCGTCACCGCCGTCCACGTCACCCGCGACGGCGTGAAGGAGACCTACTCCGCCGACATCGTCGTGGTGGCGTGCGGCGCGCTGTCCTCCGCCCTGCTGCTGCTGCGCTCAGCGAGCGACGCCCACCCGGACGGCCTGGCCAATGGCTCCGGCCAAGTCGGGCGCAACTACATGCGCCACAACCAGTCCGTGCTGATGGCGCTGCTGCGCGAGCCGAACCACACCGTGTTCCAGAAGACCCTGGCAATCAGCGACTTCTACGCCGGCGCCGACGACTACGACTACCCGCTCGGCCTGATCCAGATGTGCGCCACCTCGCACGGCGAGCAGATCCGCGGCGAGGCCCTGCCCGGCTGGCTGTCGTGGGTGCCGGAGATGCCGTTCGACAAGATGGCGCTGTACTCGATGGACTTCTGGCTCAGCGGCGAGGACCTGCCGCTGGCCGAGAACCGCATCCGCTACGGCGCCGACCGCAAGGTGCTGCTGGACGTGACGCCCACCAACATGGAGGCCCATCGGCGTCTCAAGCACAAGCTGGAAGCCATGATGAGCTCGGCCGGCGCCCACCCACAACTGCTGGAGCGCAAGCTCTACCTCGGCAAGGAGATCCCGCTGAGCGGCACGGCGCACCAGGCGGGCACCTGCCGCTTCGGCACCGACCCCGCCACCTCGGTGCTCGACCTGAACTGCCGCGCGCACGAGGTCGACAACCTCTACGTCACCGACGCGAGCTTCTTCCCCTCGATCGGCGCGGTGAACCCGACCCTGACCATCATCGCCAACGCGCTGCGGGTCGCGGACCACCTCAAGGAACGCATGGCCTGAAGCAAGCAAGGCTGGGCTCTGCCCAGGCCCGCCAGGCGGAGGTGGCCAAAGGTTTCAACGATCCGCTTGGATCGTTGGAAAGGCCACCGAGGGAGCCGCCCCTGGACCCGGCACAAATTAAGAAGTGGATTCCAAAGGCTCGGCCTTTGGCGGGGTCCAGGGGCGGGGCCCCTGGCCTTCCTTTCCTCACCAACCATTGGGCCAAGCGCAGCCAGTTCACCTCCGCGAACTCGCTGCCCAGGGTGGGCGCACCGTGCGTCGAGGCCGGCGCGATCAGGAACCGCGCCGGCCGGCCTTCGTTTCGTCAGGGCGACAGCAGCGTCGCGCAGGGAGGATGACCATGGTCGACGAGAACCGGATCGCGGGTGCAGCCGACAAGCTGAAGGGCGCGGTCAAGCAGGGTGTCGGCAACCTGACCGGCGACGACAAGCTGAAGGCTGAGGGCGTGGCCGACAAGGCCAAGGGCCACGCGGAAAGCGCCGTCGGCGGGGCCAAGGATGCCGTGCGCGACGCCGCCGACAAGGGCTGAGCGCACAACAGCGACCGGAGCGGATGCCACCCCTCCGCCGGCGCAGGAGCGTCGGCGGAGAAGCCTGACCGGACATGGCCGGAGCCTCGGCTCCCGGCGTCGAATGCCTGGCGAGGGTCGGGGCAGAACCCCAACCCTGCCCGCCCGCCACCGCCGACGGGTCGACTAGCGCAGCCGGAGTCGCGACCGTGGCCGCGACGCCTGTGTCAGCGCCACCGCGCCCAGGCCTGCGAGCGTCAGCACGCTCGCCCAGAACACGTCGCGGTGCTGACTGGTGAACATCTCCCACGACCCGGTGCGCGACTTGGCGTCGAACCGCCCATGGGCGCCGTATGGGCCAGGAACCGGATCGAACAGGTTGTTCGGCGCGTCCGTCGCCACCGGCTCGTCGGTGAGCTGCCCCGTGTAGCCGGCTTTGGCGAGATACCTGTCGATCGTGCCGGGGGCGATGCGGTTGGCCAGGATCGCGACCACGGTCGGAAAACCCACCCAGATCTGGCGACGGGGATGGAAAGCGCCGAAATAGATCGCGCGCGCCGGCACCTCCGGCTGGTAGATCGGCGGAACCGGCATCGCCTTGCGGCCCATCTTGTTGCGCGACCAGTCGAACTGCGGCGTGTTCACCGCCGGCAGGTCCACCATCGTCAGGGACACGTTGACCTTGTCGTGGATCAGCTCGGAGCGCAGCGAGTCCGTGAAGCCGCGGATCGCGAACTTGGCGCCACAGTAGATCGACTGCAGCGGCACCGAGCGGTAGCCGAGCGCCGAGCCCACGCACACGATCGAGCCGCGGTTGCGGCCGCGCATGCGCTTGAGCGCGGACATCGTGCCGTGCACCTGGCCGAGGTAGGTCACCGCCGTGCCGCGCTGGAACTCCTCCGGCGTGATCTTGTGCACCGGCGCGAACACCGTCGCCATGGCGACGTTCACCCAGACGTCGATCGGGCCCAGCTCGGCCTCCGCGCGGTCGGCGGCCGCCTCGACCGCGGCGGCGTCGGCCACGTCGGTCGGGATCGGCAGGGCGCGCACGCCATGGGCGCGGCACTGCGCGGCGGCCGCCTCCAGGCGGTCCGGGTCACGCGACAGCAGCGCCACGTCGCAGCCGTTGCGGGCGAACTCGATCGCGGTGGCGCGGCCGACGCCGGCTCCTGCTCCGGTGATGACGGCGATCTTCGGCATGGCGGGTCTCCTTTTCTTGAAACGCCCCAAACACCCCTGCGGCGGGGAGGTTGCGCTGCGAGCAGGCAAGGCTGGGCTCTGCCCAGACCCGCAAAGGGCCGTGAGGCCCTTTGATCCCCTGATTTAAATAGAGGCCTTGTGTGGACGGCTCCCTCGACGCAAGGGTGATTTAACGTTTTGGCGCTGCGGT
>CAXSFU010000105.1:0-8735 GCA_964236695.1 uncultured Acetobacteraceae bacterium | reverse complement strand
TTCCAAAGGCTCGCCTTTGGCGGGGTCCAGGGGCAGAGCCCCTGGCCTTCCTGTCTTCCCCATCACTGCCCCGTCGTCACGCTGGTCCACGCCCGCGTCCGCTCCCGCTCGTAGCGCGCGCCCACCTCGCTCCCGGGAAACAGCTTCGCCGCCATCGCCGGCGCGGGGAACACGTTCGGGTTGTCCGCCAGCGCCGGCCGCAGCAGCGGCCACGACAGCGGCACCGCGTTGGCGTACGACACCGTGTTGCTGATCCCCGCCATCACCGCGGGCTGCAGCACGAAGTTGATGAACGCCTCCGCCGCCTCCGGATGCGGCGCGTCGGCGGGGATCGCCATGGTGTCGAACGACTCGATCGTGCCCTCGCGCGGCAGGTGGTATTCGACCTCGACCCCGTTGCCCGCGTCATGCGCCCGCCGCGCCGCGATCAGCACGTCGCCGGAGAACCCCAGCGACAGGCACACCCCGCCGTTCGCCAGGTCGTTGATGTACTGCGACGAATGGAAGTAGCGCACGAACGGCCGCACCGACATCAGCAGCGCCTGCGCCCGCTTCAGGTCGCCCAGGTCCTGCGACGCCGGGTCCAGCCCCAGGTAGTGCAGCGCCACCGGCACCACCTCCGACGGCGAGTCCAGCATCGTGATGCCGCACCCCCTGAGCTTCGCCGCGTTCGCCGGGTCGAACAGCAGCGCCAGGCTGTCCAGCGGCGCGTCCGGCCCCAGCGCCGCGCGCACCTTGGCCACGTTCACCCCCAGCCCGGTGGTCGACCACGCCCAGATCGCCGCGTGCGCGTTGCCCGGGTCGGCGCCGGCGATGCCCGCCATCATCGCCGGGTCGAGGTTGCCCCAGTTCGGGATGCGCGCCCGGTCGAGCGGCCGGTACACCCCCGCCTTGATCTGGCGCGCGAGGAACGGCTCCGCGCTCGGCACCACCAGGTCGTAGCCGGAATGCCCGGCCAGCAGCTTGGCCTCCAGCACCTCGTTCGAATCGTACACGTCGTAGTGCACGGTGATCCCCGTCGCATGCTCGAACTGCGCGACGGTGTCGGTGCCGATGTAGTCCGACCAGTTGTAGACGTTGAGCACCCGCTCCTCCGCCCACGCCGGCGCCGCGCCCAGCACGCACAGCACCAGCAGGGCACGCAGCAGGGATCGTGGCATCGCGCGCAACTCCGGACGGTCGGCCGCGCGGGGGTGCTGCGGCCCCGCGATCTAGGGGCGGCGGGCGGGCGATGGCAACCGGTGCGCGGCGACGAAGGCAAGGCCAGGGCTCTGCCCTGGACCCGGCCGGACCCGGGGCAGGGCTACTTGCCGGTCGGGCCGACCGCCTTCAGCTCGCCGATGTGGCGCTCCACGATGCGGTGCGTCTCGGCGGCGAACGCCTTCAGCTTCGGGTTGCTGCCGGACTCGGCCTCCTTGGCGAAGGCGGCGCCGTCCTTGGCGTGGATGTCCTCCATCTCGCGCAGGTAGGCCGCGTCGAACGCCTCGCCGGACAGCGCCTTGAGCGCGTCCAGCTTCTTCTGGAACTGCGCGTTCAGGGTGTCGCCGACCTCGATGTCCGCCGCCGTGGCAATCGACTTCAGCGTGTCGCCGACCAGCCGGTGGTCGTGCGCCTCGGTGTTGCCCTGGTCGCGGATGTCCTGCGTGGCGCCCTGCGCCTCGCCGAGCTGGCCGGCCTTGACCTCGAACAGGCCGCCCTGGCTGACGGTGGCGACGAAGCTGCGGTCCGCGGCCGAGACCGCGTCGGCCGCCCGTGCCATGGATGCCCCCGAAACCAGAAGAACGGCAGCCAGCAGGGCCGGACCATGGCGCATGACGAGTCTCCACCGATGAATGCAGGGGCGGAACACGCGCGCCCGGATCGGGTTCCGCCCGCGCCGACCGCCCCGCCGCCAGGCCCGTCAGGCGCGGCGTGGCGCGGCGCCGGCGGCGGCGGCCCGGCGGCGGCGGCCGTGCTGCTGTTCCTGGCCGTGCCCGCCGCCCTGCTGTGCGCGTTCCTCGGCAGCCCCTGGCTGGCCGCGGTGCTGGCGCTGGCCGCGGGGCCGGCGCTGGGCCTGCTGCGCGCCCCGCCCATGCCCGCGGGCGCAGGCGCCGGCCCAACCCTGGTTCCGGCCCTGACCCTGGCCGCGGCCGCCACGGCGCTGCTGCTGACCACCCTGGGCGGCGAGGGCCGACTGCTCCCGGCCACCCCGGACTGGCTGGTGCGCGACGCCGTGCTGCGCGACCTGGTGGAGCAGCACTGGCCGTTCGCCTACCGCACGGACGGCGCGGACTGGGTGCTGCGCGCCCCGCTGGGCATGTACCTGCTGCCGGCGCTGGCGGGCAAGCTCGCCGGCCTGCGCTGCGCCCACCTCGCCCTGTGGGCGCAGAACACCTTTGCTCTTGCCGCCGTGCTGCGGGTGTTCTGCGCCAGCGCCTCGACGCGGCGCGGCCTCGTGGTGCTCGCCGTGTTCTGCGCCTTCGGCGGCTGGGACATGCTCGGCACCCTGGCCGTCGCCGCCCGCCACACCCTGGGCTCCGGCGCCCCCTTCGCCATCCCCGACGACATCCAGTGGTGGGACCGCCTGTTCCAGTACTCCGCGACCCTGACGCTCGTGCTCTGGGTGCCGCACCACGCCCTCGCCGGCTGGTTCCTCGCCGCCCTGCTGCTGCTCCACGAGCGCGGGCAGGTCCGCGTCGGCGTGCCCATGGCCGGCGCCGCGCTGTCGATCGTCTGGTCGCCGTTCGCCCTGCTGGGCGCGGCGCCGTTCCTGCTCCAGGCCGGGGTCCGGGCGCTGCGCGCGCGCGACGTGCGGCCGCTCGACATCGCGGCACCGCTCGTCCTCTGCCTCGCCCTGGCCCCGGTGGCGCTCTACCTGACCAGCGACAGCGCCGGCATCCCGAGCGGCTTCCAGCCCCTGAACACCGAGTTCCTCCTCCGCTACCCCGCCTTCCTCGCCCTGGAGCTTCTGCCGTTCGTGGCCGCCACCGCCCTGTTCCCCACCGGCAGCGGCGATCCCGGCCCCGCCCGCTCCACCTGGCGCCTCGCGGTCGCCGTGCTGGTGGCGATCCCGTTCTACCGGATCGGCGTGTCCAACGACTTCGCCATGCGCGCCTCCATCCCGGCCCTGGCGATCCTGGCGATCGCCACCGGCCACGCCGCCGCCTCCGCCCTGCAGGCCGGCGGCGCGCGGCGCACCCTGCTCGTCCTCGCCGTGGCCCTGGGCAGCCTGACCGGCCTGGACGAGGTGGCGCACACCCTGTCCACCCCCAACCAGGGCGCCAGCACCTGCGACTTCGTCCAGGCCTGGGCGCAGTCGCCGTACAGCCGCCAGATGTCGGACGCCATCTACCTCGCGCACCGCGCCGCCATCCCCGCCGTGCTGCGCGCGGCCCACCCGCAGGTCCTGGTCACAGGGCCGCTCGCGGAACACTGCGTGGACCGGCGGATGTGAAGGCAGGCAAGCAAGGCTGGGCTCTGCCCAGACCCGCCAGGGGCGAGCCGCCCCTGGACCGGCTTGACTTAGAGGCTGTGTCTGATCGAAATCAGCCATTGCGGCACCGATCAGGGACAGGTTCTTAGGGAAGACGGTCCAGGGGGCCTCCCCCTGGCGGAGTTTGAGGCAGAGCCTCAACCCTGCTTCCCGCGTCCCGCCGCTCCGCCCTTGCCGCCGTCCACACCTCGTGCGCCGCCCCGGCGTTCAGCGCGGCGATGCCCAGCCCCGCCGCGAGATCCGGCCACGCCGACGGCCAGGCCGCGGTGAGTCCCCCCGCCGCGACCACCGCCAGGTTGCCCGCCACGTCGTTGCGCGCCGACAGGAACGCCGCCCGCGCCAGGCTGCCGCCCCCGGCACGGTGGCGAACGAGCAGCCCCGCGCAGGCGAGGTTGACCGCAAGCGCCCCCGCGCCGGCCAGCAGCACCGGCGCCGGCGCCGGCCCCGCGGCCGTGCCGGACCACGCCGCGGCGCCGGAAAGCCAGGGCGGGACGAGCCACGGCGCGGCGGGCAGCCCCGCGGGCCACGACCCGGGCACCCAGGCTGCGGGCACCAGGCCGGCGAGCCTGCCGCAGGCGGTCCACAGGGTCGCCGCGCCCGGCAGCAGCAGCACCCCGGCCAGCGCCATGCCCATCGCCGCGCGCGGCCGCGCCGCCCAGCCGAGCGCCAGCAGCAGGAGCAGGCCGATCGAGGCGTCCTCCAGGAAGTCGATGCTGTCGGCGAACAGCGAGACGGAGCCGGCGTGCAGCGCGACCGCGGACTCCGCCGCGAAGGCCGCGAGGTTGAGCGCCACGACGACGCGGGCCGTCCGGCGCAGCGTCATGGTTCCGGCGCCTGCGCAGGAAGAAAGCGTGTTCTTTCTTGAAAGAAAGAACCAAAGAACTTTCGCTCATTGGAATGCGACACACCGACAGGCCGCTTTTCTATCGGAGAAAGTCTTTTTGCTTCTTTTTCTTCAGAAAAAGAAGACTCTTCCTTGCTGCTCAAGAAACTCCGCCACAGAACCGTCGCGCCCCGCCCCGCGCTCAGCTCCGCCACTGCAGCACCTGCTCGCGCAGCGGGTTGGCGAACGAGCGCCGCTCCGCCTGGCTCGCCCGGTACTCCTTCTTCACCCGCAGGAACCAGCGGATCTGCGCGTCCGCGTCGCCCACGAACATCGGCGGCGGGAACGGCGCACCGCCCTCCTGGAGCTGCACCGCCACGTCGTAGTCCTGGCGCAGGAAGTCGCGCGCCATCCACCGCGCCACCGGCCGCGCCGCCGCCAGCCACCCCATGCTCCACCACACGCAGTAGTGCACGTCGGTCTCCTCCGGCCCCACCGGCGTCGACATCGCCAGCACGCACGCGGAATGACGCTCGCCCTGGATGTGCTCGATGCGCAGCCCCGGCAGCTGGATCGTCACGTCGACATGCACGTTGCCGCCCAGCAGCCGGTACGGATTCGCCCCGTGCTTCAGGTGATGCCGCTTCATGCGGAACCCCAGCGCGTCCGGCTCGAACGCCTTCTCCTTGGCGCGCAGCGAGGTGGACGGCCTGCGCTTCCACCACCGCGAGGTGTGCACGAAGGCCGGGTGCGCCGGGTCGATGAACCCCATCGTCGCCACGTCGGCCTGGCACGGGAAGCGCATCACCGCCGCCACCTGCGGCGCCACCCCCTCGAATCCCGGCACCGCCGGCACCGCCGGCAGCCCCCCGTCCTCGCCGGCCTCGCCCGGATACACCCACACGTTGCCCTGCACCTCCCGGCACGGCAGCCCGCGCAGCGCGAAGCGGCCGGGATCAATCGTGTCGCGCTCGGCCAGCGCCGGGATCGACACGCAGCGCCCGTCGGACGCCCGGAACCGCCAGCCGTGGTAGCCGCACTGCAGCGCCTCGCCGTCGAAGCCGCCGTGGCGCATCGGCATCCCCCGGTGCGGGCAGCGGTCGGCGAACGCGAACACAGTGCCGTCCCGCGCCCGCCCCACCAGGATCGCCTGCCCCAGCAGGGTGGCCGGCACCGTGCGCCCCGGCGCCACGGCCCGCCCGGCCACCACGAGATACCAGAAGTTCGGCAGGAAGCTGTCCATCGCCACCGTATAGGCGATCCCGCAGGCCGAAGGAATCGCCGCAAACGCGGCCCGAAATCCAGGAAGGAAGGCCAGGGGCTCTGCCCCTGGACCCCGCCAAGGGAGCCTCTTGGATGGCTTCACTCAAGGAAGGCCGGGTCCAGGGGCGGCTCCCTCCGGTGGCCTTTCCAACGATCCAGGCGGATCGTCGGAACCTTTGGCCACCTCCGCCTGGCGGGTCCAGGGCAGGGCCCTGGCCTTGCCTTTCTTCAGCCGCTGACCGCGTCCGCCAGCCGCCAGGCCACCCCCGCCGCCCCCGGCGTGCGCTCGAACGTCCACACGTCCACCAGTTCGGTGAGCCCGTCGACCCCGGACACCGCAAGCCCGTCGCGCCCGGTGACCACGCTTACCTGCATGGACACGAACCGCACCGTGATCTCCGCGCGCGCCTCGTGCGGCCGGGCGCCGGTGATCTCGACCTGCTCGACCGCGCGGATCTCGCTGCGCTGGGTCTCCCCCGCGTCCTCGCGCGCGCTGATCGCGCCCTCGAACGAGGCATACGCGCCGTCCGCCAGCAGCTTGCGCAGCGCGACGCGGTCGCCGAGGGCGAACGCCTGGACGATCATGCGGAACGCCGCCTCCGCCCCCTGCAGGAAACGCGCCGGAACGAAGGACGAATCCGCCGCCTGGATTCGCGCCAGCGTCTGCCCGAGCGGGGTCGCAGGGTCCGGCGTTGCGCGCGTCACGGGCGGCGCCATCGGCTCGGCGCGCCCCTCGATCACCGGGCCGCCGGCGGGCTGGGCGCGCGCCGCCGGCGTGCCCTCGAACCCGGTGCGCCGCCCCAGGATGGAGCGCAACCGCAGCACCAGGAACGCGGCCACCATCCCCAGCAGGATCAGATCGATCGGCACACCACCCGTGGCGTTCATGCAACCAGCGCTCCGCGACCGACATGGCCGCAGGACTCAGATAGGGCGCGCGGGGCGGCGCGGCAATCGGAGGAACCAAGGCAAGGCAGGGCAAGGCCAGGGCTCTGCCCTGGACCCGCCGGGGGCAGGCGCCCCCGGACCCGCGCGACGAAGGGAGGGGCTTGCCGCGCGGGGCCGGGTGTCGCCATCGTCGGGCGGCAGCGAAGGGGCGGGCGATGCGCGATCCGGCGACCACGGGCCCGCGCGCCCGGCTGCAGGCAGGCGGCGCGGCCCTCGCGCTCGCCGTGTCGGCCTGCGCCGCGCCGTCGCGCCCGGTCACGGTCGCCGCCGCCCTGCACGAGCTGCAAGCCCAGCTCCAGGCCGCCGGCGCGGTGAGCGCCACCGGCGCCGGGCCCGTGCGCTTCGCCGCCGCCGCCCGCGCCGCCCAGTGCGAGGCGCGCAGCCCCAACCCCGTGGTGCCGATCCTGACCCGCGAGATCACCGTCGACCTCTCCGGCAGCTTCACCGCCACCGGCGGCTTCGCCGTGGGGCCGTCCGTCACCGGCGGCCCGCCGTTCGGCCTGACCGGCGGGCTGAGCCGCGGCCAGACCCAGGCGCTCACCCTGCCGCTGACCTTCGCCGCCCTGTCCGAGCTGCCCGACGTGGTCGCGGCACAGCGCGCCACCCTGTTCGCGGCCCTGCCCGACGCCGCCCGCCGCACCGCCCTGCGCCACGTGCTCGCCGAACGCGACTCCCTGCGCGCCCAGGTCCGCGCCGCGATCGACGCCTACGACCCCGCACGCTGCGCGCCCTGACCGGCCGGAAGACAGGAAGGCCAGGGGCTCTGCCCCTGGACCCCGCCAAGGGCCGAGCCCTTGGAACCCACTCCTTAAGCAAGGCCGGGTCCAGGGGCGGCTCGCTCCTGGCGGGTCCAGGGCAGAGCCCTGGCCTTGCCTGCCTCGACAGTCCAGGGCATCCGCTCGCCGGCCGCTGGCCCGGCCGGACGTGGACACCCCGCCGCGCCCGGCCCATACACCCCCGTCCCGGGCCGCCATCCCGCCGCGGCTGCCTCCCGCCCGCCCGGAACCGCCCACGGCCCGGGCACGCGCCGCCGATCCCCGGCCCGGACGCACCCCTTCCTGGAACACCCCGCGATGTCCGGACCTGCCGCCGAAGCCAGCGACCTCCGTTCCCGCCCCATCCCAACCCCGCCCGCGCCCCAAGACCCGCGCCTCGAAGCCCTGGCGCCCGCCCCCCCGCCGCCCCGCCGCCCCGCCGGCTGGGCGCGCAGGGCCGCCGACCTCGCCTCCGGCCTGCGCTTCCTCGCCCGCGCCCTCGGCTCGCGCTACACCCCCCTGCTCGCCCAGCTCGTGGTCACGCGCCGCTGCAACCTCGCCTGCGGCTACTGCTCCGAATACGACGACCACTCGCCCCCGGTGCCGACCGCCGACCTGCTCGCCGCCGTGGACCGCCTGGCCGCGCTCGGCACCGCCTCGCTCACCCTGACCGGCGGCGAGCCCCTGCTGCACCCCGACCTCGACCAGGTCGTCGCCCGCGCCCGCGCCCACGGCATGATCGTGACCACCATCACCAACGGCTTCAAGCTGACCCGCGCCTGGATCGACCGCCTCAACGACGCCGGCCTGCAGGGCATGCAGATCAGCATCGACAACCTCCAGCCCGACGCCGTCTCGATGAAGAGCCTGCGCTCCGTGGAGGGCAAGCTCGCCCTGCTCGCCGCCCACGCCCGCTTCAAGGTCAACGTCAACTCCGTGCTCGGCATCAGCGACGAACGCACCGCCGACGTCGTGGAGGTGGCCGAGACCGCCGCCAAATACGGCCTGCAGCACTCCGTCGGCGTCCTGCACGACGACACCGGCGTGCTCAAGCCGCTGTCCGCCGTGCAGATGGACGCCTACGCCCGGGTGACGCGCATCTCCCCCTCGGTCGTGCACTGGCTCAACTACCGCCTGTTCCAGGGCAACCTGATGCACGGCCGCCCCAACGACTGGAAATGCCGCGCCGGCGCCCGCTACCTCTACGTCGCCGAGGACGGCCGCGTGCACTGGTGCTCGCAGCAGCGCGGCTACCCCGGCATCGCGCTGCGCGACTACACCCGCGCCGACATCGTCCGCGAGTTCCACACGGAGAAGTCGTGCAGCCCGACCTGCACCCTGAGCTGCGTGCACCAGATGAGCATGTTCGACCGGTGGCGGGGCGCGCAGCGGCCGATGAAGGCAAGGAAGCAAGGTTGAGGCTCTGCCTCAAACTCCGCCAGGGGCAGCGCCCCTGGACCGGCCTTCTTCAAGA
>CAXSFU010000104.1:0-8821 GCA_964236695.1 uncultured Acetobacteraceae bacterium | reverse complement strand
GCCCTACAAGGACGTAATCCGGGGCATCGTGAAGCTTTCGGAGACCGGTCCAGGGGTGCTGCCCCTGGCGGGTCCCGGCCTTCAAGCAGGGGGCAGAGCCCTGGCCTTGCTTCAGCCCCCGGCGTTGCGCGTCCCGGCCGGCAACGCCACGACCAGCCCGTCCAGCTCCTTGGTCATCACGATCTGGCACCCCAGCCGCGACGTCTTCTGCAGCCCGAACGCGAGGTCGAGCATGTCCTCCTCGTCCTCCGTCGGCTTGGCCAGGCGGGCGAACCAGCCGGGATCGACCACCACGTGGCAGGTCGAGCACGCCAGCGAGCCCTCGCAGGCGCCTTCCACGTCGACGTCGTGCTTGTGGGCGATCTCCAGCACCGACAGCCCGAGTGGGGCGTCGACCTCGCGACGCGAGCCGTCACGCTGGACAAAGGTCATCGTTGGCATGGCTCAGGCCCCGGCGTCCGTGGTTGCTTGGGCGAGGCGCCGGTGGGCCGCGATCAGCGCGTCCGACGCCTCCTCCACATCGGCGGCCGAGGTAGTGCGTCCCAGACCCACGCGCAAGCTCCGCGACGCCGCCTCCGGGTCCAGCCCCATCGCCACCAGCACCGCACTCGGCGTGACGTCGGCTGAGGTGCACGCCGAGCCCGTGGACAGGCACAGCGACGGGCACGCCCGCATCAGCGCCGACGCGGACACGCCCGGGAACGTCAGGTGCAGGTTGCCCGCGAGACGGTGGCGCATCGACCCGTTGACCACGAGCCCCGGGATCGCAGCCCGCAACCGGTCGAGCATCGCTGCCCGCAGCCCCGCCAGCCGCGCCGCCTCCGCCTCCATCCCGTCGCGCGCCAGCCGGCACGCCACGCCGAAGCCTACGACCAGCGGCGTCGGCAGCGTGCCGGAACGCAGCCCCCGCTCCTGCCCGCCGCCGGAGAACAGCGGCGCCACCCTGACCCGCGGCCGCCGCCGCACCCACAGTGCGCCGATTCCCTTCGGTCCATACAGCTTGTGGGCGCTGAGAGAGGCGAGATCGAGGCCCCAGCCCCCCACGTCGACCGCAACCTTGCCCGCCGCCTGCGCGAGGTCGCTGTGCACCAGCGCCCCGGCCTCGCGCGCGACCGCGGCCAGGACGGGCAGGTCCTGCAGCACCCCCGTCTCGTTGTTCGCCCCCATCACGCTGACCAGCAGCGTCGGCACCCGCAGCGCCTCGCGCAGCACCGCCGGGTCCAGGCGTCCGTCCGCCCCTACCGGCAGCAGCACCGGCTCGAACCCGTCCTCCGCGGTGTCGCGCACCGATTCCAGCACGCACTTGTGCTCTGTCGCCACCGTGACGATCCGCCGCCGCTCGCTTCCGGTGACGCGCGCATGGCGGGCCGCGCCCTTGATCGCGATGTTGTTGGCTTCCGTCGCCCCGGACGTGAACACGACCTCGCGCGGGTCGGCGCCGACCAGGGCCGCGACCTCGGCGCGGGCGAGTTCCACCGCGTCGCGCGCGGCCTGCCCCATGGCGTGCTCGTCGCTGTGCGGGTTGCCGAACGCTTCGGTGAAGTGGGGCAGCATCGCGGCGAGCACGAGGGCGTCGCACGGCGTGGTCGCCTGGTGATCCAGATAGATGCGTCGCATGCCCGCAAGATGGGGCGGCGGTGGCGGCTGCGAAAGCCGCCCTGTGCCGCGGCGTGGATGCGGGCCAAACAGCCTTCGGCACCGCCGGGAACGACGCCGCCCACTCCGTCAGCAGCGCCGCGCGTCCGACCAGCGCTGGGCCGCCGCGACCACCCTGGCCAGCGTCATGCCCTGCACCAGGATCGTGAACACCACGATCGCGTACGAGCACGCCAGCAGCGTGCCCCGGTAAGGCCCCGGCGGCAGCGACAGCACCAGCGCCACCGACACCCCGCCGCGCAGCCCTCCCCAGGTCAGCGCCGCCAGCGTCGGCGCGTCCCCCTGCCGCTGCGCGCGCGGCAGGGCGAGATCCAGCGCCCACACCGGCAGCGCCACGCTGACCGCGCGCACCGCGACGGCGAGCACGATGGCGGCGACGGCGGCCACCAGCAGCCGCAGCGACAGATCGAGCACCACCAGCTCGAAGCCGATCAGCAGGAACAGCAGGGCGTTGAGAACCTCGTCGATCAGCAGCCAGAACAGCCCGACGTTGTTCCAGGTGTTCTCGCTCATGGCATGGCGCTTGCCCGGATTGCCCACCAGGAGCCCCGCCACCACCACCGCGATCGGCCCCGACACGTCGACCAGTTGCGCCACGCTGTAGGTCAGGGTGACCAGGGCCAGCGAGATCATCAGCTCCACGTCGTGCTTGTCGATCGAGCGCAGCGCCGCGAATGCCATCCCGCCCGCGGCCAGCCCGAGCGCGAACCCACCCACGGACTGGCGCAGCAGATCGCCGGCCACGCCCAGCACCGTGACCCCGCCCGTGCCCGACGCCGTGTCGGCCACGCCGAGCAGGGCGAGGAACGCCACCACGCCGACGCCGTCGTTGAACAGGCTCTCGCCGGCGATCGTGGCCTGCAGCTCCGGCGACAGCCCGACGCGGCGCAGCACCTCCAGCACCGCGACCGGATCGGTCGGCGCCACGATCGCGCCCAGCACCAGGCACCACGCCATCGGCACCGCAAGGCCGAGCCCCGCCAGCACCAGCCAGATCCCCGCAGCGAACAGCGCGATCGACAGCGCCACGCCGACGGTGGACAGCAGCAGCACCGTGCCGCGCCGGCGCCACAGCATGTCGAGGTCCACGTGCAAAGCGCCTGCGAACAGCAGGAACGACAGGGCGCCGGACAGGAAGGTGCGCGGCAGGTCGGTCTGCGCCACGACGTGCTCCGCGATCCGGCGCAGGCCCAGCCCGGGCCACACCGCCTGCACCGCCACCAGCCCCAGCGAGGCCAGCAACGCCAGCAGCAGCAGCCCGATCGTGGTCGGCAGGCGCAGCGTGACGTGGTTCAGGGTGCCGAACAGCGCCGCGAGGCCGAACAGCAGGGACACGAGCTGGAAACTGGTCATCGTCGCTCCGATGGGTGCGGGCCGGCAGCCAGCCCGCGGGCGGACGCGGGCGCCGCCACCCGGAGTGGCCCGGTCTGGATGGCCCGGTCTGGTTCGCGCGCCCGCCGAGGCTTCGCCTGACCGGCTTTCGCCTGCAGGAACGGTCGGGCGCTTGTGCAACCGTGGCCGTCCGTGGCCTGTTTGGCCACCCCGCCCGCAGTGCCGCGAGACAGGCACGGAGCCAGCCCATGCCAGATCCGTCCTTCCCCGCCGGCGCTCCGCCCGATCCCGGCCGCAACGCCGGCACGGTTCGCGGCGAGGCCGGTCCGCCTGGCGACGTGGCGCTGCAACCGGCCATGGGCGTGCCGGCCGCGGACGGCGACACCGCGACGGCCGCCAGCATCGAGACCGGCGCGCGCGCGCTGCTCGACGCCCTGCCGCAGCTCGCCTGGATCGCGGAGCCAGGCGGCGGCATCGTCTGGTACAACACCCCGTGGTTCCGCTACACCGGCACCACCCTTGCGCAGATGCAGGGCTGGGGCTGGCAGCAGGTGCACCATCCCGACCACGCCGAGGCGGTGACCGCGAAGTTCCGCGCCAGCATGGCGACCGGAAGCGACTGGGAGGACACCTTCCCGCTGCGCGGCGCCGACGGCTCGTTCCGCTGGTTCCTGTCGCGCGCCAACCCGATCCGCGACGGCCAGGGCCGCATCCTGCGCTGGCTGGGCACCAACACCGACATCTCCGACCGCCGAGACCAGGAGGCCGCGCTGCGGCAGAGCGAGCGGCGCTTCCGCTCGCTGACCGAGGCCTCGGCGGCGATCGTGTGGAACACCCCGGCCAACGGCGAGATGCGGGCCGGCCAGACGCCCTGGTCGCGCTTCACCGGGCAGGACGTGTCGCAGTACACCGGCTGGGGCTGGCTGGAGGCGGTGCACCCCGACGACCGCGCCACCACCGCCCAGGTCTGGGCCGATGCGGTGCGCGACACCCGCCCGTACGCTGCCGAGATGCGGGTGCGGCGCCACGACGGCGAGTGGCGCTGGATGCTGGCGCGCGGCGCCCCGGTTCTGGACGACGGCGGCGCGCTGGAGGGCTGGGTCGGCACCCACACCGACATCACCCACAGGAAGCGCGCGGAGGCGGAGCTGGAAGCCGCGCGCGACACCGCCGAGGCCGCCAACCGCGCGAAGAGCCAGTTCATCGCCAACATGAGCCACGAGCTGCGCACCCCGCTGTCCGCCGTGATCGGCTACTCCGAGATGCTGGAGGAGGAGGTCGAGGAGCTGGGCCAGGTGCAGCTGCTCGACGACCTGAAGAAGATCAACGCCAACGCCCGCCACCTGCTGAGCCTGATCAGCGACGTGCTCGACATCTCCAAGATCGAGGCGAACCGCATGACGGTGTTCGCCGAAACGGTGGTGGTCTCAGAGCTGGTGGCCAGCGTCGCCTCCACGGTGGACAGCCTGGTCGCCAAGAAGGGCAACCGCCTGGTGGTCGAGGCGGACGCCGGGCTCGGCACCCTGCACTCCGACACCGTCAAGATCCGCCAGTGCCTGTTCAACCTGCTCGGCAACGCCGCCAAGTTCACCGAGGGCGGCCAGATCACCCTGTCGGCGCGACGCGAGCCCGGCGGCGGCATCGGGGGCGAGCGCGACTGGCTCAGCTTCGCGGTGCATGACAGCGGCATCGGCATGACCGCGGAACAGCTCGGCCGCTTGTTCCAGCGCTTCAGCCAGGCCGACGAGTCCACCACTCGGCAGTACGGCGGCACCGGGCTCGGGCTGGCCATCACCCAGGGCTTCGCGCGCCTGCTCGGCGGCGACGTCACCGTGACCAGCCAGCCGGGCCACGGCTCCACCTTCACCCTGCGCGTGCCGGCCGTCTTCCGCGAGACGGCGGAGGCCGAGGAAGAGGAGGCGCGGGCCGGCGGCGAGGAGCCGGCGACCGCGGACTGCGTGCTGGTGGTCGACGACGACCCGGCGACCCGCGACCTGCTCACCCGCTTCCTGAACCGCGAGGGCTTCGCGGTTCGCTCCGCCGGCGACGGGCGCTCGGGCCTGGCACTCGCCCGCCTGCTCAGGCCGCGCGTGATCCTACTCGACGTGATGATGCCCCAGATGGACGGCTGGTCGGTGCTGAGCGCGCTCAAGGCCGAGCCGGAGCTGGCGTCGACGCCGGTGGTGATGATCAGCTTCGTCAACGAGCCCAGCCTCGCCGCCTCGCTCGGCGCCGAGGACTTCCTCGCCAAGCCGGTCCAGTGGGATGCGCTCAAGGCGGTGATGGAGCGTTTCCGCGCCGACTCGCCCGGCGGCCACGCCCTCGTCGTCGACGACGACGAGATCAGCCGCTCGCGTCTGGAGGCCATGCTGTCCAGGGTCGGCTGGTCGGTCGCCACCGCGGAGAACGGCCGCCTCGGGCTGGAGGCGGTGGAGCGGATCACGCCCTCGCTGATCCTGCTCGACCTGGTGATGCCGGAGCTGGACGGGTTCGGATTCCTCAAGGCGCTGCGCGAGCGGCCGGAATGGCGCGCCATTCCGGTCGTCGTGGTGACCTCGAAGGACCTCGATGCCCACGATCGCGAGCGGCTGCGCGGCGTGGAGCGCGTGGTCGCCAAGACCAGCCCCGAACTTGCAGCACTGGCGGAGCAGCTGCGGGGCATCATCCCGGGCGAGGCCCCGGCCGCCCAGGAGGCGTCATGGACATGAGCCACACCCTGCCCACACGCGTCCTCGTGGTGGAGGACGACGCGATGACCCGGGCGTCGATCACCGACATCCTCGAGGACGACGGCGCCGCGGTCACGGCCCTGCCGTCCGGTGCCGAGTTCCTGTCGCTGCTCACCGCCGGCGGCGAGGCGCCGCAGGTGCTGATGGTCGACGTCAACCTCGGCGGCACCATGAGCGGCTTCGACCTGGCCCGCATGGCGCACACTCGCTGGCCAGGAATCGCGGTGATCTACGTGACCGGCGACCTGCGCGCCATGGTGCGCAACGTCCTGGGCCCGCGCGACCTGTGCCTGCTCAAGCCGTTCACCGACGAGGCGCTGCGGCGGCTGATGCAGGCGGTGGCCTGACGCAGGCAGGATGGAAGCTCTGCCGAATGCTTTTCTCTGGAAGCCCGGAGGCAGTGTCTCGGTTCGGGAGCCAGGAAGGAAGGCCAGGGGCTCTGCCCCTGGACCCCGCCAAAGGCAAGCCTTTGGAATCCGCTTTCTAAGTCAGGCCGGGTCCAGGGGCGGCTCGCCCCTGGCGGGTCTGGGCAGAGCCCAGCCTTCCTGTCCGGCCGACGGATACCTGCGGCCTATGACACAGGACACGGGCTTCCGCCGTGCCCTGACGCAACCCGCCGTTACTTCTCGGCGAACGCCTTCTCGATGACGTAGGCGCCGGGGTCGTTGCTGCTGCCCTCTTTCATCGACATCGAGTCGAGCAGCGCCTTGGTGTCGGCGAGCATCTGCTCGCTGCCGCAGATCATCACCCGGTCCAGCTCCGGGTCCAGCGGCGGCAGCCCGAGGTCGGAGAACAGCTTGCCGCTGCGGATCAGGTCGGGGATGCGCCCCTGGTTGCGGAACGGCTCGCGCGTCACCGTCGGGTAGTACATCAGCTTGTCGCGCACGTACTCGCCCAGGAACTCATGCTCGGCGAGGTCGGCCGAGATGTACTGCGTGTAGGCCAGCTCGTCGACCAGCCGGGTGCCGTGCACCAGCACCACCTTGTCGAAGCGCTCGTAGGCCTCGGGGTCCTTGACGAGGGACATGAACGGGGCGAGGCCCGTGCCGGTCGACAGGAAGTAAAGGTTGCGCCCGGGCAGCATGTTGCCGAGCAGCAGCGTGCCGGTGGGCTTGCGCCCGACCAGGACGGTGTCGCCGACCTTGACGTGCTGCAGGCGGGAGGTGAGCGGCCCGTCGGGAACCTTGATGGACAGGAACTCGAGCTGCTCCTCGTAGTTGGCGCTGGCCATGCTGTAGGCGCGCAGCAGCGGCTTGCCGTCGACCTCGAGGCCGATCATGGCGAACTGCCCGTTCTCGAAGCGCAGGGTCGGCGCGCGGGTGCAGGTGAAGCTGAACAGGCGGTCGGTCCAGTGGTGGACGCTGAGCACCTGCTCTGCGGTCACCCCCTTGAGCGCGCTCGGCTGGCTTGCGGGCAGCGCCGGCGTCACGTCGGTCGTCATGTCGTTCATGGGTCGGCTCCAAGCTCGGGCGGCACGGGTCGCGGCCCAGCCGAGGTGGCGGTCGCCCCGCCGGGATCAAGGCCCCCGGACTGCTGCGCCGCATCTAGGGGATCGCCGCCCGCACGCGCCACCCGCCCGACAGCATGGCAGGCCCCCGCCGCCCATGCCCCACACCGCTCCCTTCCTATACCAACGGCCGAAAGTCTTGACCTGTCCAGGGAAGCAAGGCCGGGCTCTGCCCAGACCCGCCAGGGGCGAGCCGCCCCTGGACCGGCTTGACTCAAGAATTGGATTCCAACGGCTCGGCCTTTGGCGGGGTCCCCGCTTTCAGGCAGGGGGGCAGAGCCCCTGGCGGGTCCCCGCCTTGAAGCATGAGGCAGAGCCCTGGCCTTGCCTTGCCTCAGAAGCCGAGCACCGCGTCGATCGAGGCCGTGAACTGCCCGCGGTCGCGCCCGTCGTTGAACGGCTGGGTCCCGGAGAAGGAGCGGTTCCACCGCACCTCCGGCCGGATCAGCAGCAGCGACACCGGTGCCGGCACCGCAGGCTTGTAGGTCAGCCCCGCGGTGAACTCGCCGTAGGTGGTGCGCGGCAGGGCGACCGCGGTGTTCGGATACCCGCCGAGCCCGCTGACCGCGTCGAGGTTGCCCGGGAACTTCGCGACGTAGAAACCGGCGTTGTCGCGCCACACCTCCGCGCGCCCGTTCAGCGTCACCGTGTCGCTCAGCGCGTAGGAGGCGTACTGCACCGCGCCGTAGCCTTCCGCGCGGGCGTAGTCGTCGCGGATGTAGTTGCCTTCCGTGGTGAAGGTCAGCTTGTCCGTCGCCTTGAACGTCGCCACGACGTCGTTGTAGTAGCGCAGCGAGCCGTTGACGTTGGGCAGGGCCCGCGACGGGTTCTCCGCGCCCACGTGGCTCAGCGCCACGATGCTGAGCTTGCCGCCGACCAGGTTGTTCAGCCCGAAGCCGAACAGCCCGGCGGGCGCCCCGTTGTTGTCGCCGGTGTTGGCGCCGAGCGTGGTCTGGTTGCCGCTGTCCGCGCCGAACCACAGGTCGAGCGTGTCATTGACGTGCGCGGTGGCCTGGAAGCCGGTGTGCTCGAACGGCAGGCCGAAGTTGTACAGGAAGCTGTGGCTGTAGAACGGGTTGGCCGAGGGGTCGATGACCTCGAAGCCCAGCGGCGTCGGGTACTGCCCCGCCTTGGCGTCGATGCCGCCGTCGGTCAGCCAGGGCAGGTGCGCCGAGACGTTGGCCTGGATGAACGAGAGCTGGTAGCGGTCGGAGATGTCGCGGTCGAGCTCGCCCACGTAGTGGTAGAAGCGGGCGTCCGAGCCGTACATCAGCTGCACCGCGAAGCCGAAGTCGTAGCCGGTGGCCTTCGGGTCGGGCGCGCGCTGCACCGTGAGCAGGAGCTGGTTGAGTGTCGCCTGGTTGGCGTGGTCGGTGACCAGGTCGCCGACGTCCACGCCGCTGGTCGGCCGGTCGCCGTTGAAGGTGAAGCCGCCCTCGACCTGCGCGCCGTACTTCACGCCGTCGAACCACGCCCTGGAGAACAGCGGCGGCACCGTCACGGTGGCAGGCGCTGCCGCGGCGGCGGGCTGCGCGGAGTTGGTGGTGTTGGCCGAGGTGCCGCCGGTGTTGCCGCTGATCGACGGCGCGAGCTGCGG
>CAXSFU010000103.1:0-9250 GCA_964236695.1 uncultured Acetobacteraceae bacterium | reverse complement strand
TGGCTGTTCAACGTCGGCGCGTCCTACGAGAAGGGCCCGATCTCGCTGCGCCTGTGGGACCAGTACACTGGTGCGCAGTACACGACGTACAACCTGAGCGCCGATCCCAACGTACAGCCCAACGGCAATCTCCAGGGCGCGACCGTCACCAGTCCGGGCTACCGTCTGCCCGAGTTCAACACCGTGAACTTCCTGGGCAGCTATACAATGCCGATCAACTCCGGTTTCGGGCTGAAGTCGCTGAAGTTCACGATCAACGCGCAGAATATCTTCAACATGCACTACTTCGCCTACCGCTATCTGCAGAACTTCGCCTACGCGGGCGTCTACAGTGATGCCCACTACTACACCAGCGCCTTGCAGGGTCCGCCCGCCTCGGTGATCTTCAACGTGACCGCGCGCTTCTGAGCGCGCGGGACGCGACGCGGCGACACCGGATGACCACATGAGCGACGTGCCGAGGATGGGCGTGCCTGGACGTGCATGCGTGACAAGGCCCACGGTTCCTGCTTCTCCTGCCGCCATGGCAGGACGAGGCGGGACGGCGGCATGGAGACTGGGCAGGGCGCGGGCATGATGCGTCCTGCCCAGGCGAGGCGCCGGCGTTTGATTGCGGGCGCGGTGGCGGCGGTGCTCGCCTTCGCACCGTGCGGCGCCGGGTCGGCCCGTGCCGCCTGTGGCACGTTGGTCCTGCCCACCGGGCTGGACGCGAACGCGCCCACCGCGGCGCAGTCACTGCACCCGATCCTGACCAACAACTCGATCTATGACCAGGAGTCGTTCAACCTCCTGTTCCGTCCCCTGCTGTGGTTCAGCTCCGATCACACCATCGACTGGTCGCTGAGCCACGCTGCCAGTATCGACGTGCAGGAGGGCGGGCGGGTGTTCGTTGTCACGCTCAAGCCCATCGCTTGGTCGGACGGCGTCGCGGTCACCGCGGACGACGTGCTGTACTCGTTCGAGCTGATGAAGCAGCTCGGCCCGCTGTACTTCGGCTACGACACCGGCGGCATCCCCACCCTGTTCCAGGCCATCGAGGCGACCGGACCGCTGACGCTGCGGATCACGCTGACCCAGGCGGTCAACCCGGAATGGTTCGAGCTGGGCGGGCTGTCGCAGTTCTATGCCCTGCCGCGCCACGTCTGGGGGCGCTACTCCCTCGAGGAGCAGCGCAGCCTGCAGACGGATGTCGGCTTCATGTCGGTGGTCGACGGGCCGTTCCGGCTCACGGAGTTCATCAGCGGGCGCTACGCCGCCTTCGCGCCCAACCCGGGCTTCGCGGGCCGGCAGCCGGAGATAGCTCGCCTGGTGCTCGACTTCCTGGAGGGCACCAGCCCTCTGGAGGCGCTGCGCGCCGGCGAGCTCGACGTGGCCAACGTGCCATTCAGCGTCTATGACGCGGCGCTGGCGATTCCCGGCCTGCGGCTGGTGCACATGGCGCCGAATTCTGGCTACGAATCGATGGTGGTCAACACGGCGAACCCGTCCGCGCCGTTCCTGGCTGACGTGCGCGTCCGCCAGGCGATCGCCGACGCCATCAACGAGAGCGAGATCATCCGCCTCGCCTTCCACGGCAACAGCGTGCCCGCGCGCAGCCCGGTGCCGCCCGTGCCGGAAACCTTCGTGTCCGCCGACGGCAGGGCCGGCCGCTTCCCGGTCGGCTACGATCCGGCAAGGGCGCGCGCCCTGCTGGCCGAGGCCGGCTTTTCGCCGGGGCCGGACGGCATCCTGGTCTCAGGTGGCCGGCGGCTGGAGTGGACGCACCTGGTCAGCGACAGCGCCACGGACCTGCTGAACGAGTGGCAGGTGGTGCAGTCCAACCTCGCGGCCGTCGGCATCCGCATGAACATCCGGCTGATGCAGTTCAGCCAGATCATCGCCACGGTGGAGCGCGATCCCACCGCATGGGCGACCGCGGCGGTGGGCTGGAGCTTTCCGAACTATCCCGACATGCAGGCCAACTACGGCACAGGTGCGGGCCAGAATTTCGGGCATTTTTCCGACCCGGAGACCGACACGCTGCTGAAGCAGGTGCAGGACGAGCCGGGCCGCGACGCCCTGTTCAGGCTGCAGGACCATCTCGCGGCGCTGCAACCGTTCATCATCCTGCCGCAGGGCGCCTACTCCCTGCTGGCGCGGCCAGGAATCGAGGGGCTGACCGAGGCGATCCAGGCCAACTATTTGTGGGCGCTGCAGAAGATCCGCTTCACCGGCGAGAGGGCCTGCGATGCGCAAGCTGCCCGCTAGGCTCGGCGCCTCGGCGCTGTCGCTGGTGATCCTGGTGACGCTCACCTTCGTGCTCGTCCACCTCACGCCGGGCGGCCCCGCCTATTCCATCCTCGGCATGAAATCGACGCCGCAGGCCGTGGCGGCGCTGAACCGCCAGCTCGGTCTCGACGTGCCGCTGTGGCGCCAGTACCTGATCTGGTGGGACCACCTGCTGCACGGCGACCTCGGCTTCTCGTTCATCCTGCATCGCCCGGTCGGCGAGCTGCTGCTCAGCTACGAGCGCAACACTGTCGCGATGTATGCCATCGCCACGCTCGTCAGCACGTTGGCCGCGATTGGCCTGGGTCTCGCGCATGGTGTGTATTACCTGCGCTGGCCCGGCCGCGCGATCGGCGCGCTGGAGCTGGCGCTGTATGCGGTGCCGTCGTTCTTCATGGGCACCGTGCTGGTGCTGCTGTTCGCGATCCAGTGGAACCTGCTGCCCGCCGGCGGCCTGACCGACATCCGCTCCGCCGATCCGCCGGCCAGCGCCTATCTCAGCCACCTGTTGCTGCCGGTGCTGACCATCTCCCTGGTCACGCTGGCCGGGTTGTCGCGCTACTTCGCACAGTCCGTGCACGAGGAGCTGGCGCGCGACTACGTGCGCACCGCGGCGGCCAAGGGGCTGAGCTTCCCGCGCATCCTGTTCGGCCACGTGCTGCGCAACGCGCTTCGGCCGCTGGTCACGGTGCTCGGGCTGTCGTTCCCCTACATCTTCGCCGGCGGCGTGGTGGTGGAAACGGTGTTCTCCTATCCCGGGCTGGGCTGGCTGCTGTGGCGCTCTGCGCTGTCGCAGGACTATCCGGTGCTGGTGGCCATCGTGCTGCTGATCGGCGTGCTGACCGTGCTCGGCAACCTGCTGGCCGACCTGGTCAACGGGCTGCTCGACCCGAGGGCGTCGTATGAGTGAGCGGCGTCGCGCGGACGAGGGCCGGGCATGAGCGACGCCCTGCGCCCCGGCACTGTGCCCGATGCCCTGTCCGCTCCCCTGGCCGAGCCGCGCGGCGCCTCGCTTGCGGGCCGGCTGCGGCTCGCCGTGTCCGACCGGACGGCGCTGGTGTGCGGTCTGGCGCTCGGCGCGCTGCTGATCGCGGCGAGCTTTCTCGGGCCGTGGCTGTACGGCGTGAACCCGTATGCGCTGGACCCGGCGCACGTGCTGGCGCGGCCGGGGGGCGCGTTCCCGCTCGGCACGGACGAGCTGGGGCGCGACTTCCTGGCGCGGCTGCTCGCCGGCGGCGGGTCGACTCTGGAGGTCAGCCTGCCGGCGGCGCTGCTCGCCTTCGTGGTCGGCACCGGCTACGGGCTCGCTGCGGGGCTCGGGCCGTCGTGGCTGGACTCGGTGCTGATGCGGCTGCTCGACGCGGTGCTGGCGCTGCCCGGGCTCGTGGTGCTGATCTTCTTCGCGTCCCTGGTGCGGCTGAGCGATGCTTCCCTCGTGCTGCTGCTCGGGCTGATCTCCTGGCCGGGGCTGGCGCGGCTGGTGCGCAACGAGGCGCTGGCGCAGCGCGGGCGCGACTTCGTGCTGGCGGCGCAGCAGCTCGGCGGCGGGCGCTGGTACGTGGCGCGAGTGCACCTGCTGCGGGTGATGGCGCCGCTGCTGGTGGTCAACGGCACGCTGCTGGTCGGCGACCTGATCTTCGCTCTGTCCGCGCTGAGCTTCCTGGGGCTCGGGGTGCAGCCGCCGTACACGAGCTGGGGCGGGCTGCTGCAGTCGGGGCTGGCGCTGGTGGCGCTGGCGCCGTGGTGGCTGATCCTGCCGCCGGGGCTCGCGATCTTCGCGTCGCTGCTGGCGGCGTCGCTCACCGGGCAGGGGCTGCTGGCGCGGCAGGGGGGTGCGCGGTGAAGGAAGGCCAGGGCTCTGCCCTGGACCCGCCAAAGGGTGGAGCCCTTTGGAAACCCTGACCTTAAGCAACGGATTCCAAAGGCTTGCCTTTGGCGGAGTTTGAGGCAGAGCCTCAACCTTGCTTTCTTTCGTCCCCAGGAAGCCCTCGATGACCGATGACGTGCTTCGCCTCGAAGGGCTGAGCGTCGCCCTGCCGCGCGGCCGCCGGGTGGTGCCGGTGCTCGACGCGCTCGATCTGGCCGTGCCGGCCGGGGAGATGCTGGCGCTGGTGGGCGAGTCCGGTTCGGGCAAGACGATGGCGGCGCTGGCGGCGATGCGGCTGCTGCCGCCAGGGGCCGTGCTCGGCGGGCGGGCGCTGCTGCGCGGGCAGGACGGGGTGGAGCGCGACCTGCTGCGCCTGGGCGAGCCGGCGCTGCGGCGGGTGCGCGGGCGCGACATCGGCATGGTGTTCCAGAACCCGCTGGCGGCGCTGAACCCGTCGCACACGGTCGGCAGGCAGATCGCGGAGGCGTATCGCGCGCACACCGACACGGACCGGCGGGGTGCCATGGCGCGGGCGCGGGCGCTGCTCGACGAGGTGGGCATCCCGGATGCCGCGAACCGGCTGGGCGACCACCCGCACCAGTTCTCCGGCGGCATGCGGCAGAGGGTGATGATCGCGAGCGCGCTGGCGTGTTCGCCGCGGCTGCTGATCGCCGACGAGCCGACCACCGGGCTCGACCCGCTGGTGGCGCGCCAGATCATGGCGCTGCTGGCGCGGCTCAGGCGGGAGCGCGGCATGGGGGTGCTGTTCGTCACCCACGACCTGTCGGTGGTGGAGGAGCACGCGAGCCGGGTGCACGTGCTGTACGCCGGGCGCAGCGTGGAATGGGGCGGGGCGCGCGAGTTCTTCGCCCATCCGGGCCATCCCTACAGCCAGGCGCTGCTGGGCTCGGTGGCGCGGGTGGGGCGGGCGCGGCTGCGCACCATCCCGGGCACGCTGCCGGAGCCGGAGGCGCGCCCGCCCGGCTGCCGCTTCGCGCCACGCTGCGCGTATCGCCAGCCGCCCTGCGACGATGGCTACCCGGCGCCACGGCCGGTCGCGGGCACGCTGGCGTGCTGCCTGTATCCGCCCGAGGTGCCGGCGGCGGACCTCGAGGCGGCGCTGCCGGAGCCGCCGGCCCTGGCGCGGCGCGCCCTGCTCGACGTGGAGGGCGTCAGCGTGCGCTACGGCCGGCGCGGGCTGTGGGGCGCCGCGCCGGCGGCCTCTCTGGCGGAGGCGACGTTCCGGCTCGGTGAGGGCGAGTGCCTCGGCGTGGTGGGCGAGAGCGGGTCGGGCAAGTCCACGCTGGGGCGCGCGATCCTGCAGATGACGGGCTACGAGGGCCGCATCCTGCTCGACGGCCACGACCTCGGCCGACTGCGCGGGCCGGAGCGCGCCCGGCAGCGGCGGCGGGTGCAGGTGGTGTTCCAGGACCCTCGGGAGTCGCTGAACCCGCGGATGACGGTGGCGCAGAGCGTGGGCGAGCCGCTGCGCCTGGCCGGGCGGCCGGCGCGCGAGCAGCGCGCTGCGGTCGGCGGGCTGCTGGAACGAGTCGGGCTGCCGGCGGCGCTGGCAGGGCGGCTGCCCGGCTCCGTGTCGGGCGGCCAGGCTCAGCGCATCGCGATCGCGCGCGCGCTGGCGGCGGAGCCCGACATCATCGTGCTCGACGAGCCGACGTCGTCGCTGGACGTGTCGACGCAGGCGATGCTGCTCAACCTGCTCAAGGACCTGTCGCGCGAGCGGGGGCTGGCGTACGTGTTCATCAGCCACGACCTGGCAGCAGTCAGCTACCTTGCGCACCGGATCGCGGTGCTGCGCGCCGGGCGGATCGTGGAGCTGGCGGACACGGCGAGCCTGCTGGCGCGGCCGGGCAGCGAGTACACGGCGGCGCTGCTGGAGGCGGCGCCGCAGCTGGGGTGAGGCACGCAAGGCCGCGCTCTGCCCGGACCCGCCAAAGGGCCGAGCCCTTTGGGAACCCCTTACTTAAGTAGTGGATTCCAAAGGCTCGGCCTTTGGCGGGGTCCCCGTCTTCAGGCATGGGGGGCAGAGCCCCTGGCCTTCTGCTGCCCTGCCTTGCAATCGCCGTCTCTGCCCCGATCTCGGGCCACAATGAAGATCCCCGCGCCATGACCCGCGCCGTCGTCGCCCTCCCGGTCCGCGACGAGGAGGCGAGGCTCGGCCCCTGCCTGGCGGCGCTGTTCGGCGGCAGCGTGCGGCCCGACGCGGTGGTGGTCCTGCTCAACAACTGCGCCGACGGCAGCGAGCGCATCGCCCATGACGCGGCCGGGCGCTGGCCGGTGCATCCCCTCGCCTGCCGGCTGCCGCCGGAGCGGGCCAATGCCGGGCATGCGCGGGCGCTGGCGATGCGCCACGCCGACGCGCTGTGCGGCGACGGCGACGTGCTGCTGACCACGGACGCGGACGGGGTGGTGGCGCCGGGGTGGCTGGCGGCCAATCTGGCGGCGTTCGCGGGCGGGGCGGAGGCGGTGTGCGGGCGGGCGGTGATCGACCCGGCCGACGCGCTGCTGATCCCGGCGCACCTGCACGCGGACGACGCGCGCGAGACGCGGCTGACGGCGCTGCTCGACGAGATCGCGTCGCGGGTGGACCCGGACGCGGCGGACCCGTGGCCGCGCCACACCGAGCACAGCGGGGCGAGCCTCGCGGTGCGTTGCGCGCTGTTCCGCCGCGCGGGCGGGCTGCCGGCGCGCGAGAGCGGCGAGGATCGCGCATTCATCGAGGCGCTGCAGCGGCTGGACGCGCGGGTGCGCCATGCGCCCGACGTGGTGGTGACGGTGTCGGGGCGCACCGAGGGGCGCGCCAGGGACGGCATGGCGGACGCGATCCGGCGGCGCATCATGCGCCAGGACGAGCTGACGGACGAGCGGCTGGAGCCGGCGCGCGACGCCTGGTGCCGGGTGGTGCTGCGCGCCGGGGCGAGGCGAGCCTGGGAGGACGGCGACCGCCAGGAGGTCGACGGGCTCGCCGCCGACCTCGGCCTCGGGGGCGCCATGGTGCGCGACCTGCTGGGCGAGGCGCATTTCGGGGCGGCCTGGGCGGCGCTGTCGGCGCTGAGTCCGCGCCTGGTGCGCAGGCGCGTCGCTTTTGCCGCGCTTGCCGGGGAGATCGAGGTTGCGGCCGGCCTGCTGGCCGGGCTGGAGCGGGTGCCGGCGCTGCTGGGCGCGCGGTGAGCGGGGCCTCGGGGCTGGCGGCCGGGGTGGCGGCGATGGCGGGGGCGATGCGCGCCAATGCGGACCGGCTCGATCCGGAGGGCGGGTTCCCGGCCGGCGACCTCGACGGACTGCGGGCGTTGGGAGTGCTCGCGGCGCCGCTGCCGCTCGCGTCGGGCGGCGCCGGGCTGGGCACGACGCCGGCGGGGGCCGCGGCGTGCGGCGCGCTGCTGATGGCGCTGGGACGGGGCAGCGTCGCGCTCGGGCGCATCGTCGAGGGGCACGTCAACGCGCTGAAGCTGGTGCTGCGCGACGCCGCGGCCGAGGTGGCGGCGCGGGCGTGCGAGGACGCGCGGGCGGGCGCGCTGTTCGCGCTGTGGGTCACCGACCCGTTCGAGGGCGCGGCGCTTGCGGTGCGGCGCGAGGGCGGGCGGCTGGCGCTCGACGGCGGCAAGGCGTTCTGCTCCGGCGCCGGGCACGCGGACCGGGCGCTGGTCACGGCGCGCGACGAGGACGGGCAGGCGCGGATGCTGCTGGTGCCGCTGGGGTGCGGGGAGCGGGTCGCGCCGCTGCCGGCCTCGCTCGCGGGGGTGCGCGGGGCGGCGACCGGGCAGGTGTCGTTCGCCGGGGTGACGCTGCCGGAAGAGGCGATGATCGGGCGGCCGGGGGACTACCTGCGCGAGCCGGACTTCTCGGCCGGGGCGTGGCGGGGGTCGGCGGTGGCGGCGGGGGCGCTGGCGGGGCTGGTGGACGAGATGCGCGGGCAGCTCGCGGCGCGCGGACGCCTCGACGATGCGCACCAGAGGGCGCGGTTCGGGCGGGCGCTGGTGTGCGCGGGGACCGCGCGGCTGTGGGTCGATGCGATGGGGCCGGAGGCGGAGGACCCCGCGCGCGATCCGGCGTGGGTCGCGGCGCGGGTCAACCTGGGGCGCACGGCGGTGGAGGCGGCGTGCCTGGAAGGGCTGACGCTGGTGCAGCGTTCCCTGGGGCTGCAGGCGTTCCTGCGCGGCGGCACCGTCGAGCGGATGGGGCGCGACCTGGCGACGTACCTGCGCCAGCCGGCGCCGGACGAGGCGCTGCACGAGGCGGCCGGGCATTTTGCCCGCGTGGGGGGCGGGTGGTGAGGCGGCTTCGGGGTGCGTCGCGCGCGGGGGCGCCGCTGCACCATGCCGGAGGGGCGTGGGAGGTGTCCTTGCGGCCCGGGGCGGAGGGCGCGCCGTGATCGGCGACACCGTGGACGGCGGCGGCGCTCCCCTGCCCCGCAGCGCGCGCACCCGCGATGCCGCGCATTTTGACCGGCTGTATGCCGCCAATCCGGACCCGTGGGGGTTCCGCACCAGCGGCTACGAGCACGACAAGTATCGCGCCACCCTGGCCGCCCTGCCCGACCGGCGGTTCGGCTCGGCGCTGGAGGTGGGGTGCTCGATCGGCGAGCTGACGCGGCGGCTGGCGCCGCGCTGCGACCGGCTGCTCGGGCTTGACCTGAGCGAGGCGGCGCTGCGCGAGGCGGAGGCGGCGTGCGCGGGGCTGGACGGCGTCGGCTTCCGCAAGGCGGCGGTGCCGGGGGAGTGGCCGGACGGGCGGTTCGACCTCGTGGTGCTGTCCGAGGTGCTGTACTTCCTGGTGCCGGACGACCTGGCGGCGCTGGCGCGGCGCTGCCTCGGCGGGCTTGCGTCGGGCGGGCTGGTGCTGCTGGTGAACTGGACCGGGCCGACGGATGACCCGCTCAGCGGAGACCAGGCGGCGGAGCTGTTCATCGCAGGCACGGCGGCGCGGCTGCGGGCGGTGCGGCAGGAGCGACACGCGGGGTATCGGCTCGACCTGCTCGAAGGGTAGGCAAGGCCGGGCTCTGCCCGGACCCGCCAAAGGGCGGAGCCCGTTGGAAACCCCTTCCTTAGAGGCTGTTCGATAAATGCTGTTTTACGGCACCATGCCGATATCGCTCAG
>CAXSFU010000102.1:0-9388 GCA_964236695.1 uncultured Acetobacteraceae bacterium | reverse complement strand
CCACCAAACCCGGTCACTCTGGCACCAACCAGAGACAGCCTCTTGGGAAGGGCGATCCAAGGCTCCAGCCCTTGGCGAAGTCTGAGGCAGAGCCTCAACCGCCCCCCACGCCGTCCAGCTCCGCAAAGAACCCCCGATACCGCCCCCCCTGCCGCACCAGCAGCACCCCCAGCACCCCCCCGAGCCCCACGATCTCCCAGACGAAGTACCACAGCGGCACCCCCGCCAGCGCAAACCCGAACAGCGCCACGGTCCGGTAGTTGGCCGACAACGCCGACCACCCCCGCAGCGGCCCCGCGAACGTCGCGCGGTACAGCCGCCGCACCGCCCCCGCCTCGCTCCCCCGCGCCTCCAGCGCCGCCGCCAGCCTGCGCCGGTCCCCGGCGCTGACCCCCCCGCCGACCGCCTGCACGCGCGCATAGCCGCGGTGCAGCCGCGCGGCGAACCGCGCCATCCCTCGCCCCGCCGGGTCCTCCGCCGGGGCCGCCGTCTCCGCGGACCGCCGCCCCCACCCCCAGAACAGGTAGTCCTGCCGCTGCGTCTCGTACAGCGCCGCCTGCACCGCATGGCACCCCCCGGCGAGCACCACGAGCCCCCACACCCACGCCCCGCGCCCCGGGGCCAGCGCGGATGCGAGCCCCACATACACCGCGGCGAAGGTGACGTAGTCGCACACCCCGTCGAGCACCTTGCCGGTGGCCGACTGCGTGCGGGTCAGCCGCGCGAGCTGCCCGTCCACCCCGTCCAGCACGTGCCACGCCAGCATCAGCGTGAACCCCGCCCCGACCAGCCACGGGTCCCGCCACCCGTGGTAGGCGACCCCCGCCGCCGCCCCGCACGCCATGCCCGCCAGCGACACCGCGTTGGGATGCACCCCCGCCGCCGCCAGCAGCGGCGTGAGCCGGTTCGACACGGGATGCACGACCCACAGGTTGGAGAAATCCTCGATCTCCGAAAGCCGCCGCACCGGCTCGACCGCCTCCACGCCCTCCGCCGCCGCCGCGCCCCCCGAACCATGCACCGCGCCAGCCACCACGCCGGACACGGAGCCGGGCAGGGGGCCAGCCACCGCGCCGGACCCCGCGCCCGACGCCGCCCCGGCCACCCCCCCGATCCTCACAGCCGCCCCTCCGCCACCAGCCGCTCCGCCCTGGCAAACGCGGCGGGATCGTCCACGTCGATCCACAGCCGCCCGCCCACGTCGTGCGCCCGCGCCCGCCCCTGCCCTGCGAGCACGCTCATCGCCCCCGAGATGCTGTCATCCCCCCCCGCCTGGCTCGCTTCCAGCGCCCCGAACATCCCCGGCGTGCACAGGAAGACCCCGGTGTCGAACGCGTTGTACTCGGGGATCAGCTTGCCGATCCGCTCGATCAGCCCCCCCGCGCAGCGCACCCGCGTGCAGTCCAGGGGATCGTTGTTCGGGCTGTCGATGTCGTGGTCCACCGCCAGCGTCACGCTCCCCGCCACGGCGGGCAGCGCCATCAGGTCGCGCAGGATCGCCGGGTCCACCAGGTGGTCGCACATCGCGAGCAGGAACGGCGCGTCGAGCAGCGGCCTGGCCTTGAGCACGGACACCCCGTTGGCCCGCCGCCACTCGTCGTTGTCGACGTGCTCGATCCTCGCCCCCGTGCGCCCCGCGATCGCGTCGAGCGCCGCGCGCAGCTCCCCGCCCCTGTGGCCGCGCACCACCACGAACTCCTCCACCCCAGCCCGCTGCGCCCGCGCGATCACGTGCTCGATCAGCGGCGCGTCGAGCAGCGGCACCAGCGGCTTCAGCTCCGGATGCTCCCGCAGCCTGGCGCCCTGGCCGGCCGCGACGATGAGGCACTTCATGGGGCACGGCACCTTCGGCAGGAAACGTCTGTGGCAACAGCCGGTGTGTGCACCTTTCCCGCCCCCCCGTCAGCCCGCACGCCCGCACCCCACCACCCCCGCGCCCGCACCGGGGGGAGGGCAGGGCGCCCCGCGCCCCCATCTCCGCCCCAGCCGCCAACAAAGGAGCCGCGCCGTGGAAGACGTCTGGGCCTACCCCCGCCCCCCGGCGCTGCAGCCCGTGGCCCTCCCCCTGCGCATCGTCTTCGCCGGCCGCACGGTCGCCGAGACCTCCGCCGCCTTCCGCGTCCTGGAAACCTCCCACCCCCCCGTCTACTACCTGCCCCCCGACGCCTTCACCGGCTGCACCCTGGAGCCCGCCCCCGGCCGCTCCCTGTGCGAATGGAAGGGCGCCGCCCGCTACTGGTCGATCCGCGCCGGCGACCGCCTGGCCGAACGCTGCGCCTGGAGCTACCCCGCGCCCACCCCCGCCTTCGCCCCCCTGCGCGACCACCTCGCGGTCTACGCCGGCGCCATGGACCAGTGCTTCGTCGGCGACGAGGCCGTCACCCCGCAGCCCGGCGGCTTCTACGGCGGCTGGGTCACCCGCAACCTCAAGGGCCCCTTCAAGGGCGGCCCGGGCAGCATGGGCTGGTAGAAAAGCAAGGTTGGGGCTCTGCCCCAAACCCCGCCAAAGGCAAGCCTTTGGAATCCACTACTTGGCAAGGGGTTTCCAAAGGGCTCGGCCCTGTGGCGGGTCCAGGGCAGAGCCCTGGCCTTCCTACGCCAGCGCCTCGACCGCCGCCCTGACCAGCACCCCGTCCACCCCCCGCAGCCCGTCCAGCACCGTGAAGTGGTTCGCCCGCGCCACCGGCAGCAGCGCCCCCGCCTGATGCGCCTCCGAGCGCAGCCCGTGCAGGTGCCGGCTGTCGTGCGCCAGCGCCGCCAGCTCCGCCGTCCCGTACGCGATCGCCAGCGTCTTCGCGACCGGCGCCAGCCGCAGCGGCGACAGCGCCGCCACCTCCGCGTCATCCAGCCGCAGCGCCTCGTTGACCGCCGTGTCCCGCAACGGCCCCAGCTCGTACACCCCCGAGATCGCCAGCCCCGCCGCCACCCTCGGATGCCCCAGCGCCATCGCCACCAGATGCGCCCCCGCCGACCACCCCGACAGCACCACCGGCCCCGCCACGCCATGCGCCTCCCCGTGCGCCGCCAGCCAGTCCAGCGCCGCCGTCACCTCCCCCACGATCCCCGACAGCCTGGCCTCCGGCGCCAGCGTGTAGCCCGCCAGCGCCACCGACCACCCCCGCGCCCGCACCCCCTCGCCCAGGCACGCGAACTCCTCGCGCCGCCCCCGCTGCCAGTACCCGCCATGCAGGAACACCAGGCACGGCGCCGACGCATCGGCCCCGGGAAACAGGTCCCACCGCTGCCGCTCCCCCGCCCCGTACGGCAGGTCCAGCGCCCCCGGCACCGACGCCCGGAACGCCGCCGACGCGGCCACCCGCTCCGCGACCAGCGCCGCGCTGTCCGCCACCGCCGCCCGGTTGTCGTAGGCGGCGTCGCGCTCCACCCGGCTCATCGCGCCCCAGTTCTGCACGGCACGCTCCTGAAGAAAGAAAGGTTGGGGCTCTGCCCCAAACCCCGCCAAAGGCAAGCCTTTGGAATCCATTACTTAAGAAAGGGCAGTCCAGAGGCCCAGCCTCTGGCGGGTCCAGGGCAGAGCCCTGGCCTTCCTTCAGCCCTCCCCATCCCGCCGATACGGCGACAGCAGGTCCAGCTCCGCCATCTCCGCCACCCGCGCCGGCCGCTCCGCGTCCAGGAACTCCCGCACCGCCCCCCGCAGCCCCCGGTGCGCGATCCAGTGCGCCGAATACGTCGGCCGCGGCCGATACCCCCGCTGGATCTTGTGCTCCCCCTGCGCCCCCGCCTCGACCCGCGCCAGCCCGTGCTCGATCGCGTAGTCGATCGCCCGGTAGTAGCACAGCTCGAAGTGCAGGAACGGCCACTCCCCCACCGCCCCCCAGTTGCGCCCGTACAACGCGTCCGTCCCCAGCAGGTTGAGCGCGCCGGCCACCGGCACGCCCCCCTCCACCGCCAGCATCAGCACCACCCGCTCCCCAAGACGCTGCCCCAACATCGGGAAGAACTTCTTCGTCAGATACGCATTCCCCCACTTCCGATCGACCGTGGAATGATAGAACCGGAAGAACGCCTCCCAGTGCTTCGCCTCGATCTCCGGCCCCCGCAGCGTCAGGAACGCCAGCCCGCACCCCTGCGCGTCCCGCCGCTCCCGGCGCAGCGTCTTGCGCTTGCGCGACGACAGCGCGCCGAGGAACCCCTCGAAGTCCGCATACCCCGCGTTCTCCCAGTGGAACTGCGTCCCCACCCGCGCCAGCCACCCCGCCTCCCCCAGCGCCGCCCACTCCGCCTCCGTGCAGAACGTCGCATGCACCGACGACAGGTCGAGCTGCCGGCACGCCTGCACCAGCGCCTGCGCCAGCGCCAGCCGCAACGCCCCCGCCTCCACCCCGCAGTCCGGCCGCAGCAGCAGCCGCGGCCCCGTCACCGGCGAGAACGGCGACGCCACCTGCAGCTTCGGATAGTAGTCGCCGCCCGCCCGCTCGAACGCCGCCGCCCACCCGTGGTCGAACACGTACTCCCCGTACGAATGCGCCTTCGCATACATCGGCGCACACGCCAGCAGCCGCCCCGCCGGGTCGCGCAGCGCCGCGTGCTGCGGCAGCCACCCCGTCCGGCTCCCCGCCGACCCGCTGTCCTCCACGGCCGACAGGAACGCGAACGACACGAACGGATTGTCCGGCCCCGCGCACGCGTCCCAGTCCGCCGCCGGGATCTCGTGGATCGAAGGGTGCAGCGTCAGCGTGAAGGCGGGCGCATCTGGCATGACCCGCCATATGGCGGCACCCCCGAAGGAAGAAAGGCCAGGGCGCCGCCCTGGACCCGCCAGGGGCCGCGCCCCTGGATCGGCGCCCCGCAAGGCCCGCCCCGCGCTTGCCCAAACGCCCCCGCCCCGGCCACCAATCCCGACCCACCCGGAGGCCCGCAATGACCGCCCACGCCCTGCGCAGCAGCGCCAACCGCGCCCGCATCCTCTCCGTCGCCACCCGCAACATCGCCGAGCTCGGCTTCCCCCACATCACCGCCGCCCGCATCATGGAAGGCACCGGCCTGCACAAGGGCTCTCTCGACCCGCACTTCGGCAACACCCACCGCCTGCTCGCCGTCATCTGCAACACCCACGCCCGCGCCCTCCTCGAGGCCACCGGCAGCCACGACCCCCTCGACCCCGCGCCCCCGCGCGCAGCCCTCGTCGCCACCGCCGCCCGCATCCTCGCCTGCATCGACGCCCGCCCCGACGCCCACACCGTCCTGATGCGCGACCTCGCCTGCCTCGCCGCCCCCGTCCGCGCCGAAATCGAGCACCTCGGCACCGTCGCCGCCTTCCAGATCGACTGCGCCTGGAGCGCGCTCCGCCCCGACCTCGCCAGCCCCGAACGCTACTCTGCCCTCACCCGCGCCCTGCGCACCCTCCTGCTCCGCTGGCCCGACTGGCGCGAGCCCGGACCCCCCGGCCACCCCGACGCCGCCGCCGACCGCGCCGTCGCCATGGTCGAGGCCACGGTCGACCGCGCCCCGCCCCGTCCCGACCCGCCGGACACCGGCCCCCGCAATCCCCCGATCCAGATCGCCCCGCGCCCCGCCCCGCCGGACACCCGCCCCGCCGCCCCGCCGCCCCCCGCCCACCCCGGCCTCATCCTGCGCGACGCCCTCGCCCAGCACGGCCTGCCCCCGACCCTGGCCGCCGCCCGCCTCGGCGTCACCCGCCAGCGCCTCCACGAGCTGACCCGCGGCACCCGCGCCATCACCCCCAACACCGCGCTGCGCCTCGAAGCCCTCCTCGGCGAGCACGCCGAGACCTGGATGGCCCGCCAGGCCCGCCACGACATCCACGCCGAACGCGAGCGCACGGAGAAGTAGGCAAGGCTGGGCTCTGCCCAGACCCGCCAGGGGCAGGGGGCCAAAAAATCCGACGATCCGCCTGGATCGCTGGAAAAGCCACCGGAGGAAGCCGCCTCTGACCGGCACAGACCAAAGGCAGTCATGAACCTCGCAGCAGCCTGCCGCTTCGGGCAAGAAGACAAGAGTCTTCTTTTTCTGAAGAAAAAGAAGCAAAAAGACTTTCTCCATGAAGACCCGGGCGCGCGGGCGGCTCCATTGCCCAACAAGAAAAAGTTCTTTGGTTCTTTCTTTCAAGAAAGAACGTGCTTTCTCCCTGCTATCCCGGAAGAACTCGGAACTGGCAGGTCGGTAACACTCTCTAGGCCAGGAACTCCACGACCGGAGTCTTCGAGGCCCCGCTCACGGCAGGAGGTCCGGCGGCAGCGCGTCGCCCGGCTCGGGCGCGTTGCCCCGGCCGGCACGGTCCAGGACCTCCAGCGCGCCCTCCGGGCTGGAGCGCGCCGCCCGCGCAGCGAAATAACGCTCGGTCTCCGCCTGCGAGCCCGCGTGGGCCGCGACGATGGACAGCAGGTACTGGTTCAGGCTGACCCCGGCGCGCGCCGCCTGGGCGGCGACCGCGGCCTTGAGGTCCTCGGGCATGCGCAGCGGAAACGTGCTCATCGAAGCCTCCTCAGGGTGTCGCCCGGCGGCTCGGCCCCGATGCCGAACCGGGCCGCCGGCGCGCGCAGGTCGCGCAGGTTGAAGGTGACGATGGCGTCCGCGAGGCCGTTCACCGCCGCGTCGATCACCAGGTCGTCCCCGCCGTCGGGCGACTGCGGCCGCCAGCGCACCCGCACCGCCACAGGCTGGCAAACGCCGCACAGGCCGTCCAGGAACGCGAGCGCATCCCGCGCCGCGATTCCCGCCCGCGTCAGCGTCTCCGGGCGGAGCAGAACATCCTCGTACTGCAGCATCAGGGCCGTGGAGGCGACGGCGGCGACACGGCCCGTCAGCACCGCCCGCAGCAGCCGCCGCGACGCCCCGTCCGCACTGACGAAGCCCGCCCGGACGATGTTCGTGTCAAGCAGCAGCCGAAGCGGCATGGCGTCTCCTATGACATCATGCGGCGTGGCGCCACGCCTTTCAGCAAGCCCGGAGGCACCCGGCCCCACGCCGTCGCTCTGCACCCCTAAACCGTCTCGCTGCACCGTCGTCGGCGCCCCACGCCGTCTCGCCCCGCAGGACGCCCGCAAGGCCGAATCCCGTCGCAGGGCAGAGCAGGCAGGCAAGGTTGGGCTCTGCCCAAACCCGCCAGGGGCGAGCCGCCCCTGGACCCGGCACAACAGGGTCAGAACCCGGTCGGCCGGGCCGCCGGGCAGCAGAACGGGGATCGGCGAACGGGCAGCGCCCGCCGTGCGCTTCGTCCCGGACATCGAAGGACAGCCCGACGCCCGGACACAAATGCCGACCCCCGCCCGCAGAACCAAAGCCGGCGCCCGGCCACGAGGCCCGACCGCCAAGGCGCTTGCGGCAGAACCCCGCTTCCTACAGGATAGGACCACAGTGGTCACGGAGCCCGGAATGCACGAAATCCAGCTGCGGGACGCCAAGGCCACGCTGTCGGCAGTGGTCGACCAGGCCCGGAACGGCGAGCCCTCCATCATCACCCGCCACGGCCGCCCGGCCGCGGTCGTCCTCGGCTTCGAGGAATGGCAGCGCCTGTCGCAGATCCCCTCGTTCGGCCGGCTCCTCCTGGAAGCCCGCCTGGACCCGGACGACCTGCCGGAGCGCCGCGGAAGCCTCCGCGGCGACGACCCCTAGGCCGTGTACCTCGTCGACACCAACGTCCTCTCCGCCACCGCGCCCACAAAGGCCGTCCCCGAAGCAGACCTCCGCGACTGGATGGAACGCAACAGCAGCGCCCTTTACCTGTCGGTGATCACCATCGCGGAGGTGGAGGACGGCCTGGCGCGCAGCCGCCGCACCGGCGCCCACGCCAGGGCCAGGCGCCTGGCCGACTGGCTGGACACCGTGCTGCACCTGTACGCCGACCGCATCCTCCCCGTCGATGCCGCAACGGCCCGGCGCATCGGCGCCCTCTCGGACCACGCGCGCGGCCAGGGACACGACCCAGGCCTGGCAGACCTCGCGATCGCCGCAACCGCCCTCGCGAAAGGCTGCGTCATCCTGACACGCAACCTGCGCCACTTCGCCCCGCTGGGCGTGCCGGCGCACGATCCCACCGAGACGCTCCCAGCCGACAGCCGCCCCTGATCCCCCAGGCCGACGCGGCCCCGCCGCGCGGGACCGCAGGGACGCCGGCAACGCCACGGCGCCGCCCCGCCCCCGCGAAACCGCCCCGCCCGGCCCGCCCCGGCGCCCCACGCCGTCTCGCCCCGCAGGACACCGGCCCGCACAACCCCCCGATCCGTATCGCCCCCCGAGACGCCCGGCGTCTCGCCCCGCAGGACGCCTGCAAGGCTGAAATCCGCCGCACGGCAGAGCAGGCAGGCAAGGTTGGGCTCTGCCCAAACCCGCCAGGAGCGAGCCGCCCCTGGACCCGGCACAACGAGGCTCAGGACCCGGTCGGCCGGACCGCCGGCCCGAAGCTCGCGCGCCGCTCCGGCCTCCCGCCGCGCCCGCCTCGATCCCCCTGGAAACACCCGCCAGGGCACCCTACGATCTGCCCCATGTCCGAAGCCCCGCAAACGCCCCGAGCCCCCGCCGACTGGCGGGAAAGCCTCGAACGCGCTAAGGCGCAGATCGCGGCCGGCCAGGCCGTGCCGTTGCTCCCGGTCCTCGACCGTCTGCGCGCAACGGCCGAGCGCCTGGAAGCCGAGATGGGCACCACCCCCGACGAGCCGAACCCACCCCTACCCCGGTGATCGCACTCGCCCCGGAAGCCAGCGCCCAGCTTGACGCGTTCGAACGCCTCTACATCGCGCAACAGCGGCCCCAGGCGCTCCGCAACCTCGGCCACGCCCTCGCCGAGGCAAGCCTCGTCATCCTGAACGCGCCCCGCCGCGGCCTAACAGCGCCTCGCCCCTACCCTGAATTGGCAGCCCTGGAGCTGCTGTGGCTGAAGCGCGGACGCTACTGGATCGCGTACGATCCGGCCGGACCGATCATCGCCGGGGTGTTCTTCGACACAGACGACATCCCGAACCGGGTCTGAGCACCCGCTTCATCACCTCTAGCCCTGCGCTTCGCCTCTAAACTCTCCTCGGCAAGCATGCCAAAACCCTGATGGCTCGCTAGGCCCACTACGACGTCCACGCCAAGCGCAGGCGCACGGAGTTTTAATGCAGGCAAGCAAGACCGGGGTCTGCCCGCATCTTCCAGAGGCGAGACGCTCCCAGGGCCGGCATGTCTTAAGATTAAACTCGATCAGTAGAGCCGCTAAGTAGGCTAGACAACAGGTAAAGATCATTATTCTAGTATTAGAAACACATTCAAGCTCCTTTAACACGTGTTAAATGAATTATCCAATGTGCAGTTTTATCTTATATTTTTTATCACCAGCAAGAGTGCTTAATTTGTTGGATATGCTGATTGCATCTAGGGTCAGGACCCATTAACGGTTGACCCGGCTCGATCGGATCTGATTCTGGTT
>CAXSFU010000101.1:0-9550 GCA_964236695.1 uncultured Acetobacteraceae bacterium | reverse complement strand
AGGGCTTCCCGGCCCTTTGCGGGTTTGGGCGGAGCCCAACCTTGCTTCCTTCGGCCCTTCCTGAGTCGCTGCCGCCCCGATAGTATCCATCCCCCTCTTCCCGTCCGGGCTCGTCGCGATCCCCGGTGCAAGGACCGACGCCGATGAAGCTCAAGGCCGATCGCGCCACGCTGCTCAAGGCGCTCGCCCACATCCAGAGCGTGGCGGAGAAGCGCAACACCATCCCGATCCTGGCCAACGTGCTGATCTCGGCGAAGGAGGGCACGCTCAGCCTGACGGCCACCGACATGGAGATCGCCGTCGTCGAGACCGTCGCCGCCAGCGTGTCGCGCGACGGGGCGACGACGGCGCCGGCGGCCACGCTCTACGAGATCGCGCGCAAGCTGCCCGACGGCGCGGAGATCGAGCTGGACCACCCCGGCGGCGACGCGCAGCTCGCGCTGCGGGCGGGGCGCTACGCGACGAGCCTGGTGGTGCTGTCGACGGACGACTTCCCGTCGATGACGGCGGGGCAGCTTCCGCACCGCTTCAGCCTGCCGTCGCTGACGCTGAAGGGGCTGATCGACCGCACGCGGTTCGCGATCAGCACGGAGGAGACGCGCTACTACCTCAACGGCATCTACCTGCACGTGGTCGACGGCGAGTCCGGGCGGATGCTGCGCGCGGTGGCGACCGACGGGCACCGGCTGGCGCGGGTGGAGGAGCCGCTGCCGGAGGGCGCAGGCTCGATCCCGGGGGTGATCATCCCGCGCAAGACCATCGCCGAGCTGCGCAAGCTGCTCGACGAGGGCGGCGACGACGTGGAGATCGGCCTGTCCGACACCCGCATCCAGTTCACCGTCGGCACCGTGACGCTGACCAGCAAGCTGATCGACGGCACGTTCCCCGAGTACGACCGCGTGATCCCGCGCGACAACGACAAGCTGCTGCGCGTGGGCAAGAAGGACTTCTCCGATGCGGTGGCGCGGGTCGCCGCGATCAGCTCGGAACGCTCGCGGCCGGTGAAGATGACGCTGTCGCGCGACCTGCTGGTGCTGTCGGCCGCCAGCCCCGACCAGGGCACGGCCAGCGAGGAGCTGGACGAGGGGCGCGTGACCTACGGCGCCGGGCCGCTGGAGATCGGGTTCCAGGCGCGCTACCTCAACGACATCACCGACCAGATCTCCGGCCAGGTGGAGTTCGCGTTCTCCGACGGCTCGGCGCCGACGATCGTGCGCGACGCGGAGGACAGCTCTGCGCTCTACGTGCTGATGCCGATGCGGGTGTAGAGGGTGTCATCAGCCTGCCATCCCCGATTTCCTGCAGCACAGCAGGAAGAAAGCATGTTCTTTCTTGAAAGAAAGAACCAAAGAACTTTTGCTCGTTGGGCAACGGAGCCACCCGCACGCCTGAATCTTCACAGATAAAGTCTTTTTGCTTCTTTTTCTTCAGAAAAAGAAGACTCTTGCTGTCCTGCCTGAACCAGCGAGCCGGTCGCCGGCGCCAACCGTTCCTGCGCGCCGGTGCCCGTTCCGTCGTCAGCCAGCTGCTGCGCGGCCCGCAGGTCGGGCTTGCCCGATCCCAGCAGCGGCAGGCGCTCCACGACGCGCAGCTCCGCGGGCAGCAGGAGCTCGGAGGCGCCGGCGGTCCGGGCATGCGCCTGCAGCGCGCCCCGGGTGGCGCCGGCCTGCTCGGTCAGCAGCACGATGCGCTCGCCCTTGCGGGGGTCGGGCAGCGCCACCGCGACGGACAGGACCTCGGGCCAGACGCCGGCGGCGAGATCCTCGACGGCAGAGAGCGACACCATCTCGCCGGCCGGCTTGGCGATGCGTGACGCACGGCCGACGATGGCGAGATGGCCGTCCTCGCCCACCGACACGATATCGCCGGTGTCGTGCCAGCCGTCCGGCGGCGGCTGCAGCCGGCCGGGCCGGTCCGCCAGGAGGTAGCCGGCCATCACGTTGGGCCCGGATACCGAAAGCCGCCCCGCGCCGGGCAGGCCGTCCACGGGCGCGAGGCGCGCGGCCATGCCGGGCAGCAGGCGGCCGAGCGTGCCGGAGCGGTTGGACACCGGGGTGTTCAGCGCCAGCACCGGCGAGCACTCCGTCGCGCCGTAGCCCTCCAGGATGCGCAGGCCGAAGCGCTCCATCCATTGCTCGCGCACCGCGGGCTGCACCCGCTCGGCGCCCGCCACCACCAGGCGCAGCGAGCGGAACGCCGTCGGCTGCGCGCGCCGGGCGTAGCCGCGCAGGAAGGTGCTGGTGCCGAACAGGGCGGTGGCGTTCCACCCGTAGGCGACCTGCGGGATGACGGCATAGTGCAGCGGCGAGGGATACAGGAAGGCGGGGATGCCGGAGGTGACGGGCAGCAGGAAGCCGCCGGTCAGCCCGAAGGCGTGGAACATCGGCAGGGTGTTGAGCACGCGGTCGGCCCGCCCGAAGCCGATCCGCCCGCCGACCTGCGCCACGTTGGCGAGCAGGTTGCGGTGGGTGAGCACCACGCCCTTCGGCGTGCCGGAGGAGCCGGAGGTGAACATCACCACCGCCCGGTCCGCGGGATCGCGGGCGACGCGCGGCCGGGTCGTCAGCAGGCTGGCCCGCAGCAGCGCCCGCAGCCTGCGGCCACGGGTCACGCCGGCGCGCACGTCCTCGAGGAACACCACCCGCACCTGTCCCTCGAGCCCGGCCAGCACCGGGGCGAGGCGGGCCTTGTCGACGAAGGCGCGGGAGGTGACGACCACCCGGACCTCGGCGGCGGCGACGGCGGCGCGCAGGCTCGCCAGCCCGGCGGTGGCGTTGAGCATGGCGGGCACGCGGCCCCAGGAGCACAGTCCCAGCAGGCACAGCGCCGTGGCGTTGGCGGTGGGCAGCAGCAGGCCCACCGCCTCGTCCCGGTTCGTGCCGCGCGCCAGGGCCTGCCCCAGCACGTCGGCCCCGGCCAGCATCCTGCGATACGACAGCGGCCCCGCGACCGGGTCCTCCACGGCCAGCCGGCCCATGCCATGGGCCCTCGCCGCGCGCGCGACGGCCTGGAACAGGGTCAGGTCGCAGGGGGTGGCGAGATAGACCGCCTCCTCCATGACGTCGCGCAGGCAGGCCGTCAGCGCCTCTCGACGCGCCCTGCCGACGCTGCCCTCCGGCGCCCGCAGCCGCTGCTGCGGCAGCACAGTGACCGTGACCCGGGGGAACAGGGCGCGCCGGGTCTGCGACTCGGCCAGGCGGGAGAACACCGTGCGCTCCAGGCCCCCGAGCCGCACCGGCACCACCGAAACGTCCGCCTTGTCGGCGACCGTGGCCGCGCCGTGCTGCGCCTCCATCAGCGAGCCGGTGACGGTGATGCGCCCTTCCGGGAACAGCACGAGCTGCGCGCCGCCCTTGACCGCCCCCACCATGGTGCGCACGGCGTAGGGGCTGCCCGGCTCCACCGGCAGGGCGTCGACCAGGCGCAGCAGCGGGCGGACCCACCAGCGCCTGGCCACCTGGGCGTCGACGGCGAACAGCGGCCGCTGCTCCATGACCGCGAACAGCGCCGTGGCGTCGAGCCAGCTCACGTGGTTGGGCGTCAGCAGCGCCGGCTGGCCGGGACGCGGCAGGTGCTCCGTGCCGTGCAGCCGGATGCGGAACAGGACGCGGAACAGCAGCCACGCCGCCTCGCCGAGCGGGTTCTCCGGCAGGCCGGCCAGCATCGCCGGCGCGAGCGCGAGGCAGAGCAGTCCGGTGATGCCGAGCAGGGCGGGCGCCCCCAGGCCGGCGATCTGGGCCGCGACCAGCAGCGCCGCGGTGACGACCATCGACAGCGCGGCCAGGACGTTGACCCCGGCCACGCCGCGCGAGCGACGCTCGGGCGGCGACCAGGCCTGGATGGCGGACAGCGTCGGCACGGCGAGCAGGCCGCCGCCCAGCGCCGCCAGGAACAGGTCCACGGCCGCATGCCCCGCACGGGCGTGGCCGAGGCCCTGCGCGAGGGCGGCCGGCGTCGCATGGCCGTGGGTGGCGAACCAGAGGTCGACCAGCGCGCAGCCGAACACCGCGCTGCCCAGGCCGGCCGGGAGCAGCACCGTGCGCGCCCCGGACAGGAACGAGGCCAGGGCGGAGCCGCAGGCGATGCCGACGGCGAACAGGCACAGGAACGCCGTGTCCATCCCCGCCCCGCCGCCCAGGGAATCGCGCACCAGCCCAGGCAGCAGCGAGATCACCGCGCTCCCCACCACCCAGAACCAGGCGTTGGCCAGCGCCGCCTTCCAGATCCGGCGGTCCGCCCGCAGCCCGCGCAGCAGGTCCAGGGTGGAGGCCACGATGTCGGCCTGCACGTGCAGCGCCGGATTGGGGCGGGTCGCGGGCACCAGGGCGGCCACGCCCCAGGACAGCGCTGCGGTGGCGAGCACGACCAGGCCGACCGCGAACGGCCGGCCGCCGCCGCCGACCAGCAGGCCGGACGCCACGGTGCCGGCCAGGATGGCCGCGAAGGTCGCCCCCTCGACGAGGGCGTTGGCCGAGGTCAGCCGCTCGCGCGGCAGCTGGTCCGGCAGGATGCCGTACTTCACCGGGCCGAACAGCGACGCGACCACGCCGGACGCCACCAGGCCCGCGAACAGCACCGACAGCGAGCCCGCGGCCAGCCCCAGGGTGGCGGCCGCGGCGATCGCGACCTCGGCGAGCTTCAGGCGCCGGATCAGCCGCGCCTTGTCCATCCGGTCCGCGAGCTGCCCGCCGAGCCCGGACAGCAGGACGGACGGCAGCACGAACGCGCCGGACGCCGCGGCCACGATCCAGCCGGGGGCGGCGCCCTGCGACCAGACGACCAGGAGCCCCAGGGCGTTGCGCAGGAAGTTGTCGCCGAACGCGGACAGGAACTGGCAGGCGAACAGCGGCGCGAAGCGTCGCTCCGCCAGCAGGGGGCGGCTCATCGCGCGTCGTCCGGCCGGGCCGCGGTGTCCGCCTCGTGGCGGTCGCGCAGCGTCTTGGTCAGGGAGACGGACGCGTGCACCAGGAGCAGCGCGGCCATTCCCAGGGAGTCGCGCTCCCGTGGGCCGAGCGGCAGGTAGGCGATGCCGAGCGCAGCCATGGCGGCTGCCACACAGAACGACACGTCGCTGAAGCCGATCCAGGCGGGAGTGTGGGCGTCGCGGCGGGGCATCCGGTCCTCCTGTGAACAATGTTCACGACCCTAGCTTGCGTGAACGTTGTTCACAAGGGTAATCTGCTGGGCCAAGGGAAAAAGGCGGCAGGGTGGACAGCTCAGGCGTGGCGGAACGGCGCGGGATGCTGCGCGAGGCGGTGCTGGACGCGGCGGAGGCGCGGGTGGCGGTGTCCGGGCTTGCCGCCCTCGGCGTGCGCGAGGTCGCGCGCGAGGCGGGATGCTCGCTGGGCATGGTGTACAAGCTGTTCGCCAGCCACGACGAGCTTGTGCTCGCCGTCAACGCCCGCACCCTGCTCGCCCTTGGCGACGCCGTCGCCGCCAGCCTGCAGGGCGCCGAGGATGCTTCGCAGACCCTGTGCCGCATGGCCGAAGGCTACCTCGACTACGCCATCGCCAACACGCCGCGCTGGGACGCGCTGTTCGCGCACCGCATGGCGGGCGGGGCAGCATTGCCGGACTGGTATGCGTCGCTGCGCGACAGGATGTTCGCCGGCCTGGCCGGGATGATCGGCGCCGTCGCCCCGCCCACCGCGGACCTGCCGGACGGCTTCGCCCGCACCCTGTTCTCCGCGGTGCACGGCATCGTGGCGCTCGGCCTGCAGGAGAAGGTGGGCGCCATGTCGCCGGACACGCTGCGGTTCGAGCTTCGCGGCCTGATCTCGGTGCTCGCCCGCGGCATGGCGCCGGCGGGCTGACGGGCGCCGCCTTGACCCTGCTCCGCCTCCACCTCACGCAGTTCCGCTCCTACGAGCGCCTGTCCTGGCGCCCGTCCGCCCGGCTGTCCGTGATCACCGGTCCCAACGGCTCGGGCAAGACCAACCTGCTGGAGGCGGTGTCGCTGCTGGCCCCCGGCCGCGGCCTGCGCGCCGCGCGGATGGCGGAGCTGGCACGCCACGGCGGCGACGGGCGCTGGGGCGTGGCCGCGCGGCTCGCCACCCCCGGCGGCGAGGTCGAGCTTGGCACGGGGGCGGCGCCCGACCCGACCTCGGACCGGCGCGTGTTCCGCCTGGACGGGGCGGCGCCGCACAACCAGGCCGAGGTGGCGCGGCATTTCGCCACGGTGTGGCTGACGCCGCAGATGGACCGGCTGTTCCAGGAGGGCGCGTCCGGGCGCAGGCGGTTCCTCGACCGGCTGGTGTGGGCGCTCGATCCCGGCCAGGCGCGCGAGGTCGCCGCCCACGACCACGCGATGACGCAGCGCAACCGGCTGCTGTCGACCGGCGGCGATGCCGGCTGGCTGTCCGGGCTGGAGGACACGATGGCGCGCCACGGCGTCGCCGCGAGCGCCGCACGCGCCGGGCTGGTGGCGCGGCTGAACGCCCTGCTGGCCTCGCCCGCGGCGCTGGGGGCGTTCCCGGCGGCGGCGCTGGGCCTCGCGTGCCCGATCGCCGAGCGGCTGGCGGCGTCCAGCGCGCTGGACGCGGAGGACTGGCTGCGCGGCGTGCTGGCGGCGCGTCGCGGCGCGGACCGGGCGGCGGGCAGCGCCGGGGTGGGCGCGCACCGGGCCGACATGACGCTGGCCGACCTGGACAGCGGCCGGCAGGCGTCCCTGGCCAGCACCGGGGAGCAGAAGGCGCTGCTGATCGCGGTGGTGCTGGGCCACGCCTCGCTGATCGCCCAGGCCAGGGGCACGGCGCCGCTGCTGCTGCTCGACGAGCCGGCGGTGCACCTGGACGCGCCGCGGCGCCGGGCGCTGTTCGAGGCGCTGTCGTCGGGGTCCGGGCAGGTGCTGCTGACCGGCACCGACGCAGAAGCGTTCTCGACGCTGCACGGGGTGGCGGAGGGGCTGCGCACAGGCGAGGGCGGCCTGGCGCCGGACCCCGCGTTCCCGGGGGCGCCGGCGAGCCTCGGGCCTCGCTCCGGCGGCGGGGAATGACTATATAAGGGCAGCGATTCCCGCGCGTTCACGGAGCACCTTCACGGCATGTCCGATCCCGTCCGGCCTGACCCCCTGCCCCCCACTGCAAAGGCCGGGGCCGCGAGTGTCGCGACCACAGGCGGGGCGGGCGCGCCCCACGAGGCCGCGGAGCACGACAGCTACGACGCCGCCTCGATCTCGGTGCTGCGGGGCCTGGACGCGGTGCGCAAGCGGCCGGGCATGTACATCGGCGACACCGACGACGGCTCCGGCCTGCACCACATGGCGTTCGAGATCATCGACAACGCGGTGGACGAGGCGCAGGCGGGCTATGCCACGCGCTGCTCGCTGACGCTGAACGGCGACGGCAGCGTGACGGTGCGCGACGACGGGCGCGGCATCCCCACCGACCTGCACGCCGAGGAGGGCGTCTCCGCCGCCGAGGTGGTGCTGACCCGGCTGCATGCGGGGGGCAAGTTCAACCAGAACTCCTACAAGGTGTCCGGCGGCCTGCACGGCGTGGGCGCGGCGGTGGTCAACGCGCTGTCGGAGTGGATGGAGGTGCGCATCTGGCGCGCGGGCGTCGAGCACTTCATCCGCTTCGAGCACGGCGACGCGGTGGCGCCGCTGGTCGTGGTCGGGCCGAGCGAGGCGGCACAGGGCACGCAGGTCACCTTCAAGCCGAGCGCCGGGACCTTCACCCACATCGAATTCGACTTCGCCATCCTGGAGAAGCGGCTGCGCGAGCTGGCGTTCCTCAACTCCGGGCTGGCGATCGTGCTGCGCGACGAGCGGCATGCGCCGTCCGAGGAGGTGGCGTTCCACTACGAGGGCGGGCTGGTGGCGTTCGCCGAGTACCTCGACCGCGCCAAGACGCCGCTGTTCGCGCCGGTGATCTCGTCGGCGGTGGACGACACGGCGTCGGGCATCCGCGTGGAGTTCGCGCTGTCCTGGAACGACAGCTTCCACGAGACGATGCTGTGCTTCACCAACAACATCCCGCAGCGCGACGGCGGCTCGCACCTCGCGGGTTTCCGCCAGGCGCTGACGCGGGTGGTGACGAAGTATGCCGAGGGGATGGGCAAGAAGGAGCAGCTGGCGCTGGTCGGCGACGACATGCGCGAGGGCATGACGGCGGTGCTGTCGGTCAAGGTGCCCGACCCGAAGTTCTCCTCGCAGACCAAGGAGAAGCTGGTCAGCTCCGAGGTGCAGCCGGTGGTGCAGGCCGCCGCCGCGGATGCGATCTCGCACTGGTTCGAGACCCATCCCAAGGAGGCGCGCTCGATCATCCAGAAGGTGATGGACGCGGCCAGCGCGCGCGAGGCGGCACGCCGGGCGCGTGACCTCACGCGGCGCAAGGGGGTGCTCGACGTCAGCACCCTGCCCGGCAAGCTCGCCGACTGCCAGGAGCGCGACCCGTCGAAGTGCGAGATCTTCCTCGTCGAGGGCGACAGCGCCGGCGGCTCGGCCAAGCAGGGGCGGGACCGCAAGTACCAGGCGATCCTGCCGCTGAAGGGCAAGATCCTCAATGTCGAGCGCGCGCGCTTCGACAAGATGCTGGGCTCTGCCGAGATCGGCACGCTGATCACGGCGCTGGGCACCGGCATCGGCCAGGGGCCGGTCGAGCAGGGCGGCTTCACGGTGGACAAGCTGCGCTACCACCGCATCGTCATCATGACGGACGCCGACGTGGACGGCAGCCACATCCGCACCTTGCTGCTGACGTTCTTCTTCCGACAGATGCGCGAGCTGATCGAGCGCGGCCACCTGTACATCGCGCAGCCGCCGCTGTACCGGGCCAAGCGCGGCAGCGAGGAGCGCTACCTGAAGAACGACCGGGCGCTGGAGGACTACCTGCTCGACAAGGCGCTGTCGGACGCGCGGCTGACCTATGCCGACGGCCGGGTGCTGGAAGGCCCGGAGCTGGCCGCCGAGGTGGAGTGGCTGCGCGAGGCGGCGCAGCAGATCCGCAGGCTGGCCGCCGACCAGGTGCCGACGGCCCTGCTGGAGCAGGCGGCGATCGCGGGCGCGCTGGGTGCGGAGGGCAGTGCCGCGTCCGCGCAGGCGCTGTCGGCGCGGCTCAACGACGTGTCGCTGGTCAACGAGCGCGGCTGGATCGCCGACGCCTCTGACGGGCTGACCATGCGCCGTACGGTGCGCGGCGTGGCGGAGCGCTACGGCTTCGACGCCGCCGGGCTGCGCTCGGCCGAGGCGCGCTGGCTGACCGAGCGGGCCGAGGCGCTGTCCCAGCGCTTCGCCCAGCCGGCGACTCTGCGCCTGGACGGCAGCGAGTCCGCGCTGGCGGGGCCGTCGAGCGCGTTCGACCGCATCCTGGCGCAGGGCCGCAAGGGGCTCGCCATCCAGCGCTTCAAGGGCCTGGGCGAGATGAACCCGGACCAGCTGTGGAAGACCACGCTCGACCCTGCCGTCCGCACCCTGCTGCAGGTCAAGGTCGGCGACGTGGAGGACGCGGGGCAGGTGTTCGCCACGCTGATGGGCGACGTGGTGGAGCCCAGGCGGGACTTCATCGTGGGCAACGCGCTGAAGGTGGCGAATCTGGACGTCTAGGGTTGT
>CAXSFU010000100.1:0-9564 GCA_964236695.1 uncultured Acetobacteraceae bacterium | reverse complement strand
TTGCAAAGTCTTTTTGCTTCTTTTTCTTCAGAAAAAGAAGACTCTTGCTGCCTTGCCTGACGCCGCGAGGTCCATGGCGGCCCCTATCCCAGCCGCACTCCCGGCCGTACCAGGCGCCCGAGATCGTCGGCGAGCCAGCCGAGGCCGCCGCGCACCACGCCTTCGAGGTCCATCTGGTGCATGCGGTAGAGCGCCGCGTGGCTGAGCTGCGCCACCCGGCCCGGCAGGAAGCCGCCGCGGAACACGCCGTAGGAGCCCAGCGTGCCGTAGGCGGCGTAGTCGCCGAGCGACACCACGCTGCCCATGTCGCGGAACGCGAACCGTGCCAACGGGCGGCCGTGCCGCGCCCGGGCCGCCAGGCTGCGCGCCAGGAACACCGCCTGCTGGCGCGCCACCTGGGCCGTGGCCGGCAGCGGACGGCCGTTCGCGCCGTCGAGGCTCGCGCAGTCGCCCAGGGCGAACACTGAGTCGTCGGTGACGCTCTGCAGCGTGGACCCCACCACGACCTGGCCGTGGCGTCCGACGGCGAGGCCGTCCAGCTTGGCGACCACGTGCGGCGCGCGCACCCCGGCCGCCCACACCGTGAGCGACGCGTCGACCCGCCCGCCCGCGACCGTGACCCCGGCGGCGTCGGCGCCCGTCACCCGCGTGCCCACGCGCACGTCGACGCCGAGCCCGCGCAGCACCCGCTCCGCCTCGTCGGAGATGTGCGAAGGAAAGCTCGGCAGCAGGCGCGGCCCGGCCTCGACCAGCGTGAGGCGCAGCCGCACGTGCGCCGTGCCGGTGGCGTAGCCGTCCAGCAGGTCCATGTGGCGGCGCAGCTCGGCGGCCAGCTCCACGCCGGTGGCGCCGCCGCCCACGATCGTCACCGCCACGTCCTCGCCGGCATCGGCACCGAGCATCAGCCGCGAGCGCAGCAGGTCGTTGAACCGCTCCGCCTCGCGGATCTCGTCGATGAAGCAGCAGTGCTCGGCCACGCCGGGCGTGCCGAAGTCGTCGGCGCGGCTGCCCACGGCGAGCACCAGCGTGTCGTAGGCCACCTCGCGGCCGGCCAGGGTGTCGGTGCCGTCGGGCAGCCGCACCGGGCCGAGCCGCACCCGACGTCGGGCGCGGTCGAGCCCGGCCAGCACGCCGGGCCAGGCGCGAAAGCCGCTGCGGCTGGCCTGCGCGGCGTAGCTGATCGCCTCGTTGGCGTAGACCGCGGTGCCCGCCGCAAAGGTGTGCAGCATCGGCTTCCACACGTGCGCGGGGTTCTGGTCGACGAGCAGCACCTCGGCCGCCTCCGCCCGCGGCAGGCGCCGCGCCAGGTGCGTCGCCACCACGATGCCGGCGATCCCGCCGCCCACCACCACGATCCGCGCCATGCCCTCACCCCCGTGCCTGACACGGGCAAGACGCGGCGCGGGCGGCCGGCGTTCCCGGGCCGTCCGCGCACGGGCGGGACCCGCCCCGACGGCGGCCATCCCCCGGGCCACGCGGCCCGTCATCAGGACCGGCGGGAGGGAAAGCCCGGCCTTGCGTCCTGCCCCCCCGCGCCTACGCTCCCCCGCACGATGTACGCCACCACCTTCGGCGCCACGCGCCACACCTTTCCCGACCTGGCGACCCTGCTCGCCCGCGCCACGCCCCTGCGCTCCGGCGACGAGCTGGCCGGCCTCGCCGCCCGCTCCGGCGAGGAGCGCGTCGCCGCCCAGTACGCCCTGGCCGACGTCCCCCTGCGCCGCTTCCTCGACGAGGCCGTGGTCCCCTACGAGCGCTGCGAGGTCACCCGCCTCATCCTCGACACCCACGACACCGCCGCCTTCGCCCCCGTCGCCCACCTCACCGTGGGCGAGCTGCGCGACTGGCTGCTGTCCGACGCCGCCACCCCCGCGGCCCTCGCCGCGCTGGCCCCCGGCCTCACCCCGGAGATGGTCGCCGCCTGCTCCAAGCTGTGCCGCCTCGCCGACCTGATGGCCGTGGCGTCGCGCTGCCACGTCACCACCCGCTTCCGCAACACCCTCGGCCTGCCCGGGCGCCTGTCCACCCGCCTGCAGCCCAACCACCCCGCCGACGACCCGCGCGCCATCGCCGCCTCCCTGCTCGACGGCCTGCTCCTCGGCGCCGGCGACGCCGTACTCGGCATCAACCCCGCCACCGACAGCCCGGAGCGCACCCGCGCCCTGCTCCACCTGCTCGACGACGCCCGCCAGCGCCTCGCCATCCCCACCCAGACCTGCGTCCTCGCCCACGTCACCACCACCCTGGCGCTGATCGAGGACGGCGCCCCCGTCGACCTGGTGTTCCAGTCCGTCGCCGGCACCGAGGCCGCCAACCGCGGCTTCGGCATAAACCTCGCCCTCCTCGCCGAGGCCCACGACGCCGCCCTGTCGCTCGACCGCGGCACGCTGGGCCGCAACGTCATGTACTTCGAGACTGGCCAGGGCAGCGCGCTGTCGTCCAACGCCCACCACGGCTGCGACCAGCAGACCCTGGAAGCCCGCGCCTACGCCGTCGCCCGCCGCTTCGCGCCCCTGCTGGTCAACTCCGTCGTCGGCTTCATCGGCCCCGAGTACCTCGCCGACGGCCGCCAGATCACCCGCGCCGGCCTGGAGGACCACTTCTGCGGCAAGCTGCTCGGCCTGCCGATGGGCTGCGACGTCTGCCACACCAACCACGCCGACGCCGACGCCGACGACAGCGACGCCCTGCTGACCCTGCTCGCCGCCGCCGGTGTCACCTTCGTCATGGGCGTCCCCGGCAGCGACGACATCATGCTCGGCTACCAGAGCACCTCGTTCCACGACGCCCTCGCGGTGCGCGAGCTGCTCGGCCGCCGCCCCGCTCCCGAGTTCGACGCCTGGCTCGCGGAACAGGGCCTCACCGACGCCCGCGGCCGCGTCCGCGCGCCTGGGCTGCCGGCGCAGTTCAGGGCGCTGCTGGCGTAGGCAGGCAAGGCCAGGGGCTCTGCCCCTGGACCCCGCCAGGGCGAGCCGCCCTGGACCGGCCTTATTTAAGGAGTGGTTTCCAAAGGCTTGCCTTTGGCGGAGTTTGAGGCAGAGCCTCAACCTTGCTTCCCTGGCAGGACCATGACCCAGCCCCCCGCCCCGCCCGACCCCTGGGCCCGCCTGCGCCCCCTGACCCCCGCCCGCATCGGCCTGCCCCGCGCCGGCGCAGCCCTCGCCACCCGCCCCCTGCTCGACCTCCGCCTCGCCCACGCCCGCGCCCGCGACGCCGTCGCCGCCGCCCTCGACGCCCCCGCCCTGCTCGACGCCCTCTCCACCCCCGCCCAGCCCGCGCTCCTCCTGCACAGCCGCGCCCCCGACCACGCCACGTTCCTGCGCCGCCCCGACCTCGGCCGCGACCTCGACGACGACGCCCCCGCCACCCTCGCCTCCCACGCGGCCGGCTGGGACCTCGCCGTCGCCGTCGCCGACGGCCTGTCCGCCCGCGCCGCCGAGCGCCAGGCCCCGCCCCTGCTCGCCCGCCTGCTCCCCGCCCTGGAGGCCGCCGGCTGGCGCGTCGCCCCGCGCATCGTCCTCCGCCACGGCCGCGTCGCCGCCGGCGACCGCGTCGCCACCCTGCTCCGCGCCGCCGCCGTCCTCGTGCTGATCGGCGAGCGCCCCGGCCTGTCCACGCCCGACAGCCTCGGCGCCTATCTCACCTGGGCGCCTGGCCCCGCCACCACCGACGCCGACCGCAACTGCGTCTCCAACATCCACCCCCACGGCCTCTCGCCCGCCACCGCCGCCCATCGCATCGCCCACCTGCTCGGGGCCATGCGCATGGCCCGCCACTCCGGCGTCGCCCTCAAGGACACCTCCACCGATCCGGCGCCGCAGTTGCCGCAAGGCTGAAGGAAGCAAGGCTGGGCTCTGCCCAGACCCGCAAAGGGCCAGCGGCCCTTTGATCCCCGTCCCTTGAGACAGGATCGGGAACGAGCCTTTGGCGGCGTTCGAGGCGGAGCCGTGTCCCTGCCTCGGCACACTCCGGTGTTGCGAATGATTATCACTCTCGTCTAGCCTCGGGCTCCACCCCAGATGCGAGACCCGCCCATGCACCGCTATCTCTCGACCGGCCCTTCCACCATCGCCGCCCTGATGGCCGCCCGCCACGCCGGCCCCGCCACCCCCCGCGACACAGCCCCGCTCGCCACCCTGCGGCCCGACCTCGCCCGTCCCAGGGGCCACGCCCGCAGAGCCCCGCGCGACGCCACCCGCCCCGTCCCCGTCGCGCCCCCGCATCCTGCCACCACGACGCCATAGCCCGCCGGCATGGCAGCACTTCTCCGCCACACGACCGCTGCCGCCGCGCGCGCCGCCGCCGCCCTCGCCTTCCGCCTCCACCTGCTCGGCGAAATGCTGGCCTGGGGCGGCGCCGGCCCCTGAGTCAGCCGGGGTCGAGGCCCCGGCTCGAACTTCGCCAAAGGCTCGCCTCCGGACTCCACGACCTGGGAAAGTCTCGACAGGACGCGGCCCTCGGCGGAACCGGCCAGGGCTTGCTGCGGCCCGCCCACACCAGCGGAAGGGCCGGCGGGAAAGCCGGCCCCGCCCGCCTCAGCCCCCGTCCGCCCGCGCGTCGAACGCCCGCCGCGCCCGCTCCACCACCGGCAGGTGCGCGAACGCCCAGCTCCCAAGCCCTTCCAGCGGCACCCGCAGCGAGTGCCCCAGCGGCGTCAGCTCGTACTCCACCCGCGGCGGGACCGTCGGCCACACGGTGCGCGTCACCAGCCCGTCGCGCTCCAGCCCGCGCAGCGTCAGCGTCAGCATCCGCTGCGACACCCCGCCCACCAGGCGCTTCAGCACGCTGAACCGCCGCGGCCCGTCCGCCAGCATCATCACCACCAGCACCATCCACTTGTCGCCCACCCGCGACAGGATCGACGTCACCGCCGCGCACGCGCCCGGCGGGCTCGCCCCGCCGCCGCCTGCTTCCATGGGCTTGAGTGTCAAGGCAGGGACCTCCATGGCAGGCGCGAACAGGTCACCGATTACCCTGGGTCACAAAACAATACCATCGCCGCCGACAGAGAAAGCAAGGCCAGGGGCTCTGCCCCTGGACCCCGCCAAAGGCAGGGCCCTTGGAACCCCTGACTTAAGGGAGGCCGGGTCCAGGGGCGGCTCGCCCCTGGCGGGTCCAGGGCAGAGCCCTGGCCTTGCCTGCTACGTCCCCGCCCGGTCAGCCCGCGTGCGCCCCGCGCAGGTCCGGCGGCGTCGCCTCCTCGCCCAGCGCCGCCGCCGCCGCCTCCAGCCCGACGACCTCCTGCGCCGGGCTGCCAAGCCTGCGGATCGCCACCGTGCCCTCCTCCGCCTCGCGCCGCCCCACCACCAGCAGCACCGGCACGTGCGCCAGGCTGTGCTCGCGGACCTTGGCGTTGATCTTTTCGTTCCGCACGTCCACGCGCACGGACAGCCCCGCCGCCCGCAGCCGCCCGGCGACCACCTCCGCGTACGGGTTCGCGTCCGACACGACGGTCGCCACCACCGCCTGCACCGGCGCCAGCCACAAGGGGAACCGCCCCGCGTACTGCTCGATCAGGATGCCGAGGAACCGCTCGAAGCTGCCCAGGATCGCGCGGTGCAGCATCACCGGCCGATGCCTGGCCCCGTCCTCGCCCACAAACGACGCGTCCAGCCGCTCCGGCAGCACGAAGTCCACCTGCAGCGTGCCGCACTGCCAGTCCCGCCCGATCGCGTCGCGCAGCACGAACTCCAGCTTCGGCCCGTAGAACGCCCCCTCGCCGGGATTGACCTCGTACTCCACGCCCGCGATCGCGCACGCCTCGCGCAGCGCCGCCTCCGCGCGGTCCCACACGCTGTCCTCGCCCGCCCGGCTGTCCGGCCGGTCCGCGAACTTCACCCTGAAGCTCTCGAACCCGAAATCCGCATACACCGAGCGCAGCAGCGCCACGAAGCGCGCCGTCTCGTCGGCCACCTGGTCCTCGGTGCAGAAGATGTGCGCGTCATCCTGCGTGAACGCGCGCACCCGCATGATCCCGTGCAGCGCGCCGGACGGCTCGTAGCGGTGGCACGCCCCGAACTCCGCCATGCGCAGCGGCAGCTCGCGATACGAGCGCAGGCCCTGGTTGAAGATCTGCACGTGGCACGGGCAGTTCATCGGCTTGAGCGCAAGGTCCTTGTCCTCGTCCTCCACCCGCGCCACGAACATGTGCTCGCGGTACTTCTCCCAGTGCCCCGAGCGCTCCCACAGCCCCCGGTCCACGAGCTGCGGCGTCCGCACCTCGCCATACCCCGACGCGTCCAGCCTGCGGCGCATGTACGCCTCGCAGGTCCGGTACAGCCGCCAGCCCTTCTCGTGCCAGAAGACGCTCCCCGTCGCCTCCTCCTGGATGTGGAACAGGTCCATCTCGCGCCCGATCCTGCGGTGGTCGCGCCGCTCCGCCTCCTCCAGCCGGTGCAGATAGGCGTCCAGCTCCTTCTGGTCCCGCCACGCCGTCCCGTAGATGCGGCTGAGCATCGGGTTGCGGTGATCGCCGCGCCAGTACGCGCCCGCGACCTTCATCAGCTTGAACGCCGCGCCCACGTCCGCCGTGCCCCGCATGTGCGGCCCGCGGCACAGGTCGACCCACGCCCCCTGCCGGTACAGCGTGATCACCTGGTCCGCGCCGAGGTCGCGGATCAGCTCCGCCTTGTACGCCTCGCCGCGCGCCTCGAAGAACGCCGTCGCCTCGCCGCGGTCCCACACCTCGCGCACGAACGCCGCGTCGCCGGCGATGATCTCGCGCATCCTGGCCTCGATCGCCGGGAAGTCCTCCGTCGTGAACGGCACGTCGCGGGCAAAATCGTAGTAGAACCCGTCCTCGATCGACGGCCCGATCGTCACCTGCGTCCCTGGGTAGAGCCCCTGCACCGCCTCCGCCAGCACGTGCGCCGTGTCGTGCCGGATCAGCTCCAGCGCCTCCGGGTCGCGCCGTGTCACGAACCGCACCGTCGCGTCGTGCCCGATCTCGCGCGCCAGGTCGAGCAACGCGCCGTCGACGCGCATGGCCAGCGCCGCCTTCGCCAGCCCCGGCCCGATCGCGGCCGCCAGCGCGGTCCCGGTCACCGGGGCCTCGAAGCGGCGGACGGAGCCGTCGGGCAGGGTGATCGCGGGCATGGCACAGGCTCCTTGGAACGACACGTCGCCCGCATCCTACCCGCGCCGCGCGGGCGAGGCGACAGGGCGCCCGCAAGCAAAGCCACCGACCCGGGCCGGCGGGGCGGACCAGGCGGCTGCTGCAGGCCTGGGACCATCCGGTCGCGCCAAGCAGGCAAGCAAGATTCTTCTTTTTCTGAAGGAAAAGAAGCAAAAAGACTTTGCATGAAAGCCGCAGGAAGCCCGACTGGCATGAAGCCTAGTCAACAAAAGTTCTTTGGTTCTTTCTTTCAAGAAAGAACATGCTTCCTTCCTGCCTTCGCGCAGGAGACCGGAACCGGCGGATCCGCGACGGCCTCTACAGCCAGTCCAGCATCGAGGGGAGAAGCTGTTCCAGGTCCCAGGCGGAAGGGTCGGAGACGGCCACGAAAGCCATCTGCAGCGCAAGCAGCGTGGCGTGGCCCAGCACGAAGGCGGCGGCGCCGGCGATCGTCGTCACCAGCGCGATCTCCACGACGTGGCCGCGACGGTGGCCGCGTCGCCAGCGATGGAGCAGGGCGGCCAGGACGAGGAGGAACAGGACCGCGTTCGCGACACCTGCGACGGCCATCACGTGGGTCCAGCCGAGCAGCGACAGGTAGCCGAGCGTCTGGCCTATGACCAGGAAGCCGAGCACGCTGAGGCAGGCGGCGTCGAAGGCGACGAGCAGGGCGGCGACGATCGCGAGCAGCGCCCGTGCCGTGCGGCCGCGCCCTGGCGCGCGGCCCTGGTCCCGGGTCTGCCGTAAGGACATCGTGTGCTCCCCTGGGCGCGGAAGGGGTTCATGCCCCGCCAGGCGTGGACCCGGGTTCTGCACCACCCGGACGCAAACCCCTATCCGCCTCGCCCGTCCCGGCGGCCGGCGCGCCCCGGCCGGCCGGGCCCGCCTTCAGGCCGCCCTGGCCGCGGCCCGCGCGGCACGCTTCTCGTCCTCGGTCCAGACCCTGTGCTCGCGCTTCTTCTGCGGCTGCACCGCCCGAACCGGCCCGCCGCCCAGCACGGGGGCGCGCAGGGTCGAGGTCCGCGCCGCTTCCGAATGCCAGGGGTGGTCGGCCTGCACGGTCAGGGCGCGGCCGATCTCGCGCTCCACGTCGCGCAGCCAGGCGCGCTGCTCGGCGTCGCACAGCGTGACGGCGCAGCCGCTGCGCCCCGCGCGGCCGGTGCGGCCGATGCGGTGGACGTAGCTTTCCGCGAGGCTCGGCAGGTCGTGGTTGAAGACGTGCGTCACCGTCTCGACGTCGATGCCGCGCGCCGCGATGTCCGTCGCGACCAGCACCCGCACGGCGCCGGCGCGGAAGGCGTCCAGCGCGCGCTCCCGCTGGCCCTGCGACCTGTTGCCGTGCAGGGCCTCGGCGGCGATGCCCTCCCCGGCAAGAAAGGCGCACACCTCGTTGGCGATGTTCTTCTGCAGGGTGAACACCACCGCCTGCCCGACCCCCGGCGCCCGCAGCAGCGCCAGCAGCGCCGCCTTCTTGTCGGCCGCGTCGACGAACATCACCGACTGCTCGATCCGCCCGGCGGGGGTCGAGGGCGGGGCGACCTCGACCCGCACCGGATCGCGCAGGAGGCCCTCGGCCAGAGCGGCGATGGACTTCGGCATCGTCGCGGAGAACAGCAGCGTGTGCCGGTCCCTCGGCAGCGTCGCGACGATGCGCTCGATCGGCCGGGCGAAGCCCATGTCGAGCATCTGGTCGGCTTCGTCCAGCACCAGCGCCTCCAGCCGCGACAGGTCGCACAGGCCCTGCCCGATCAGGTCCAGCAGGCGCCCCGGCGCGGCCACGACGACGTCCACGCCGGCCCTGAGCGCATCGACCTGGCGGCCCTGGCCGACGCCGCCGAACACCGTCGCCACGCGGAACGGCAGGTGGCGGCCGAGGGTCTCGAAGCCGTCGGCGATCTGGGACACCAGCTCGCGCGTGGGCGCGAGCACCAGGACGCGCGCCCCGCCCCTGGGCGCCGGCCGGGGCGACGCGGCCAAGCGGTGCAGCAGAGGCAGCGCGAAGGCGGCGGTCTTGCCCGTGCCGGTCTGGGCCAGGCCCAGCACGTCGCGGCCGTCCAGCAGCAACGGGATCGACCGGGCCTGGATCGGGGTGGGGGTGGCATACCCTGCCTCTGCCAGCGCGCGCAGCAGGGGAGCCGCCAGGGCGAGATCGGCGAAGGTCATGGTTATGCGGCGCCTCCGGCGCTGGACAGGGCTGCGCCTGATCGGGCTTCGCTGTGTTCGGGGCGCGGACTTCTACGGGCGATGCTGCACTGCGTCAACGCGCAGGGGCGTCCCAGCCAGGAAGGCCAGGGCTCTGCCCTGGACCCGCCAGGCGTAGGTGGCCAAAGGTTCTGACGATCCTCTTGGATCGTTGGAAAGGCCGCCGGAGGGAGCCGCCCCTGGGCCCAGCTTGACTTAGAGGCTTTGTGTGGACGGCTCCCTCGACGCAAGGGTGATTTAACGTTTTG
>CAXSFU010000099.1:0-9655 GCA_964236695.1 uncultured Acetobacteraceae bacterium | reverse complement strand
GCTGGTTGCGGTGGCTGCGGCCAAGGCAGCGGATCGAAGTGTGTGAGCGACAGGGTCGGCGGCGGCCCTGCCGAGGAAATGGTCCGCGAAGGCGGTTCGGCCGAGGCGCGCTCCCCTGATCCAGGCCGACAAAGCTTCTTCCAATCGAGGCAGTGTCCCGCGCTGATGATGCGCCTCGACGCGCACGCGAAGGGACGCAGGAAGAGATGCGATCGCACCATGGACGAGAGCCACGACACGGTCGTCGACACTCTTGAAGGCGGTGGACGGGTCATACCCTGGGTTCTCTGCCTTGCCGGGTCCCGTGCCGTGACCGAACCAGCCATGCCCCTGGCGCCCCTGGACCTGCCAATGGTCGTTCACACCCATGTCTCCCCCACACAGAGTTATCTTTACTAACATTGTGCGTATGAGATGGGCAACGCGCCGAGCGGATGTGGCATGGAGAGTAGCCATGTGACTAAAACGTGCCCCGCCTTGCAGGGGTCGCTGCCGGGCATGCGGCATCGATCCGCACGCCTGTCGTGCCCGGGACACTCGGACCCACTTGCCTGCCTTAAGGAGGCCGGTCCAGGGGCGGCTCGCCCCTGGCGGGTCCAGGGCAGAGCCCTGGCCTTGCCTTACTTCACGAGGTTCGCCGGCTCACGCCCCGCGAAGATCGCGTCGAGCCCGTCGAGCACCAGCGTGCCCATCGCCTCGCGCGTCCTGAGCGGGTTGCTGCCCAGGTGGGGCAGCAGCACCGCGTTCTCCAGTTCCAGGTAGCCCGGGTTGAGGTTCGGCTCGCCGGCGAACACGTCGAGGCCGGCGGCGGCGACGTGTCCGGACTTCAGCGCCGCGATCAGGGCGGCGTCGTCGACCAGGGTGCCGCGGGCGGTGTTCACCACGACGGCGCCCTGCGGCAGCTTCGCGATCTTGGCCGCGTCGAGCCAGCTCGCGGTGCCGGCGCCGCCGGGGGCGTTGAGCGAGAGGATCTCGCACTCGGCGAGGAAGCTGTCGTCGTCGCCGTGGAAGATCGCGTCGCCGACGAGGGACTCGGGCAGCTCGACGAGGTCGCGGTAGTGGATGCGCATCTCGAAGCCGCGCGCCATGCGGGCGACCTCGCGGCCGATGCGGCCCATGCCCATGATGCCGAGCTTTGCCCCGGACACCTGGACGCCCATCATCATGGTCGGCGCCCAGCCACGCCAGCCGCCGGCGCGGACCAGGCGCTCGCCCTCGCCGGCCCGTCTGCAGGCGGCGAGGATCAGCAGCACGGCCAGCTCCGCGGTGGCCTGGGACAGCACGTCGGGGGTGTTGACGAAGGGGGTGCCGCGTGCGCGCAGGGCGGCTGCCTCGACGTGGTCGTAGCCGACGCTGAAGGTCGCGAAGGCGCGCACGCTGTCGGGCAGGCGGCCGATGGTGTCCGCGCTGACCTTGTCGGCGGGGGTGACGATGACGGCGTCCGCCCCCTCGGCGCGGCGAAGGAGTTCCTCGTGGTCGTAGGGCTCGTCGGTCTCGTTGAGGCGGACGTCGTAGTCGCGGCGGGCGCGGGCCTCGGTGGCGGGCGGGATGCGTCGGCTGACCAGCAGCACGGGCTTGCGGCCTGCCGTCGACGCCGGGCTCTGGGTCTGCTCGCTCATGGTCGTTTCCCTATCGTCTGATGCGATTGCCCAGCACATAGCCGAACAGGCCGATCAGCACGACACCCACGATGTACTGCAGGCTGCCCACGAAGAAGACCAGACGGTTGGCGGGATGCAGGCCGATATCGGGGGTGGACGAGGTGCACATCTCCAGGAACGAGAAGCTCAGGATGTCGCCGACCGCGCGGCTCGGGCGCAGCACCGGGCCGTTCGGGCCGGCGACCTCGTGCAGCAGGCTGCCGCTGGCCGCGTAGTACAGCGCGAAGCACAGCAGGATCGTCACGAAGGCGCGCAGCACGCGGGGCAGGCTCTCGCCGTAGTCGCACAGCCACTCTGCGAAGCTGTCGCTGGCGGTCAGCGCGGCGTTCAGGCCGGCCTCGCGCCAGCGCCGCCCGCGCAGTGCGGCGCGGGCCAGGGCGCGGGTGTGGCGCTTGCCCATGCGCCGGGCGCGCCGGTACGCCCAGCTCGCGGAGTCTGGCACGCCCAGGTCGCGGAAGTTCTTTTCCAGGTTGAGGTAGCCCTGGCGGGCGGCGTCGAAGTCGCCGGCGACCTCCTCGCCCAGCGCGCCGCCGAGCTGGTCAACGCGCATGCGCGTGCTTTCCAGCCAGGCGCCGGCGATGCGGATGTGGCGCAGGTCGCAGGTCGAGAGGTTGGCGCGCGGCAGGCTGGCGTCGGTGAGGTCGGCGCCGCCGAGCTTCGCCCCCGCCAGCACCGCGCCGCGCAGGTCGGCGCCGCGCAGCCTGGCGCCGGACAGGTCGGCCTTGCGCAGGTCGGCCTCCTCCAGACTGGCGCCGGACAGGTCGGCGCCGACCATCGAGGCCTCCTGCGCCACGGCACGGCGCAGCGTGGCGTACGGCATCTCCGCGCCGTCCAGCCTGGCGCCCCACAGGTCGGCGTCGGTGAAGTCCGCGTGCTCCAGCAGCGCGCCGCCGAGGCGGGCGAAGCGCAGCACCGCGCCGGTGAAGCGCGCGTCCTCCAGCAGGGCGTCCTGCAGGTCGGCCTCGCTGGCGCGCACGCCCGCGAGGTCCGCGCCGGTGAGGTCGGCGCGCGCGAGGCTCGCCCCCTCCAGGCAGGCGGCCCTGAGCGAGGCGGAGCGCAGCGCGGCGTCGCTGAGGTCTGCGCGGGTGAGGTCGACGCCATCGAGCACCGCGTCCTGCAGCGAGGCGCCGCGCAGCACCGCGCCGTGCAGGCGCGCGGCCCCGCTCTCGGCGTGCCACCAGGAGGGTGCTGCGCCGGCGCTGTCCACGTGCGGGCGCAGCGTGTCCGCGTCCAGGCGCAGGCTGGGCAGCGTCAGCCGCGCGCCCTGCAGCTCCGGCAGCCGGAGGCAGGCGTCGGCTGCGCCCTCGATCAGGCGCAGGATGTGCACGAGGCGCTGCTCGGGGGTGGCGTCGCTGAGGCGGCGGTGCAGCGCCTCGGCGTCGTCCGGGGCAGGGCCGTCCCGCTGGTTCCGCTCCTCGCCGTCCACGGCGTCCCCCCTGGCCCGCATGGCCGGCGCAACGCCATAGCACGTGGCCGGGGGTCTCGGCAGCCTGGGTCAAGGCGAAGGAAGCGTGTTCTTTCTTGAAAGAAAGAACCAAAGAACTTTTGTCCGTTGGGGGTCGGAGCCGCCCGACAGGCCTGGGACCCCAACGTGCAAAGTCTTTTTGCTTCTTTTTCTTCAGAAAAAGAAGAGTCTTACTTCCCTGCCCGAGTGGGAACGCCGCCCGTGGAGCTTCTAGGGCCGCGGCACCACGGGTACGGTGATCGGGGCCGGGTCCGAGGTCAGCGTGGCGAGGAACGCCAGCAGGTCCTCGCCCTCGCCCTGGCCGAGGTTGAGCGGGTGGATCTGCTCGGACAGGCTCGGACGGTCGGTGCCGCCGCGGTTGTACAGGTCGAGGACGGCGCCGAGGTCGGGGTAGGAGCCGTCGTGCATGTAGGGGCTGCGGCGGGCGACGTCGCGCAGGGTCGGCACCTTGAAGGCGTGCTGCAGCTTGATCGAGCCGGGAAACAGCGCGCCGCGGCCCGGCTCGTCGGCGCCGGACACGCCGATGTCGTGGAACGAGCCGTCGGTGAACGACCAGCCGCTGTGGCAGCCGGAGCAGCCGGCGCGGCCGTCGAACAGCGCGAAGCCGCGCTTGGCCGAGTCGCTGATTGCGGACTCGTCGTGCGCCACCCAGCGGTCGAACGGGGCGGGGCCGGACTCGATGGTGCGGACGTAGGTGGCCACGGCGGAGCGCAGGGTGGCACGGTCGATCGGCCGTCCGGGGAACGCCGCGGCGAAGGCGCGGCGGTAGCCGGGGGTTGCCGCGAGACGGACCAGGGCGGCGTCGACGTCGCCGCCCATGATGCCGGGGTTGGCGATCGCGGGCAGGGTGACGTCGGCGATGTCGGCGAAGCGGCCGTCCCAGCCGGCGGCGTCGATCCAGGCGACGTCGAGCAGGGTGGGGGTGCGCAGGCCGATGCTGTGGCCGCGCACGCCGGCCTCGACGGCGAGGCCGTCGGCGTAGGACAGCGCCGGGTTGTGGCAGGACGCGCAGGACTTGGTGCCGGTTCCGGACAGCGCGGGATCGAAGAACAGCGTGCGGCCCAGCTCGGCCTTCGCCCGTGTGTAGGGGTCGTCGGCGGGGAACGGCGCCGCGACCGGGCGACGGAAGGCGGCGCGGCCGGCGTCCGGCCGGGCGGCGCCCGGCAGGCCCGGGGCGAGCGTTCCGGGGAGCGCGAGCAGGACCAGCGCGGCGCACGGCAGCCACCGCCGGCGCAGCCGGGACAGCATGTCGGTGACGGCGGGTCGCGGCGCGCGTGTCATACGTTGGTATGCTGGACCGCATCGGCGGCTGCGACCAGCGGGACCGTGGCCGGGGGTGGCTCAGTATGGCTGCGGCAGCATGGCTTTGCCGTCGCGAGGCGGGCCCGGGGCGTCATCGGGCGCGGGTCCGTTCGGGCCCGGCGTCGACGCTGCCAGGGATGGCGGCACCGGGGACGGCGAGCGGGCCGCACAGCCGCAGAGCACGGCGGCCGCGGCCAGGGTGGCGAGGCGGGCGGTTCGAGGGAGCAGGGCATCGTCCTCCGCGGGCGTGCGGACGCAGCGGTCCGGGACGGCCCGCGTAGCCTGTCCGCGCGTGGCGGGCCAGGGCGGGCGGCGCCGCCGGACAGGACACCGTCGAGTGGACTTGCGGGCGGTTCATGGCGCGAGGTCAGGGCGGCCGAGCACGTCGGCGAGGCTCACCGTGGCGCTGCCGCGCGGCGCGGCCGGGCGCTGGTCGGGGCCGGGCGCCCAGCCGGTCAGCATGGCCAGGCGCAGGCGCGCGGCAAGACGGCCGTCGCGCTGCGGCATCGCGGCGAGGGCGGCGGGGAACAGTGCCCGCGGCGGGGTGCGGCGGTCGCGCAGCAGCACGGCATTGGACTCGCCGGCGGCGCGCAGCTCGCGCAGCAGGGCCAGCGGGTCGGCATACAGCAGGGTCAGCTCGTCGGAGTCAGCGACCGGCATGGCGAAGCCGGCACGCTGCAGGAGCGAGGCGCAGTCGCGCAGCTCCGCGAACGGCGAGACGCGCGGCGCGGCGCCGCCGCGCAGCGCCAGCTCCGCTTCCGTCAGCGCCCCGCGCAGGCCGTCGAGCGTGCCGAGCGCCGGCAGGCTGGCCAGGAACAGGCCGTCCGGGCGAAGCGCACGCCGCAGCTGCACCAGGCAGCCGGGCAGGTCATTGACCCAGTGCAGCGACAGGTTCGCCACCACCAGGTCGAAGCTTCCAGGCGCGAAGGGCAGCAGCTCCTCGTCGGCGGCAACGGCCGTGCCGCCGTTCAGGGCGGCCATGCGGGGCGAGAGGTCGCAGCTCACCACGGCGATGCCGCGCTCGCGCAGCAAGGGTGCCACCACGCCGCGACCGCCGACGTCGAGCGCCGCGGCGAAGCGGCGCGTGGTATCGTCGAGACGGTCGAGCAGGCGGTCGGCCACGTCGCGCAGCACCTCCGCGGCCTCGCCGGGGCCGGCGGCAGCGGCACGGTCGCGGTGCCTGCGGACGGCGCCACGATCAAAAATCCTGGCATCGCTCATGCCGCATGATGTGTGTCGGGATGCGTGACATTCAACCCGTTGCGCGTGCAGGATGCAACCATGGCGAGCATTGCGGCCGGCGACGTCGCGCGGTCGCCGTCGCCGCGGGAGCACGACCACCATGCCGGATGCGGCGGAGCGGCGGCATGGCCCTGGCCCGGGAGCGGCGGGCCTGCGGGGTGCGCTGGTTCGCGGGGCGGGGGCGGCGCTCGACCTGCTGCTGCCGCCGCACTGCCCGTCGTGCGAGCGGCCGGTCGACCGCGCGGGGAGCTTCTGCGCGGCGTGCTGGGGCGCGCTGGTGTTCCTGCGCGAGCCGTGCTGCGCACAGTGCGGGCGCGCGTTCGCCAGCGCGGCGCTGGGCGGCGCCCTGCAGCGCTGCGAGGACTGCCGGCGTGCCCCGCCGCCCTGGGGACGGGCGCGCGCGGCGCTCGGCTACGACCGGCGCTCGGCGGGGCTGATCCTCGGCCTGAAGTATGGCGACCGCGGCGACATGGCGCGGCTGCTGGCCGTGCACATGGCGCGCGTGGGGGAGGCGCTGCTGCGCGAGGCGGACCTGCTGGTGCCGGTGCCGCTGCACCGCTGGCGGCTGCTGCGCCGCCGCTACAACCAGGCGGGGCTGCTGGCGGCGCGGCTCGGGCGGCTCACGGGCCGGGAGGTGGCGCAGGACGTGCTGGCGCGCGAGGGGGCGGCGACCTCGATGCGCGGGCGGGGCGCGGAGGAGCGGCGCGCGGCGGCCGCGGGCGCGTTCGTGGTGCGGCCGCGACGGCGGGCGATGCTGTCCGGGCGCAGGGTGGTGCTGGTCGACGACGTGCTGACCACCGGAGCCACGGCGGGCGCGTGCGCGTCGGCGCTGCTCGGGGCGGGGGCGGCCTCGGTGGACGTGCTGGCGGCGGCGCGGGCGGGCGGCGGCGGCGCGTCCCGGGATGGCGGGGCGTGGGAGGGCCAGGAGGGAGAGGGCGGGGACGGTGGGGGTCGGGGTGGAGATGGCGGGGAAACGGTGCCAGATGGTGCGCTGCGGCGCGGGCCGGGCCGGGCGAACGCGTGGCACGAGGACGAGGAGTGACGATGGTCAAGGTCGAGGTCTACACGCAGGCTTGGTGTCCTTACTGCATGCGCGCGCTGCAGCTGCTGCGCGCCAAGGGCGTCGAGGTCACCGAGATCAAGGCGCAGCACGGCACGCCGGAGCGGGCGGAGGCGACGCGGCGCTCGGGCGGGCACACCACGGTGCCGCAGATCTTCATCGACGGGCGGGCGATCGGCGGCTGCGACGATCTGGTGGCGCTGGAGCGGGCGGGCGGGCTCGATCCGCTGCTGCAGGCGGCCTGAGGCGGGCGGGGCCGAGGCTCCGCCGGATACACGGATTCGAATATCGCTCCCTGCGGGATGGAGTTCGAGGGGTCCGGACCTGGGGCGGGATCGGGCAGGGCGCGGCGTTTTCCTGCTCCGCGGCCCCGGGTGGCATGCTGGACAAAGCACGGCGCGGGGAGATACTGCGCCGGGCCGGGCGAAGGAGGGCAGCGTGGGTGGCATCGTGTCGGCGTCCCTGAGGCTGGCGCGTCTGGCGGCGGTGCTTGCGACGTCGCTGGCGGTGGCGCAGCCGGTGATGGCGCAGGCGGCGCCGTCCGTGTCCGGGCGCTGGCTGACCAAGGACCGCTCCACCGTGATCGACATCGAGCCGTGCGGCGCGAAGCTGTGCGGGCGCATCGTCGGCATGACGGACTGGCCGGCGCAGGGGGTGCCGCTCGACCTGCACGGGCAGCCGGAGTGCCGAGAGACCATCATCCGCGACTTCAGCGCGGCCGAGCCCAACCTCTGGAAGGGCGACATCGTCAATCCGAACAACGGCAAGGTGTACGACGCCGAGCTGTGGCTGGGGCGCGACACGCTGCTGCACCTGCGCGGCTACATCGGGCTGCCGCTGTTCGGGCAGACCCAGATCTGGACCCGCTACGACGGCGCGCTGCCGCAGGACTGCCATCTTGCACGCGTCGGCTAGAGGCTGTCATGACCCTCGAAGCAGCTCGCTGCTTCCGGCAGAAAGGTAAGATGCTTCTTTTTCTAAAGAAAAGGAAGCTGGAAAACTTTGCACATCTAGCTCCGAGCGCGCGACTGGCTCCGGAACCCAATGGGCAAAAGTTCTTTGGTTCTTTCTTTCAAGAAAGAACATGCTTTCTTATTGCTATACTGCAAGAATGCGGAGGCGTCAGGTCAACAACACCATCCAGGCCCGGGATGGCGGCGACGGGGTGCGGATGGCACTGATCGTCGACTGCGACCCGGGCACCGACGACGCCGTGGCGCTGCTGCTGTGCGCGGCGTCGCCGGAGCTGGGGCTGCAGGCGGTCACCGTCTCGGGGGGCAACGTCGCGCTGCGCGACACGCTGCGCAACGCCCGCGCGGTGCTCGGGCTGGCGGGCTGCGCGGTGGCGGTGCATCCCGGCGCGGCTCGGCCGCTGCGCGGGCGGTTCGTGGCGGAGCCGGGGGTGCACGGCGCGGCCGGGCTGGGCGGCGTCGTGCTGCCGGAGGGTCCGCCGGCGTCGGGGGAGGCGGCGGTGGACGCGCTGCGGCGGCGGCTGCGCGAGGCGGCGGCGCCGGTGACGCTGGCGGGGATCGCGCCGGCGACGAACCTCGCGCTGGCGCTGGCAGGCGAGCCGGGGCTGGCGGCGAAGGTCGGGCGGATCGTGCTGATGGCCGGCGCGGCGGGCGAGGGCAATGTCACGGCCTCTGCGGAGTTCAACGCGTGGAGCGACCCGGAGGCGCTGGCGATCCTGCTGGACTGCGGCTGCGAGGTGGTGCTGGCGCCGCTGGAGCTGACGGCGCAGGCGCTGGTCACGCCGGCGCGGATCGCGGCGCTGCGCGCGCACGGCGGCGGGCGGTGCCTGGCGGCGGCGTGCGACATCCTGGCGTCGGTGCCGGCCTCGCCGCGGCACGGGTCCGAAGGCGCGCCGCTGCATGATCCGTGCACCATCGCCTGGCTGCTGGCGCCGTCGCTGTTCTCCACCTGCGCGGCGCGGGTCGAGGTGCTGCTTGACGGCGTGGCGCGCGGGCGCACGGTGATCGAGCGGCGGGGGCGTGCCGGGCCGGAGAACGCGGTGCTGCTCGATCGCCTCGATGCGGACGGGTTCTTCGCGCTGCTCGGCGAGCGGCTGGCGCGGCTGCCGTGAGCGGGGCGGCGCCGGACCCGGGCGGCGCGGCGGCGCCGGCACCCGGCGGGACGGCGGCGGCCGGGGGCGGGCTGCGGGCGGCACGGCGCCACCTGTGCGGCTGCGACCCGGCGCTGGCGGCGCTGGTCGGGCGGATCGGGCCTTGCCGGCTGGTGGTGGAGCGCCGGCGCGAGCCGTTCGAGGCGCTGGTGCGTGCGATCGCCCACCAGCAGCTGCACGGGCGCGCGGCGGAAGCGATCCTCGGCCGGATGCTGGCGCTGCACCCGGGGGACGCGTTCCCGGCGCCGGAGCGGCTGCTCGCGACCGATCCTGGCGCGCTGCGGGGGTGCGGGTTCTCGGCCGCCAAGATCGCGGCGATCCGCGACATCGCGCACGGGGTCCTGGGCGGGGCGGTGCCCACGCGCAGGGCGGCGGCTCGGCTGTCGGACGAGGCGCTGATCGAGCGGCTGACGGCGCTCCGCGGCGTAGGTCGATGGACGGTGGAGATGCTGCTGATCTTCACGCTGGGGCGGCCGGACGTGCTGCCGGTGGACGATTTCGGGGTGCGCGAGGGATGGCGGCGCATCCAGGGCCTGGCGACGCAGCCGAGGCCGGCGGAGCTGGCGCGGCTGGGGCTGGCGTTCGCGCCGCACCGCTCGGTGGCGGCGTGGTACCTGTGGCGGGCGGCGGACGAGGGCAAGCGGGCGGCTGTCTAGAGGCTGTTGTGGATTTCGTGGCAGCTCGTTGCTTGGGCAGAAAGACAAGACTCTTCTTTTTCTGAAGAAAAAAAGCAAAAAGACTTTGCTCATTAGGGTCAGGACTCATTTCCCCAACCAGAAGATGACGGTGGCGGCGAGTGTGAT
>CAXSFU010000098.1:0-9823 GCA_964236695.1 uncultured Acetobacteraceae bacterium | reverse complement strand
GTCCAGGGGCGGCTCGCCCCTGGCGGGTCTGGGCAGAGCCCAGCCTTGCTTTCTTTCCAACGATCCCATCCGCCCGCCTACGGCGGCCCGAGCAGCACGGCGCCGTCCGGCCCGGTCGCCACCGGCGCGTAGCCGTGCGCCAGCAGGTCGACCAGCAGCGGGTCGCGCCGGTGCGGCCCCGGCGTGGTCGCGCGGCGGTAGGCGTTCCCGCCGTACTCGAACACCCCGAACGCGTGGGCGCGGGCCAGCGCGTCGAAGGCGTCGATCGGTGCGCCGGTGTCGACGCTCTGTTCGAGGTTGAACTGGTCCACCACGAACGGCTTGCCCGCCCAGAAGCACAGCGACGGCATCTCGCAGCCCGCGAGGCCCGGCGACGCGCGGATGCGGCTGACGACCGCCTCCCAGGCGCGCGCCTGCGCCGGGCCGCTCCTGGCCTGGTCCCAGGCGCGCGACAGGGTGCGCGGCGCCGCCAGCAGGGCCGGCAGCGCCGCCAGCAGGAGCAGCGCCGCCGGTCCGGGCGCCCGACCGCGCAGCGACGGGCCGGCGGCGCCGGCGCGCGACACGGCGAGCCCGGCGGCGATGCACAGCGCGGCCAGGGTCTCGAGATGGGCGTTGACGTTCACCCCGTCGCCGAGGCGTTGCACGAGCCCGGTCGGCAGCGCGATCGCCACGAACAGCGCGGCGAACAGCATCGGCGGGTCGCGCGGCCTGCGCCGCGCCCGCCAGGCCAGGGCGGTGATGCCCAGCATCGGCAGGAGCGGCGCCGCCCCGGCGAGCGCCTGCGCCAGGCGGGCGGCCTGGAACACCCGCCGGTGGCCGAGCACCGCGACGAAGGCGTGCGGCCCGTGCAGCAGCGCCGTCGCCCCCGCCCCGGCCACGACGGCCGCCGTCGCCGCCAGCAGCCACGCCGCCGCCGCCCGCGGCCGCTGCAGCGCCAGCCAGGCCGTCACGGCCAGCGGCAGCGCGACCAGGCTGTGCTTGGTGAAGCCGCCCGCCGCCACGAGCAGCGCCGCCGCCGCCACCCGGCGCAGGCGGACGCGGTCCGGCGGGTCGCGCAGCAGCACCGCCAGCCCGCCGAGCATCAGCGCGTGCGCCAGCCACTGCGGGTCGTCCATCGCCACGTAGTCGCGGAACGTGGTCGCGGCGAACAGCAGCAGCAGCCCGGAGGCCGCCAGGCTGCCCCGTGCGCCGCCGCCGAGCCGCGCCACGCACAGCCCGACCAGTGCCGCCGATGCCAGCAGCGAGGCCGCGGCGACGACCCGCCCGGCCACGATCAGGTCGGCGAAGCCGAGCCGGCCGAGCGCGCCGACCAGGTGGAAGGACAGCGGCGGGTAGTTGTCGAACACCAGGCCGTCCGCCGGGTAGAGCGGCTCCGGCGACAGGCCAGCGGCGCGCGCGTCGAAGTAGGCGTTCCAGCCCTCGTTGTAGTTCAGCGGCACGCGCAGCGGGATGCGCAGCAGCGGGCCGAGCAGCAGCAGCGCCACCAGGACCGCGCCGGGCAGCAGGAGGGCGTCGGGCCGCGGCGCGGCGCGTCGGGCCGACCGGGCCGGGGGCGGACGGTCGAGGTGCGGCGGCGGTCCGGCGTCAGGGGTCATGGGGGGAATATCCGGAAGGGGCGTGGCCGTGGCGGCCTTGCCTGCCCTGCCCCCGCGTCACCATAGTGCGGCCGAAACCGGGGGTCCGCCGCATGCTCTACCAGATGCACGAGTGGCAGCGTCAGTCGATGGCGCCGCTTCGTCTGCTGGCGGACCATGCGCTGGGGCTGCTGGACACGCCGGGCAATCCGCTGCGCGCCACGCAGATGGGCAAGCTGGTCGCCGCCGGGCTCAACAGCTTCGAGCACGCCACCCGCGCCTTCGCCAAGCCGAGCTTCGGGCTGGACCGCACCACGATCGACGGCGAGGAGGTCGAGGTCTGCGAGGAGGTCGTCGCGCGGCGCACCTGGTGCGACCTCAAGCGGTTCCGCCGCGTGGCCTCCCGGCCGAACGACCCGCGCCTGCTGATCGTGGCGCCGATGTCGGGGCACTACGCGACGCTGCTGCGCGGCACCGTCGAGGCGTTCCTGCCCGACCACGACGTGTTCATCACCGACTGGCGCAACGCCCGCGACGTGTCCGTGCTCGACGAGAACTTCGACCTCGACGACGCCATCGAGCACGTCATCGCCTTCACCCAGCTGATCGGGCCGGGGACCCACGTCGTCGCGGTGTGCCAGCCGGCGGTGCCGGTGCTGGCGGCGGCCTCGCTGATGAACGCGGAGGCCGACCTGCTGGCGCCGGCGAGCATCACCCTGATCGGAGGGCCGATCGACACCCGCGAGGCGCCCACCGCGGTCAACGCGCTGGCCAAGCGCCACGACATCGACTGGTTCCGCCGCCACGTCATCCACCCCGCGCCGTTCGGCACCGCGGGCTTCATGCGGCCGGTGTATCCCGGGTTCCTGCAGCTCGCGGGGTTCCTGTCGATGAACCTCGACCGCCACGTCGAGGCGCACTGGGCGATGTTCGCGCACCTGGTGGAGGGCGACGGCGAGAGCCTGGCCTCCAAGCGGGCGTTCTACGACGAGTACCTGGCGGTGATGGACCTGCCGGCGGAGTTCTACCTGCAGACCATCGAGACCGTGTTCCAGGAGCACAGCCTGCCGCGCGGCACCATGGTCTCGCGCGGCCGGCCGGTCGACCCGGGCGCCATCACCCGCACGGCGCTGCTGACGATCGAGGGCGAGCGCGACGACATCTCCGGGCTGGGGCAGACCAGGGCAGCGCATGCGCTGTGCCACGCGCTGCCGGAGGGGATGCGCGAGCACCGCGAGCAGGCGGGCGTCGGGCACTACGGGCTATTCAACGGGCGCAGGTTCCGCGAGCTGGTGGCGCCGGCGATCAAGGCGTTCATCGCGGCGCATCCTGGGTAAGGAAGGCCAGGGCTCTGCCCTGGACCCGCCAGGGGCGGAGCCGCCCCTGGACCCGGCCTTCCTTAAGCAAAGCCATCCAAGGGGCTTCCCTTGGCGGGGTCCAGGGGCAGAGCCCCTGGCCTTGCTACACCCGCAGGTGCCGCGGCGGCGTCATGCCGAGCCGGTCCGGGATGTCCCAGACCTCGCGCACGCTGCGCACCGGCCGGAAGCCTGCGGCGAGGTAGGCCGGCAGCGCGGCGGCGTGGTCCGCCGAGCAGGTGTTGACCGTGACGACGCGCGGCTCCTGCGCCCAGCACAGGTCGACGGCGGCGCGCAGGAACGCCGTGCCGAGCCCGGTGCCGATCGCCCAGGGCATCAGGCCGAAGTAGCTCAGGTTCATGTCCGGGCGGCCGCGCGCGTCCAGTTCGAAAAACCCGGCGGGCTCGGCGCCGCGGTACAGCACGTGGATCGACACCCGCGGGTCCGCGAGCAGGGCCGCGAGCTGCTCGTCCGGCATGATGCGGCGCAGCCACCAGGCGTGGCCGCCGCCGACGGTCGCGTACAGGTAGCGATAGAACGGCACCGAGCAGCGCGGCACCTGCAGCAGGGCGGTGTCCTGCGGCAGGGCGCGGCGCGGTACCAGCGGCGGCCCGGCCATGCGCAGGAAGGTGACGGTGACGCCGATCCGGGTGACCGGCTCGTGCGCGGCGGGCGATCCCTGCAGCACGGAGCGGCCCCTCAATCGTCCAGGAACGAGCGGAGCTTGCGGCTGCGGCTCGGGTGCTTGAGCTTGCGCAGCGCCTTGGCCTCGATCTGGCGGATGCGCTCGCGGGTGACGTTGAACTGCTGGCCGACCTCCTCCAGCGTGTGGTCGGTGTTCATGCCGATGCCGAAGCGCATGCGCAGCACCCGCTCCTCGCGCGGGGTCAGCGAGGACAGCACACGGGTCGTGGCCTCGCGCAGGTTGGCCTGCACGGCGGCGTCGAGCGGGATGATCGCCGCCTTGTCCTCGATGAAGTCGCCGAGGTGGCTGTCCTCCTCGTCGCCGATCGGCGTCTCCAGGCTGATCGGCTCCTTGGCGATCTTGAGGACCTTTCGCACCTTCTCCAGCGGCATGCCGAGCTTCTCGGCAAGCTCCTCGGGGGCGGGCTCGCGGCCGATCTCGTGGAGCATCTGGCGAGAGGTGCGGACCAGCTTGTTGATGGTCTCGATCATGTGCACGGGGATGCGGATGGTGCGCGCCTGGTCGGCAATCGAGCGGGTGATCGCCTGGCGGATCCACCAGGTCGCGTAGGTGCTGAACTTGTAGCCGCGGCGGTACTCGAACTTGTCGACGGCCTTCATCAGGCCGATGTTGCCTTCCTGGATCAGGTCGAGGAACTGCAGGCCGCGGTTCGTGTACTTCTTGGCGATCGAGATCACGAGCCGCAGGTTGGCCTCGATCATCTCCTTCTTCGCGCGCGCCGAGTCGCGCTCGCCGCGGCTGACGGTGGCGTAGACGCGGCGGAACTCGGCGACCGGCAGGCCGGTGTCGTTGGCCACGGCGCCGACCCGGGTGCGCAGCTCCGCGACCTGCTCGAAGTGCTTGGCGGCGAACACCTTCCAGCCCTTGCCGGGCAGGTTGGCGACCGTCTCCAGCCAGTTCGGGTCCAGTTCGTGCTCGCGGTAGCGGGCGAGGAAGTCGTCGCGCGAGATCTTGCAGCTCTCCGCGGTGCGCAGGATCTGGCCCTCGAGCTGGTTCAGCCGCTGGTTGAGCTGCTTGAGCTGGGTGACCAGCTCCTCGATGCGGTTGTTGTGCAGCCGCACCTGCTCGACCTTGCCGACCAGCTCGTCGCGCTGCCTGTCGTAGCTCTTCTCCGAGCGCGAGCTGATCTCCTCGCCGGAGGTGAAGCTGTCCAGCCGGCGCGCCTGCACCTTGTGCAGCTTCTTGTAAAGCGCCTCGATGTCCTCGAAGTTGGCGATCACCTCGGGCTTGAGCTTCTCCTCCAGCGCGGACAGCGAGAGGCTGGTGCCCTCGCCCTCCTCGCCCTCCTCGATCTCCTCGCGGCTTTCCGCCTCGAAGTTGTCGGCCACCCCGTCAGCGGCGCCCTCGCTGACCTCCTCGGGCGGCGGCGCCCCTGCCCCCTGCGTCGCCTCCAGGTCGATGATGTCGCGCAGCAGCATGCGGCCGCCCTTGAGGGCGTCGTGCCAGGCGATGATGGCGCGGAAGGTGAGCGGACTCTCGCACAGGCCGCCGATCATCATGTCGCGGCCGGCCTCGATGCGCTTGGCGATGGCGATCTCGCCCTCGCGCGACAGCAGCTCGACGCTGCCCATCTCGCGCAGGTACATGCGCACCGGATCGTCGGTGCGGCCGAGGCTCTCCTCGTCGACGTTGCCGGCGGCCTCGCCGCCGCCGCCCTCGGTTTCCGCCTCGCCCTCGGGCTTCTCGGCCTTGGGGGCGTCGCCGCCGTCCTCGTCCTCGTTCTCGACGACCTGGATGCCCATCTCGCTGAGCATCGCCATCACGTCCTCGATCTGCTCGGACGACATCTGGTCCGGGGGCAGGACGGCGTTCAGCTCGTCGAAGGTGATGTAGCCCCGCTCCTTGCCGCGGGCGATCAGCCGCTTGACGGCGGCGGACTGGGTGTCGAGCAGCGTGGCGTCGGCGTCCTGATCGGTGGCGGCTCCGTCTGCGGTCCCGGCCTGTTTCGTCGCCATGCTCAACCCACTCCGATGTTCTGCCGCCCTGCCGGAAGGCCGGCCGACGTTCCTCAACCCGTCACGAGGCGGGCGGTTGTATCCCGTTCGGTCCCGACGTGCAGGCCCCGGGTCCGATGCGCCCCGCTGCCGACCGTCAGAGGGCGCTTTCCTCGCCCTGGTCGTCGTGGCGGAGCTTGTTCAGCGCAGCGGCCAGCGTGGCCAGCCGGCGCTGCGTGGCCTCCGTCAGCGACTCGGCCATCGCGGCCCGTGCCGCGGCGACCTCGCGCTCCAGCTCTGGGCGGTGCAGCTGCCCGAAATAGCCCCACCACGCCGCTTCCGCCTCCGCCGGCATCGCGTCGGGCATGGCGGCGGCGGTCAGCCGGTTGGGCGTGGCGGCAATGACCCGCGCCACGTCCTCGGCGAGACCAGAGTGGGTCAGGTGGGCAAGCAGCGCCGCGGATTCAAGCGTGCCGGCGTGCTCGGACCAGCCCAGGACCGCGTGGCGCAGCCGGTGCTGGTCCTCCGGCAGGCTCAGCGAGCACCAGGCCTCCTCCACGTCGTGGATCAGCTCGGGGTGGTGGAGCACGATCGCCGAGAGGTGGCGCAGCTGCTCCGGCTTGCCGTCGGCCATCTCGCCGCGCCGGCCCGCGGTCAGCGCCGGCGACGATCCCGGCGCGGCGGGCCCTGCCCTGCCCTGCGGGCCGCCCGCGGACCGGCCGGCATACGCTTTTGCCCGCGCGGCCTGGCGCTGCGCGTTCAGCAGGCCGCGGAACGTCTGGCGGAACTCGTAGGACAGGGCGGCGTGCGGGATCAGCTTCGCCTTGTCGTCCAGCGCCTGGGCGAGGCGGGCGCGCTGCTCCTCGCTGCCGTCGCCGACCTGGGCGCGGGTGAGCGAGAAGATCGCCGCCGGCAGCGCGGTGCGCGCCGCCAGCACCGCGCGGAACGCCGCCGGCCCGCCCGCGCGCACCAGCGTGTCCGGGTCCTGCCCGGTCGGCAGGGTGGCGATCGACAGGCTGCGCTCGGTGCCGAGCAGGGGCAGCGCCACGTCGGCCGCCCGCGCCGCCGCCCGGGTGCCGGCGCCGTCGCCGTCGAAGCACAGCACCGGCGACGGCGACAGCCGCCACAGCGCCTCCATCTGCTCGGCCGTCAGTGCGGTGCCGAGGGGGGCGACCGCGGCGCCGAAGCCGGCCTGGTGGAGCGCGATCACGTCCATGTAGCCCTCGACGGCGACCACCTCGGCGGGCTCCGTCCCCGGCTTCGGCCGCACCGCCTCACGGGCGCGGTCCAGGCCGTAGAGCGTGCGGCGCTTGGAGAACAGCTCGGTTTCCGGGCCGTTGACGTATTTCGGCTGGCCGTCGCCCATGGTGCGGCCGCCGAAGCTGATGATGCGGCCGGTGCGGTCGCGGATCGGGAACATCACCCGGTTGAAGAACAGCTCGCGCGGCCGGCCGCCGTCCTCGAGGTCGCGCAGCAGCCCGGCCTGCAGAAGCTGCTCCTGCGTGACGCCCTGCGGCGCCAGCTCGGCGGCCAGCGCCCCCCTGCCCTCGCCCGACCAGCCCAGGGCGAACGCCTCGATCGTCGCCTCGGTGAGCCCGCGGCCGAGCAGGTAGGCGAGCGCGCCCGCCCCGTCCGGGGTGCGCAGGCGACGGCGGTACGCCGCGCACGCCGCGTCCAGCACGCCGTGCAGGTCGAGGCGGCGGCGCTCCGCCTCCGCCGCCTCCGGGGTGGCCTTGGGCACGTCGAGGCCGGCCTCGGCGGCGAGCGACTGCACCGCCTCCATGAAGCCGGAGCCCTGGGTCTGCATGACGAAGCTGATCGCGTCGCCGTGCGCGCCGCAGCCGAAGCAGTGGTAGCCGTCCTCGTAGACGTAGAACGACGGCGACTTCTCGCCATGGAACGGGCAGCAGCCCTTCCACTGCCGGCCCGAGCGCGCCAGCTTGACGCGCCGGCTGACCAGCGCGGACATCGGCGTGCGCGCGCGCAGCTCGTCGAGGAAGTGGGGCGGCAGCGCCATCGCGGGTCGGCCGGTCCGGGTTCAGGCCGACAGCCGCGACTTCACCAGCGCGCCGGCCCGCGCCATGTCGAGCACCGCCCCGTGCCGCGCCCGCAGCTCGGCCATCACCCGGCCCATGTCCTTGATGCTCGCGGCGCCCGAGGCAGAGACCGCCGCATCCACCGCGGCGGCCAGGTCGGCCTCGTCGAGCTGCGCGGGCAGGAACTCCTCGATGATGGCGATCTCCGCGCGCTCCTTCTCCGCCAGCTCCGGGCGGTTGCCGCGCACGTACAGCTCCACCGACTCGCGGCGAGACTTCACCATGCCGCGCAGCAGGCCGAGCACGTCGTCGTCGGCCACGCGGTCCAGCTTCGGCCGCGCGGCGATGTCGGCGTCCTTCACCCGGGCCAGGATCATCCGCACCGTCGACGTGCGCAGCGGGTCGTGGGCGCGCATCGCGGCCTTCAGCGTCTCGGAGAAGCGGTCGCGCAGGGGAGAGTCGGGCATGGGACGAGTCCTCGGGTCGGGGGCGCGGCCGGCGGGAGGGCGGTCTTAGCACGTGGCGCGGGGGTGGGCATGGGTGGTGAGAGAAGGCCAGGGCTCTGCCCTGGACCCGCCAGGGGCAGCGCCCCTGGACCGGCATCCGGAAGGAAGCGTTGGGGCGGCTCGGCGGTCACTGCAGAGGCGCAATATGGGAAGGCATGTCCCAGTTCCGGCCTGGGTGGTTGTTCTGGGAAGTTTTTTCCCGTACTGGTGGCGCATGGACACGATCGACAGCATCATCGCCCGGCTTGGCGGCGCGGACGCAACCGCGCGCCTGACCGGAGTCGGCACCGAGGCGGTGCGCAAGTGGCGCCAGGCCGGCGCGATCCCCACCCGGCACTGGGCCGCGGTCATCGAGGCGACCGGCCTCAGCTTCGCCGAGATGCAGGCGGCGGACCGTGTCCCGCCCGACCCCGCCGCGACGCCCCCGTCCCCCCCGTCCCCCCTCCGGAGCGCCGCCCAGATGCAGGACCACACCGACCCGACGCACGCGGTCCCGCCGGACGGCGCCACCGCGCTGCTGGCGCTGGCCGACGGCACGCTGTTCTGGGGCCGCGGCTTCGGGGCGCACACGGCGGCGGGGGCGGAGCGCGTCGGCGAGCTGTGCTTCTGCACGGGGATGTCCGGCTACCAGGAGACCCTGACCGACCCGTCCTACGCCGGGCAGATCGTCACCTTCACCTTCCCCCACATCGGCAACGTCGGCGCCAACGCGCAGGACGGGGAGGCGGCCACGGTCGCCGCCCTCGGCCTCGTGGTGCAGCAGGACATCACCGAGCCGTCGTCGTGGCGCGCCGCGCAGACGCTCGGCGCCTGGCTGCTCGGCCAGGGCATCCCGGGTATCGCCGGCGTGGACACACGGGCGCTGACGGTGCGCATCCGCGACGGCGGGCCGCCGACCGCCGTGCTGGCGCATCCGCGCGACGGCCGCTTCGACGTCGCCGCCCTCGTCGAGCGCGCCCGCGCCTGGCCGGGGCTGGAAGGCATGGACCTCGCGAAGCAGGTGTCGTGCACGCAGAGCTACGCCTGGGACGAGACGACGTGGGCCTGGCCCGACGGGTTCGGGCGGCAGGAGGCAGGCGACGACAAGGCGGGGCGCCACGTCGTCGCGGTGGACTACGGCGCCAAGCGCAACATCCTGCGCTGCCTCGCCGACGCCGGCTGCCGCGTCACCGTGGTGCCCGCCGACGCCACCGCGGAGGACATCCTGCGCCACAGGCCGGACGGGGTGTTCCTGTCCAACGGGCCGGGCGACCCGGCCGCGACCGGCGCCTACGCTGTGCCGGCGATCCAGGGGGTGCTGGCGCAGGCGGTGCCGGTGTTCGGCATCTGCCTCGGCCACCAGCTGCTGGCGCTGGCGCTGGGTGCGAGGACCTACAAGCTGGAGCAGGGGCACCGCGGCGCCAACCAGCCGGTGAAGGACCTGGCGACCGGGCGGGTGGAGATCACCAGCCAGAACCACGGCTTCGCCGTCGACGATGCCTCGCTGCCGGAGGGGGTGGTGGTGACGCACCGCAGCCTGTTCGACGGGAGCAACGAGGGGATCGCGGCCGAGGGGCGGCGCGCGTTCAGCGTGCAGTACCACCCCGAGGCGAGCCCGGGGCCGAGCGACAGCCACCACCTGTTCCGCAGGTTCGTGGCGATGATGGACGAAAGCAAGTAAGAGGCTGTTCGATAAATTGGATTGCCATGGATCGTCGGGAGGGTTGTTCCCG
>CAXSFU010000097.1:0-10035 GCA_964236695.1 uncultured Acetobacteraceae bacterium | reverse complement strand
CTGGCCTTCCTTGCGGGCGAGCGGCGGGACGAACAGCGGCGCGGTGTCCCACGGGAACAGCACCCAGGTGTCCTGCGGCACCTCGGCGACCCAGGAGTCGGCGAGCGCCCGGCCGGCGGGCTTGGCGTACAGGCAGGCGAAGTGGGCGCGGGGCAGGATTTCGCGCACCAGGCGGGCGGTGCCGCCGGTGTCGACGAGGTCGTCGACGATCAGGAAGCCCTCGCCGGTGCCGGCGGCGGAGGGCGCCTTGAGCAGGGTGGGGGGGCCTCGCGCCTCGTCGTCGTAGCTCAGCACGGCGACGCTCTCGACCAGGCGGCAGTCCAGCTCGCGCGCGACGATGGCGGCGGGGATCAGGCCGCCCCTGGCGATGGCGACGATGCCGCGGAACGGGGCGAGCGGCATCAGCGTGGCGGCGAGGGCGCGCGCGTCGCGGTGCAGCTGGTCCCAGGTCACGGTGGCGTAGGTGGGGGCCATCAGGGTCGGGCCATGGTTACGGTCCTTCGGCGGGCGGGGCTTGGCGGGCGCCGTGCGAACAAGCAAATCCCGTGCTGATTGCCAAGGCCGTAGCGCGGTGCCGGCGGGCGGGCCGGGCAGCGGAGCCGGGTCATGGAGCCGGGCGGGCAGGGCGGTGCGCCGCGTGGTTCGGGGGTTTCGCGGTTGCCGTCCTCACGTCGCGGTTTCCAAAGGCCGGGCTTTGGCGGAGCCTGGGGTGGGGCCTCGACCTTGCCGGCCTTGCGCCAGGGCCGCGGGCCCGGGAGGGGCGGCTGCGGCGGGGCGGCATCGGGAGAGCAGTCATGGGCGACACACGGGCGGCGCACCGGATGCGCGACTTCCACCATCCCGGCCGCAGCCCGGTGTATGCGACGCACGGCATGGCGGCGACGTCGATGCCGGCGGCGAGCCTGGCGGCGGTGGACGTGTTGCGCGGCGGCGGCAACGCGGTGGACGCCGCGGTGGCGGCGGCGGCGGTGCTGGCGGTGGTGGAGCCGCAGTCCACCGGGATCGGCGGCGACTGCTTCTGCCTGTTCAAGCCGGCGGGCAAGCCGGTGGCGGCGCTCAACGGCTCAGGGCGGGCGCCGGCCGGGGCGAGCCTGGAGGGGCTGCGGGCGGCGGGGTACTTCGCACCGGACCTGATGTCGCCGCACACGGTGACGGTGCCGGGCGCGGTGGGGGCGTGGCAGGCGCTGCTCGACGCGCACGGCACGCGGGGACTGGGGGAGCTGCTGCGACCGGCGATCGAGTTCGCGGAGGACGGGTTCGCGGTGACGCCGCGGGTCAGCGCGGACTGGGCGAACGAGGCTGGCAAGCTGCGGGCGCAGGGCACCGCGTCGTTCCTGCCGGGTGGGGCGGCGCCGGTCGCGGGCGACGTGTTCCGCCAGCAGGCGCTGGGGCGGACGCTGCGGCGGATCGCGGAGCGGGGGGCGGCGGGGTTCTACGAGGGCGAGGTAGCGGCGGACCTGGTCGCGACGCTGCGTGCGCGGGGCGGGCTGCACACGGAGGCGGATTTCGCGGCAGGGCGGACGGCGGCGATGTTCGTCGAGCCGATCAGCGCGGACTGGCAGGGACATACTGTGTGGGAGTGCCCGCCGAACGGCTCCGGGCTGGTGGTGCTGATGATCCTGGGCATCCTGGAGGCGGTGGCGGCGGCGCGCGGGCCGGCGCCGGACGGGCCGATGGGGGCGGTGCGGCTGCACCGGCACATCGAGGCGGCGCGGCTGGCGTATCGCGACCGCGACGCCTTCGTGGCGGACCCGTCGCAGGTCGAGGTGCCGGTGGCGCGGCTGCTGGACCGCGCCTACCTGGCGCAGCTGGCGTCGCTGATCGACGACCGGCGGGCGATGGCCTCGATGCCGCTGGCCGGGGAGTCGCTGCTGCCGGCGCACCGCGACACGGTCACGCTCAGCGTGGTGGACCGCGACGGCAACGCGTGCAGCTTCATCAACTCGCTGTTCATGAGCTTCGGCAGCGGCATCCTGGCGGAGAAGTCGGGGGTGATGCTGCACAACCGCGGCTTCGGGTTCCGGCTGGAGGAGGGGCATCCGAACTGCGTGGCACCTGGCAAGCGGCCGATGCACACCATCCTGCCGGCGCTGCTGACGCAGGGCAGCGAGGCGGCGATGGCGTTCGGGGTGATGGGCGGGCACTTCCAGCCGATGGGGCAGACGCTGCTGCTGAGCAACATGCTGGAGCACGGGCTCGACGTGCAGCAGGCGATCGACCTGCCGCGGCTGTTCCCGTTCGCGGGCAAGGTCGAGGTGGAGCGCGGGGTGCCGGACGCGGTGGTGGCGAAGCTGCAGGAGATGGGGCACGCGCCGGAGCGGCTGGCGGTGCCGCACGGGGGGGCGCAGGCGGTTTGGATCGACCGGGGGCGGGGGGTGCTGGTGGGGGGGTCGGAGCCGAGGAAGGACGGGCTGGCGCTGGGCTATTGAAGCAAGGCCAGGGTTCTGCCCTGGACCCGCTGGGGGCGAGCGCCCCCAGACCCGCGCATACAAGGAAAGGCGGGAGGTACCGCCGGCCCCGTCAAGGTTTCCAAAGGCTCGGCCTTTGGCGGGGTCCAGGGGCAGAGCCCATGGCCTTCCTTGCTAGGCTCCGGCCGAGACGATGTTCGAGACGCTGCGGCGCAGGGCGGCGATGCCGGTGTCGCGGTGGCGGGACGGGTGGACGCGGTTGGTGAGCAGCGTCCAGGCCAGGCCGCGGGGACGGTCGATCCACAGGCCGGTGCCGGTGAATCCGAGGTGGCCGATCGTGCCGGGGGAGCAGAGGGCGCCGCCGGACCAGCCCTCGTGCGGCAGCTCCCAGCCGAGGCCGCGGGGCGTGGGAAGGGCGCGCTGCGGGCAGGCCATGAGGTCGAGGGAGGCGGGGCTGAGCCAGGTGCCCTGCAGGATGGCGAGGGCCTGGTCGAGCACGGCGTCGGCGGTGCCGAACAGGCCGGCGTGGCCGGCGAGGCCGCCCAGGGCGGCGGCGTTCTCGTCGTGGACCTCGCCGCGCAGGGTGCGGCCGCGCCAGTGGCAGCGCTCCGTGGCGGCGGCGCGCTCGGGGCCGGGGGAGGCGAGGAAGCCGGGGGGCAAAGGGGTCGGGGCGAGGCGATCGGCGAGCAGGCCGAGGAGGATGAAGTTGATGTCGGAGTACACCGGCGGGCCGGCGGGCCAGTCGCGCTGCAGGACCAGGGCGCGCAGGGTCGCGGGGTCGTTGCCCCAGGTGTAGATCGGCTCGACGGCGGGGAGCGCGGTGCGGTGGGCGAGGCAGTCGCGCAGGGTGGTGGCACGGACGAAGTGGCCGGGCTGGTACTGGCGCAGGTCGGGGAGGTGGGCGGACAGGGGGTCGTCGAGGTCGACGAGGCCGCGCTCGACCAGGCGCAGGATGGCGGGGGTGGTGTGGAGGACCTTGGTAAGGCTGGCGAGGTCGAACAGGGTGTCGGGGCGGATCGGGTCGGGGGCGGCGTCGAGGCTGGCGTGGCGGGTGGCGCGGGCGCCGTCGGCGCGGACGATGCCGAGTGCTGCGCCGGGGATGCGGGCGGCGGCCAGGGTTGCGGCGACGGGCGCGAAGGCGCGGTCGGCGAGGGCTTCGAGGGGGGTCATTGGGGAAGGAAGCAAGGCTGGGCTCTGCCCAGACCCGCAAAGGGCCGCGGGGCCCTTTGATCCCTTGACTTAAGTATCGGATTCCAAAGGCTTGCCTTTGGCGGGGTCCAGGGGCAGAGCCCCTGGCCTTCCTTGTCCTGGCCGGCGGCGGTCACACGTCCAGCTCCTCGACGGTGCGGGCGCGCTCCTGGATGAACTGGAAGCGCAGCTCCGGGCGGCGGCCCATCAGGCTTTCCACGACCTCGTCGGTGCGGAGGCGGTCGTCGGGGACGGCCATCACCTTGAGCAGGGTGCGGCGCTTCGGGTCCATGGTGGTTTCCTTGAGCGCGCTGGGAGGCATCTCGCCCAGGCCCTTGAATCTGCTGGTTTCCACTTTGGCGTTGGGCTTGAAGGCGGACTTCATCTTTCGGGTGCGGTCGGCGTCGTTCATCGCGTAGACGGACTTGGCGCCGTGGGTGAGGCGGAACAGGGGGGGCTGGGCAAGGTAGATGTGGCCGGCGTGGATCAGCTCGGGCAGCTCGCGGTAGAAGAAGGTCATCAGCAGGGAGGCGATGTGGGCGCCGTCGACGTCGGCGTCGGTCATGATGATGACGCGGCCGTAGCGCAGGCGGGTGGCGTCGAAGCGGTCGCCGACGCCGCAGCCGAGGGCTTCCACCAGGTCCTTGAGCTCCTGGTTCTGGCGGAGCTTCTCGGTGGACGCGCTGGCGACGTTGAGAATCTTGCCGCGCAGCGGCAGGACGGCCTGGGTGGCTCGGTCGCGGGCCTGCTTGGCGGAGCCGCCGGCGCTGTCGCCCTCGACGAGGAAGATTTCGGTGTCGGCGGCGTTCTCCTTGGTGCAGTCGGCGAGCTTGCCGGGCAGGCGGAGGCGGCGGGTCGCGGACTTGCGGGGGGTGTCGCGGGCCTCCTTGCGGCGCAGGCGGTCCTCGGCGCGCTCGATGGCGAAGGCGAGGAGCGCGTCGGACTGCGCGGGGTGGGCGGCGAGCCAGTGGTCGAAGCGGTCGCGGAGCGCGGTTTCCACCAGGCGGGCGGCCTCGGGGCTGGTGAGCTTCTCCTTTGTCTGGCCCTGGAACTGCGGGTCGCGGACGAAGGCGGACAGCTTGGCGGCGAGCACGCCCGCGAGGTCGTCGTTGGTGACCTGGGCGGCGCGCTTGTTGCTGCGCTGCTCGCCCCAGGCGCGCAGGCCGCGCAGGAGGGCGGCGCGCAGGCCGGCCTCGTGGGTGCCGCCCTGCGGGGTGGGCACGGTGTTGCAGTAGGAGTGCAGGAAGGCTTCGCCGGACTCCATCCAGGCGAGCGCCCATTCGACGCGGCCGGTGGAAGCGCCGCCCGGCGCGGGGGGCAGGGCGGCCTCGCCGGCCCAGATCTCCGGGATGGCGCGGGGGGCGTCGGCGATGTCGGCGTCGAGGCTGTCGCGCAGGCCGCCGGGGAAGTGCAGCTCGGCCTCGGCGGGGATGTCAGTGGCGCGGGGCAGCGCGGGGTCGCAGGACCAGCGGATGCGCACGCCGCGGAACAGGTAGGCCTTGGAGCGGCACAGGCGGTAGAGGCGGGCGGGGGCGAACTGTAGCGGGCCGAAGATGTCGGGGTCGGGGTGGAAGCGGATCTGGGTGCCACGGCGGTTCTGCACGGGGCCGGCGTTCTGGAGCTTGGTGGTGGGCTTGCCGCGGCTGTAGGCCTGGCGCCAGAGGATGCGGTCGCGGGCGACCTCGACCTCCATGACGTCGGACAGGGCGTTGACCACGGAGGAGCCGACGCCGTGCAGGCCGCCGGAGGTCTCATACGACTTGCCGGAGAATTTTCCGCCTGAATGCAGCGTGGTCAGGATGACCTCCAAGGCACTCAGTTTCTTGTATTTCGGGTGGGGGTCGACGGGGATGCCGCGGCCGTTGTCGCGCACGGCGAGGGTGTTGCCGGCGGCGAGCGTGACCTCGATCAGGCTGGCGTGGCCGGCGACGGCCTCGTCCATGGCGTTGTCGATGATCTCGGAGGCGAGGTGGTGCAGGGCGTTGTCGTCGGTGCCGCCGATGTACATGCCGGGACGGCGGCGCACGGGCTCCAGGCCTTCGAGGACCTCGATGTCCTTGGCGGTGTAGCTGTCGCGGTTCGCGTCGGGCGGGGTGAACAAGTCGTTCATGCTGTGTTCCCTCTTCCGAGACACCGTAACCGTGGCGGGGAGTCGGGACAAGGCGGCGGTCGACGCGGCCGTGGCGGTGGCTCGCCGAATGGGCGGACCGGGTGCCGGCTGGAACGTTGCGGCGTGCGCAGGGTCTTGGGGTGAAAGCGCCTGCGGCATGGCGGAGGGTGCCATGCCGCAGGGTTGGGCGGAGGGGCGGGCGGCGCGGGTGGCCGTCCGCGCGGGGCCTAGCGGGTGCCCTTGCCGTCGCCGTCGCGCATGGTGCCGGTGGGCTCCTGCACGTGGGCTTCCAGGAACCAGAGCTGCTTGTCGATGCCGCGCGACACCTCGGTGAGCAGGTCGGCGGTACCGGCGTCGCCGGCCTCGTCGGTGTCGTCGATGTTCTCTCGCACCGCGTTGGCGAAGGCGGCGTAGCGGTCGATCAGGGCGGCGAGGTGGTCGGCGATGGCGTAGGTGTCGACCGGGTAGGGGGTCAGCTTGGAGTGGGCGGCGACCTCGGCGGCGGTGCCGCGCGCGGTGCCGCCGAGCTGGGTGATGCGCTCGGCCATCATGTCGTTCCACTCGTCCTGGTCGGTGCGGAAGCCGTCCAGCATGAGGTGGATGCCGATGAACTGCGGGCCCTTGAGGTTCCAGTGCGCCTGCTTGGTGGTCAGCGCGAGGTCGATGCCGTCGGCGAGGCGGGCGTTCAGCGACTCGATGGAGACGGTCTTGGCGTTGGACTTGGTGGCGTTGCGGGTCTCGTGCATGTGGGTGCCCTCGGTGCTCTGCGACTTTAGCTGGGCGGGGTTTCTGTCGGCCATGGGATGGCTCCTGTGCGGGTTCGTGGGGACGAACGCGGCGGCGGCAGGGGCGTTTCCTTCACAGGCGGGATCGTGAGGCAGGAGGCAAGGTTGGGCTCTGCCCAAAACCGCCAAAGACGAGCCTCTGGAATCCACTTGCTCAGTAAGGCCGGGTCCTGGGCAGAGCCCTGGCCTTCTCGAGCCGGGACACTGCCCAGGCCCAACCCTGCTTTCAGGCCTGCGGCCGGTGGATGTCGTGGACGACGATGCCCTGGTCCTCGCCGGGGACGCGGAGCCAGCCGTCCTGGTCCAGGGTGCGGCGCGTGTCGCGCAGGCCGGCGTTCCAGTGGTCGCGCATGGAGGCTGCGGAGAAGTCGAAGTCCTTCATCTGCCCCTCGTGGGCGGCGCCCTGGTAGATGAGGTGCAGGATGGTGAAGCCGGGCAGGTGCTCCAGCTCGGCGCGCAGCAGGCGCTCCTCGGGGGTGAGGTCGGCGGCGGGCAGGCGGGACAGCAGGCGGCGGAGCTGCACCTTCCGGCGGTGCTGGTCGCGGTAGTACTCGGTGACCAGGCGGGTGCGGCTCGAGTACATGATGTCCTTCTGGCGGGCGAGGACCTCGTCGATGTCGCGCGGGATGGCGCCGCGCGCGCTGAACAGGTCGACCTGGAACACCAGCATGCTGTCGCCGCCGGCGTGGTCGAGCAGGTGCTGCAGCGGGGTGTTGGACACGAGGCCGCCGTCCCAGAACCAGTCGTCGCCGATGCGCTGCATGGGTAGCGCCGGGGGGAGCGCGCCGCTGGCCTCGATGTGGACCGGCTCGATGCGGGTGTCGGCGCTGTCGAAGTAGGCGAAGTTGCCGGTGGCGACGTTGACCGCGCCGACGGCGAAGCGGATGGCGCCGGAGTTGAGCAGGTCGAAGTCGACGACCTCGGCGAGCGTCTGACGCAGCGGGGCGCTGTCGTAGAAGCTGGTGGCGCCGGCAGCACCCCGGCCGGCGAACCAGGGGCCGGGCAGGTGGGGGGTGAAGAAGCCGCTCTGGCCGAAGGCGGTGGTCACCATCGACGACCAGGTGTTGTAGAGGCGGCGGGCGAAGTCGCCGTCGGGGGCGGGGCCGGTGACGGCGGGCGAGGTCACGGTTTCCCAGAACTGGCGCAGCCGCTCCAGGCGGCGCTCGCGCGGGTTGCCGGCGATGATGGCGGCGTTGATGCCGCCGATGGAGACGCCGGCGATCCATTCGGGGTCGAGGTCGGCCTCGTGCAGCGCTTGGTAGACGCCGGCCTGGTAGGCGCCGAGGGCTCCGCCGCCCTGCAGGACGAGGGCGATCTTGGCGGCGTTCGGGGCGGCGGACCGGCTGTGCGGGGCGTCGGTCGGGGCGGCGGGCGGCAGGGCGTTCATGGCGGGCGGGGTCCGTCGGGCTGCGGGCAGGCGTGCGGCGGCATGCCCCGGGCGGGGCCTGCGTCTTGTTTCCTGCCTCATATGGAGCACGGCGGCGGCGTGGGCGATGCTCCCGGGGCGGGGTGCTGGTGTGCAGGAGCCTGGAGGAAGCAAGGCCAGGGCTCTGCCCTGGACCCGCCAGGGGGAGCCCCCCTGGACCGGCCTCCTCAAGGAAGCCGGTCCAGGGGGGCTTCCCTAGCGGAGTTTGAGGCAGAGCCTCGACCTTGCTTCCTCCTGGACGCCGGGGGCTAAGCTCCGGCCGGCAACGGGGAGACGTGCGATGAGCCTTGCGGGACGGGTGGCGCTGGTCACCGGATCGACGAGCGGCATCGGGCTGGGCATCGCGCGGGCACTGGCCGGGCAGGGGGCGTCGGTGATGCTCAACGGGTTCGGCGATCCCGCCCTGGTGGAGGGCATCCGCGACGGGCTGGAGCGCGAGCACGGGGTGAGGGTGCTGCACCACGGCGCGGACATGACGCGGCCCGCGGAGATCGCGGCGATGGTGGCGGTGGCCGAGCAGGCGTTCGGGGCGGTGGACGTGCTGGTGAACAACGCGGGCATCCAGCATGTGGCGCCGGTGGAGGATTTCCCGGTGGAGCGCTGGGATGCGGTGATCGCGATCAACCTGTCCTCGGCGTTCCACGCGATGCGGGCGGCGATCCCGGGGATGCGGGCGCGGGGGTGGGGGCGCATCATCAACATCGCGTCCGCGCACGGGCTGGTGGGGAGTGCGAACAAGAGCGCGTACGTGGCGGCCAAGCACGGGGTTCTGGGCCTGACCAAGGGGGTGGCGATCGAGCTGGCGGACGCGGGGGTCACGGTGAACGCGATCTGCCCGGGGTGGGTGAGGACGCCGCTGGTGGAACGCCAGCTCGAGGCGAGGGCGGCGGCGGAGGGGCGGCCGCTCGGCGAGGTGGAGCGCGACCTGCTGGGGGAGAAGCAGCCGATGTCGCGGTTCACCACGCCCGAGCAGATCGGGGCGATGGCGGTGTTCCTGTGCTCGGAGGCGGCGGAGACGATCACCGGGGCGCCATTGTCGATCGACGGCGGGTGGGCGGCGCGGTGAGGCTGGTCGGCGGGCGGGGGCCGGCGTGACGGTTCTGGTGACGGGGGTGGCGGGGTTCATCGGCGCGGCGGTGGCGCGGGCGCTGCTGGACCGGGGCGAGCGAGTGGTCGGCGTCGACAACCTCAACGGCTACTACGACGTGGGGCTGAAGCGGGCGCGGCTGGGGCTGCTGGGGGGCGCGTTCCGCTTCGTGGAGGCGGACGTGTCGGACCGGGCGGCGATGGCGGCGCTGGTGGAGTCGGAGCTTTCGGTCGACCGGGTGGTGCACCTGGCGGCGCAGGCGGGGGTGCGGCACTCGATGGTCGACCCGTATGCGTATGTGACGGCGAACGTAATGGGGCACGTGGTGCTGCTGGAGGCGGTGCGGCGGCTGCCGGCGCTGCGGCACTTCGTGTTCGCGAGCTCGTCGTCGGTGTACGGGCTGGAGCCGGGGCTGCCGTTCTCGGAGGGGGCACGGGCGGACACGCCGACCTCGCTGTATGCGGCGACCAAGCGGGCGGACGAGCTGATCAGCCATGCCTACGGGCATCTTTACGGGATCGTGCAGACGGGGTTGCGGTTCTTCACGGTGTACGGGCCTTGGGGGCGGCCGGACATGGCGGTCTACCTGTTCGCGCGTGCGATCGTGGAGGGGCGGCCGGTGGTGCTCTACGAGGGCGGGCGGCTGCGGCGCGACTTCACCTACATCGACGACATCGTGGCGGGGGTTCTGGGGGTGCTGGAGCGGCCGCCAGAGGGGGGGGCGCCGCGGCTGCTCAACATCGGCAACAGCCGGCGCGAGGAGGTGGGGCGGCTGGTCGCGCTGCTGGAAGCGGCGCTGGGACGGCGCGCGGTGATCGAGTGGCAGGAGCGGCCGGCGGCGGACGTGCGCGAGACCTGGGCGTCGGTGGCGGCCATCGAGGCGCTGACGGGGTATGTGCCGAGGGTGTCGCTGGAGGAGGGGGTGGGACGGTTCGTGGAGTGGTTCGAAGATTTTCATGGCGGGATGCAGAAAGGTGGTTGACCCCTGTCTTATGGGCGCTTAAATCCCCGCTTACCGGCTGCGAAGAAAT
>CAXSFU010000096.1:6826-10067 GCA_964236695.1 uncultured Acetobacteraceae bacterium | reverse complement strand
TCGCCCGCGCTCGGCGAGATTTCGATCGGCACGCTGATGGTGATCGGCGCGGTGGGCATGTGATTGCCGAACGGCCGGAAGCCGCCGCGCTGCACCGCCGCCAGCGCCGCCTTGTCGATCAGCCCGTTGCCGCTGCTCCTCGCGACGTGGGCGGAGATGAGGTGGCCGTCCGGCGCGATCACCGCCTCGATGATCGCCGTGCCGCTGACGCCCAGCGCCGCGATCTGCGGCCCGACCTCGACGTGGCTCTCGATCAGGTTGTGCAGCCCGGCGCGGTAGGGACCGATGCCGGAGCTGTTGTCGACCGGGGCAGCCGCGGGCGGCGCGTTGGCTACTGGCGGCGCGTTCGAGGTCATCGTGGTCGGCGGGGCGTCGGTGGCCGGCGAGGGGCGCGCGACCCGGGGCTGCGGCGGCACCGGGCGCTGCGGCCGCGGCCTGGCGACCGGCTTGGGCGGCGGCGGCCTGGGGATCTCGATCCGGCTCGGCGGCAGGACCGGGGGCGGCGCCAAGGCGAGCGGCGGCGGCGGCGGCGTGTCCACGTCGGGCGGCGGCGGCGGGGTCGGGGGCGTCGGCGCCTGGGCGAGCTGCTCCGGCGGCAACTGGATCATCTGCACCTGCATCGGCGGCGGCGGCGGCGTCTCCTCGTGCTGGCTGGCCAGCAGGGCCAGGCCGCCGATCATGGTGCCGACGAGCAGGAGCGACACCGCGGTGGCGCGGCCCATCCCGAACTCGTCCGGCTGCCAGCCCAGATAGCCCTGATCCGTTGCCACTGTCGTCATCCGCTCCTCGTCGTCCCTGTGTCGCCCAACCAACTGTGCGGCACAAGATGCACCGTTCGCGCAGCCCGGCGCCGCAACCGGAACGCCTGCCGCAGGTCCCGGCGTCCTGGGACCATCACGCTGCGGCTGTCGACCCGACGGCCCGGCAACTCATGCAGGCCGCGTGCCACTGCCCGCGCCGGCGCCGGCGTGACCGTCAGGGCGGCGGCAGCGGCAGCATCCTGCCACAGGCGGCAGCCAAAGCGGCGGTCCTGGCGCCCGGCGTGCCCGGCGCGCAGGCACGGGCGGCATCCTCGCCGCAGCTCCGCGCCGCGCTGTCGTAGTCGGCCGCGAGCACGTCGCGCGCCACCGACAGGTTGTGGATGCCGCGCGCGCGCGTGTCGAACTCCACGGTCTCGCGGGTGCTGGCCAGCTCCCGCAGCGCCTCGACGCAGTCCTGGTGCACCGCCTGCGGGACGAGCAGCAGCACCTCGCGCGAGGCGGACAGCGCCCTCTGCAGCGGGCCGGCGTCGTCCAGGTCGTCCGCGCGCGCAGGGCAGGCCGCCGCCACGGCCGCGAGCACCGCAAGCGCCAGACCTGCCCGCATCGGGGCGAGGACGGCACGGGCAGGCACGCTGCTGCGCGCGGGTCGGGTCATGTCTGGCTCTCCTCGCTCGGCCGCGGTCGGGTGCGGGCGCGACCAGCCCGCAGACGGATCATACCAACGGGCAGCGGGATTCGCGCGACGCAAAGCGGCGCCGGACGTCCTTCTCGCCCGCCACCCACCCGGCCCCGCCCCCGCGTCAGGGTTCCACAGGCAAGCCTTCGGCGGAGCGTGAGGCAGAGCCGCGCCCCCGCCCGCCCGCCCGGTCCCGCCGCTGCGTCAGGTGGAAGAACAGCGGCACGAACAGCGTCCCCAGCACGGTCGCGCCGATCATGCCGCCGACCACGCAGGTGCCGAGCGACTGCCGGCCGCCGGCGCCCGGCCCGGACGCGAGCGCCAGCGGCACGCAGCCGATGACGAAGGCGAGCGAGGTCATCACGATCGGCCGCAGCCGCAGCCGCGCCGCCGACAGGGCGGCTGCCCGCGCGTCGAGGCCGCGCCGCTGCTCCAGGGTGGCGAACTGCACGATCAGCACCGCGTTCTTCGCCGCCAGCCCGACCAGCGCCACCAGGCCGATCTGAACGTACACGTCGAGCGAGCGCCCGCGCAGCCACACCGCGACGAACGCGCCGCCCAGCGCCAGCGGCACCGACAGCAGCACCGCGAACGGCAGCCGCCAGCTCTCGAACTGCGCCGCCAGGATCAGCCCGACCATCAGCAGCCCGAGCAGCAGCAGGCGTCCTCCGGCGCGGCCGGCGAGCTTCTGCTGGTAGGCCGCCCCGGCCCAGGCGATGTCGAAGCCGCGCGGCAGGGCGGCGGCGGCCACCGCCTCGGCGGCGGCGATCGCCTGCCCGGAGCTGAAGCCGGGCGCCGCGCTGCCGGTGACCTGGGCGGAGGCATAGACGTCGGACCGTTCGAGCTGGTCCGCGCCCACGGTGCGGCGCAGGTGCACCAGCGCCGCGAGCGGCACCATCTCGCCGGCGCCGGCGCCATCCTGGATGGCCACACCCGTTGTGCTGGGGAGCGACGCGCGGACGAACACCTCGCGCAGGTTGCCAGGGTCCTGGCGGAACGGCGCGTCGGACTGCAGGTCGACGTGGTAGTTGCGGCCTTCCAGGGTGAAGTTGTTGACGTAGAGGCTGCCGAACGTGCTCTGCAGCGTCGCGTAGATCGCCTCGACCGGCACGCCAAGCGCCGCCGCCCGGTCGCGGTCGACATCGACCTGGTAGCGCGGCGTGTTGGCCTGCAGCGTGGTCACCAGCCCGGTCAGCTCCGGGCGCGCCGCGGCGGCGTGCAGGTAAGCCTGGGTCGCCGCCTCCAGCGCCGCGAGCCCCGCTCCGCCACGGTCGAGGATGTGCAGCTCGAAGCCGCCGACGTTGCCCAGCCCCTCGATCGCCGGCAGGTTGAAGCTCGCGGCCGTCGCGTCCTTCTCGCGCGACAGCGCCGCGCTGAAGCGGGCGGCGATCTCGGCCGCCGCATGGCCGGCGCCGCGCAGGCCCCAGTCGCGCAGGTGCACGAAGGCGACTCCGGCGTTGGTCTGGCTGCCGTTGGACAGCTGGTTGTAGCCGGAGAACGACAGCGCGCCCGAGACATCGGGGTCGCGCGACATCATCGCGTCGACGCGGCCCATCAGCGCCTCGGTGCGGCTCAGCGTCGCCGCCGGCGGCAGCGACCACACCACGAACACCTCGCCGCGGTCCTCCTCGGGCACCAGCGCCGCCGGCAGGCGCAGCCCCGCCGCAGCGCCCAGCCCCGCGCACAGCACCGCCAGCGCCACCCCCGTCACCGGCCGGCGCAGCAGCCAGCCGACCGCCGCGCCATAGCCCCCCGCCACCCGGCCGGCGGCGGCGCCCACGAACCCGAGCGGCCCGCGTGCCCG
>CAXSFU010000096.1:0-6726 GCA_964236695.1 uncultured Acetobacteraceae bacterium | reverse complement strand
CGCGGCCCCTCCTGTCGCGGCCTCGCCGGGCGCAGCAGCAGCACGCACAGCGCCGGCGTGAGCGTCAGCGCCACGAAGCCCGACAGCGTCACCGCGACCGCCACCGTCGCCGCGAACTGGCGGTAGAGCTGCCCCGTCAGCCCGCCCTGCAGCGTCACGGGCACGAACACCGCGCACAGCACCAGCACGATCGCGACCAGCGCGCCGCCGACCTCGCCCATCGCCCGCGCCGTGGCCTCGCGCGGATCGAGCCCCTCCTCGTCCATCAGCCGCGACACGTTCTCGACCACCACGATCGCGTCGTCGACCACGATGCCGATCGCCAGCACCAGCCCGAACAGCGTCAGCAGGTTGACCGAATAGCCCAGCACGGCGAGCCCCGCGAAGGTGCCGACCACCGACACCGGCACCGCCAGCAGCGGGATCAGTGTGGCGCGCAGGCTGCGCAGGAACGCCCACACCACCAGCGCCACCAGCGCCATCGCCTCGCCCAGGCTCAGCAGGGTCTCGCGGATCGAGGCGCGCACGAACTGCGTGGTGTCGAGCGGCACCGTCCAGGTCACCCCCGGCGGGAAGTCGCGCGCGAGCACCGCCATGCGCGCCCGCAGCGCCGCCATCACGCCCAGCGCGTTGGCGCCGGGCTGCAGGAACACGCCGATCGGCATCGCCGGCCCGCCGTCCTGCACCGCGTCGAAGTCGTAGTGCTCCGAGCCGAGCTGCACCCGCGCCACGTCGCGCAGCCGCAGCGCGGTGCCGTCGCGCCCCGCGGCCAGGATGATCGCCCCGAACGCCGCCGCGTCCGGCAGGCGCCCGGGCGCCGTCATCCCCGTGGTCCAGGCGCCGCCCCGGTCCGGCGGCGCGTTGATCGTGCCGGTGGCGAACTGCCCGTTCTGCGCGCGGATCGCGTCCGCCACGTCCGCCGCCCCCAGCCGGAACTGCGCCAGCTTGTCCGGGTGCAGCCACACCCGCATCGCGTAGTCCTTCTGCCCGAAGAACTCCGCCTGTCCCACGCCCGGCACCCGCTTCAGTTCGTCGATCACCTGCCGCTGCGCGTAGGCGCCGAGGAACAGGTCGTCGTAGCGGCGCGACGGCGAGCCGAGCGAGACGATGCCCAGCAGCGTGCTCGACGTCTTGGACACCTGCACCCCCGCGCGCTGCGTCTCCGCCGGCAGGGTGCTGGTCACGGTCTGCACCCGGTTGCTGACGTTGATCGTCGCCTGGTCCGGGTCGGTGCCGATGTCGAAGCTCGCGGTCAGCGACAGGCTGCCGTCGCTGACGTTGGACTGCAGGAACAGCAGGTGGTCCACGCCGTTGATCGCCCGCTCCAGCGGCAGCGCCACCGTCTGCGCCACGCTCGCCGCGTCCGCCCCCGGATACGTCGCCGCCACCTGCACCTGCGGCGGCACGATCTGCGGATACTGCGCGACCGGCAGCGTGCCGATCGAGACCAGGCCGGCGAGCGTGACCACCAGCGACAGCACCGCCGCCAGCACCGGACGGTCGATGAAGGTCCGGGCGTTCAGCATGGCAGGCCAGAAGGCAGGCAAGGCTGGGCTCTGCCCAGACCCGCCAGGGGAGAAGCCTCCCCTGGACCCGCCTTACTTAAGTGAAGCCGTCCAGGGGGCTTCCCCTGGCGGGGTCCCCGTCTTGAAGCATGGGGGGCAGAGCCCCTGGCCTTCCTTGCCTGCCCGCTCACGGCGCGCTGACCTCCACCGCGTGCCCGTCCTCGACCTTGAGCACCCCTTCCGTGACCACGCGCTCGCCCGCCGCGAGCCCCGCCTGCACCACCCACGACGCCACCGCCGCCTCCCCCGGCCCCGGCGCGTCGACCACCGCCGCCCCGAGCGTCAGCCCGCGCCGCCCGGCGTGCCCGTCCGCGCCCACGACCCAGGCGTACGACCCGGCCGCGTCCTGCTGCACCGCCTGCTGCGGCACGCTCAGCGCGCCCGGCAGGGTGATGCCGCCGATGCGGATGCGCACGAAGCCGCCGGGCAGCAGCCGGTCGTCGGGGTTGGGGAACAGGGCGCGGCCGTGCACGGTCCCGGTGGCCTGGTCGACGCTGCTGTCGGTGAAGTCGACGGCGCCGGGCCGCGGGTACGGCGTGCCGTCCTCCTCCAGCACCGTGGCCGGCAGGCGGTCCAGGCCGCTGCCGCCGTCGCGGCGCAGCGCGCGCAGCGTGGCGAGGTCCTCGTCCGTGAAGGCGAACCCGACATAGACCGGGTCGGTCTGCGTGATCGTGGTCAGCAGGGCGCCGGCCGCGACCAGGCTGCCCTCCGGCATCGCCTCCAGGCTGGTGATGCCGGACAGCGGCGCCGTCACCGTCGTCCACGACAGGGTCAGCGCCTCCGTGCGCAGCGCCGCGCGCGCCGCCGCCTCGTTCGCGTCCGCCAGCGCCGCGGCCGAAACGGCGTCGTCTCGCGCCACCAGGCTGCCCGCCTGGGTGGCGACCAGGGCCTCGGCACGTCGCTGGTCGCGCGCCGCCTTGTCGCGCTGCGCCTCGGCCTGCTGCACCAGCGCCGCGGCGTGGGCGACGCTGGCCTCGTACGGCGCCGGGTCGAGGCGCACCAGCACCTCGCCGGCCCGCACCCGCGCGCCCTCGACGTAGCGGCGCTGCAGCAGCAGGCCGCCGACGCGCGCGCGCACCTCGGTGCGGCGGAACGCCACGACGCGGCCGGCGTACTCCCAGGTCAGCGCCACCGCGTGCGGCTGCACTGTGACGACGGAGACCTGCGGCACGACAGCGGGCTTCGCGGCGGGCGCCGGCGGGTCGCAGGCGGCCAGCAGCAGGGCAAGGCCAAAGGCTCCGCCTCTGGACACCGCCAGGGGCAGCGCCCCTGGACCGGCCCACGTTGCGCCCTGCCCACGGCGCCGTGCCGCAGGCCCAAAGTCGGGGTTTCCAAAGGCCCTGCCTTTGGCGGGGTCCCCGTTTCCAGGAATGGGGGGCAGAGCCCCTGGCCTTCCTTCCTTGCCGACGCTCATTCCGCCAGCAGCCCCATCGACTGCCGCTCGAACATCCGCCGGTAGATCCCCCCCGGCCGCGCCAGCAGCGCCGCGTGCGTCCCGTCCTCCGCGATGGCGCCGCCGTCGAACACCACGATGCGGTCCAGCGCGCGCACCGTGGACAGCCGGTGCGCGATCACGATGGCCGTGCGCCCCGCCATCAGCCGGTCCATCGCCTCCTGGATCAGCGCCTCGCTGTCGGAGTCCAGGCTGGCGGTGGCCTCGTCGAGCACCAGGATCGGCGCGTCGGCCAGGAAGGCGCGCGCGATCGCCACCCGCTGCCGCTCGCCGCCCGACAGCTTCACGCCCCGCTCGCCGACCAGCGTGCGGTAGCCCTGCGGCAGCCGCGCGATGAAGCCGTGCGCGTTGGCCAGGTCCGCGGCGTGCTCGACCTCGCGCGCCGTGGCGCCGGGACGGGCGTAGGCGATGTTCTCCGCGAGCGAGCGGTGGAACAGCAGCGGCTCCTGCGGCACGATGGCGACCTGCCGTCGCAGCGACACCTGCGTCGCCCGCGCGATGTCCTGCCCGTCGACCAGGATGCGCCCGTCGCCCACGTCGTGCAGCCGCTGCAGCAGCTTGACGAAGCTGCTCTTGCCCGACCCGGAGTGCCCGACCAGGCCCACGCGCTGCCCGGCGGGGATGGTGATGCGCAGGTCGCGGAACAGCGGCGTCGCGTGCGGGCCGTAGCGGAAGCCCACGCGCTCGAACTCCACCCGGCCCGTGTCGACCCGCAGCGCGGGTGCGTCCGGCGCGTCGTCGACGCCGAGCGGGTGGGCGTGCAGCCCGACCAGCTCTTCCAGGTCGTTGACAGAGCGCTGCAGGTGGCGGACCTGCTGGCCGATGTCCTGCAGGTAGCCCTGCACCACGAAGTAGCTGGTGAGCACGGTCGCCACGCCGCCCGGCCCCGCGCTGCCTGTCCACCAGAACCAGGTGCCGAGCGCCGTGACGCCGGTGCGCAACAGCAGCAGGCCGCCGCCAAGCCCGGTGTGCACCAGGCTGCCGCGCAGCCAGGTCCGCCGCACCCGGCGCCGCCACTTGGCCACCACGCGGCCGAGGCGCGCGTCCTCGCGATCCTCCGCGCCGAACGCCTTGACCACCGCGTTGCACGTCACCGCGTCGGCCAGCGCGCCGCCGAGCCGAGTGTCCCACAGGTTCGACAGCCGCGACGCGGCGCCCACCCAGTTCGACGCCAGCACCGCGCCGGCCACGTACACGGTGCTGCCGACGGCCACCAGCGCCCCCATCAGCGGCCAGCGCAGCCCGAGCACCAGCGCCGAGCCGCCCAATGCCACCAGCGCCGGCAGCAGCGCGAACATCACCGTGTCGTTGAGCAGGTCGAGCGCGGCGCTGCCGCGGGTGATCTGGCGCACCGTCGAGCCGGCGAAGCTGTTCGCCTGCCAGTCCGCGGAGAACCGCTGCACCCTGCCGAACGTGTCGAGCGTGACCGCCTGCATCATCGTCAGGGTGAGCCGCACGGTGCCGAGCAGCCCCAGGTAGCGCAGCGCCACCGTGGCAGCCCCCAGCCCCGCGATCGCCACCAGGTCGACCAGCGCGCGGTGCCCGGCGACGGCATGGGCCACGCCCTCCGTGTTGGCCACCGCGTCGACCAGCCGGCCGGCGAAGACCGGCATCACCACGTCGGCCGCCGTGGACAGCAGGGCCGCGGCCAGGATCGCGGCGACCAGCGCCGCCTGCCGCCGCCAGTGGCGCAGCACGAAGCCGAGCACCGCGCGCATCGGCGCGACGGTCTTTGGACGGGACGTCATCTGTGCGTGGCGGCGCCGCGTCCTGCGGCGGCCGCTCCCTCGCTGGAGTGCGCTGGCCGCGGCAGGCCGCGGCGTGGAATGTCCCGGACCCGAAAGGGTCCCCGCCGGCCGGTCGCTAGTGCGAGCGGCGGGCGCGAGTATCAGGGGAGGGAGTTCGCGGTGACTGGATCATGCGTCGCTCCCTGGTTCCACGGCTTGACAGCGCACCGTCTCTAGCTTTGGTGAGCAGGACTGTCCATTATTTTCTGAGCGAAATGTGCAGCAAGCCGTAATGATCGGCCTTCCTCGAACCCGCCAAAGGTCAAGCCTTCGGACTGCGACGCGTAAGCAATGCCGGGTCCAGGGCAGAGCCCTGGCCTTCTCGAACCGAGACATTGCCCGGTCAGAAAGGAGCTTCCTGCCCCGCCAACGCCGCCGCCACGGCCTGCGTCACCCCCGCCCAGTCCCCCGCCGCGCCCTGCCGCCACAGCCGCGCGCTCGCGTACCACGGGCACGACTCCCCAGAGAGCCCCCAGCGCCAGTCCGGCCGCCGCGACAGCAGCACCCAGCTCGGCCGCCCCATCGCCGCCGCCAGATGGGTGGCCGCGGTCTCCACCCCGACCAGCAGGTCCATGCAGGCCAGCGCCGCCGCCGTCTCGCCGAAGTCCGTCAGCTCGCCGGCGATGTCGAGAACGCCTGGCAGCGTGGTCACCTCCGCGCGCCGCGGCCCGTGCTGGAAGCTGACGCACTGCGCACCCTGCACCTTCGCGCGCGCCAGAACCGGCTGCAGCAGCGCCGCGACCTGGCCTTGCGGCAGCGAACGGGTGCCGTCCTGGTCGTTCAGCGGGTTGCCGCCCCACACCAGCCCGACCCTGCGCCCGGGCGGCAGCCGCCGCGCCCACACCGCGACCCGCGCCGGATCGGCGGCCAGGTAGCCCTCCGCCAGCGGGATGCTGCCCGGCTCGGTCGCGAACCGCATCGGCAGGATCTTGTCCTCCGTCCACAGGTCGTGGCGGGGCAGGGGCTTCGTGCGATCGACGACCTGCACGACGCCGCCGACGCGCGACAGGATCGGCATCGCCTCCACTGCGCACGCGAGCACGATCCGCGCCCCGCGTTCTGCCAGGGCCGGAACGTAGCGGCAGAACTGGAACGCGTCGCCGAAGCCGTCGCAGCAGATCACCAGCAGGGTACGGTTACGCAGCTCGGCGCGCCCGTCCCACTCCCGCGCCGGGTCCGCCAGCCGAGGCGTGAGCGCGCGCGTCGCCGCCCACTCCGCCCAGCCCTCGCGGTAGCGCCCCGCCGTGAGCAGCATCGCGCCCAGCGTGCCGCGATGGAACATGTTGGAGGGCTCGCGCCGCGCCGCCTCGCGCTGCACCGCGATCGCCTCGTCGGCACGCTGCAGGTCGAGCAGGGCGCGCGCCAGCAGCCCGATCGCCGGCGTCAGCGCCGGGTCCACCAGCAGGGCGGCGCGCAGATACGCCTCCGCCTCGTCAGCCCGGCCGCCGCGCAGCAGGTCGCCGCCGAACATCAGGTGCATCCGCGCGATGTCGCGCAGCCGCATCAGGGTCGCGGGGGGCGGGCCGGCCATCAGGAAGGAAGGCCAGGGGCTCTGCCCCTGGACCCCGCCAAAGGGCCGAGCCCTTTGGAAACCCTGACGAAGACTTTTCTCATTTGTGCGGGTCTGGGGGCGCCTGCCCCCAGCGGGTCCCCATCTTCAGGCATGGGGGCAGAGCCCTGGCCTTGCTTCCCCTTCACTGTCCCGGCGTATGCGTCCACGCCGTCAGCTCGTCCGCCAGCGCATCGTTGCGATACACCTTGCGCAACGCCGCGAGGATCGCCGCCGTATCGACCGCGACCGCGCGGTTCTGCCGCGGGTCGTAGGCGAAGTCGCCGCCCAGCGAGTGGATGTTGCCGTCGAAGATCAGCCCGACCGCGTGGCCGTCGCGGTCCACGACCGGGCTGCCCGAGTTGCCGCCGA
>CAXSFU010000095.1:0-10076 GCA_964236695.1 uncultured Acetobacteraceae bacterium | reverse complement strand
TCCTCGCTCCACCACCCATCACCTGTCACCTGTCAGGATTGGCCAAAGTCGAGCTTAGAGCCCCTTATTTAAGCCAAGCCGGTCCAGGGGCGGCTCGCCCCTGGCGGGTCTGGATCTCCATCGTGCCCGTCCTGGCTCCGGATCAGGTCGAAGGGGGAAGACCGCAGGCGCGGAATCAGGGTAACTGGCGATGCGAGACGATGATCCGGGCATGCGGACAGGGCGGCTCGACCACCCTGACGAGAGGGAGCCACAGCCGCATGCAGACCGAGCGGTCGAGGAAGGCGCTGCGCCGGGCCGCCTGCTGGCTGGCTCTGGCTGTCCTGCCGACGTCCGCATGGGCGCACCACCAGGGCACGGGCCGCATCCCTTCGCCGGACGGCATCGTCATTCCTGGTCTGACGCACGGGCAGATGGTTGCCGTGGCCAGGAACAAGTCGGCCATCCTGGCGCTGGCGGAGGACCAGCCTGCCGGGGACGTCGTGGGCCGGCGGCTCGCGGAATACGTCGGGTTCCAGTCGTATGCCTGCTGGTGGAGCCTCGTTCCAGGCAGCCTGCGCGACGAGGCAAGCCCGTTCAACGAGTGCACGCATGCCACGCTGGCGGGCACGATGGCCCTGTACCGCCACATGCTGCCCAGGCTCGGCGGCGGCGCGGCGGCGCAGGACCTCGTCGCCAGGATCGATGCCGACCTGCTGGAGAACGGGGCGGCGGTCGTGCTGTGCCGGTTCAGCGACGAGGCCTTCAGCACCGCCGAGATCATTGCTCCGTCCTGGGGTGGCGTGCTGTCCTCGCCACCCGCGCTGCTCACGCTTGGCGGGCTGCTGGGGTTCGCCGGCGGTCTGGTGTGGCTGGTGCTGTGGCTGACCCGTGCGGACCCGGCAGATCCTCGGCATCTGGCAGCCCGGCAGTTGCGGCGCGTCGACCGGTCCGCCGCTGTTTGACGGCAGGGCGGCTGGATGACGTTCGGGTGTTTTCCGGCAGGGGCGCGCCGGCGGCTGCGGAGCCCAACGAGCAAAAGTTCTTTGGTTCTTTCTTTCAAGAAAGAACATGCTCTCCTTTCGCCTTCGCGCACGGCATCGGGGCCAAGAGGTCCAGGAAGGCCGGTCCAGGGCGGCTCGCCCTGGCGGAGTTTGAGGCAGAGCCTCAACCTTGCTTGCCTGCGCCCAGCCCGTAGGTTTCCGCGGTGCCGGGGAACGTGCCGGCGCGCACGTCGGCGGCGTAGGCGGCGGCGGCCTGGGTGACAAGTCCGCGCGCGTCGGCATAGCGGCGCACGAAGCGCGGCGTCCACTCGAACAGGCCGAGCATGTCCTCGGCGACGAGGATCTGGCCGTCGCAGCCGGCGGAAGCGCCGATGCCGATGGTGGGGACCGTGACAGCCGCGGTGATCGCGTCGGCGAGGTCGCGGCTGACGCCTTCCACGACGATGGCGAAGGCGCCGGCGGCGCAGGCGTCGCGCGCCTCGGCGAGGGCGCGGGTGCGCTCGCCGTCCGTACGGCCCTTGGCGCGGAAGCCGCCGTCGGCGTTGGCGGCCTGGGGGCGCAGGCCGACGTGGGCCATCACCGGGATGCCGCGGCCGGACAGGAAGGCGATGGTCTCGGCCATGCCGTCGCAGGACTCGACCTTGACCGCCTGGGCGCCGGTCTCGGCCAGCACGCGGGCGGCGGAGGCGTGGGCCTGGGCGGGGCCGGCCTCGTAGGTGCCGAAGGGGAGGTCGACCACGACGAGGGAGCGCTCTGCACCGCGCACCACCGCACGGCCGTGGGCGATCATCATGTCCAGGGTGACGCCGAGCGTGGTGGGCAGGCCGTAGACCACCATGCCCAGCGAGTCGCCGACGAGGAGGACGTCGACGTGGGGGTCGAGGAGGGCGGCCATTGGCGCGGTGTAGGCGGTCAGGCAGACCAGGCGGTCGCCGCCCTTGCGGGCGCGGAGCGCGGGGACGGTCAGGCGGGACGCGGGGGTGTGGCGGGACATGGGGACGGCTCCGGCTTCGGTCGGGAGGTCGGCGAGGCGAGGCGGGAAGGCAAGGCCGGGGGCTCGCCGGGGGGATCCGGGTTTGGAAGGCCAGGGCTCTGCCCTGGACCCGCCAGGGGCAGCGCCCCTGGACCGGCACTTGTTTGGGGCCTGCGGCACGGGACGCGGGAGCGGGGTCCTGCGCGGGAGTCGTGGTTTGCGGGGGCCTTCGGCTTCTGGCGGGTCGGGGCACGGCCGTTTCTGCCGGGCTGGCGGTTCCTACGGGCCGGTGATGGTGATGCGGCCGAAGCCGGACTGCGACAGGGCGGAGACGACCTCGCCGACCTGGGCCGGGCTGGCCTTCGGCTCGGCGCCGACCACGACGCGGCGGGTGACGTCGCCGCCGGCGGCCGCTCGCAGCGCGTAGCCGAGCGTCGGCAGGGCGGCGGGGCGGCCCTCCAGGGTGAGCGCGCCGTCGTTGCCGACCATGACGATCAGCGCCGGGGCGCTCGACTCCTGCAGGGCAGGCGGGGCGGTCCTGGGCGGGGGCGCCGGGGCGGCGGCATCGCGGCGGGGAGGAGGGGCGGCGGGAGGCGGGACGGGGGAAGCCTGGACGGCGTCCGGGGCGCGGGCGGCGAGGACGCCGAGCAGGCGTTCCTGGCGCTGCAGCTCGATGCCGAGCTCGTCGACGCGGCCGCGCAGGCGCTCGATCTCCTCGCGCAGGCCGGCGGCGTCCTGGGCGGGCGGGCCGGACACGGCACCGGGCGGGCGCTCCTGGGCCGGGGCGGCGACGGGCGCGAGGGCCGCGAGCGCCAGGACGGACGCCAGATGCAGGACGCCGGCGCGGCGAACGCGGGGGGTCGCCGGGGCGGGGGTGCGCGGCGCGCTCGCGTGCGCCCGGTGTGACGCTGCCATCCTGCGGTCCCCTGCTGGTGGCGGCCGGCATAGCGTGGCCGGGGGCGGCCCGCCAGCGCAGTGCCCGCCGCGCGCCGGCGGCGGCGTTGCGGATGCGGGTGGAGGATGCGGAGCGTACGCCGGGGGGTGGATGCAGGGGCCGGACGCGGGGCACCGGACGCGGGGGCTTGACGCGGCGCGCGCCGGCTTGCCTTGCTGCGCGGCGGCTCGGGCCGCGGCCCGGTTGCGGGCCACGAACCCGAGAGTGTCGCACCGGCGGGACCTGACAAGTGCGCGGGACTTCCCACTTCACGCCGGAGCAGGCACGGCAGGCGCCGCGGCCGCCGGAGACAGGGATATCAACGGCCGGATGCCTCCTCACAGCAAGACACGCAGCATCGGCATCGTCGGTGCGGGACCGGGCGGGCTCGCGGCCGCGATGCTGCTGGCCCGTGCCGGCGCCGACGTCACGATCTACGAGAGCAAGGACCGCCTCGGCGGGCGTTCGGCGACGCTGTTCCAGGACAGCGGGCGCGGCCGGTTCCGCTTCGACATGGGGCCGACGTTCTTCCTCTACCCCAGGGTGCTGGAGGACATCTTCGCCGCCTGCGGCCGGGTGCTGGAGGACGAGGTGGAGCTGATGCGGCTCGACCCGCAGTACCACCTGATCTTCGAGGCGGGCGGCGAGATGCACGCCACCCCGGACCTGGAGCGGATGGCGGCCGAGATCGCGCGGCTCAACCCGCACGACGCGCTGGCGCTGCCGAAGTTCATGGCGGAGAACCGCGCCAAGCTGGCGGCGTTCCGGCCGGTGCTGGAGAACGCGTTCCACTCGATGCGCGACTACCTGCGGCCGGACGTGCTGCGCTCGCTGCGGCTGCTGCGGCCGCACCGCACGGTGGACAGCGACCTGGCGAGCCACTTCGACGACGAACGGGTGAGGCTCGCGTTCTCGTTCCAGAGCAAGTACCTGGGCATGTCGCCGTTCCGCTGCCCGAGCCTGTTCACCATCCTCTCGTTCATGGAGTACGAGTACGGGGTGTTCCACCCGAAGGGCGGCACCGGCGCGGTGATGGCGGCGATGGCGGACGTGGCCAGCGACCTCGGCGCCCGCATCCGGTTGAACGAGCCGGTCGAGGAGATCCTGTTCGAGGGCAGGCGCGCGGTGGGCGTGCGCACGGCGCGCGGCGAGGTGCGCCACGACGCGATGGTGGTCAACGCGGATTTCGCGGACGCGATGACCAAGCTGGTGCCGGACCGGCTGCGCCGGCGGTGGAGCGACCGCAAGATCGCCGGCAAGAAGTTCTCGTGCTCGACGTTCATGCTGTATCTCGGGCTGGACGGGACCAGCGACGAGCTGGCGCACCACACGATCTACCTGTCGAAGGACTACCGGCGGAACGTGGCCGAGATCGAGGCGGGCGAGGCGCCGGGCGACCCGTCGTTCTACGTGCAGAACGCCTGCGTCACCGACCCCGAGCTGGCGCCGAAGGGGTGCTCGACGCTGTACGTGCTGGTTCCGGTCGGCAACCGCAACGGCGAGGGCGTGGACTGGGCGGGGGAGCAGGCGCGCTACCGGGCGATGACGCTGAAGCGGCTGGAGCGGGTCGGGCTGCGCGACGTGGAGAAGCGGATCGTGTGCGAGCGGATGCTCACGCCGGTGGGCTGGGAGCGCGAGATGAGCGTGCACCGGGGGGCGACGTTCAACCTGGCGCACTCGCTGAACCAGATGCTGCACCGCAGGCCGCGCAACCGGTTCGAGGACCTCGACGGGCTTTACCTGGTGGGCGGGGGGACGCACCCGGGGAGCGGGCTGCCGGTGATCTTCGAGAGCGCACGGATCACGGCGCGGCTGATGGCCGAGGACCTGGGGATGGACCCGCACTGGAACGCGCCGTCGAAGATGGCTCTGCCGGACTACGAGCCGGCGCTGGCGGAGCCGGCATGAGGCCGGCAAGCAAGGCCAGGGGCGCTGCCCCTGGACCCCGCCAAGGGAAGCCCCTTGGATGGCCTGTCTTAAGTGGTGGATTCCAAAGGCTCCGCCTTTGGCGGGGTCCAGGGGCAGAGCCCCTGGCCTTTCTTCCCTTCTCATGCAGGAGGCATGACCATGGCTGAGACCCTTCCCGTCGGCGTCATCGGCGCGGGCCTCGGCGGCCTGGCGGCGGCGTGCGTGCTGGCGGCGCGCGGCCACAAGGTCGTGCTGTTCGAGAAGAACGACTGGCTCGGCGGCAAGGCGGCGCAGTGGGAGCAGGACGGGTTCCGCTTCGACATGGGGCCGACCATCCTGACGGTACCGTCGGTGCTGGAGCGCATCTTCGCCGAAGCCGGGGTGAAGATGAGCGACCGGCTGGACCTGCGCAGGCTCGACCCGCAGTGGCGCTGCTTCTTCGACGACGGCAGCACGCTCGACCTGCAGGAGAACGTGGCGGAGATGTCGGCGAGCCTGGCGCAGTATGCGCCGGGCACGGAGCGGGGCTACCAGGACTTCCTGAAGATGTCGGAGGGGCTGCACACCGTCAGCGAGAAGTTCTTCTTCTGGCGCTCGGTGGAGGACATCAGGGACACGATGGACCTGAAGACGGGGATGAACCTGTCGACGCTGAAGGACGTGCTGAGCCTCAAGATGGGCTCCACGGTGGCCAAGCAGATCAGGAAGCACGTGGCGGACCCGAGGGTGTCGCAGATGCTCGACCATTTCGTGCAGTACGTGGGGTCCTCGCCGTACGGGTCGCCGGCGGTGCTGTGCTCGATCGGGCACATGCAGGTCGACGAGGGCGTGTGGTACCCGATGGGAGGCACGCGGGCGGTGCCGCTGGCGCTGGAGACGCTGGCGCGGGAGCTGGGGGTGGAGGTCAGGCTGGGCTGCGGGGTGGCGCGAATCTCGTCGGCCGGCGGGCGGGCCACGGGGGTCGTCACCGAGCGGGGCGAGAGCATCCCGCTGTCGGCGGTGGTATCGAACATGGACAGCGTGCGGACGTATCGCGAGCTGGTGGGCGGGGCGCCGGCGGCCGGGTTCGCCAAGCGGTGGAAACGGGAGGCGGCGTGCTCGGGGGTGGTGCTGTACCTCGGGCTGAGCAAGGCGTACGAGCACCTGGCGCACCACGACTTCGTGTTCTCGCGCGACCCGGAGGAGGAGTTCGACTTCATCTACACGAAGGGCGAGCCGGCGCCGGACCCGACCTGCTACATCGCAGCGCCCGCGCGCACGGAGCCGGGGGTGGCGCCGCCTGGGGGGGAGGCGCTGTACGTGCTGGTGCATACGCCATACCTGCGGCCGCACCACGACTGGAAGGCGATGCTGCCGGCGTACCGGCGCGTCATCCTCGACAAGCTGGCGCGCACGGCGGGGATGGCGGACCTGGAAAGCCGGATCGTGACGGAACGGGTGCTGACGCCGCAGGACATCCACGAGCGGTATCGCGTGCTGGACGGGGCGATCTACGGGCTGGCGAGCCACGGGTCGTTCTTCGGGGCGTTCAAGCCGGGCAACCGGTCGCGCGACCTGGGCGACCTGTATCTCGCGGGGGGTGCGGCGCATCCTGGGCCGGGGATGCCGATGGTGCTGATGTCGGGGTGGATCGCGGCGGACTCGCTGGACAGCGACCGCGCGGGGACGCGGGCGGCGTGAGGCGCGGCCCCGGGCAGGCCGGTCGGCCGGACGCTGGACCGGGCGGGCTGCGCGGTGCCTGACGGGGGACCGCCGCCGGCGTCGCTCGCGCGCGGGCGCGGCGCGGACCCGCTGGCGGTGCGCTCGCCGCTGGCGATCGCGCTGTTCCACCGCTACCTGCTCTGGTATCTGCCGCGGCACTTCCATGCGGTGCGGCTGGCACGGGAGGGGTGGCCGGCGCTGCCTGCGGGGCGGCCGGTGGTGGTGTTCACCAACCATCCCTCGTGGTGGGACCCGGCGATGTTCGTGCTGGTGCACTGCACGTTGCTGCGCGGGCGGGCGGGGTTCGGGCCGATAGAGGCCGCCGCCCTGGCGCGCTACGGGCTGCTGCGGCGCATGGGGATGTTCGGCATCGAGGCGGACAGCCGGGCGGGGGCGGCAACGTTCCTGCGGCTGGGCGCGCGGGTGCTGGCCGATCCGTCGGGGGTGCTGTGGGTCACGGCGCAGGGGCGCTTCGCAGACGCGCGGCAGCGGCCGGTGGTGCTGCGGCCGGGGCTGGCGCATCTGGCGCGGCTGGCGCCGGACGCGTTGCTGCTGCCGCTGGCGGCGGAGTATCCGTTCTGGAACGAGAGCCGGCCGGAGGCGCTGCTGCGCTTCGGGGCGCCGGTCGAGGCCGACGCGCTGCGCGGGCGGTCCGCGCGGGACGGCACGCGCATCCTGGAGGCGGCGCTGTCGGCGACGATGGATGCCCTGGCGCAGGACGCCGTGGCGCGCGACCCGGCGCCGTTCCTCACCCTGCTGGAAGGCGGGGCGGGCGTGGGCGGAGTGTATGACCTGTGGCGGCGGGCGCGCGGCGCCGTGTCCGGGCGCGGCTTCGACCCGGCGCACGATCCGGGGCCGTCGCGGGCCGGGATGGCGGCGGGGCCGCGGGCATGATCGTGGTGCTGGTGCTGGCGTGGGGGCCGGTGGCGCTCGCGCTGTGGAACCTCGCGCTGTATCGCCGGCCGGCGCCGGCGGAAGGGCGGCCGGCGGTGTCGGTGCTGATCCCCGCGCGCAACGAGGCGGCCAACATCGCCGACGCGGTGGCCTGCGTGCTGGCCAGCGAAGGCGTCGAGGTGGAGCTGGTGGTGCTCGACGACGCCTCGACGGATGCGACGCCGGCGATCCTGGCGGCGATCGGCGACCCGCGGCTGCGCGTGTCGCACGCGCCGGCGCTGCCGGCGGGGTGGTCGGGCAAGCAGCACGCCTGCGCGGCGCTGTCCCGGCTCGCGCGCCACGAGCTGATGGTGTTCGTCGACGCCGACGTGCGGCTGGCGCCGGACGCGCTGTCGCGCATGGCGGGGTTCATGCAGCGCAACGCGGTCGGCATGGCGAGCGGGTTCCCGCGCCAGGTGACGCTGACCTGGTCGGAGCGGCTGCTGCTGCCGCTGATCCATTTCCTGCTGCTGGGCTACCTGCCGATGGCGGCGATGCGGCGGTCGGTGTCGCCGGGGTTCGGGGCGGCGTGCGGGCAGCTGGTGATCGTGCGGCGCGAGGCGTACGGGCGCGCCGGGGGCCATGGCGCGATCCGGGCCTCGCTGCACGACGGCATCACCCTGCCGCGGGCGTTCCGTCGCGCCGGGTCGATGACCGGGCTGTTCGACGCGGGGCGCTTCGCCTCGTGCCGGATGTACAGCAACGCGGGCCAGGTCTGGGAAGGGCTGACCAAGAACGCCACCGAGGGGATGGCGAGCGCGCGGGCGCTGCCGGTGTGGACGGCGGTGCTGGGCGGCGGGCAGGTGCTGCCGGCAGTGCTGCTGGTGCTGTTCCCCGGGGCGGAGACGGCGGCGGCGGCGGCAGCGGGGATCGGGCTGCGGCTGCTGCTGGCGGCGCGGTTCCGCCAGCCGGTGCTGGGCGCGCTGCTGCATCCCGTGGGGGTGGCGGCGCTGCTGGTGGTGCAGTGGGCGGCGCTGCTGCGGGCGGCGCGGGGGCGGCCGTCGACGTGGCGCGGGCGCGCGTATCCGGCGTCGCCGTGAGGGGGCGGTTCGGCCGGAACGTCCTGGCGCGGCGCGGCGCGGCGGCGGCGCTCGGGTTGTGCTGGTCGGCGGGCGTCGCCGCGCAGCCGGCACCGGAGCCAGCCGGTCCGGCCACGGGCGCCGCGCCGGTTTCGCTGCAGGTCACGGTCACGAACGTGCGGGGCGAGCGTGGCCATGTGCGGGTGGCGGTGTGCCCGCGCGCCAGCTTCCTGCAGCCGAGCTGCGCGTGGCACGCGGTGGCGCCGGCCCATGCCGGCAGCGTCGTGGTCACGGTGTCCGGGATGCCGCCCGGGGTGTACGCGGTGCAGAGCTTCCTGGACGAGAACGACGACGGCCGAATCAACCGCAGCCTGCTGGGCGTGCCCACGGAAGGCATCGGGTTCTCCCGCGACGCGCCGATGCGCTTCGGGCCGCCGTCGTTCGACGACGCGGCGATCCGGCTGGGGCCGGGGGACGGGGCGGTGTCGCTGCGGCTGCGCTACTTCAACTGAGGGGCTGCGGGAAAGGAGCAAGGCCGGGCTCTGCCCGGACCCGCAAAGGGCCGTGAGGCCCTTTGATCCCGTTATTTGAGGATTGGACTCCAAAGGCTCGGCCTTTGGCGGAGTTTGAGGCAGAGCCTCAACCTTGCTTGCCTGGGGCCTTGTTCCTCCCTGCCCGGCCATGCGCCCGTGCGCCGATCCCGGCGTGGAGGTCGTATCATGAAGCTGCTGCGCTACGGACCTGCCGGGCAGGAGCGGCCGGGGCTGCTCGACCGCACCGGGACGCTGCGCGACCTGTCCTCGCGGGTGCGCGACATCACGCCGGAGCTGCTGTCGCGGGCGTCGCTGTCGGCGCTGGCGGCGATTGATCCGGCGAGCCTGCCGGCGGTCGGGGGGCGGCCGCGGCTGGGGGCGCCGGTGCAGGGCATCGGGCAGGTCGTGGCGGCGGGGCTGAACTACGCGGACCACGCGGCGGAGTCGGGGATGGCGGTGCCGGCCGAGCCGGTGCTGTTCCTCAAGTCGGTGTCGTCGCTGGCGGGGGCGGACGACCGGGTGGTGCTGCCGCCGGGGTCGGTGAAGGCGGACTGGGAGGTGGAGCTGGGGGTGGTGATCGGGCAGGAGGCGCGGCACGTGGCGGAGGCGGACGCGCTGGAGCACGTCGCGGGGTACTGCGTGGTCAACGACCTCAGCGCGCGTTCGTACCAGCTCGAGCGCGGGGGGACGTGGGACAAGGGCAAGGGGTGCGACGGGTTCGGGCCGGTGGGGCCGTGGCTGGTGACGGCGGACGAGGTGGGCGATCCGCAGGCGCTGGCGCTGTGGCTGGACCTGAACGGGGCGGCGATGCAGCGGGGGAGCACGCGGACCATGGTGTTCGGGGTGGCGGCGCTGGTGGCGTACGTCAGCCGGTTCATCACGCTGCGGGCGGGGGACCTGGTGATCACGGGGACGCCGCCGGGGGTGGGGATGGGGCGCAGGCCGCCGCGGTTCCTGCGGGCGGGGGACGTGATGGAGCTGGGGGTGGAGGGGCTGGGGCGGCAGCGGCAGGAGGTGGGCTGAGGGAGGTGGAGGCTCTGACTCGAACTCCGCCAGGGGCTCGCCTTTGGAAACCGTCACGTGGGGATGGGG
>CAXSFU010000094.1:0-10152 GCA_964236695.1 uncultured Acetobacteraceae bacterium | reverse complement strand
CTCCGGCTTCATCGTCGCCGAGGCCAACGCCAGCTTCTACGCCGGCCGCCCATGGCCCTTCCTGCTCAACCGCCTGCTGCGCGTCGTCCCCCCCTACCTCGCGGCGCTGGCGATCTCCGCCGCCACCCAGGCCGTCCTGTGGCGCACCGGCCGGCTCGCGCTCTGGGACTTCACCCTGCACCGCGACCCGCTCGACCCCGCCCTCCTCGCCGCCGGCGTCCTGTCCCTGCTCCCCGGCTTCCACACCAGCTACGTCGCCCAGGACTTCGAATACATCCCCTTCGTCTGGACCCTGCGCGTCGAGATGGCCTTCTACCTCGCCGCCACCGCAACCGCCGCAGCCATGGCCCTCGCGCCGCGCGCCCGCATCCCCACTGCCGCCATCGCCGCAGCCTTCGCCTCCTTCGCCCTCTACCTCGCCGCCGGCGGCCCCGGCCTGCTCACCGACGTCCCGTTCTTCCTGCTCGGCGCCTGCCTCTACGCCGCCCTGCGCCACCCCGCGCCCGCCCGCATCGCCGCCACCGCGCTCGCCGGCGCCTGCACCCTCGCCGCCTTTCCCCACTGGGACCAGCGCGGCCTGCCCACCCTCGCGCTGCAGCTCCCCGCCCTGGCCGCGCTCCTCGCCGCCATGGCCGCGCTCGCTGCCTGGCCGCGCGTTGCGCCCCGCTGGCGCCGCCTGGACCGCCGGCTTGGCGCGCTCTCCTACCCGCTCTACCTGAACCACTACGCCGTCGGCATCGCCCTCTACGACACGATCGCGCAGCGAAGCGTCGCCCTCTACGCGGCCGGCCTCGCCCTCTCGCTCGCCCTCGCCTGGCTCATGCACCGCCTGGTCGAGGCCCCGATGGACCGCCTCCGCACCCGCGTCCGGGGAAGCGCGGTGTGAGGCAGCAGGCAAGGTTGAGGCTCTGCCTCAAACTCCGCCAAAGGCTTGCCTTTGGAATCCTTGACTTGGAAAAGCGCTTGGGACCCGCGGCAGGACCGCAGCGACTTACTTCCGCCGTGCATTCGGCCTGGCCGCGGACCATGCCGCCGGCGCGATTGAATGCTTCGGTTCCTGAGAACCGGGCGCCGCCCTCAGTCGATCTGCTTCGCCAGCTGCCGCCCCAGCAGCCATCCCGGCAGCGCGGCCAGCGGCGCCGCCGGCACCACCATCAGCAACCCGAGCGGCTGCCCGTTGACCATCAGGTCCATGCCGATGCCCAGCAGCAGCCCGCCGAGCAGCGCGCCGACCACCCCGGAGGACACCCCAAGCCACACCACGTCGCCGCGCGAGATCATGCCCCGGGAGTAGGGGCGCCCCGCGCGCTTGGCAAGGCAGCAGGCAAGGCCGGGCTCTGCCCGGACCCGCAAAGGGCCAGGGGCCCTTTGATCCCCATTCCTGGGTAAAGCAGGTCCAGGGGCGGCTCGCCCCTGGCGGAGTTTGAGGCAGAGCCTCAACCTTGCCTGCTTGAACCTCCCAGGTTTGACACGCCCGCACCGCCCTGCCACACCCCGCCGCATTGCCGGGAACGTGGACGGGCCCCTGTGGCCCGCGCCCGCCCCTCCACACGCCCGCCGCCCCGCGCGATCGGCCCCGGAGTGCGGCCTACCGGTGCAAACAAGCCGAGACCGCGAAGCGGCCGGCACAGAACAGGAGAGCGCGCATGACCAAGCGCCTCGAGAGCAAGTACAAGGTGAACCGCCGCCTCGGCGTGAACCTGTGGGGCCGCGCCAAGTCGCCGATCAACAAGCGCGAGTACGGCCCCGGCCAGCACGGCCAGCGCCGCAAGCAGAAGCCGAGCGACTTCTCCGTGCAGCTGATGGCCAAGCAGAAGCTGAAGTTCTACTACGGCAACATCGGCGAGAAGCAGTTCCGCAAGTACTACGACGAGGCCGTCCGCCGCAAGGGCGACACCTCCGAGAATCTGATCGAGATCCTGGAGCGCCGCCTCGACGCGGTGATCTACCGCCTCAAGTTCGCGATCACCCCCTTCGCCGCCCGCCAGTTCGTCAACCACGGCCACGTCACGGTGAACGGCCGCAAGGTCAACATCCCCTCCTTCCTGGTCAAGGACGGCGACCTGATCGAGGTCCGCGAGAAGTCCAAGCAGCTCGCCATGGTGCTCGACGCCACCCAGAGCGGCGAGCGCGACGTCCCCGAGTACTACGAGGTCGACCACCGCGCCATGAAGGGCCGCATGACCCGCGCGCCGAAGCTCTCCGACGTGCCCTACCCGGTCACCATGGAGCCCAACCTGGTCGTCGAGTTCTACTCCCGCTAGCCCACGACCTGGACCACGCGGCAGACGCCGGGCGCGAGCGATCGCCCCGGCGTTTTCGTTTGCGGGACGGAAAGCAAGGCCAGGGCTCTGCCCTGGACCCGCCAGGGCGAGCCGCCCTGGACCGGCCCAAATTGGCTTCCGGCCCCAAGTCCAGGTTTCCAAAGGCTCGGCCTTTGGCGGGGTCCAGGGGCAGCGCCCCTGGCCTTCCTTCCTTCCGGAGTCGGACCCATGAGTGACCAGACCCTCGACCACGGCGTCCTCGGCACCGAGATCGCGCGGCGCCGCACCTTCGCGATCATCTCCCACCCCGACGCCGGCAAGACCACGTTGACCGAGCGCCTGCTGCGCGCCGGCGGCGCCATCCAGCTCGCCGGCAACGTCCGCGCCAAGGGCGAGCGCCGCCGCACCCGCTCGGACTGGATGGGCATCGAGCGCGACCGCGGCATCTCCGTCGTGACCTCGGTCATGACCTTCGAGTACGGCGGCTGCGTCTTCAACCTGCTCGACACCCCCGGCCACGAGGACTTCTCCGAGGACACCTACCGCACCCTGACCGCCGTCGACTCCGCGGTCATGGTCATCGACGCGGCCAAGGGCATTGAGGCCCGCACCCGAAAGCTGTTCGAGATCTGCCGGATGCGCGACATCCCGATCCTGACCTTCATCAACAAGATGGACCGCGAGGCTCGCGACCCGATCGAGCTGCTCGACGAGGTCGCCTCCACCCTGGCGCTCGACACCTCGCCCGCCACCTGGCCGATCGGCCGCGCCAACCGCTTCATCGGCACCTACGACCTGCGCACCCGCGAGATCCACACCACCGAGCCCGTCGAGCAGTCCGACCCCCGCATGATCGCCATGGCCGAGGAGATCGACCTGGTCCGCTCCGCGCTCCCGGAGTTCGACCGCGAGGGCTTCGACGCCGGCCACCTGACCCCGGTGTTCTTCGGCAGCGCCATCCGCGAGATCGGCGTCTCCGACCTGCTCGATGCCCTCGTCGCCTTCGGCCCCAAGCCCCGCGCCCAGCCCGCCGACACCCGCGTCGTGCAGGCCACCGAGCCCTCGCTCACCGCCCTGGTCTTCAAAATCCAGGCCAACATGGACCCCAACCACCGCGACCGCATCGCCTTTGCCCGCGTCTGCTCGGGGCGGCTCACCCGCGGCATGCGCCTCCGCCAGGTGCGCACCGGCAAGACGATCCCGCTGCACGCCCCCCAGTTCTTCTTCGCCCGCGACCGCCAGATCGCCGAGGAGGCCTACGCCGGCGACGTCGTCGGCATCCCCAACCACGGCACCCTGCGCATCGGCGACACCCTGACCGAGTCCGAGGACCTGCAGTTCGTCGGCGTCCCCTACTTCGCCCCCGAGATTCTCCGCCGCGTCCGCCTCGACGACGCCATGAAGGCCAAGAAGCTCCGCCAGGCCCTGCAGGAGCTGGCCGAGGAGGGCGTCGTCCAGCTGTTCCGCCCCCAGGACGGCAGCCAGCCCATCGTCGGCGTCGTCGGCACCCTGCAGCTCGACGTGCTTCTCGCCCGCATGGGCGCCGAATACGGCGTCGGCATCGGCTTCGAGGGCGTCCCCTTCAGCCTCGCCCGCTGGATCAGCGGCGACAAGCTCGCCATCGAGCGCTTCGTCGCCGAGAACCGTACCGCCATGGCCGACGACGTCGACGGCGACCCCGTCTTCCTCGCCAGCTCCGCCTTCATGATGAAGCGCACCGCCGACCTGCACCCCGGCCTCGGCTTCCGCGACATCAAGGACATCCGCCCCGACGCCGCCTGACACGCGGACGGCCAGGCAGCCAGCAGGGTCGAGGTCTCGCCCCAAGCGCCGCCCAGAAGACCCGTTTCCTGTCCTGCGCGGCAGGACACGGGATGCCGAAACACCCCCGATCCGTCTCGCGCCGCAGTACGTCCTTGTCCTGTGCCGCAGGACGGGCGCAAGCTTCCCGCCCGAGTGCCCGACGGGCCTGCCAGACCGCCCCATCTCGAACCCCGGAATGCACAGCGCCGGCCCGGGACATCCCGGGCCGGCGCCGCACCCCGCGTCAGGCTGCCGGAAGCCTACCGGCGATAGCCGTGGTGGCGGTGGAAGCGGTGGTGCCGGAAATACCGGCGGTGGTGGTAGTACTGGGCCCGCTGCACGTAGGCGCGACCCGGCGAGGCGGTGAGCGCGTCGAAGCTCAGCCGGCCGGCCTCGCTCTCGGTGACCACGTGCTGCGCCGAGGCGGTGCTCACCGCCGCAGCCCCTGCCAGCAGACCCACCGCCAGCACCGCGGCCGCCGCGGTCCGAATCAGTCCATGCATGCGATCGAGCTCCTGCTTGTTCCCCTTATCGCCTAGATCATGCGGGCCGTCGGAGCAAGCGGACAACCGGCCGGCGTGGCCGATTGTCGACGGATCGTAACGATCAGGCCACCTTGGCCAGACCCTTCTCCTTGATCAGCGTCTCCAGCTCGCCCGACTGGAACATCTCGGTGACGATGTCGCAGCCGCCGACGAACTCGCCGCCGACATAAAGCTGCGGCACCGTCGGCCAGCTCGAGAACTGCTTGACGCCCTCACGCAGCTCCGGGTCCTCCAGAACGTTGGCCGTCTTGAACGCCACGTTCATGTGGCCGAGGATCTGCACCACGCGCGCGGAGAAGCCGCACTGCGGGAACATCGCGGTGCCCTTCATGTAGAGCATGACCGGGTTCTCGGTGATCTCGCCCTGGATGCGGTCGGTGATCGTCGTCATGGCCTCTTACTCCCTGCAAGGATTGGAACGGTCGCCGCGGCCGGCAGCGGCCTAGCGGGTGGCGGGATCGCCGGGCACCGAGGTCTGCAGCGCCAGCGCGTGCAGCTCCCCCCCCATGCGGCCCTGCAGCGCGGCATAGACGACCTGGTGCTGCTTCACCCGCGACTGGCCGCGGAAGCTCTCGCTGACCACGGTGGCGGCGTAGTGGTCGCCGTCGCCCGCTAGGTCCTCCACGATGACGACGGCGTCGGGCAGGGCGGCCCGGATCATCGCCTCGATCTCGCCGATCGCCATTGCCATGCACGCTCTCCATGGCCGGGGCCGCACACGCGGCCGGACCCGCTCTGGTAGGCCGGTCTGCGCCGGCAATCCTGGCCTCGCCGGCGGCTCAGTGGCCCATCCACTCCGGGAAGAACCGCTCGTGCGCCGCCCGCAGGCTCGCCAGGGATATGAGCACCCCGCCCGGCAGTGTCAAACCGGGCTCCCCCGCATCCTGCGCGCGCCCCAGCCGACGCGCCGGAACCCCCGCCGCCGCCGCGTGCGCCAGCAGCGCCTCGCCGTGCGCGGTGGCCAGCACGTAGCGCGCCTGGTCCTCGCCGAACCAGAACGCGTGCGGCGACACTCCACCGTCAGACTCGCCCCCGCCCCCGCCGAGCAGGCTCGCCCCCACGCCCCCGCCCAGCGCCATCTCCGCCACCGCGACCAGCAGCCCGCCGTCGCTGACGTCGTGGCACGCCGCCACCTCGCCGCGCCGGATCGCGTCGCGCACGAAGTCGCCATGCGCCCGCTCCGCGGCGAGATCCACCGGCGGCGGCGGACCCTCCTCGCGCCCGCACACCTCGCGCAGCCACAGCGACTGCCCCAGGTGCCCCGCGCACTCTCCCACCAGCACCAGCTCCATCCCCGCCACCAGCGCCAGCCCGACCGAGCCCGCCGCGTCCTCCAGCACCCCCAGCCCGCCGATCGCCGGCGTCGGCAGGATCGCCGTCCCCCGCGTCTCGTTGTACAAGCTGACGTTGCCGCTCACGACCGGGAAGTCCAGCGCCACGCACGCCGCCGCCATCCCCCGGATGCAGCCAGCGAACTGCCCCATGATCTCCGGCTTCTCGGGGTTGCCGAAGTTCATGTTGTCCGTGACCGCCAGCGGCGTCGCCCCCACCGCCACCAGGTTGCGCCACGCCTCCGCCACCGCCTGCGCGCCCCCCGCCTCCGGGTCCGCGAGGCAGTAGCGCGGCGTGCAGTCCGTGGTCAGCGCCAGCGCCCGGCGCTCCGCCACCCGCACCACGGCGGCGTCCGCACCCCCCGGCCTGCGGATCGTCTGCCCGCCCACCGTGCTGTCGTACTGGTCCCACACCCACGCCCGCGAGCACAGGTCCGGGCACCCCACCAGCGTCAGCAGCGCCTGCGCGATCCCCACCGGATCGGCCACCTCGCCCAGCGGCACCCGCTTCGGCGTCTCCTCCGTGGCCCGGTGATACAGCGGCGCCTGCTCCGCCAGCGGGTCGAGCGCGATGTCCGCCTCCACCACGCCCCGATGGCGCAAAACGATGCGCCCCGTGTCGGTGATCCGCCCGATCACCGCGAACTCCAGCTCCCACTTGTCGAAGATCGCCCGCGCCACGTCCTCGCGGTCCGGCCTGAGCACCATGAGCATCCGCTCCTGGCTTTCCGACAGCATCATCTCGTAGGCGCTCATGCCCGCCTCGCGCTGCGGCACCGAGTCCAGGTCCAGCTCGATGCCGACCCCGCCCTTGCCAGCCATCTCCACCGCCGATGACGTCAGCCCGGCCGCCCCCATGTCCTGGATCGCCACGATCGCGTCCGTCGCCATCAGCTCCAGGCACGCCTCGATCAGCAGCTTCTCCACATACGGGTCGCCCACCTGCACCGTGGGCCGCTTGCTGTCCGTGTCCGCGTCGAACTCGGCCGACGCCATCGTCGCGCCGTGGATGCCGTCCCGCCCGGTGCGGCTGCCCACGTATACCACCGGGTTGCCCACCCCCGCCGCCGCCGACAGGAAGATACGGTCCAGCTTTGCCACCCCCACCGTCATCGCGTTGACCAGCGGGTTGCCGTCATACGCCGGGTGGAAGTCGATCTCGCCCCCCACCGTCGGCACCCCCACGCAGTTGCCGTAGCCCCCGATCCCGCGCACCACCCCGTCCACGACCCGCTTCGTCCCCGCCGCGTCCGGCGCCCCGAAGCGCAGCGCGTTCAGGTTCGCCACCGGCCGCGCCCCCATCGTGAACACGTCGCGCAGGATGCCCCCCACCCCCGTCGCCGCCCCCTGATACGGCTCGATGAAGCTCGGGTGGTTGTGCGACTCCATCTTGAAGATTGCCGCCAGCCCCTCGCCGATGTCCACGACCCCGGCGTTCTCCCCCGGCCCGTGCACCACCCACGGCGCCTTCGTGGGCAGCTGGCGCAGCCAGGCGCGCGACGACTTGTAAGAGCAGTGCTCGGACCACATCACCGAGAAGATGCCCAGCTCGGTGAAGGAGGGCACGCGGCCCATGATCGCCTCGACGCGGGCGTACTCCTCGGCGCTGAGGCCGAAGGTCCTGGCGAGGGCGGCGTCGACTGTGGGCATTGGGGGCCTCGCGAAGGAAGGCCAGGGCTCTGCCCTGGACCCGCCAGGGGCGAGCCGCCCCTGGACCGGCATTTGAAAAAAAACAAGTCGCGCCGGGGGTCTGGGGGGGCGGCTCGCCTCCCCAGCCTTGCCTTGCCTCAGGCCGCCAGCACCTCCGCCAGCCCCGCGAACAGCGGCCGCCCGTCCACCCCCCCGCACAGCGGGTCCACCAGGTCCTCGGCGTGCGGCATCAGCCCGAGCACCCGCCCGTTGCCGCTGAGCACGCCCGCGATCGACCGCGCGCTGCCGTTCGGCGCCTCCGCCAGCACCGCGCCGTCCGACGAGGCGTAGCGGAACGCGACGCGCCCCTCGCCCTCCAGCCGGTCCAGCGTGGCCTCGTCCGCGAAGTAGTTGCCGTCGCCGTGCGCCATCGGCGCCTGGAACACGTCGCCCTCGGCCCAGCCGCGCGTGAAGTCCGTGTCCGCCCGCTCGACCCTGAGGAAGCAGTCGCGCGAGATGAAGCGCAGCCCGGCGTTGCGCAGCAGCGCCCCCGGCAGCATCCCCGCCTCGGTCAGGATCTGGAACCCATTGCACACGCCGAGCACGCGGCCGCCCCGTTCGGCGAAGTCGCGCACCGCGCCCATCACCGGCGACAGCGCGGCCATCGCCCCGCAGCGCAGGTAGTCGCCGTGGCTGAACCCGCCCGGCAGCACCACCAGGTCGAGCGCCGGCAGCGCGACCTCCCTGTGCCACACCAGCACCGGCTCTCGCCCGCTCGCCTGGCGCAGCGCCACCGCCATGTCGCGCTCCCGGTTGGTCCCCGGGAAGATGACGATTCCCGCCCTCATGGCCCCACCCTCATGCCCCCGCCTTCATGCAGAGCCGCTCACCGGACGCCGGCGCTGCCCGCGGGCGTGCCGCCCTTGCAGGGGAAGCTGGCGCGGAACGCGTGCACCACGAGCATCGCCGCCGGCAGCTTCGAGTCCTCGGAATGCGCCTGCGCCCAGGCCACCACCGTCTGGCGCAGCGCCGTGCCCTTCACGTCGGCTGGGATGCAGAACTGCATGGCGTCGCGGTCGGTCGGCTCCGCGTTGGAGCGGCCCAGCAGCTCCGCCTCGTCGGACACGCCGCTGACGTAGGCGTCGCAGCCCACCGGTGTCTTGCTGGTGCACAGCTTCATCAGCGTCTCCCCGGTCACCGGGCTCAGCCGCTGCGCACGGGCAGGCGCCGCGAACGCCAGCACGCCAGCCAGCGCGAGCAGGGCAGGGGACCCGGTGCGCCGAAGGGCACAACAGGAGGTCCGGGCAGGAACAGGGCACATCAGGTCAGCTCCACGCGAAAGCTCTCGATCACCGTGTTGGCCAGCAGCCGGCGGGCCATCTCCTCCGCCTGGGCGCGGGCGCGCTCCGGGTCGGTCTCTGCCAGATCCAGCTCGATCACCTTGCCGGCGCGGATCTCGCCCACCCCTGCGAAGCCGAGCTGCCCGAGCGCGTGCCCGATCGCGCGGCCCTGCGGGTCGAGCACGCCGTCCCTGAGCATGATCGTCACCACGGCCCGCGTCATCGCGCGGCCCCCCGTGCGCCCGCGGCGGTCACTGCATCAGCTCCGGGCCCTTCATGTCGCGCGTGCCGGCCTCCGGCAGGATGCCGAGCCTGCGCGCCACCTCCTGGTACGCCTCCTCGACCCGCCCGAGGTCGCGTCGGAAGCGGTCCTTGTCCATCTTCTCGTTGGTCTTGCTGTCCCACAGCCGGCAGTTGTCCGGGCTGATCTCGTCGGCCAGCACCACCTGCATGTCGTCGTTCTCGTACAGCCGGCCGAACTCCAGCTTGAAGTCCACCAGCGTGATCCCCACGCCGAGGAACAACCCCGACAGGAAATCGTTGGTGCGCAGCGTCAGCGCCACGATGTCGTCCATGTCCGCCGTGCTGGCCCAGCCGAACGCCGTGATGTGCTCCTCTGCCACCATCGGGTCGCTCAGCGCGTCGTTCTTGTAGTAGTACTCGATGATCGAGCGCGGCAGCCGCGTGCCCTCCGGAATCCCCAGCCGCGTCGACAGGCTGCCGGCGGCGACGTTGCGCACCACGATCTCGATCGGGATGATCTCCACCTCGCGGATCAGCTGCTCGCGCATGTTCAGGCGGCGCACGAAATGGTTGGGCACGCCGATCTCCGCCAGCCGCATCATCAGGTACTCGCTGATGCGGTTGTTGAGCACGCCCTTGCCGGTGATCACGCCCTTCTTGGCGCCGTTGCCGGCGGTGGCGTCGTCCTTGAAGTACTGCACCAGGGTGCCCGGCTCCGGGCCCTCGAACAGGATCTTGGCCTTTCCCTCGTAGAGCTGTCGGCGGCGGGCCATCGGCTATCCCCTTCTCCGGCCCCCGTGGCCCGGGCAGACGGGTCCATGGGCCACACCATGAGGAGGGGCCGCCGCGGGGTATAGCACGCGCCCCACGCACCGCCATGCCCATCGGGGACGCCGCTTTCCGGGCGCGAAAGGAAGCAAGGTTGAGGCTCTGCCTCAAACTCCGCCAAAGGCGAGCCTTTGGAATCCACTTCTTAAGAGGCTGTTCGATAAATTGG
>CAXSFU010000093.1:0-10290 GCA_964236695.1 uncultured Acetobacteraceae bacterium | reverse complement strand
AGGCTGGCGTCCCGTACGAGATTCGAACTCGTGTTACCGCCGTGAGAGGGCGGTGTCCTGGGCCTCTAGACGAACGGGACTGCTCGGGCCGGCCGGTCTTCTACGGCAGGGACCAGGCCTCCGCAACCCCTGGCCTCGCACGGCAATGTTTCGGCCTGAAAGGCCAGGGCTCTGCCCTGGACCCGCCAGGCGAAGGTGGCCAAAGGTTCCAACGATCCGCTTGGATCGTCGGAAAGGCCACCGGAGGGAGCCGCCCCTGGACCCGGCCTCACTTCAGAAAGGGGTTCCAAGGGCCCTGCCTTTGGCGGGGTCCAGGGGCAGAGCCCCTGGCCTTCCTTTCCGGATCTCGAACCGAGGTAGCCCGTTCCCACCGCAGGCCGCACCCCGCGGCCGTGCGCGCCAGTCCCGGCCGCCGGCCCGGGTCCCGCCCCGATCGGGCCGCCAGCACCCGGTCTCTGCTGACCACACAGGCTCCGCCCCGGCTCAGCGCGCCAGCCCCAGGCGCCGCGTCACGCGGCCCTGCGGGTCCACCACCACCACGCGGTCGGCCCCGCCGCCCTGGAGCTGCAGCGCCAGGCTGTCGCCCAGCGACGCGATCCCCGCAATGCGCGTGCCCGCCGGCTCGTCCAGCACCGCCGCCTCGCGCGCCGGCGCGCGCTGCGACGCCACCCGGCTCGTCACCACCCCGATCAGCCCGGCGACGCCGGCCACGATCAGCACCCCCATCGCCACCACGAGGACCATCAGCGCCCGCATCCAGCCTCTCCCCTGCCCGACCACCGCCGCCCTGCCCTCGCCGCCGGCGCGCAGAACCGCGCCGCCCGCCCTCGCCGCAGGGCGCGATCCCGGCTATCCCGCACGCCATGGACGACCTCAGCGCCGCGCCCGGCCAGGACGATGCCCCCGCCCCGCTGCCGGTGCTGGCGCCGCAGGGCAGCGCGGGGCAGCGCCTGGACCGCTTCCTCGCCGACAGCATCGGCACGATGTCGCGCTCGCGGGTCAAGGCCCTGATCGTGGAAGGCCGCGTCACCCGCGACGGCGCGCCGGTCGCCGAGCCGGCCGAGCCGGTGCGAGAGGGCGCGCGCTACGAGCTGCGCCTGCCCGCCCCGGTGTCCGCCAGCCCGCGGCCGCAGTCGATCCCGTTCGCGATCCTGCACGAGGACGCCGACCTGCTGGTGCTCGACAAGCCGGCGGGGCTGGTGGTCCACCCCGCGCCCGGCAACGAGGACGGCACCCTGGTCAACGCGCTGCTGGCGCACTGCGGCGACAGCCTGCCCGGCATCGGCGGCGAGCGCAGGCCCGGCATCGTGCACCGCCTCGACAAGGACACCTCCGGCGTCATGGTCGTGGCCAAGACGGAGCAGGCGCTCGCCACGCTGTCCGCCGCCTTTGCCGCGCGCGATCTGGACCGCGCCTACGTGGCACTCGCCTGGGGGATGCCGGTGCCGCCCGCCGGGGAGATCGAGGGTGCGATCGGCCGCGACCCGCGCGAGCGCAAGCGCATGGCCGTGGTTGCGCGCGGCGGCCGGCACGCGCTGACCCGCTACAGCACGGTGGGCGTGCACGAGGCGGCGGTCACCCGGCTGGAATGCCGGCTCGACACCGGGCGCACCCACCAGATCCGGGTCCACCTCGCGGCGCGCGGCCATCCCCTGGTCGGCGACCCGGTGTACCTGCGCCGGGTGCCGGCGTCGGCGAAGTCGCTGCCGGAGGACGTGCGGCGCACCCTGCTCGACTTCCCGCGCCAGGCGCTGCACGCGGCCCGGCTCGGCTTCGCCCATCCGCGCACCGGCGCACCGCTCTCGTTCGAGACGCCGCCGCCGGCGGACCTTGCGGCACTGCTGACGCTGCTGTCACTTGGCTAGCACCGGCGGCGGGCGGCGAGGTTCGTGGGCGGCAGTGTCTTGGTTTGAGAAGGCCAGGGCTCTGCCCTGGACCCGCCAGGCGGAGGTGGCCAAAGGTTCCGACGATCCGCTTGGATCGTCGGAAAGGCCACCGCAGAGAGCCGCCTCTGGACCTGGCCTTCCTTAAATAATGGATTCCAAAGGCTCGCCTTTGGCGGGGTCCAGGGGCAGAGCCCCTGGCCTTCCTTTCTGGATTTCAGACCGGGCCACTGCCCGTGGGAAGGCCTCTTGCGCACCGCACCATCCCGTGATCCGGCACCGCGTTTCGTTGACAGGACCATGTAGGTCCTCTATGAAGCCACTTATCGGCATCGCGGGCGTGCGGTGCCGAATCGGCTGCCGGGAACCCTGCTGCAACAGGGGGTTGTCCGGAATGTGACAGCCGATCACCGCGCCCCCGAGCCATTCGCCGGAACCGACGCAGGTCTCTTGCCGTAAGGGAGGGAAATCGTCGAGCCAGACGAGAAGGAGCCCACCCATGGCTGCTGCCGTCATCAACGTTGCCCCCGAGGGCAACCTTTCCCGCTATCTGCAGGAAATCCGCAAGTTCCCCATGCTGACGCCGGAGGAGGAGCTGTCCCTTTCGCGCGCCTGGCGGGACGACGAGAACACCGAGGCGGCGCACAAGCTCGTCACCTCGCACCTGCGCCTCGTGGCCAAGATCGCGATGGGCTACCGCGGCTACGGCCTGCCGGTCGGCGAGCTGATCAGCGAGGGCAACGTCGGCATGATGCAGGCGGTCAAGCGCTTCGACCCCGACCGCGGCTTCCGCCTTGCGACCTACGCCATGTGGTGGATCAGGGCGGCGATCCAGGAGTACATCCTGCATTCCTGGTCGCTGGTGAAGATGGGCACCACCGCCGCGCAGAAGAAGCTGTTCTTCAACCTGCGCCGCCTCAAGGGGCAGATGCAGGCGATCGAGGACGGCGACCTCAAGCCAGAGCAGGTCACCAAGATCGCCACCATGCTGGCCGTGCCGGAGCAGGACGTGGTCAACATGAACCGTCGTCTCGCCGCGCCCGATCACAGCCTGAATGCGCCCGTCCGCGCCGACAGCGAAGGCGAGTGGCAGGACTGGCTGGTCGACGACGGCGAGGGCCAGGAAAGCGAGCTGGCCGAGCGCGAGGAGCTGACCGGGCGCAAGGCCCTGCTCGGCGACGCCCTCAAGACGCTGAACGAGCGCGAGCGCCATATCCTGATCGAGCGTCGCCTGAAGGACAACGCCACCACACTGGAGGAGCTGTCCCAGCAGTATGGCATCTCCCGCGAGCGGGTACGACAGATCGAGGTGCGTGCCTTCGAGAAGCTGCAGAAGTCCATGCGTTCCCAGGTGGCCGAGCGCCGCCTCGCCGCGCAGCCGGCGGCGGCATAGCCTGGCGCCAGTCGGGAGGTTCGCACGCGTTCCGTGCGGCCGCCCGCCGCCTCGTGACATGATGCTGCCGGCGATTGCGGTGCCTGCAACGGCATGGCACCCAGAACCGATGATCCCCGTTCGCATCGTGCGTTTTCCTGTAAGTCTGGCATGCACGGGTTCTCCGCTTATCGGAGCGTTTGTCGCGGCGCTGGCGCTCGCGGGATGTGCGTCGCAGCCCAAGTCCGTTCCGGGCCAGACGCCGGTCACGCAAGGACCTTACAACGCCGGACCACTGGTTTCGGCCGACCGTGTGCCCGACTTCGCCAGCCGCAACTTCGAGCCGTTCACCCGGGCCGACGTCGTCGGCATCGCCCTGGCGCAGTGGCGCCTGTTCGGCCAGCCAGTGGACGACGACCCGCCCGACACCCGCCCGATCCCAGCGCCGGCCGACAAGCCGGAGCGCCAGCCGGGCCTGTGGCAGCAGGTCGGCCAGTACTGGTGGATCGGCCAGGACCCCGGTGAACGCGAGGCCGGCTGGACCGGCAAGCACGACGTCGACGGCCACGTGTTCCGCGCCACCAACGACGCGCACTACGCCTGGTCGGCCGCGTTCATCTCCTACGTGATGCGCACCGCCGGCGCCGGCACACGGTTCCCCTACTCGCCGAACCACTCGACCTACGTCAACGCGGCCGCTTCCGGCGACTCGCCGATCCTGCGCGCGCGCAACCCGGTGGACTACGCCCCCCAGCTGGGCGACCTGATCTGCATGGCGCGCGGCCGGTCCGCCGGCCTGCGCTTCGCCGACCTGCCGACCCCCACGCTGTGGCCGGGGCACTGCGACATCGTGGTCGCGCGACAGCCGGGCATGCTGAGCGTCGTCGGCGGCAACGTGGACGACGCGGTGACGATGAAGCACGTCCCGGTGACGGCGGACGGGTGGCTCGCCAACCCGGACGGCACCATCGTGGACACGCGCTATCCGTGGCTTGCGGTGCTGGAGGTGAGCTACGACGCGGACCAGGAACCGGCGTCGGACGAGTAGGCAGAAGGCTGATGCCGGCGGCTGGTTACCCTGACCAGCCAGGAAGGCCAGGGGCTCTGCCCCTGGACTCCGGCCAAAGGCAGCGCCCTTGGAACCCCTTACTTAGGTGGGCCGGGCCCAGGGGCGGCTCGCCCCTGGCGGGTTTGGGCAGCGCCCAACCTTGCTTTCCTGTTCAGGCCTGTCGCGTCTCCGGCATCACCGCCCAGACCAGCAGCGTGCCCGCCGCCCCTGCCCCCGCCAGCGCCAGGAACGCGGCGCTCACCGAGGCCGCGTCCGCGATCAGCCCGCCGAACGCCGTGCTCAGCGTGGCGGCGCCGGCCGTCCACAGGCCCAGGAAGCCCATGCACAGGTTGAAGCGCCCGGTGCCGCGGGTGATGTCGGCCGCGATCAGCGGCAGCAGCACGCCGAGCGAGGCCGCGCCGATGCCGTCGAGCGCCTCGATCGCGATCAGCGGATATGGCCCGAGCTGCAGCGACAGCAGCACGCCGCGCAGCGGCAGCGCCGCGAAGCCGATCAGCAGCAGGCCGCGCCGCCCGCGCCGCTCGGCGATCCGCCCCACCGCCGGCGAGAGCAGCGCCACCAGGAGCTGCGGCAGCACGATGCAGGCGGCGATCACCAGCTGCGCCCGCGCGCCGATCTGCGAGGTGGCCTCGCTGGCGGCGAGCGGCAGCATGGCGCCGTTGGACAGGCCAAACAGCGCGACGCAGCCGGCGAACGCGAGCAGGCGGCGATCCGTCAGCAGCGCGCGCACCGGCAGCCGCGGCGGAACGGACGCAGGGCCGGGGGCCGGGCCGCCGGGCGCAGGACCCGCGGCGGCCTGGACGGGGGAGGACGTGGCGGCCGCCTCGGCGGGATGCACGCCGGCGGGCTCGACGGAGCGCGCGGTGCCCGGGCGGATCATGCGCAGCGCCAGCAGGCCGGGCACGGCGAGCACGGCCGCCAGGACGAACACCGCGCGCGCCGAGATCCAGAAGCCGCAGGCACCCATCAGCCCCGCCGCCACGCCGTTGCCGATCGACGCCCAGCGCGCGTTGCGGCCGAAGCGCTCGCCGGCGACGACGCCGCCCGCCTCCGCCGCCGCCAGGCTGATCGCCGCGATCGCCGGGCCGAGCACGCAGGACGCGAAGCCGTGCAGCACCTCGGCCGCCGCCACCGGCAGCCGCGCGGGCCACGCCGCCAGCAGAAGGGCGCCGCCGATCACCGCGAGGATCGCCGCCGCCGCCGCACCCCGCTTGCCGCGCAGGTGGTCGACCAGCGCCCCGGCCGGGATCTGGCTGGCCATGGCCGCCACGGTGCCGATGCTGAGCGCCAGGCCGATCTGCCCCTGCGTCCAGGCCTGGGTGGTGAGGTAGACGGAGACGAACGGGCCGAACGCGGTCTGCAGGTTGGCGACAAAGAAGTTCAGCAGGTCGAGGCCGACCCGCTCGCGCCGGTCCGGGCCGGCGTCCGTCGTGGCAGAGGGCCCGTGCGGCAGCTCCGGACGCAGAGGCCGGGGCGCGCCGACCGGCAGCGCGGCCTGCGGGCGGCCGGACGCCGGCGCGCGGCTCAGCCGGGAGCTCCCACGCGCGGCGCAGCAGGTCGCGGCCCGGGGTGGGACGGCGCCGCGCGGACCTGGCGGCGGGGGCACGCGGGCATGCCGACCACGACCCTCATCCGGCGTCTGTGGTGATCACGGGCCCGGCCTGGGGACGGGCGTCCCCGGACCGACCACGGTGACCGGCCTGCCGGGCCCTGCGTATTCCGGGGCGTCCTTGATCTGCTCCGGGCTGAGCACGATCGTCAGCACCGCGTCGGAGCCGCTGGGGGGGAAGGTGAACGCATCCCATTCCACCGCGATCTTGCGCGAGCCGAGACCCATGAAGCCGCCGAAGTCGATCACCGCGGCGCGCGGCTGGCCGCGGCCGTCCACCAGCACGTCCACCACGCGGCCGATCTCCTGCCGGTCCGGCCCGTCCACGGTGCGCCCGAGCACGCCGGAGACCGCAAGGCGGGCGGTGGCGGGCGGCAGCGGCAGAACGGGAGGCGGCGCGGTCGGCTCCACGGCGGCTCCGCCCTCCGCGGCGTGGCCGGAGCCCGCAGAACCGGACGGCATGGCGTCCGGGGCGCCCGGCTGATGGGCGCCCGACTCCAGTCCGCCGGGCTGCCCTGCGGCCGGCGGCGCGCCGGGCGGGGCGGCCGGGCGGTCGAACGGCTCGCCGGTGGCGGGGTGGTCCGGGCCGGGCTGCCCGGTTCCGGGCTGGATCGTGACCGCGCCTGCATCCGGGGGCGAGGCGGGCAGGCCGGCGGGATAGGACAGCGCCTGTCCGGGGACAATCGCCGGCGGGCCCGCGGCGGGTGGCGCGCCGCCGGGGTCCGGGCGGGCCTGGGACACCATGGGCGGCACCGCCTTGTGCGGCGTGGTCGTGATGGCGGGGTCGGCGGTGACGGCCGGCGGCGCGGCCGCGGGCGCCGCCTGCGCGGAACCGGCGAGGGCAACCAGGAGAAGCGGCAGGGCGGCGCGTGGCACGTCGTTGGCTCCGCCATGGCTGGGCGGCGAACCTGCCTCCGGCGCGAGGCCGCCGCAAGCCGCTCGCCCGCCCCGTGCCCGCGCGAGGGCATGGCAGGAGACATCGGCGCGTGTACAAGAGCGTGAGCGGAGGCGGGCGCGCGGTGCGTGGCGCCGTCGATCCGCCAGGAACCGGACGGCGGGAGTGCGACGTGACGGAGGCCGAGATCTACCAGGTGCTGACCGCGATCTTCCGCACGGTGTTCGCGCGTCCTGACATGGTCCTGTCGCCCGGACTGTCGGCGCGCGACGTGCCGGGCTGGGACAGCTTCAAGCAGATCGAGGTGATGATGGCGGTGGAGGAAAGGTTCGGGATCGAGCTGTCCACCGGCGACATCGACTCGCTACGCAACGTGGGCGACCTGGCGGACATCGTGCTGGCCAGAGGGCACGCGTGACCGACCAGAACGTCGCGACGCTGGCCAGCTGCGTGGCAACGGGCATCACGCTGGTGCTGTGGCGGGTGGCGACCCGCCACGCGGAGGGGCGCAGCGAGGCGGAGGCGCGGCTGCTGAACTCTGGCTTCGCGATGCTGGCGGTGATGCTGGTGGTCACCGTGGTGGCCACGCTCGGAGGGTTCTGAAGGAAGCAAGGCCAGGGGCTCTGCCCGCCATGCTTGAAGGCGGGGACCCCGCCAAAGGCAAGCCTTTGGAATCCTCTCCTCGAGTCTGGAGGCTGTTATGAACCTCGAAGCAGCTCGCTGCTTCAGGCAGAAGGCAAGAATCTTCTTTTTCTGAAGAAAAAGAAGCAAAAAGACTTTGCACATGGAGATCCGAGCGCGCGAGTGGCTCCGGAACCCAATGAGCAAAGTTCTTTGGTTCTTTCTTTCAAGAAAGAACATGCTTTCTTCTGACTGTGCTGCAAAAATCGGGGTGGCAGGTCAGTAACACCCTCTGGAGTTTCCGAAGGGCTCCGCCCTCTGGCGGGTTCGGGCAGAGCCCGACCTTGCTGCCTTCCTCAGGCCGGGTTCACCCCCGCCGCCACCGGCTCCGGCTCCGCAGGCTGGTGCGGCGAGAGCAGGTCCGGCCCGTCGTTGCGCACGCTGTTGACCCTGCGGCTGACAGTCCAGGCGCGCAGGGTGCCGTCCGGCGCGGGCCGCATCAGCGCCGCCGCCTGCTCCGCGGGACCGTCGAGCCATTCGGCCCAGGCGCCGCGCTCCAGGATCACCGGCATGCGCTCGTGCAGGGCGGACATCTCTGCGTTGGCGGTGGTGGTCACGATCGTGAAGCTGCGCAGCAGCTCGCCGTCCGGCGCGGTCCAGCTTTCCCACAGCCCGGCCAGGGCCATGGGCGCGCCGTCGATGCGGGCCACGGCGAAGGGCTGCTTGCCGTCGGCCACCACGCGCCACTCGTAGAACGCGGTGGCGGGCACCAGGCAGCGGCGCTGCGCGAACGCCGAGCGGAACAGCGGCAGGGCGCGCACGGTCTCGGCGCGGGCGTTGATCGGGCGGCGCGCCGCCTTCGGGTCCGTGGTGAAGTGCGGCAGCAGGCCCCAGCGGAGCAGGTCGAGGCGCCGCTCGCCGCTGGCGCGGTGGAGGCGCACCACCGGCGCCTGCATGGTGGGCGCCATGTTCCAGCTCGGCGCGGCGTTGGGCAGCGGCGGCGCCACGTCGAAGATCTCCGCGATCGACGCGGGGTCGAGGTCGCTCACGAAACGCCCGCACATGCCACGATCCTCCCGTGCCGGGCGGCGCATCGTGCCTGCCGCAGGCCGCGCGATGCCGCCGGGCCGTGCAGATGGGGAGCGCGGGCGCGGTTGTGAGCGTCAGCGGGCGCGGGGACCGCGCGGCGCGAGCGGGGTACGGGCGAACGCGGCGTCGGGCGGGGCGGGATGATGCGGCGACGCGGCGGTGTCCGGCGCACGGGGCGCGGCGGGCGGCGCGACGGGGCGCGTGCGGACCGGGGCGGCCGGGTGGAGAGGGGCGACGTGGAGTTGGGCGAGCAGCAGGCGTCGGCAGTCGTGCGGGGCCATGGGTGCGGTCCTTGCGCCAGCGGGCGCGCAGAAAGGCGGCTTCCAGGCCCGGGCGGCAGCCCAGGCCTGGCGCGGCGGGGCGGGCCGAACGGCGGCCCGCCCGACGGCTCAGCGGGTCGCGTCGGGCGCGACCTCGCCGGTCTGGCCCTGGCCACGCGGCGCATGCTCGCGTTCCATCCGCATCGCGGAAGCAAGGCGATGGTGGCTGCGCACGCTCCGCTCGGCGCCCATCCGCTCGGCACGGCCTTCGGCGGCGGCGCCCAGGTCGGCCCGGGACGGCAGGGTGGCGGGCGCCAGGCCGGTGCGGCCCATGCCCGGCACCACGGCCGCGTGCGGCGCCGCGACGCCGGCCGAGGCGGTCGGGGTGGCGGCGGACGACATCGGCGCCACGGGGGACGCGGGGCCGGTCGCGGCCGGCGCGGCGGCACCGGACATCGTGAGCGCCCGCCCGGACAGGGCGGGCACCGACGGGACGGTAGTCGCCGTGCCCTGGGCGAGGGCGGGGAGCGCGAGGCCGGCGAGCAGCACGGTGGCGGTCGCCAGGCGAAACACGGTCATGGCTGGGTATCCTGTGGCCCGGCAGGATCGCCGGACGGACACAGGACGCGCCTGGTGGAAGGCGGCGGCGGGGCGGGTTCGTGTCGGATTCGAGGCTGCGCATGACAATGCGGACAGGTGCGGGCCGGGAAAGAAAGGCCAGGGCGCTGCCCTGGACCCGCCGGGGCAGCGCCCCTGGACCGGCGCATGGAAAGGGCCGGCGGCACGTCCTGGAAGGTGTGCCGCCGGCCCGAAATCGTGGTGTCTGGCGAGCCTTTGGCGGAGCTTGGGGCGGAGCCTCAGCCTTGCCTGCCGGCCCGGGCGCTCATACCGGCGGCCGGTCGCCCTGAGCGGTCAGGACAGGAAGGCCAGGGGCGCTGCCCCTGGACCCCGCCAAAGGCAAGCCTTTGGAATCCACTCCTTAAGTAAGGCCGGTCCAGGGGCGGCTCCCTTCGGTGGCCATTCCGACGATCCAAGCGAATCGTCGGAACCTTTGGCCACCTTCGCCTGGCGGGTCTGGGCAGAGACCAGCCTTGCTCGCCTCGACAGGTCAAGGCTTTCGGCCGTTGGTATCAGTGCGCGGTGGCGCCCGCCGCGCCGATGCCGGTCTGCGAGCGGACGTACTGCGCGTCGAACGCCGCCGCCTCGACGCGCGCCGAGGCGCTGCGGTCGGTGATCGAGCCCAGCCAGCAGCCCAGGAAGGCCAGCGGCATCGAGAAGATCGCCGGGCTGTCGAAGGGGAAGATCGGGGCCGCGTTGCCGAACACCTTCACCCAGATCGCCGGGCTGAGCACGGTGAGCGTCACCGCGGTGATCAGGCCGAGCCAGCCGCCGAGCAGGGCGCCTCGCGTGGTCAGGCCGCGCCAGTACATCGACAGCAGCAGCACGGGGAAGTTGCAGCTCGCCGCCACCGCGAAGGCGAGGCCGACCATGA
>CAXSFU010000092.1:0-11065 GCA_964236695.1 uncultured Acetobacteraceae bacterium | reverse complement strand
CACGGTCCAGAACAGGCGTCATGCCACAATCCAACCCAATGCCTGCATCCCCAACCGACATCACACGGCCTCAGCTCTTGCGGGACGCGACATAGGCCGCCAGTGCACGCAGCCGGTCCGCCTCGGGACCGAACCCCGCCAGGTGGCCGACCGCCTGTTCGGCCAGCGAGCGCGCCCGTGCGGCCGCCTGCTCCACCCCGAGCAGCCCGACCACCGTCGCCTTGCCTGCCGCCGCGTCCTTGCCCACCGTCTTGCCGATCTCCTCGACGGTGCCGGTCTGGTCCAGCACGTCGTCGGCGATCTGGAACGCGGCCCCGAGATCCCTGCCGTACGCCGCCATGTCCGACCGCAGGCCGGCCGACACGCGCCCGAGGATGGCGCCGGCCTCGGCGCTGAACTGGATCAGCCGCCCGGTCTTGAGCGCCTGGAGGTGCAGCAGCTCGTCCAAACCCAGCATCTCGCCCCGGCCGGCCAGCCCCTCGCTCGCCATGTCATACATCTGGCCGCCCACCATGCCCGCCGCCCCGGCCGCCCGCGCCAGCGCCGCCACCAGCAGGCAGCGCGCCTCGGGGTCGGCGTGCGTTTCGGGCTCCGCCAGGATCTCGAAGGCCCGGGTCTGCAGCGCGTCCCCGGCCAGGATCGCCGTCGCCTCGTCGAACGCGCGGTGCGTGGACGGCTTGCCGCGGCGCAGGTCGTCGTCGTCCATCGAAGGGAGGTCGTCGTGCACCAGCGAGTAGGCGTGCAGCATCTCGACAGCCGCCGCGACGCGGACGGCGCCGGACGCCGACACCTCGAACATCGCCGCCCCTTCGAGGATCAGGAAGCCGCGCATCCGCTTGCCGCCGCCCAGCACGGCGTAGCGCATCGCCGAGACCACCTGCGCCGCCCCGCCCGACACCGGCGGCAGCAGCGCCTCCAGGCCGGCCTCGATCGCCGATGCTGCGGCCGCCAGCGCCTCGTCCAGCCCGGACTCCTGCTCCTTGATGCCCGGGCTCACTGCACCGGCCCCGTCGCCTGTGCGTCCGGCGCGGCGGTGGCGCCCTCGGCGGAACCCTGGTCGACGATCACCTGCACCCGGGCCTCCGCCTCCGCCAGCTTCATCTCGCAATGCCGGCGCAGCACCGCGCCGCGCTCGAAGCAAAGGATCGCCTCCTCCAGATTCTGCTGCCCGCCTTCCAGGCCGCGCACGATCTGCTCAAGCTCGCCAAGCGCATCCTCGAACGACAGGGCCGCCAGATCCTCAGCCATGCAGGTATCCCCTCATGGCATGAGGTCGTAGCCCGGCAGTCCTCCGCCGCAAAGTTGCCGGATGCCGCATTGCGGGCGGACTGTGTCTGTGGCGCCGCAATCACCCAGGCTTGATTGGGGGCTTGATCGGGCGGCCAGGGATCGAGACGCACGGAACCCGGGCCACAGCCGATCAGGCCTGCCGATATGCCGCCGGCGCCTGCATCAGGCAGCGGACATGGGCGCCGGCACAGGCGGCGAGCGCCCCGAGGTCGTAGCCACCCTCCAGGACGGACACCAGGCGAGAGCGGCAATGCCGCTCCGCCACCTCCACCAGCCGGCTGGTCAGCCACTCGAAATCATCCACCTCCACCCTGAGCTGGGCCAAAGGGTCCGCCCGGTGCGCGTCGAACCCCGCCGACAGGATCAGGAACTCGGGCGCGAACGCGTCCAGCGCCGGCAGGAGCCGCCCGGCCCACACGCCACGGAACGCCTCGCTTCCCGAGCCGGGAGACAGCACGGCGTTGGCCACGTTGCCGGCGACCCCGCGTTCCGCCTCCTCCCCGGTGCCGGGATAGCAGGGCCACTGGTGACTCGACGCGTAGAACAGGTCCGGGTCGGACGCGAACATCGCCTCGGTGCCGTTGCCATGGTGCACGTCGAAATCGACCACCGCCACCCGCCGCAGACCCCAGCGGTCCCTGGCCCGGTGCGCCGCCACCGCCACGGAGTTGAACAGGCAGAACCCCATCGCCCGGGACGGCTCCGCGTGATGGCCGGGCGGCCGCACCGCGACGAACGCCGCCTCCGCCCACCCTTCCATCACCGCATCCACCGCGGCGGCCGCACCGCCCGCGGCACGCAGCGCTGCGGCGACGCTGCCCTGGCCGACCACGGTGTCCGCGTCGAGCTGCAGCAGCGTCCCCGCCGGCACCTCGAGCGCCAGCAGTTCCTCGACATACGCCCGCCCGTGCACCCGGCAGAGCTGCTCGATCGTGGCCAGAGGTGCAACCTCGCGCAGCAGCGGCACGAAATCCGGATGCTCCAGCGCCCGCAGCACGACCTTCAGCCGCGCCGCACACTCGGCGTGGCCCGGCCCGGTGTCGTGGCCGAGGCAGTCGTCATGGGTGAACAGCGCCACCCGCATCATGGGGCGCCAGCCTCTGGGACAGGCTCCGCTGGATCGGCTCTGCGACGGATCACGAAGCTGAGCACGCCGGCCTCGTCGCTGCACGACACCAGGTCGTGCCCGGTCTCGCGACAGTACGCCCGCATGTCGGCCGCCGCGGCACGGTCGGTGGCGAGCACGCGCAGCCGCTCCCCTGCCGCCATGCCGCGGAGCACCTTGTTGGCCCGCAGAACCGGAAGCGGACAGGCCAGGCCCTTCACGTCGAGCAGTGTTTCTGCCATCGCGCCATCCTCGCGCCCTTCGCGCGGCAAGGGCAAGGATCCCTGCCGCAGGCAGAGGCCGCCCGCAAGGCCGGGTTCCAGCTGGCAGTGTCTCCAGTGTGAGAAGACCAGGGCTCTGCCCTGGACCCGCCAGGCGTAGGTGGCCAAAGGTTCCGACGATCCTCCTGGATCGTTGGAAAGGCCACCGAAGGGAGCCGCCCCTGGACCCGGCCTCACTTAAGTCGAGGGTTCCAAGGGCTTGCCCTTGGCGGGGTCCAGGGGCAGAGCCCCTGGCCTTCCTTTCCGGATTCCAAACCGAGACGCTGCCTTCCGGCCGAAGCGGCATACGGCCGCCCTGCGCCCTTGAGCCGATCATTCCGCGGTTGCAGGATGCCCCGATGAGCACCCGACGCATCGGCCTGGACTTCGGCGGCACCAAGATCGAGATCGCCGCCCTCGACGACGAGGGCGGCATCCTGTTCCGCCGCCGCGTCCCCAACCCCGGCAGCTACGACGCCGCGATCCGCGCGGTGCAGGGCCTGGTCGAGGGCGTGGACGCCCGGCTCGACGAGCAGGCCACCATCGGCATCGGCATCCCCGGCTCGATCAGCCCGGGCACCGGGCTGGTGAAGAACGCGAACTCCACCTGGCTGAACGGCAGGCCCTTCGACCGCGACCTCGCCACCGCGGTCGGCCGCGCGGTGCGGATGGAGAACGACGCCAACTGCTTCGCCCTGTCCGAGGCGGTGGACGGCGCCGCCGCCGGGCTGCACGTCGTGTTCGGCGTGATCATCGGCACCGGGTGCGGCGGCGGCATCGTCGTGGACGGCCGCGTGCTGACCGGCGCGCACAGCATCTGCGGCGAGTGGGGCCACAATCCGCTGCCGTGGCCCCGGATCGAGGAGTTCCCGATGCCCAACTGCTTCTGCGGCAACGTGGGCTGCATGGAGCGCTTCGTCGCCGGCCCGTCCCTGGCCGAGGATTGTGACGGCCCGGGCCACTACGACGCCGGCTCGATCCCCGAACGCGCCCGGGCCGGCGAGGCGGCGGCCATCGCCGCCCTGTCCCGCCACGCCGACCGGCTTGCGCGCGGCCTGGCGCAGGTCGTCAACCTGCTGGACCCCGACGCCATCGTGCTGGGCGGCGGACTGTCGAACATGGACCACCTCTACGAGACGCTGCCCGGGCTGATGGCGCGCAACGTCATCACCGACCCGGTGCGCACGAGGATCCTGCGCAACCGGCACGGCGACAGCTCGGGCGTGCGCGGTGCCGCCTGGCTCTGGTCGAAGGAAGCCAGCATTGCCTGAACCCGGACGCCTGCAGCGCATTTGTCATATCGGCGGCCCGGGTCCGTCACACTGTGGCCATGGTTGCCCGCCAATATCCGCCGCATCAACGCTGGCAACGGAACGCGGTCATGGACGTGCTGCTCTCGGTCAGGAAGACCTGCTGCTGCTGCGGTGCCCGGAGCACCCAGCCGATCTATGCCGACGCCGAAGCCTTTGCCGGCGGCAGCGCCCCGCTGGACGGATCCACCGTTGCCGGCCGGCTGAACCGTGGCATGCAGCTCTGCCCGGAGTGCGGCCATGCCGCGCCTAGCCTGGATGTGGCACCGCACGGGACAGCGCCGGCCGGGATCCGCGCCGCCATGGCGGCGCCGGCCTACCGCGAGGCTCTCCAGCGCCGCAGCGCCACCGATGTCGGCCACGCGGCTGCCACCCGCTGGCTCGCCTATGCCACCGCCTTCGAGAGTGCGTTGTCTCCCGAGTGCGCCGGGCTCGCCTGGGTCAACGCCGCGGCGGAGCTGGAGCAGACGCGGCTGCACCGCCTCGGCTCGCCCGCGGCGGACAGCCAGCCTGACCCGGAGCTGGCCCACGCGGCCCGTCGTAAGGCGATCGGTCATCTCGCCCGCGTGTTCGAGGCGGAGTTCGGCCCTGCAAGCGGCCGCGCCACGCTGCCTGGCCTGCGTCGCGCCCTGCGACGTCGGTGGATCGGCGAGCCCGCCTTCCGTCAGATGCGCTGGTCCGCCGTTGACCACATCGTGACCGACACCTCGTCGCACATGCGGTTCGAGTTGGCGTGCACCCTGACCGACCTGCTGCGGCGCACCGGCGAGTTCGTCGCGGCACGCACCGTCGCCCTGCGCGCGCTCCACACCGGCCAGGTGCCTGGCCACTTGGCCGCGACCCTGTCGTTCCAGCTCCGCCTCTGCACCGAGGGCGCGACCGGCCTGTACCGGCGCCGCGACCTGGTCGACACCGTGGTGGCATTCCCCACGCCCGTGGCCCACGAGGCTGCGGCCGAGGACGCCATCGTGCTCCAGCGGACCGGGCTCGCCGACATCGCCGCATAGAAGGCCTGTTCCGGCGGCACCCGCCCGGTGCCTCGCCGCTCAGCAGTGTGACGGTGGTGCCGGCTGGAACGTCTTCAGTGTGCCGGTCATGACGAACTCTCCGAAGTTCATCCGCAGGTCGTCCGCCACCCCGTTCTCGAAGTAGCGCATGCCGATCTCGTAGTCCGGGGTCTGGCCGTTGCCGGGCTTGTCCCGGTCGAAGAAGGAGATGTGCACGCGCCCCGACGGCAGGGCCGCCAGCTCCGGCCACTGCACCTTCTCCATCCCGCCCCAGTCCAGTACCGTGACGAAGGTGTCCTGGGCTCCATCCGCTCCCGTGCCGTCGAACAGCGGCACCGTCAGAAACTTCTTTCCCGCCTCCGCCGCTGCCAGGATGGCTGCGGTGTGCGCCATCGGGAACAGCGTGCCCGCCGGCAACGCCATGGTCTTTGTAGCCGGCATCGAGTAGCTGACCGAGCCGCCGCCGCCCGCCCGCTCCAGGCTTGCCGACCCGTCCAGCTTCTGCGTCACCGCGGTGTCCGTGGTCTGCTTCATGTGGAACTCCATGTGCAGGCCGTCCTTCGCCTCGAAGGTGGCGTAGTCCGACACCATCTGGATGTCCTGGCCGTCGCGGTTGGTGAGCGTGATCTGCAGGCGCTGGTTGGTGGCCCAGCCGGTGCAGGCGTCGTCGATGTCGTAGGTCATGGTGCCGTGCGCGCCGACGATGTTGCCGCCCTCGGACCCTGCCGGCTGGTCGTTGTCGTAGGCCAGGCCGTAGACCGCGTGGTGCGCCGCGAGCGGAACCGCAGCCAGCGCGCCCGACGAGCAGGACGCCAGCAGCACGAGAACGAAGGCGGAAACACGCATTCAGTTGATCTCCAACAGGTCCTGTCCCACATAGGCGCGCTGGTCCAACCGCGCCAGCGTCGGCCAGGACGGGCAACCATCCTGGTTGCGGGGCCGAATGCGGCTGCAGACAGGACCGACGCGATGAGCCAGCTCCAGGCCAGCCCTACCCTGACCCTGCCCTCCGGCCGCCTGTGGACCATGATGCGGCGCGAGGCCGAGGCCGCGATCCGGCGCGACCCGCCGATGGCGCACGCCATCGAGCGCACCCTGCTTCGTCACGACTCGCTGGCCGACGCGCTGGGTCACAGGCTGGCGCAGAAGCTCGGCGACGACGATTTCTCGCGCGAGGAGATGGCCGGCCTCGCCGAGGACGCGTTCGCGGCCGATCAGGACATCCTCGCCGCGGTGGCCGCCGACCTGACGGCGATCCTCGATCGTGACGCGGCCTGCCCCGACCACATCACGCCATTCCTGTTCTTCAAGGGATTTCAGGCGCTGCAGGCCTGCCGCATCGGCGGCTGGCTCTGGCGGCAGCGCCGCGAGCACCTGGCGCACCTGCTGCAGAGCAGGATCTCCGAGGTGTTCGGCGTCGACATCCACCCGGCGGCGAGGCTGGGGCGCGGCATCCTGCTCGACCATGCCACCGGCGTGGTGATCGGCGAGACCGCCGTGGTGGAGGACGACGTCTCGATGCTGCAGGAGGTGACCCTCGGCGGCACCGGCAAGGACTGCGGCGACCGTCACCCCAAGATCCGCCGCGGCGTGCTGATCGGGGCCGGCGCGAAGGTGCTCGGCAACATCGAGGTCGGCGAGGGCGCCAAGATCGGCGCGGGCAGCATCGTGCTCGCCGACGTGGCCCCCTACACCACCGTGGTGGGGGTGCCGGCCCGGCCCGTCGGGGTGGCACGCCAGGGCTCGATGCCGGGCATCACCATGGACCAGAGCCTGCCCGCCGTCGATTTCTCGATCTAGGACCGCCCCTACCGCGGCTTGCGTCGCCGCATCCCGGCACGATCAGGGTGGCCGGCCCCGCGAGATTTTGCTGAGCCGGCCTGAAAACCCTAGCCGCCCTCGGCCTTCTTCTTCAGGTTGTCGAGACCGGCCTTGTACACGCCGGCCACCGCCTTCTTCGCGGAGGCATCGTCCATGCCGGACGCCGGACTCGCGCCGGTGTCGGCCCGCTCGAAGTTGCCGGTCCAGGTCACCTTGCTGCCGTCGCCGCTGCCGGGCATGACGGTGATCACCGACCGGTAGCTGCTGACCGGGAGCGTCTTCTTGTTCGCCGGAGCATCGGTGATCTTGTAGGTGTAGCTGTGCTTGGCAGGGTCGTAGCTGACCAGCTGCTCCACCAGCTTCGGCCCGCCGAGATCGAGCGTGCGCACCGAGCCGACAGTGTTGCCCTCTGTCGCCGTCGACGACTTCACCGGCGGCACCCAGGTGAGGTCCCCGAAGTTCTCGATGATCCCCCACACCTTGGCGGGCGTGGCGGCAATCTCGACGCTCTGCGCCTCGTGCAGCTGATCGGCCGCCCAGGCCGCGGATGTGCCGACGGTCGCGAATGCGGCAAGCGCCACACCCATCATTGCTCGTCTCTTCACTTGGACTCCCCTGGCTGTTGATCAGCCAAGCAGACGCTAGAGGCACCGGCAACGGCCAGCAAGCGACCTGCCGGAAAGCCGGCATCGGCTGGCCACAGGAACGGGTTCTGCTCCCGCTCCCGAAAGCATGCTGAACGGCCTGGTCCTGGGACCTGTCTCCAGCCCTGCTCCCGGCAACGGGAACAGACCGGGCAGCCGGTTCCAGGCCGGAAGCAGCCTAGAAGGCGTTATCGACCTGCCACCCTCGATTTTTTAAGCCACAGCAAGAAGAAAGCATGTTCTTTCTTGAAAGAAAAAACCAAAGAACTTTTGCACATGGGGGCCCGGAGCCACCCGCACGCCCGGAATCCCATGGGCAAAGTCTTTTTGCTTCTTTTTCTTTAGAAAAAGAAGAATCTTGTCTTCCTGCTTGAGGCAACGAGCTGCTGCGAGGCCCATGACGGCCCCTAGTCGGCCGCCGCGGCAAGTCCGGGATGGAGCCGACAGCGAACCGCCTCGCCGAAGCTCTCGAAGATGCGCCGCGAAACCGGATCGGTATCCAGGTCGTACTCGGGGTGCCACTGCACGCCGACGGCAAAGCCGCAGCCGCGCACCCGAACGGCCTCGATCGTGCCATCCGGAGCTCTCGCCTCCACGGCCAGCCGCTCCGCCAGGCGGTCGATCCCCTGGTTGTGCAGCGAGTTTACCACGACCCGTCGGTTGCCTGCCAGGCCATGCAGCCAGCCACCCGTCACCAGATCAACCGAGTGCGCCTTGCCGTGCCTCAGCCAGGCGCTCGGCTGATCGGGCGTGGAGTGGTCGAGCCGGCCCGGCAGGTCCTGCAGCCGCTGGTGCAGACTGCCTCCGAACGCCACGTTCAGCTCCTGGAACCCGCGGCAGATCGCCAGCAGAGGGATGCCGCGCGCCACCGCCTTGCGGATCAGCGGCAGCGTCACCCTGTCGCGACCCGCGTCCTCCGGCGTTCCTTCTGGGTGGGGCGGGCCATCGTAGTGACCCGGCGCCACGTTGGACCGGCTGCCGGTCAGGATGATGCCGTCGAGCCTGTCCAGCAGCGTCGCGATGTCTGCCGCGGCACCGTTGGCCGGAACCAGCACCGCCACGCCGCCGACGGCACCGTCGACGGCACGGATGTAGGTGTCCGAGGCCGCATGGTTGGGCATGCCATACGGACCGAACTCCTTGGAGCAGCAGGAAACGCCGACCAGTGGCTTCATCGCGCTCCTCCCCCGACGCTCCCGGCAGGCCGCCGCTTGGGCCGCATCACGCCGGACTCCACCCGCATCCTGCACGCCGGAGGTCAGGCAGTCATGAATCCCTTGCACGCCGCATGCCATTCCGGCCGCCTATGCCTCGTCCGTCTCCTGCCGTCAGCGGGACGGCGTCGTGGTCGGATCGTTGCCGAAGAAGTTCTTGTCGACATAGCTGAACAGGGCCTGGTCGAACGTGCCGCCGAACTGCTGGTCGAACAGCGTCACCGTCGTCGTCCTGCCCTGGGCGTCGAGCACGATCCAGGAATGCAGGGCCAGCGGCGGGGTCGAGAACACCAGGGTCAGGGTGCCTTCCTGCGGCGTGGCGGTGCGCACCACGCTCACCTGGACCTGCCCGGGGCCACGCTGGAAGCCGGTTACCGTCACCGGCCCGGAGAAGCGGATGTCCGCGCCGAGCAGCAGACCGAGCGGCGTCTGGCCCTCGGGGATGTTGCTGGTCTGGTCGAGCTGCGCGTCATGGAACACGACGATCCCGTGCCCTGCCACCAGAAGCAGCGGACTGGGCGGGTCGTACTGGAACCGCATGCGCCCCGGGCGTTGCAGCCACGCGACGCCGTTGGACACACGCCCGTCCGACGCGGTCTGCAGGAACCGCGCCTTCATGGTGCGGATGCTGTTCATGTATTGCTGGATGCGCGCGAGGTCCGCCTCGTCCTGCGCCGTAAGAACCACGGGCTGCACCTGGGCCAGACCCGTCCCGGACACCCCTGCCAGCCACAAGCCGGTCAGGGTCAGAAGTGCGCGCCGTTGCATGGTCCTGATGTGACACCGTGGCCCTGCGTTTGAAAGGCCATCTGCCACACGACCGCGCCGGGTGTCGCGATCCTGCCCCACGCGCGCGGTCCCCGGGCGCCGCAGCCCGGCACCCGCCGTGCCTCAGCCCCAGTCGCGCAGGCCGCTGCGTCGCGCCAGCACGCACACCGCGCCGAGCCACGCGAGCTGCGGCGGCACCACGAGCATCGCCCACCATAGCCGCTCCCCAGACGGCGCCGCAACGAAGCCCACGCAGCTCGCCCCGCCCCACACCACGAAGCCCCAGTACACCAGCGTGACCAAGGCCGCGTTCATGCCGCAGCGGTTCGCCACCTGGTAGAGGTGCCCGCGATGCGCCTGGGTGATCCGCCGGCCGGACAGCAGCCGACGCGCCAGGGTGAACGCCACGTCGAACAGCACCCCGGCCAGCAGCATCGGCATCAGCAGCAGCGACAGCTCCACCGTCGCGAACCGCCCAGCCGCCACGCCCAGCACGGCCAGGGTGAAGCCGCAGAACTGGCTGCCCACGTCGCCCATGAAGATCCTGGCTCGCGGGTAGTTGAACGGCAGGAAGCCCAGCACGCCGGAGGCGAGGATGGCGGCCGCGAAATACACGAACCAGTCTCCCTGTCCCGCGGCGATCGCGGCCAGGAACACGCAGGCGATCGCCACCGACCCCGCCGCCAGCCCGTTCAGCCCGTCGATGAAGTTCACCGCGTTGGTCAGCACCAGGATCCACGCAACGGTCGCCGGAACACCCAGCCAGCCGATGTCCACGTCGCCGATCCAGGGCATCCTGAGCTCGTGCGGCGCCAGCCCGCTGCCCACCGCCACCAGGGCCGCCACCGCCTGCGTTCCCAGCTTCACCAAGAACGGCCAGTCGCGCACGTCGTCGAGGTACGACACCACGGCGATGCCCATCGAGGCGCCGATCACGCCGCGGAAATACGGGTCCGCGATACGCGCGAAGTCGGCGAACACATACAGGACCGTGATGCCGACCAGGAACGCCGCGACCACTCCGACGCCGCCGCCCTTGGGGGTCGGGTTGGTGTGCGACGAGCGAGCCACCGGCTGGTCCAGCACGCCGACCCGGATCATCGCCGCGACGACCGCCGCCGACAGGCCCGCCAGCGCGGCGCAGAACAGCAGGTGACGCAGGACAGCCTCAGGCGCCACGCGCAGGAACTCCGCTCGCCGACGCCGCGAGGATCACGCCTCCGCCCGCGGGGCGGAGGCCCGGCATGTGCCACCGACGCACTGCCGCGATCAAGGGAGCACGAGGCGCGCGCGGCACGACCGCCCTGCCGTCGGGTGGCGGCTCGGTCTGAAGTCCAGGAAGGCCAGGGGCTCTGCCCCTGGACCCCGCCAAAGGCGAGCCTTTAGAATCCATTTCTTAAGGGAGGCTCCCTCCGGTGGCCTTTTCAACGATCCAGGCGGATCGTCGGAACCTTTGGCCACCTCCGCCTGGCGGGTCCAGGGCAGAGCCCTGGCCTTTCAACCTGAGGCACTTCCCGCCGTCAAGGCGCGTTGCACGGCGGGGTGCGTCCTGGGTAGGGTGCGGCGTCATGCAACCCAGAACGCCACGCCGCCCCGGTGCCGGTGCCCGGAGCGAACCGCGCGCCTGGCGTCCCGCATGGCTATGG
>CAXSFU010000091.1:0-11335 GCA_964236695.1 uncultured Acetobacteraceae bacterium | reverse complement strand
GGCCGGAGTTCATCGCCACGGCGGTCAAGGCGTGGATCACCACGCTCGGCGCCAAACCGGCGTACATCGGGCCGGGCAGCCCGTGGGAGAACGGGTATGTGGAAAGCTTCAACGGCCAGGTTCCGTGACGAGATGCTGGCGTGCGAGGCGTTCAACACGCTGGCCGAGGCCCGCGTGCTGATCGAGCAATGGCGCAAACACTGCAACACGGTGCGCCAGCACAGCTCGCTGGGCTACCGGCCTCCGGCACCCGAGGTCGTCCTGTCGAAGACGCCAGTGCCTGCAGCTTCGCCAGGTCCGGCGGGATCAGCCGCGGCGCCCGGCATCATGCTGATGAACTAAGCTCGATTTTGGCCTTTTCAGGCTGCGTTGCAGAGGGCGTAGGCGCAGGCGGCTGGCAGTCTGAACGGGATTTTTCGGTGTTCGGTGCGCCGCGCTGACGTTTGGAAATGCTGTTCGCGCCAGATGGCGCGGCGGACAGCCGCGAGCGCGTCGGAGAAGGTCGGCATCTTCTTGTGGCATCCGGTCGCTGCTGTGGTGGAGCGGCGCTCACGGGCGGGCAGGCGTGCGGCCAGCAGGGTGAGGATCGAGAGCAGGGCCAGCAGGCACGGCGTCGTGCGGGCCATGGCGCGATCGGACCACTGGCGCTGTGTCTCGACGCCGAGGTGGGTTCAGACTTGCCCGAACGTGGTCTCGACGCACCAGCGGCGGACAAACCAGCTGACGATTTCCTGAGGCGTGCGGTCGAGATCGGTGCACAGCAGCGCCTGGGCGGGTGCGTCAGGCTTCATCGGATCGCGGATCAGCACCCACCGGATCGGCACCACGGGCAAGCCGTGATGGCGCCATGCGGCGGTGGCCGAGGCGATCTGGAGGTCGCGTGCTCCTCCGCCATACCAGTCCTCGACCCGCCGGACCTGCCAGGGCGTCGTCGTATCGGCCGCCACCCTAGCCAGCGTCGCCAAGCGCCGACCGGCCTTGCGCGGGCGGCCCATCGTGCCCGGCCTGCGGGGTGGAGCCGGATCATACAGGGCTGCGTCCAGGCGCAGGCGGGTGACCACGGTGAGCTCTTGACGCCGCAGTGCATGAAGGAAAAGCAGCGACGAAAAGCTGCTGTCGGCCACAAGGACGAGGTCGCGGTCGGGCAGCCAACGGCGCGCCTGCAAGGCGAGCTGCCGGCCGAAGTCCAGCAGCGTCTTGTGCCGGCATCCCTTCGACGTGTTGTACCCGTTCGGAGGGGACCAGCGCGGTCAGGAACGAGAGCACCCAGACGCGCCCCGCCCACGCGATGGGGGCGAGCAGCATCAGGCTGATCCAGCGCAGGCCGCTCGTCTTGACGAAGTGGCTGTGCGACGAGCGCACCGGGTCACGGTAGAGGCCGCGCGCCGCGATCCTGGAGCCCCAGCGCCGCTCGATCGTGTCGTCCAGGCCGACGATGATCGGGCCGCGTGGTGCGAAAGCTTGCACCAGATGTTCGAGCAGGTTGCGCGCACCGTCGCGAGCGTTCCAGGGGGCACGGCTCAGGACGCGATGATAGTTGGTGAAGTGCCGGTCTCGCGCATGCCCGGTGATCCGCAGCACGCTCGCCACCGTGCGGCGTCGCGGAACCAGAATGGCACCGACCAGCAGCACTTGCGCGTAACGCCACGAACGTCGGGTAAAAAGCGGTGCGAAGGTGGTGATGATCGCAGCAAAGCGGGCGGGCAGGTCCGGCATGGCGATGTTCCCGGGCGAAAACGCCGCCAGCCTCTCCCACCCGCTCGCTTCGTCAACCCCGACCGATCCGACAACCAAATTGGCCAAAGTCGAGCTGAGGTTTTGCTCTGAGGCTTGTGTCGCCACAATGCTGAAGCTTCACTCTCCAAACGGACCTGTTACAACAGGAATACTGCCCTGGATCGGTAACGCGGCTTTCAGCTGACCCTGCCTGTATGAGTACACGGCCGCGTAAGGTACTACTAACCTCGCAAAGCGGCTTTCAGGAACTTCTAGCCTTTGTTGGGTTCAGGAAGAACTAAACCCTACCACCAGCTTCCTATGCGCAGTTGCATCGCCCGGGCCGTCTCGGCATGGTCCGCCGCGATCACCGGCGGCTCTGCCGCCCCACGCTTCGGGAAACGCCTGCGCATGATGTACTTCAGCCGAGCCAGGACCGCGCTCATCATGGGCATCTGCGCGCTCGGCGTGCTGCTGTGCCTGCCCAACCTGTTCGCGGCGCCGGCGGCGTGGCTGCCGTGGCACCGGGTCAACCTGGGGCTCGACCTGCGCGGCGGCTCCTACCTGCTGATGCAGGTCGACATGGACACGGTGGTGCGCGAGCGCCTGGAGAGCCTCGCCGACGAGGCGCGCCAGGCGCTGATCCACGCGCCCGGCGGCACCATCGGCTACCGCAACATCGCGGTCAGCACCGGCGCGGCGGGCGCGCCCGCCGCTGCGGCGACCGCGGCCGCCTCGACGCCCGGGGCGGCGCCCGGCCCTGCGTCCGGGGCGGCCGCCGCCGCGGCGTCCGGGGCGTCCGGCGCGACCCCGGCCGCCGCGCCCGTGGCCGGCGCCGGCGCGGCTGTTCCGGCGGCGCCTGCGGGCGCCGGGGCCGCGCCGCCCGACGCGGCCCCGGCGGGGGGCGGCGGCTTCGGCGCCACGCCGGCCATGGCGCTCGCCCCCGCGGCGCTGCCGGCGGGCGGCAGCCGCGTGACGCTGCGCCTGCCCGATCCGGCGAAGCTCGACGCGGCGCTGGCGGCGCTGCGCGCCATCCCGCAGTCCGTGCCGGGCGAGTTCGCGGTGGCGGGGCAGACGGACGGGCTGGTGACGCTGACGCTGCAGCCGGCGGCGCTGCGGGCGCGGGCGCGGGCGGCGGTGGAGCAGTCGATCGAGATCGTGCGGCGGCGCATCGACGGCTCCGGCGTCGCCGACCCGCAGATCACCCGGCAGGGCGAGGACCGCATCGTGGTCGAGCTGCCGGGAGTCACCGACCCGAACCGCATCCGCGACCTGCTCGGCCAGACCGCGAAGATGAGCTTCCACCTCGTCGACGAGAAGGCGAACCCCCTGGCGCCGCCGCCGGGCGAGGACTCGCTGCCGATGGCTTCGGGCCCGAACAACGGGCCGTCCGGCACCCGCATCGTGGTCAGCCGCCACGCGGACGTGGACGGCGCGTCGCTGACCAACGCCACGCCGGCGCAGAACTCCCAGACCGGGCAGTGGGTGGTGAACTTCACCCTCGACAGCGCGGGCGGCCGGCGCTTCGCCGACATCACGCGCGCCAACCTCGGCCACCGCTTCGCCATCGTGCTCGACAACAAGGTGATCAGCGCCCCGGTGATCCAGGGCGTCATCCCCGGCGGCTCCGGCCAGATCAGCGGCAACTTCGACCCGCAAAGCGCCACCGACCTCGCGCTGCTGCTGCGCGCCGGCGCGCTGCCCGCGCCGCTCGCGGTGATGGAAAGCCGCAGCGTCGGGCCGGAGCTGGGGGCGGACTCGATCAGGGCCGGCGCGCTGTCGCTGCTGGTGGGCCTGCTGCTGGTGGTCGGCTTCATGGGGACGTTCTACGGGCTGTTCGGGTGGCTCGCGAACATCGCGCTGGTGGCCAACCTGGTGCTGATGGTGGCGATCCTTTCGCTGTTCGGCGCCACGCTGACGCTGCCGGGCATGGCGGGAATCCTGCTCACGCTGGGGATGGCGGTGGACGCCAACATCCTGATCAACGAGCGCATCCGCGAGGAGGCGCGCGCCGGGCGCACGCCGGCCAACGCCATGGAGGCCGGGTTCCGCCGCGCCTACTCCACAATCATCGACAGCAACGTCACCGCGCTGCTCGCCCACGTCATGCTGTTCGTGTTTGGCACCGGGCCGGTGCGCGGTTTTGCCCTCACCATCACGGTGGGGATCGTGACCACGCTGTTCACCGCGACGGTGCTGGCGCGGCTGCTGATGGTGAAGTGGTATGCGCGGCGCAGGCCGGCGCTGCTGCCCGTCTGAAGCAAGGAAGGCCAGGGGCTCTGCCCCTGGACCCCGCCAAGGGAAGCCCCTTGGATGGCTCCCCTTAAGTGATGCCGGTCCAGGGGCGGCTCGCCCCTGGCGGGTCTGGGCAGAGCCCAGGCTTCCTTCCTTCCGGAGTGCCCGCCGATGTTCACCCGCCCCCTGTTCCGCTTCGTCCGCGATGGCACGACGATCAAGTTCATGCGCGGCCGCTTCCTGGGCCTAGCGACCTCGGCGGTGCTGTCGCTGGCCTCGGTCGGGCTGTTCTTCTACCCGGGCCTCAACCTGGGGATCGACTTCAAGGGCGGCGTGGTGATCGAGGCGCGCACCCCCGGGCCGGCCGACTTCACGAAGCTGCGGGCGGCGCTGGCGGCGCAGGGGGTGCCGGCGGCGGGGCTGCAGCGGTTCGGGGCGGAGGACGACGTGCTGCTGCGGCTGGACGCGCAGCCCACGGACGCCGCGAACCAGGCGGAGACCGCGAAGGTGCGCGCGGCGCTGGAGCAGGCGGCGCCGGGGACGACGGTGCTGCGCGCGGACGCGGTGGGGGCGTCGGTGTCGGACGAGCTGTTCCGCAACGGGCTGCTGGCGCTGGGCATCAGCCTGCTGATGATCATGGCCTACATCTGGATCCGCTTCGAGTGGCAGTTCGCCGTGGGCGCGGTGGTGACGCTGCTGCTCGACGTGACCAAGACCGTGGGGTTCCTGGCGGTGACGCGGATCGAGTTCGACCTGGTGATGGTGGCCGCGATCCTGACGGTGATCGGCTACTCCACGAACGACAAGGTCGTGGTCTACGACCGGATGCGGGAGAACCTGCGCAAGTACCGCACGATGGGGCTGCGCGAGCTGATCGACCTGTCGATCAACGAGACGCTGAACCGGACGCTGGCGACGTCGTCGACGGTGTTCCTCGCCGCCCTGCCGCTGGCGCTGTTCGGGGGGGCGACGCTGTCGGGGTTCGCGTGGGTGATGCTGTTCGGGATCGTGGTGGGGACGTCCAGCTCGATCTTCATCGCCGCCCCCATCCTGCTGCTGCTGGGCGCCAGCAGCCTGCGGCGCGAGGTTCGCGCGGACAAGGCGGGGCGCAAGACGGGGACGGTGGCGGGGTCGCAGCCCTGAGGGCGGGGCCCGGGAAGGAAGCAAGGTCAGGCTTTGCCCGAATCCGCCGAAGGGCCGGGCTCTTTAGAAACCCTCGACTCAGGCATCGGGCTCGTCGCGCCCGACCTGGGCGGGTCGGCGTCACGGTTCCGGTATTGCGGATCGAGATCATCACAAAGGTGATGATCTCGGGGCCGGGGCCGGTCACTTGCTGCCGGGTGGCGCCGTGGCCGGGCACCGGGCCATCCGGCGGCGCAGGCGGTGGAGGGAGCCGGGTTCGCTGCCGCCCGGCCGTGGCGCGCGCCGTGTCCGCGGCGCCCGGTGCGCGCCGTCGTGCCAAGACCTGCGGCCGGGCGTGTTGTATAAGGGGCGCCTTGCCCGCCGCGGGGCGCGCCCCGTGCCGCCACGGAAAGGAGGCGTCCATGTCCGAGCTGACCACCGCCATCGTCGACGCGCTCTACCGCGGCATCCTCGGCCGCGCCGCGGAGCCCGGAGCCCTGGAGACCGGCAGCGAGTGGCTCGACAGCCACGGCGTGGCGCAGTCCCTGGCCGGCTTCGTGGAGAGCTTCGTGGCCTCGCCGGAGTTCCGCCAGCGCGTCACCGCGACCGGCTTCCTCGACGACCCGCCGCCGCCGCACTGGCCGGGGCGGGCGGCCTACCGCCACGCCGTCAGCCTCGGCTCGAACTGCTACGCCAGCCAGATGCTCAAGGCGCGGCAGCTCAAGCGCTATTCCGCGCCGTTCGACTGGGTGTTCTCCACGCCGGCGATGGTGGAGCACTGCCTGCGCGACGACTTCGCCACCCTGCTCGACCGCGCCCACATGGAGGCGCTGCCGGAGCGGCCGGAGGCAATCGGGCTGGAGCTGAGCGAGCACGCCTTCTACCGCGACCGCTTCGGCGTGCCCAGGATGTTCAACCACCACGACATGACCACCGACGCCGACTACGGCTACCTGTCACGCTGCGCCGGGCGGCTGCGCGGCGTGCTGCGCGGCGGCGAACCCACCCTGTGCCTCCTGGTCATGCGCGAGCGGGGAGGGGCGCAGGCAGAGCTGGACAGCCTCGGCGCCGCGCTGCGCGAGCTGTCGCCTCGCGCCGACCTGGTCGCGGTGCTGGTCACCGAGCCGGCAGGGGGCGGGCTCGGCTTCGGGATGCAGGCGCTCCACGAGTCCGAGGGGCGGCTGGTGATGCGCTTCGTGCCCACCTCGAGGATGCACCCGCTGTCGTTCGATAACCCGTTCGACGACATGCTGATGCACCGCCTCGTCCGCTCGTTCCGCTTCGACCTAGCGCCGGGGTGAGAAGAAAGGCCAGGGCTCTGCCCTGGACCCGCCAGGCGAAGGTGGCCAAAGGTTCCAACGATCCGCTTGGATCGTTGGAAAAGCCACCGGAGGGAGCCGCCCCTGGACCCGGCCTTCCTTAAGTAAGGGGTTCCAAGGGCCCTGTCTTGGGCGGGGTCCAGGGGCAGAGCCCCTGGCTTTCCTGCCCTGGATTCAGGCCGCCTGCCTCGCGCGTGCGGCGGTCCACAGCCGGTGCGCCCGCCGGCACACCTCGCCCCAGGCCGCCATGGAGCCGTCGGTCCAGCCGCGCAGCAGGGCGTCGCCGGCCCACTCCACGTCGCCTGCCGCGTGGCCGTCCCCGGCGGCGCCGACCCAGAGCAGGGTGACGGGGCCGCGCCGGCGCAGCAGGCCCAGCAGCCGGCCGACCTGCGCCGGGTCGCTCGGCGCCGCCTCGTCGCACAGCACGAGGGTCTTCGCGCCGTCTTCCAGCACCTCGTGGAAGCGTGCCGCCAGCCAGGGCAGCCGCGCCCGCCACTGCCGCTCCAGCGCGCCGGCGTCCGCCTGGCCCTCGTGCAGGCCGGTGTGCCACTCGAAGCCGTGGGCCGCGTCCACCAGCGAGAACGCCCGGGTGTCCGGGTCGAGCGCCAGCGACGCCGGCCCGGCGAGCGAGGCGCGGACGTCGCCGTCCAGCGCCGCGACCAGGCCGTCGAGCGGCGTACGGGCGAAGCGGAACAGCCCGAGCGGCTCCGCGCCGTGGTGGCGCTGCACCAGGCCCAGCGCGCAGCCCGGCCCGAGGCTCTCGAAGTCGAGCATCAGCGCGTGCATCGCCGGCCTGTCGCGGCCGGGCGGCGCGGCGGCGGCCGAACCGGGGCGGGGCGCGGCCGCGGGCTGGGGCGGGGTCGGCGGCTGGGCCGTGGTGCCGGGCGGGGCGAGTTCCGGCGCCGAGGGCTGCTCGGTCAGCAGGGACAGGCGGATCGTGCGGACGTAGAACGACAGCACCCGGCGGTCGCCGGCCCCGGCCTCTGACGGCGACCAGCCGTCGGGGTGGCGCAGGCTTACCGTGCTCGTGGCCGCCTCGGCCAGCACCGGCCACGGCACCCAGCACTGCACCACCCCGCCGGCGCGCATCACCTGGCTGCCCACGGACACGCCGTTCACCCGCACCGACAGCCGCTGGAACTCGTGGCCCGGCCCCACCAGGCTTTCCACGTCCAGCGACAGCAGATAGTCGCCGGGCCGCGCAGGCCGGGGCAGCGTCAGCGTGCTTTCCCCGTCCACCATCCACACGCCGTCCGGCTCGCGCGTCGACCAGCCGATGCCCTGGTGGTCGGCGCAGTTGCCGGACTGGCCGAACCCGATCTCCAGCTCCTCAGCCATCCGGCAGGCCTCCAGCCGCGTGCGCGGCGCTCGATGGACGGCGCGGCGGCGCCCCACGCCGCCGGTCGCGCCGCCGGCATTCTTGCCCGCGCCGACGATACATCTATGCTGCGACGCACCAGCAGGCAAAGGCCGGACCGGCCGCCGCGCGGTCACCGCGTGTTGATTTCCGCCCGCCGCCTCGCCACGCCCCGCAAGTCCCAGGTACGCCAGCACGATGGCAGAGACAGTTCCCGTCCCCGAGCTTGGCCTCCGCCTCGACGGCCGCCGCGTGCTGGTCGCCGATGCCGGCGACGCCGCGCCGGCGCTGGTGCGGCTTGCCCTGCGCGCCGGCGCCCGTGTCACCCTGCACGGTCCGGTGCCGGGGGCCGCCGGTCTGGAAGACCCTGCCCTGGACGACGGCGGCCGGCTGACCCGCGACCCGGGGCCGCCCGACTTCGCCGGCGTGCTGCTCTGCCTGACCACCAGCCCCGCCCTCGCCGTCCTGGCGCGCGCCGCCGGCGTGCTGTGCGGCATCCCCGGCCACCCCGCGCTGTCCGACGTCGCCGCGCCCTGGGACGTGCTGCTCGCCCCGGCCGCCGGCGCCGGTCCGGGCGCCGCCGGGTTCGCCGCGCCGGCCCCGCCCCGCGCGCCCGAACTCCTCGCGTCCGGCCTTCACGCGCCCGGCCCCCGCGCGCCCGGCCGTGCCAGCCTGGTCGGCGCGGGGCCGGGCGATCCCGCGCTGCTCACCCTGCGCGCGCTGCAGGTGCTGGCCACCGCCGACCTCGTGCTGCACGACCGGCTGGTCGGGCCGGAGGTCTTGGCGCTGGCGCCGCCGCACGCGCGGCGCGTCGACGTCGGCAAGCGTTGCGGCCGCCACGCCATGACCCAGGCCGCGATCAACCGCCTGCTGGTGCGCGAGGCGCTCGCCGGCGCCCACGTCGTGCGCCTCAAGGGCGGCGATCCGTTCGTGTTCGGCCGCGGCGGCGAGGAACTGGACTGCCTGCGCGACGCCGGCCTGGCCGTCGAGGTCGTGCCCGGCGTCACCGCGGCCTGCGCCGCCGCCGCCCGGCTCGGCATCCCGCTCACCCATCGCGACGTCAGCCGCTCGCTGCACCTGGTCACCGGGCACGGCAGCAACAACGAGATCCCCTCGCTCGACTGGGGGGCGCTGGCGGCCACGCGCGGCACGCTGGCGCTCTACATGAGCACGCGCACCCTGGACGGCGTCGCGGCGCGGCTGATCGCGGGCGGCATGGACCCGGCCACGCCGGCGGTCGCGGTGGAGAACGTGTCGCTGCCCGGGGAGCGGGTGCGGCTCGCGACGCTGGCGACGCTGCCGGGGGTGCTCGCGGGCGATCCGGGGGAAGGGCCGACGCTGGTGCTGGTCGGCGAGGTGGTCGCGCGGGTCGGGGCGGGGGTGCTCAGGGCGGCGTGAGGGAAGGCAAGGCCAGGGCTCTGCCCCCTGCTTCAAGGCGGGACCCGCCAGGGGCAGCGCCCCTGGACCGGCGCTTGATTCGGGTTCGGTTTTCCGCGGGGGAAGTCAGGGGGTGTCGAGGCGGCGAGCCATGATGGTGCGGGGCTCGTCCTCGAAGCCCAGGCGTTCGTAGAAGGCCACCGCCTGCGCGTTGGTCGGACGCACCATGAGCTGGACCTTGGGCACGCCGCGCCCGCGGAGCCAGGCCTCGGCGGCCCGCACCATGGCGCGTCCCACGCCGACGCCGCGCGCGGCCGGGTCGGCGGCGACGTAGTACAGCCAGCCGCGGTGGCCGTCGTGGCCCACCATGACGCTGCCCACGATGCGGCCGGTCGCGTCCCGCCCGAGGAGGACGTCGGAGCACGCGCCCACCCGGGCGAAGCGGAAGTCGGCGGCGGGGTCGTTGTGGGGCACCACCAGGGCGCAGGCGTGCCAGAGGGCGACGGTGGCGGCCTCGTCGGCCGGCTCCGCGGACCGGATGGTGACGGCGCGTTGCGCGGTCATCCCGGGGGGCGGTCCTGGGCGGGGGCGCCCGCATGGCGGGGCTGGAACATGTCGCGGACCTCGTGCCGGCTCGGGGCTTCAGGCAGGAAGCAAGGCTCTTCTTTTTCTGAAGAAAAAGAAGCAAAAAGACTTTGCCCGTTGGGTTCCGGGCGCGTGGCGGCTCCGGAGTCTTATGGGCAGAAGTTCTTTGGTTCTTTCTTTCAAGAAAGAACATGCTTTCTTCCTGTGCTGGCGCAGGAGGCCGGGGCTGGCAGGCCCTAGAGGAACTTGCCGCGCAGGAAGCCGAGGGCGGGCAGCGGGGTCCAGGACTTCGGCAGGTCGGTGCGGCGGATCGGGGTGACGCTGTAGAGCGGCACGGGCTGGCGGGTGCCGCGCAGGAACTGGCCGTAGGCGCGGACCTGCTGCTCGCGCCAGGCGCGGTCGGCGAGCGCGGCGGCGCGGCTGGGGAACACCTCGGCGACGCGGTGGGTGCGGCCCATCGACGCCATCACGGCCCAAAGGGTGTCGTCGCCGGTGCGGGGCGGGAAGGCCAGCTCGATCATCGGCGGCAAATCTGGGCGTCGGGCGGGGCGGAGGCAAGGCGCTTGCGTTGGCGGGGGCCGCGAGTATCGGGGGACGGGGTTCGCGGCGGAGGGTGTCATGCCGGACGGGTTGGACGAGAGGGATGCGCTGGCGTGGGCGGAGCGGCAGGCGGGCTGGTGGCGGGCCTGGGCGATCGGTGACGCAGGGCCCGGGCAAGAGGCCGAACGGCGGGGAGAGGCGGGCGCGCGGGGTCGCGAATGTGGCGAGGTTCGTGCAGCAGCATGGGCGCAAGGCTCGCCTGGGCCTGGATTCCCATGACCGGGGGCATGATCGAGGCCTTGAGGCGCGGATCAGGCGCATGCCGGTGGAGGAGCTGGATCGGCTGGTGCGCGAGGACGAGGCCTTGGAACGGTGCGGCCGGGTCTGCCCGCACGGGTTCAGGCTTCTATCAGACGCTGCGCGTCCGTGGTCCCGCCGGCCGCGTCCGAAGGCCCGTGGTCCAGGGGGTCGCCCGGCCGGCAGTCGAGGTGGCGGCGGACCGACCCGGGGTGGAGACGCGAGGCCGGGGCCGGCTCAGCGCAGGGCGGTAACCGTCTCGGTCGCGAAGGTGCGGTCGGCGTCGAGCAGGGTCGTCTCGCCGCTGAGCGGGTGGGCGGCGGATTCGGCCTCGATCTCGACGGAGCGCAGCACCGCGCCGGTGGGATCGCGCAGGATGTCGGTGCCAACCACGACGTTGCGGCCCGCCATCGTCCCCAGGATCGCGCGCGACACGGGCGAGACCGACCGGATCCGGGTGACATGGACGTCGAGCAGCAGGTCGCCGGCCTGGCCGGGGGGCGCGATCCGCGCGGCCAGCCCGGCGCCGATCAGGTGTCCGACGAGGGCGGTGCGGAGCTCGTCGCACTGCTTCGGCTCGGGGCAGCCGTCGACGGAGAGCGCCCAGGTTCCGGGGGGTGGGAGCGGGGCGGCGGCGCCGGACAGGAGCGGCTTGACGGTGGCTTCGCTGGAGCAGGCGGCGAGCAGCAGGACGAGCACGACGGCGGCATGCGGACCGGATTTCGGCATCGCTGGCATCTCCTGCGGCGCCCGGGCGCCGGTGGCGACGGCCGTGGCCGTTCGCGAA
>CAXSFU010000090.1:0-11751 GCA_964236695.1 uncultured Acetobacteraceae bacterium | reverse complement strand
CGGGTCCAGGGGCGGCTCGCCCCTGGCGGGTCCAGGGCAGAGCCCTGGCCTTGCGTCCTCCGCCGGCACGCGGGGGCTCGACGGCCTGCCCCATGCACCCCACTGTCATGGTCAGACCCGGCGGGAGCGGCTTCATTGGCATCGGCGGCAACGACACTGGCTCCCGGCTCGCCCCCCCTGCTCGACGAGGTGGAGGCGCTGTGCGCCCGCGTGGCCGCCGCCCGCGCCTCGATCGGCCGCGTGGTGTTCGGCCAGGCCGAGGTCGTCGAGCAGGTCATGATCAGCATCCTGAGCGGCGGCCACGTGCTGCTCGTGGGCGCGCCCGGGCTGGGCAAGACGCTGCTGGTGGAGACGCTGGGCACCGTGCTCGGCCTGCAGCCCAGGCGGGTGCAGTTCACCCCGGACCTGATGCCGGCCGACATCACCGGCTCGGAGGTGCTCGACGAGGACACCTCCGGCGGCGGGGTGCGCCGCTCGTTCCGCTTCGTGCACGGGCCGGTGTTCTGCCAGTTGCTGATGGCCGACGAGATCAACCGCGCCAGCCCGCGCACCCAGTCCGCGCTGCTGCAGGCGATGCAGGAGGGCAAGGTCGCCGTGGGCGGCGTCGAGTACCCGCTGCCGCGCCCGTTCCACGTGCTGGCGACGCAGAACCCGATCGAGCAGGAGGGCACCTACCCGCTGCCGGAAGCGCAGCTCGACCGGTTCCTGCTCCAGGTCGACGTGCCGTACCCCGCGCTGGGCGACGAGCGCACCATGCTGCTGGCGACCACGGGGGCCAGCGCCGGCCGCGCCGAGGCGGTGCTGTCCGGCGAGGCGCTGCTGTCGGCGCAGGCGCTGATCCGGCGCATCCCCGTCGGCGAGAGCGTGGTCGACGCGATCCTGGCGCTGGTGCGCGGCGCGCGGCCGGAGACCGCCGCGGACGAGCGGGTGCGGCGCGAGGTCGCCTGGGGGCCGGGGCCGCGCGCGGCGCAGGCGCTGATGCTGGCGAGCCGGGCGCGGGCGCTGCTGGACGGGCGGCTGTCGCCGAGCCTGGAGGACGTCGCCGCGCTGGCGCACCCGGTGCTGCGCCACCGCATGGCGCTGACCTTTGCGGCGCGGGCGGAGGGGGCCACGCTGGAAGGGCTGATCACGCACCTGGTCGGGCGGCTGGGGTAGTGGCGGGAGCAAGCAAGGCCAGGGGCTCTGCCCCTGGACCCCGCCAAAGGCGAGCCTTTGGAATCCATTCCTTAAGTGAGGCCGGGTCCAGGGGCGGCTCCCTCCGGTGGCCATTCCAACGATCCAGGCGGATCGTCGGAACCTTTGGCCACCTCCGCCTGGCGGGTCCAGGGCAGAGCCCTGGCCTTGTCTGACTCCCGCCGCGCCGAGGCCCTCGGCGCCGGCCTCCCTCCCCTTCTGGTGGCCGCCGAGCGCGTGGCCGCCACCGTGTCGCAAGGCGTGCACGGCCGCCGCCGGGTCGGCCAGGGCGACAGCTTCTGGCAGTATCGCCCGTTCACGCCCGGCGACTCCGCGACCCGGATCGACTGGCGCCAGTCCGCCAAGGCCTCGCGCGCCTACATCCGCGAGACGGAGTGGGAGGCCGCGCAGACCGTGTGCCTGTGGCGCGACGCCGGCGCGGGGATGCGCTGGCGCTCGGCGGCGGCGCTGCCGGAGAAGTCGGAGCGCGCGGGACTGCTGCTGCTGGCGGTGGCGTCGCTGCTGCTGCGCGGCGGGGAGCGGGTGCGCCTGCTCGACGCGGACCCGGCGGCGCGGCGCGGCGCGGCCTCGGGGCGGGCGGCGCTGGAGGGGCTGGCGCAGTCGCTGGCGCTGTCGGAGGCGGCCGCGCGCGCGGGCAGGCTCGCGGACACGGGGCTGCCGCCGCGCGCGGAGCTGCCGCGGCACGCCAGGGTGGTGCTGGTCGGCGACTTCCTCGGGCCGCTCGACGACGTGCGGGCGTCGGTGGCGGCGCTGGCGGCGATCCCGGTGAGCGGGCATCTCGTGCAGGTGCTCGACCCGGCGGAGCTGGCGCTGCCGTACAGCGGCCGGGTGCGGTTCCGCGACGTTGCCGGGCGCGGTCCGGGCGGCGGAGCCCGGCCCGACGAGGCGGCCGAGGTGCTGGTGCCGCGCGTGGAGGGGCTGCGCGACGCCTATGCCGGGGCGCTGGCGGCGCAGCAGGCGGGGCTGGCGTCAATCTGCCGCGCGGCCGGCTTCGGCTTCGCCGTGCACCGCACCGACGCGCCGCCGGAGCGCGCGCTGCTGGCGCTGTACGCCGCGCTGTCCGGCCCGGCGGGGGGCGCGCCGCCGGCCGCGGGGCCGGCGACCGCGGCGGAGGCGGCCGTTGCCGCGCGCGCCGCCGCCGCCGAGGCGCCCGACGCCCCGGCCGACGCCGAACCCGTCCGTCCCGCGTGATCTTCACCGCCCCGTTCCTGCTGCTGGCGCTGGCCGGGCTGCCGCTGCTGTGGTGGCTGCTGCGCGCCACGCCGCCGGCGCCGCGGCTGCAGGAGTTCCCGGCGATCCGCCTGCTCGCCGGGCTGCGGCGCACGGAGGAGACGCCGTCGCGCACCCCGCTCTGGCTGCTGCTGCTGCGCATGGCGGCGGCGGCGCTGGTGATCGCGGGGCTGGCGGGGCCGGTGTTGAACGCCGACCGCGGCGTGCTTCCCGGCAGCGGCGGCGTGCTGCTGGTGGTCGACGACGGCTGGGCGTCGGCGGCGGACTGGCCGGCGCGCCTCGCCGCCGCGGGCCGGGTGCTCGACCGTGCCGAGCGCGCGGGGCGGGCGGTGTCGCTGCTGGCCACCGCGCGCGACGACGCCGACGCCGCGCCGCGCGCCACCGCCGCGATGCCGGTGGCCGAGCTGCGCCCCCGCCTCGCCGCCCTGCGCCCCAAGCCGTGGCCGGTGGACCGTGCCGCCGCCGCCGCGGCGCTGGCCGACCCGGGCAGGGCCGCGGCCGGCGCGGTGGTGTACGTGGCGGACGGGGTGGCGGCACCAGGGGCGGACGGGTTCGAGCGCGCCCTGGAGCGGGCCGGGCCGGTCGCCACGCTGTCGCGCCCGGTGGCCGACACACGGCTGATGCTGGCGCCGCGTGCGGAGGCGGACCGGCTGGTCGCGCGCGTGGCGCTGCTGCCGCAGCCGAACGAGACACGCCTCGCCGTGCTGGCGGAGGCCGGGGATGGCCGGGTCCTGGCGCGGGCGGAGGCCACGGCGCCCGCCGGCGCCGCGCTGGCCGAGGTGCCGCTCGCCCTGCCGGTGGAGCTGCGCAACCAGCTCACCCGGCTGACGCTGGAGGGGCCGCCCACCGCGGCCGGGGTGGCGCTGCTCGACGAGCGGTTCCGCCGGCGCCCGGTCGGCCTGGTCACGGCGGGGGCCGGGGCGGAGACGCCGCTGACCGGCACGCTGTTCTACCTTGATCGCGCCCTGGCGCCGGTGTCGGAGCTGCGGCGCGGCGACCTGACGACACTGCTGTCGCGCGACGTGTCTGTGCTGGTGATGGCCGACGGCGTGGTGGGCGCGGCCGACGCGAAGCTGCTGCGGCCGTGGATCGCCAAGGGGGGCCTGCTGCTCCGCTTCGCCGGGCCGAGGCTTGCCGCCGCCGACGCGCCCGACGCCGATGCGGCCACGCCCGATGCGGCCGGGTCCGGCGCGGGGCGCGGCGGCGACGCCCCGGAGGCCGACGGCGCCTCGCCGCGGGGCGAGGGCGGCGTGGACGCCGCCGGCCTGCTGCCGGTGCCGCTGCTCGCCGGCGACCGGCAGCTCGGCGGGGCGATGTCGTGGAGCCAGCCGGAGGGATTGGCGCCGTTCCCCGCCGACAGCCCGTTCGCCGGGCTGCCGGTGCCGGCCGAGGTCACGGTGACGCGCCAGGTGCTCGCGGAGCCGGAGGCGGCGCTGGCGCAGCACAGCTGGGCGCGGCTGGCCGACGGCACGCCGCTGGTCACCGAGCGCGCGCTCGGGCGCGGGCGCATCGTGCTGTTCCATGTCACGGCCAATGCGGACTGGTCCAACCTGCCGCTGTCCGGGCTGTTCGTGGACATGCTCGACCGGCTGGTGCAGCTCGCCGCCGGCGTGGCGCCGGCCGACGACGCCACCCGGCTCGCCCCGGCCGAGACGCTGGACGGCGCCGGCGTGCTCGGGCCGCCGCCGCCCGCCGCCACCGGCCTGGCCGGCCAGGATTTCGCCACGACCCCGGTCTCGCCGCGCCACCCGCCCGGCCTCTACGGGCCGGAGAACGACCGGCGCTCGCTCAACCTCGCGACGGCGCTCGATGCCGCGGAGCCTGCCGCCGGCGCCGCTCCCGTTGCGCCGCCCGGCGAGGCCCGCGCCACGCCGCCGGCCCCGGTGCTGCGCGCCGCCGGGCGCGGCCCGGGCACCGTGCTGCCCCTGGTGGCGGCCGGGCGGGAGACGCCGCTCGGCCCGTGGCTGCTGGCGGCGGCCACGGCGCTGCTGGCGCTCGACCTCGTGCTCGGCCTGCGGCTGCGCGGGCTGCTCGGCCGGGCGGCCGCGGCCTCGCTGCTGGCGGCCGCGCTGCTGGCAGCCGGCTCCGCCCGGGCAGCGTCGCAGCGGCCCGTCGTCGCGCCCGCTGCCGCCGTGGGCGAAGCCGTGTTGCCCGCCGTCGTCGTGTCCGCCGTTGCCGCGTCCGCCGCTGGGGCCGCGCCTGGGGACGGGGCGCAGGTGGTGCGGGTGCAGGCCGGTGGTCCGGTGCCGAAGGGCAACCTGTTTCCCGGCCAGACGCCGCTCGGCGCAGCCCCGCAGGCCCCCGCCGAGAGCCCTGCCCTCGCCACCCATCTCGCCTACGTGCTGACCGACGACCCGCAGATCGACGACACCTCCCAGGAGGGCCTCGCCGGCCTGTCCGCCTACGTCAACGGGCGCACCGCCGCCCAGCTCGCCGAGCCGCTGCCGGTGCGTCTGGGGGCCGACGACCTGAGCTACTACCCCCTGCTGTACTGGCCGGTGACGGCGCAGACCACGCTAGCGCCCGCAGGGGCGCGCGCGCTCAACTTCTACATGGCGCACGGCGGCCTGGTGGTGATCGACACCCGCGGCGGCGGCGAGGAGGGCAGCGGCGCCGGCTTCGCGCCGGGCGCCGACGCCGCCCTGCGCCGGGTGTCGGCCGCGCTGCAGGTGCCGCCGCTGGCGCCGCTGGACAGTCACCACGTGCTGTCGCGCTCGTTCTACCTGCTGTCCGACTATCCCGGGCGCTTCGTCGGCGCCCCGGTCTGGGTCAGCCGCGACCCGAGTGCCGACAACGACGGCGTCAGCCCGGTGATCGTCGGCGCCAACGACTGGGCGGCGGCCTGGGCGGTCGACGCGGCCGGGCGCGCGCCGTTCGCCACCCTGCCCGGGGGAAACCGGCAGCGCACCATGGCGTATCGTTTCGGGGTCAATCTGGTGATGTACGCTTTGACCGGGAACTACAAGGCGGACCAGGTGCATGTGCCGGCGCTGCTGGAGCGGCTTGGGCAGTGAGACGGCAGGAAAGGCCAAAGACTCCGCCTCTGGACTCCGCCAAAGGCAAGCCTTTGGAATCCACTTGTTTAAGTAAAGGGTTTCCAAAGAGCTCGCCCTTTGGCGGGTCCGGGCAGAGCCCGGCCTTGCTTGCTTGCCTTCCATGACCTCGGTGCACTTTTCCCCCGGGGTTCCCCCGTGGCTGCTGGCGGTGCTGGCGGTGCTGGCGGTGGCGGCGACGGGGCTGGCGCTGCTGCGGCGGGCGCGGGGGGCGTGGCTCAGGGCGGCGGCGTTCGCGGTGCTGCTGGCGTGGCTGGCGGGGCCGCGGCTGGTGCAGGAGGTGCGCGACGCGCTGCCGGACATCGGGCTGCTGGTGGTGGACAGGACGGCGTCGATGGGGATCGACGGGCGGCTGGGCACGGTGGAGGAGGCGGCGCGGGCGCTGCAGGCGCAGGCGGCGAAGCTTGCGGGGCTGGAGCTGCGCACGGTGGTGGTGCCGGAGGGGGGGCGGGACGGGACGCGGCTGTTCGCGGCGGTGGACAGGGCGCTGGCGGACATCCCGCGCAACCGGCTGGCGGGGATCGTGGCGCTCAGCGACGGGCAGGTGCACGACGCGCCGGCGAGCGACGCGGGGTTCGCGCCGGCGCCGCTGCACCTGCTGCTGCCGGCGGCGGGGGCGCAGACGGACCGGCGGCTGCGGGTGGTGGCGGCGCCGTCGTACGGGGTGGTCGGGCGCGACGTGGCGATCCGGGTGGTGGTGGAGGACCTCGGCGTCGCGGACAATGGGCGGGGGGGCACGGCGAGGCTGACGGTGCGGCGGGACGGGGAGGCGCCGGTGGAGCGCACTGTGCCGGTGGGGGTGGAGCAGGATCTGGCGGTGCCGATCGCGCAGCCGGGACCGACGGTGGTGGAGCTGTCGGTGGCGCACCGGGCGGGGGAGATCAGCGACCTGAACAACCGGGTCGTGGTGCCGATCAACGGGGTGCGCGACCGGCTGCGGGTGCTGCTGGTGTCCGGAGAGCCGAACCAGGGGGAGAGGGTGTGGCGGCGGCTGCTCAAGGCGGACCCGTCGGTGGACTTGGTGCACTTCACCATCCTGCGGCCGCCCGAGAAGGACGACATGACGCCGCTGGGGGAGCTGGCGCTGATCGCGTTCCCGACGCGCGAGCTGTTCGTGCAGAAGATCGCGCAGTTCGACCTGATCATCCTCGACCGGTTCCAGAACCGGGGCATCCTGCCGATGCCGTACCTGCGCAACATCGCGGACTACGTGCGCGGGGGGGGCGGGCTGCTGCTGTCGGTGGGGCCGGAGTTCGTGGGGGCGGACAGCCTGTCGGACACGCCGCTGGCCGAGGTGCTGCCGGCGCGGGCGCCGGACACGGGGCCGGACGGCATCGTCGAGGGCAGCTTCCGGCCGCGGGTCACGGCGCTGGGCGAGCGGCACCCGGTCACGGAGGGGCTGCCGGGGGCGAACGTGGCGGCGGGGGTGCAGAAGGGCGTGCAGGCGGGCGGCGTTCAGGGGAGCGCGGTGCAGGGGGGCGCGGCGGGGACGGAGCCGGCGTGGGGGCCGTGGTATCGGGCGATCACGCCGCAGGACCCGCGGGGGCAGGTGCTGATGAGCGGGCCGGACAATTTGCCGCTGCTGCTGCTCGACCGGGTGGAGCAGGGGCGGGCGGCGATGCTGATGTCGGACCAGATCTGGCTGTGGGCGAGGGGGCATGACGGCGGGGGGCCGCAGGCGGAGCTGCTGCGCAGGCTGGCGCACTGGCTGATGAAGGAGCCGGGGCTGGAGGAGGAGGCGCTGGAGGCGAGGATCGAGGCGGGGCGGATGACGGTGGAGCGGCGGTCGCTGGCGGAGGCGCCGGCGGGGCCGGTCACGGTGACGGCGCCGGACGGGACGACGCGGACGGTGGCGCTGGCGGCGGCGGGGCCGGGGCGGGCGAGCGCGGCGCTGGACGCGGCGGCGCCGGGGGTGTGGGCGGTGTCGGACGGGGTGCGGCACGCGTTCGCGGCGGCGGAGTCGGCGAATCCGGAGGAGGAGGCGGATCTGCGGGCGAGCCCGGAGCGGCTGGGGGCGCTGGTGCGGCGGTCCGGCGGCGGGGTGCACCTGCTGCGGCCAGGGGGGGCGCCGGCGCTGCGGATGGTGTCGGCGGAGGGGTCGGCGAGCGGGGCCGAGTGGATCGGGCTGCGGCGGCGGGACGCGCACCTGGTGACGGGGGTGAGCTCGGTGCCGCTGCTGCCGGCGTGGGCGGGGCTGGGGCTGCTGCTGGGGCTGGTGGTGCTGGCTTGGCGGCGGGAGGGGCGGTAGGCGGGCCTCGGGTTCGTGGCAGGCGGCCTTCAAGACCGGCCTTCATCCACGAGGTTCCTGATCCTGAGGCCGTGCAGTTTTGTGCCGCGACTGGCCTCCAGTAGGCCAGCGGCGGCGCGGCGCGCCTTCCCGCGGTCGAAGGTTGGAACGGCCGGGACGAGTCTGGCGACGGGGATGCCCCGGTTCGTGATGGTCACCTCGCCGCCACGCGCGACCTCGCACAGCAGTGCGCTCAGCCTGTTCCTGGCATCCGTCGTCGAAACCAGCATGGGATCGCCCCGTATGGCCGTGTGGCCATCCAGCTAGGAAGCCCGGTGGCGACTTGTCCAGGATTGTCAGGACCGTGGAGGCCTGTTCCGCGATGCAGAGTCCAGACGATCACGTGGTGGCCGTTCCCCAGCTCGCGCCGGTCCAGGGCAGCGCCCTTGCTTTCCTTGCCATCATTCCTGGCCACGCCTCGGCGGCCGGCGTCGAGGTCGCGCCGGGAGGCGTGCGTCGCGCTTGCGTCGAGGGCGGGGGAGCGTATACCCCTTCGGGATATGGAGGCGGCCATGGCGACGCGGACGACGCTGTTCCTGTCCAACCGGTCGCAGGCGGTGCGGCTGCCGCGGGCCGTCGCGTTCGGGGAGGGGGTGCGCGAGGTGGTCGTCACGCCCGACGGGCCGCGGCGGATCATCGCGCCGGCGGATGCGGCGTGGGACGACTTCTTCGATGCGCCGGGGGTCGATCTCGGGGAGCGGACGCAGCCGGGCGCGCAGGAGCGCGACGGGTTCTAATGCTGCGGTTCCTGCTGGACACGAACCTGTGCATCCGGGTGCTGCGCGACCGGCCGGCGGGGCTGCGGGCGCGGTTCAACGCGGAGGCGGGCGGGCTGTGCATTTCGGACGTGGTGCTGTTCGAGCTGCTGTATGGCGCGGAGAAGTCGGTGAGGCCGGCGGAGAACCGGGGGGCGGTGGAGCGCGGTTCGCGGCGCGGCTGGAGGTGCTGGCGTTCGACAGCGCGGCGGCGGGGCATGCCGCGGAGATCAGGGCGAGCCTTGAGCGGCGCGGGGCGTCGATCGGGGCGTACGACCTCATGATTGCGGGACATGCCCGGAGCAGGGGGCTGGTCGTGGTGACGGGCAACCTGGGGGAGTTCGGGCGGGTCGAGGGGCTGCGGTCGGAGGATTGGATGGCGGAGGCGGGGTGAGCGGGGGCGGTTGCTGGCGCGTCCGCGGCCTCGCCGCGGCGTCCGTGTAGCCGGGCATTCGCCGCGCCGGATGGCAGCATGCGGACGGTGGCGCTCGCGGGCGTGGGGGCAAGGCGGGTGGCGGCCACGGTGGAGGCGCCGCCGGGGGTTTTGGGGGTGTCGGAGGGGGTGAGGCGGGGGTTTGCAGCGGCGACGACGGAAAACCCGGAGGAGCTGGCGGACCTGCGCGCCTCGCCGGAGCGGCTGACGCCGCTCCTGGCGCGGTCGGGGGGGGACGCGCACCTGTTCGGGCCGGGGCACCGGAGCTGCGTCTGGTAGCGGCGGGCGTCCGCAAGCGGGGCTGGGTGGATCAGACTGTGGCGGCGCGAAACGCACCCGGTGACGGGGGTCGACTCGGTGCCGCTGCTCCCGCTGCTGCAGCTAGTGCTGCTGGGACTGCTGCTGGGGCTGGTGCTTCTGGCTCGGCGAAGGGGAAGACGGTGAGGAATTGCTGAAGAAGAGGCGAATCACTCACGCATTTGGAAAAGAACACGTATGGTCACTTCCAACAATCAGCGCCACCATGTGAAATTACTAGCTGGTAGAGAATACGGTCTAAAGCGCGAACCAGATCAGCCATATCTGATAGGCGATCACGGACGTCCGCGAGTGTAATAGCCGGTGGTGCCGCATGGGCAAGCGCAGTTCTAATACTTTGAAAAGCCTCAATCATCGTTTCAACATCCCGCCTGAGAACCGCCGCCACCCGATCATGTACATTCATAATGCCAAAGCGCGCAAAAAGCTTGTGAATGTTTTCATACGACGGATATGCTGTTCCGGCATGAATGTCTGAACCTTTGATATACGTTGGAATGGATGCTGCTCCCGTCATTACTGACCAGAATACTTTCTCTCTACCGAGGGTTGAAGCTATCGGGATTTCTTCCTTATTAGCCATGTACCGTTCAAATACACCACCAAATTTTTTGATTGCTAGATACCCCCGGACGTTATCGGGAAGAGAGCTGCCTAGTGAACGAACCTTGATCTCCTGGAACCAACTCTCAATAATAAGCTTTAAATAGGACTCGACCGCAGCACTCGTTTGAAAAATTGCACACTGAAACACCATATCTCTTACATCATGGTAGGAATTAGGTAGCATACTAGCTTTTCGAGAATCAGATTTTAGTGTCAGTAACCGATTTTCAAAATCTTTGCGGTAGATGCTTCGACTATACGCCATCGTAACCTGCAAGAAATTGCTTAAATGTATCGATCCGCGTTTTAACAGAAAGTTCGTCGCTTGTTGCCTGCCTAATACTGTTATAAAATCGTTCGTTTTTGATAAGATTACCGACGGAAACACGGAAACGATCTACGTCAAAGTTTTTTGCTAAGATAACTGCATTGTCACACTCCGCAAAAGCTATCATCTCCGCATCATATATAGCCGCATTAAAAGCGGTAACTCCCGTCAAGCTCGGTTCAAATATGCGGAAAGCAAATTTTCCCAACGCGTAATTAATCATGCTCATAACGCGAACAAAATCAGCAGACCAATCAGCTACTACGTCTAAGTTAACATTTTTATTTTTGCTGCTAAAGGTGTCTAAAAAACTTGATAGCGGTTTTTCGTACTCTGCTCGGTCTTTCCTAAAAGCAAAATATCTTAATACTAATTCAGCACCTTTCATCCGGGTATCTTTACGGATACCTACCGCTTTCCGCCACATCTCGTTTTTAACAAGATCGTCCAGGCTCTCCATCAATCTACCATGATTAATACCGTGACGTAGCTCCTGAGCATTCAGTTTCACAGACCCAGTATTTAGGCGTTCAAAAACATCAAACTTAATCTGCGGGTGAGTTTCACGAAGGATAGTAATACAGCGGATTGTTCTATTGTTAATGTGATCACGAAATCTTGGGTCTAGAGTGCTCCAGCTTAGCCCGTTCAGTTCGGGGTATGTTGTCAGGCCTTGCAGTTCAAAGCCATCGTTTAGAAACAGCTTAATCGAGAGCAATCTCTGATTTCCATCGATTACAATCAGTTTGTTATCAGAAGATTGACTAAAATAGACTACCGGAATTGGACACTGGATGATCAGTGACTCAATCAGCCTCGAAGCCTGCGCTCTCGTCCACACGTAGCCTCGCTGGAATTCGGGAATATCTAATTTCCCGTTAGCTAAATACGCGTGAAGTGACGAGACTGTCAGGTCTGCCGTTTCGGTATGTAGCCGGCGTTGTTCGGGCGGAATATTTCGTAGTTCGATGTCTTCCATTTCGGCGACAACGGGGAACAATCGATCGGCGAGAGTGCGCTGAGTTTCGGTCATGACGTAGTTTAGCAAAATCAAACACACACTGCGAGTACCTTGACCGGTATCAATCGTTCTCCTTCAGCCAGACGCAGCAGGGCAAGCCGACGCTGTGAGAACCTGCTCCTCGTTGATAACAGTCCTCTCAGCATCAACCGGTAACCACTTCCTAACTCGCGCCGGTCCAGGGGTGGCTCACCCCTGGCGGGTCCAGGGCAGCGCCCTGGCCTTCCTAGCCGTCCCCCAGCTCCGCGCGACGGCGGGCGGTGTCGAGGTCGTGGCGGGCCTGGCGGGCCATCCAGGTCTCGGCGTGCTCGCCCAGGAGGGGTTCGAGGCGGAGCGCGGTGTCGGCGGTGATAGCGCGGGTGCCGCGGGTGAGCTGGTGGAGGCGCTGGCGGCTGATGCCGAGGCGGGTGGCGGCCAGGGTCGGGGGCAGGCCGCGCTGGGCGAGGGCGTCGCGCAGGGCGAGGCCGGGGTGGGCGGGGGCGGCCGGCGGGGCGGGTTCGGGGCCGGCGGGGGCGGCACGGGAGTC
>CAXSFU010000089.1:0-11759 GCA_964236695.1 uncultured Acetobacteraceae bacterium | reverse complement strand
CGAGTGGATCGGATCTCGCCTTCCGCGACCGATGGCGCCCTGGCGCAACTCGGCAGGCTGACGACGGCAGGCACGTTCCAGGCGCGGAGCGCCGAGGCCATCGCCAGGATCGTCGCGTCCCGGGCCGACGAGCCGGACACGAGCGCCTCCGCCGCGCGGGCAGTGGACAGACGCACGCTGCGCTCCCTGCAGGCGACCGTCGCGATCCTGGCTGCCGCACATGCCCGACTGTAGGCCGCCGCGGGCACTCGACGGCGACCGTCGGTCACTCCGGACGGCGTGCACGCCGATCGGCGCATAGGATGCGGACCCTGTTCGTCGAAGCGAACGGCCTGCGGTTCGAGGTGCTGGAGCAGGGCGGCGGAGACCGTCTGGCGCTCTGCCTGCACGGCTTCCCGGAGCACGCGGTCTCGTGGCGCCACCAGATGCCGGTGCTGGCCGACCTGGGATACCGCGTCTGGGCGGTAAACCAGCGCGGCTACGGCCGGAGCAGCAGACCAGCGCATGTCGCCGACTACGCGATGCCGGAGTTGCTGGACGACGTGGCGGCCCTCGTGGACGCATCGGGCGCGAAGAGCCTGGTGCTGATCGGCCATGACTGGGGCGCGATGGTCGCCTGGCACTTCGCGGCGGCGCGGCTCCGCCCGCTGGAGCGGCTGGTGATCATGAACGTGCCGCATCCGCTGTGCTTCCAGGCGGCGCTGAAGCGGTGGCGGCAGGCGCGCAGGTCCTGGTACATCGCCTTCTTCCAGCTGCCGTGGCTGCCGGAGCGGATGCTGTCGGCGAACGGCGGCGCCGCGGTGCGCCGCATGTTCGCCCGTCTCGCCCTGCCCGAGAAGGTCATGGCGGTCTACGTCGGACAGATCGTCGAACCCGGCGCCGCGACGGCGATGCTGAACTGGTATCGGGCCGCCAGGCTTCGCGTCGGGCGGATGCCGGACCCGGGCCGCATGATCGACGTTCCGACGCTGCTGGTGTGGGGCGAGGACGATGTCGCCCTGGACCTGATCTGCCTGGACGGCACGGGGCGATACGTGCGGGACCTGACGGTGCGGCGGCTGCCGGAGGTGTCGCACTGGGTTCAGCAGGATGCTCCCGACGCCGTGAACCAGCTGCTGCAGGATTTCCTGGGGTCGGGCGATACCGGGCACGGGCCCGGACCGAATGGCCCCTGACCGGCTGCGGAAAGAAGCATGATGTTCGTCGTCGGCAAGCTCCTGACCTTCCTGCTGCTGCCGACCGCGCTGATGGCGGAGTGCGCGCTACTCGGCCTCCTGCTGGCTCGTTGGCGGGCCGGACGGGTCCTGCTTGCCGTCGCTGTCGTGGCTCAGGCGGCCTGCCTCGCGCTGCCGGTCGACGCCTGGGCGATCCGCCCGCTCGAAGACCGTTTTCCCCAGGTCACGGCGTATCCGGAGCGGGTGGACGGCATCGTTGTGCTTGGCGGCGCCATCGACGACCTGACCAGCCGGGACCGCGACACGCCCACCCTCAACTCGGCCGCCAACCGGCTGACGACGTTCGTGGAGCTGGCCCGCCGTTACCCCGAGGCCAGACTCGTGTTCACCGGCGGCTCCGGCGACATCGAGCAGGGCGTGTCCAACGAGGCGGAGTTCGCGCGCATCCTGTTCGCGCGGCTCGGCCTGCCGCCGGAGCGCGTCGTGTTCGAGAGCCGGTCGCGCACGACACGGGAGAACGCGGTCGACACCGCGGCCCTTGTCGCGCCGCGGCCGGACGAGCGCTGGGTGCTCGTCACGTCGGCCAGCCACATGCCGCGCGCCGTCGGCGTGTTCCGCCACGCGGGCTGGATCGTGCTGCCCTGGCCGGTCGGCTACCAGTCGCGCGACCATGTCACCGCCTACCCGCAGTCGCCGGGCCACCGTCTCGCAGTGCTGGACTGGGCGGCTCACGAATGGATCGGGCTGCTCGCCTACCGCGCGAGAGGCTGGACCGACAGCGTCTTCCCAGGACCGGAATAGCGCCCGGAGTGCCTCCTGCCGATCCGAAATCACAGCATGGACGACGGACGCATCGACGCGGCCCTCGAACAAGGGAAGTCAGCGCTCGGCGATGGATGGGCAGCGATGAATGGCTTCGGGTTCGAACCCGTTGCACCGATAGATCGAGCAGCGACTCGGGGGTACGCCATAGGACGGGCCTCGGCTCTGGCCATTTGGGGGTGAGCTGGGTCAGGCGCGACCGCGATCACGGCGCGTAGCAGGCGGCGTCAAGGATGCCCTGGATCTCCGGTGCGATTGGTTCCGTCATGTCCAGTGGTGTTGGCCGACATGGCGATACACTCGAACCAGAGGTGCCGGTGCAGCCGGGCGAGGGCGTCGGCGAGGGTCGGAGCTGGCTTCGAATATCCAGCCGGCGATTCCGACGCCAGCCAGCCGGTGATTCCGAGCCAAGCCAGCCAGTGATTCCGATCGATCCCAGCCACCCCTGAGGGGGCGGGCGGCGCGGTTCGCGAGCAGTCCTCCACCCACGGCACGGTGGCTCTCCAGCGATCCCGGGGAGCAATCGGCGCACGTCGAGCGGAAACACATGGAACGGCACCACCTCGCCCCAGGCACGGCGCCAGCTCTGCACGATGGCAGCGTACTTCCGGCCCCACTCGCTCGACGCCGCTGTTGCGCAGCTCGTTCATCACCCGCAGCCAGAACTTCGCCCCCTCGTTCTGTTCCAGCCACAGGCCCAGCACTTCCTTCGTCCCGTCGGCCCTGACGCCAAGCGCCACGTGGACGGCCTTGTTGCGGACCAGACCCTCATCCCTGATCTTGACCCGCAGCGCGTCGAAGAACACCAGCGGGTAGACCGGCTCGAGCGGCCGCGACTGCCACGCGGCCACCTCCTCCAGCACCGCGTCGGTCACCGCGCTGATCAGGTCCGCGGAGACGTCGATGCCGTAGAGGTCGCGCAGGTGCCCCGTGATCTCGCGGGTGCTCATGCCGCGCGCAACCATCGACACGATCTTGTCGTCGAAGCCGGGAAAGCGGCGCTGGTACTTTGCGATCAGCTGCGGATCGAAGCTTGCCTGCCGGTCGCGCGGGATCGCCAGCTCCAGGCGGCCGGTGTCGGTCAGCACCGTCTTGCTGCCGTAGCCGTTGCGGCTGTTGCCGGGCTCGCTCGCCAGGTGGTGGTCCATCTCGGCGTTCAGCACCCGCTCGGCGAGCGCCTTCTTCAGCCCGTCGAGCAGGCCGTTCGGGTCAAACGCGGTCCTGGGATCCGCGCCAGCCAGCAGCTGGTCCAGGAGCTGGTCGGGAATGGTGGGCGCCTTGCGTCGGGCCATGGGGGGTCTCCTCTCCCGTCATGCCAGCCCGCACACGGAAATTCCGACAGTCCCCACTTCGGACGCCGGCAAAGGCCCGCCTTCGGATACCACGACGAGGAAGCAGGCGGGCGGCGGCCTTTCTCTACCTGGCTGTCGACGCCGCGCTGCAGCATGCCTAGTCTCGAAGGATGAGCAAGCCGAGCCCCCTGGCCAGCCGTGGCGACGTCGAGATCGAGGGCGTGCGCGCCGTGTGGGAGGGCAGGTTCACCCTGCAGCTCGTGCGGTTCCGCAACACGCGGTTCGACGGCACGCGGCAGCCGACGCGAGAGTGGGAGCTGTGGCGGCGCGGGCGGGCGGCGGCGGTGCTGCCGTACGACCCGGTGCGCGACGTCGTGGTCCTGATCGAGCAGTTCCGGGTGAGCGCCTTCGCCGCCGGGCTCGACCCGGTGATGGTCGAGATCCCCGCGGGCATGTGCGAGGGCGACGAGGGCGCCGAGGCCACGATCCTGCGCGAGTCGCAGGAGGAGATGCACCTTTCGGTCAGCGACCTGCAGCCGGTGGGCGACTTCCTGCTCAGCCCGGGCGGCTGCGACGAGCGCTGCGCGATCTTCGCGGGGAGGGTGGCGGCGCCCGAGGCGGGACCGGACGGCCTGGTCGGCGGCGGCGGGCTGGCGAGCGAGCAGGAGGACCTGCGGGTGCGGCTGTGCCCGGCCGAGGTCGCGATCGCGCGCGCGCTGGCCGGGCAGTATCCGAACTCGGTGACCACGATCGCGCTGCTGTGGCTGGCGGCGAACCGCGATCGGCTGCGGCGCGAGTGGGGGGATGGGACATGAGCGGCCGGGACGCGGCGATGGCGACGGGGCACGGCGCCGCGATGGGGCCGCTGGTGTCGACCGCGTGGCTGGCGGAGCGGCTGGGCGAGCCTGGGCTGGTGGTGCTGGACGCGACCTTCTTCCTGCCGACCGAGGGGCGCGACGCGCGCGCGGAGTTCGCGGCCGCGCGGCTGCCCGGCGCGGGGTTCTTCGACATCGAGGCGATCGCGGACGACGAGACGGCGCTGCCGCACATGGTGCCGTCGGCGGGGCGGTTCGCGCGGCTGGTGGCGGCGCTGGGCGTGTCCGACGACAGCCGGGTGGTGTTCTATGACGCCAAGGGGCTGTTCTCCGCGGCGCGGGGCTGGTGGCTGATGCGCCTGTTCGGGCACGACTCGGTGGCGGTGCTCGACGGCGGGCTGCCGAAGTGGCGCTCGGAAGGGCGCGCGGTCGAGGAAGCCCCCCCGCGCGCGCCGGCGCCGGGGCGGTTCACGCCGACGCTGCGCGCCGGTCTGCTGCGCGGGCTCGGCGACATGCTGGACAACCTGGAAAGCGGCGAGGCGCTGGTGCTGGACGCGCGCTCGGCGGGGCGGTTCACGGGCGAGGCCCCGGAGCCGCGCGCCGGCATGGCGGGCGGCCACATTCCGGGCGCCGCGAACGTGCCGTATTCCGAGCTGCTGGCGGCGGACGGCACGATGCTGGCGCCCGGGGCGCTGCGGGCGCGGCTGGCGGCGGCTGGGGCGGACGGCCGCCGCCCGGTGGTGACGAGCTGCGGCACCGGGGTGACGGCGGCGGTGGTCAGCCTGGCGCTGGTGGTGGCGGGGCTGCCGCCAGGGGCGCTGTACGACGGGTCGTGGACGGAGTGGGCGCAACGCGCCGATACGCCGAAGGAGACGGGCATGGGGAGCAGGGCATGACGGACGGGCCGAACGCGGGGCGGCGCAGGTTCGCGACGCGGCTGACGCACGACGGGCGGCCCGGGTCGCGGGTGGCGGGGCTGGTGAACACGCCGGTGCACCGCGGCTCCACCGTGCTGCAGCCGAACCTGGCGGCGCGGCGCGAGGCGGGGCGGCGCGGGCTGGAGCAGGCGCTAGTGTACGGCGTGATGGGCAATGCCACGCACCACGCGCTGGAGGACGTGGTCGCCGGCATCGAGGGCGGCACGCGCTGCCAGGTGGTCTCGTCGGGGCTGGCGGCGGTGACCACGGCGCTGCTGGCGTTCCTGGGCGCCGGCGACCACCTGCTGATGCCGGACAGCGTGTACGCGCCGAGCCGGGTGTTCTGCGACGGCATGCTGCGCCGCCTCGGCGTGGAGACGACATACTACGACCCGGGGATCGACGCCGAGGCGCTGGGCGCGCTGCTGCGGCCGCGCACGCGGGTGCTGTTCCTGGAAAGCCCCGGCAGCCACACCTTCGAGGTGCAGGACGTCCCCGCGCTGGCCGCGGCGGCGCGGGCGCGGGGCGTGTGCGTGATGCTCGACAACACCTGGGGCGTGCACCACTTCCAGCCGTTCCGCCACGGGGTCGACGTGTCGATCCAGGCGCTGACCAAGTACGTGGCGGGGCACTCGGACATCCTGCTCGGCGCGATGGTCACCAACGATCCGGCGACGTGGGAGCGGGTGCGCGGCGCGGCGCTGGAGCTGGGGCAGTACGCCAGCCCGGACGATTGCTGGCTGGCGCTGCGCGGCGCGCGCACGATGGCGGTGCGGCTCGCGCACCAGCACGCGGCGGGGCTGCGGGTGGCGGGGTGGCTGCAGGAGCAGCCCCAGGTGCTGCGGGTGCTGCACCCCGGGCTGGAAGGCGCGCCGGGGCACGCGATCTGGCGGCGCGACTTCACCGGCGCCTCCTCGCTGTTCGGCGTGGTGTTCCGGCCGCGCTACACGCAGGCGTCGGTGAACGCGCTGCTGGACGGGCTGGAACTGTTCGGCATCGGCGCGTCGTGGGGCGGGTTCGAGAGCCTGGTGCTGCCGACCAGCGGCACGCTGACCCGCACGGTGGAGTCGGGCGGGCTCGGCGGGCCGGCGATCCGGGTGCACGTGGGGCTGGAGGACACCGACGACCTGATCGAGGACCTGGCGGCGGGGCTGGCGCGGATGGAAGCGGGATAGCCGACCCTGCACCGAGGGCCTCGCGACAGCATCTTCGTGGATAGGGGCACGCCCATGGACCTGCGCTTCGACGACCGCGGCCTGATCCCCGCCATCGCGCAGCAGCACGACACCGGCGAGGTGCTGATGCTGGCCTGGATGAACGCCGAGTCCGTCGCCGAGACGCTGCGCACCGGCCGTGTCTGCTTCTGGAGCCGCAGCCGCAGCGCGCTGTGGCGCAAGGGCGAGACCTCTGGGCAGGTGCAGCGCCTGGTGGAGCTGCGCCTGGACTGCGATGGCGACGCGCTGCTGCTCCTGGTCGACCAGCAGGGGGTCGCGTGCCACACCGGGCACCGCTCCTGCTTCTTCCAGGCGCAGCGCGGTGGCGAGACGGTGGAGGTCGCGCCGGTGCTGGTCAGCGAGGCGGCGCTGTACGGGACCGCGGCGCCAGGAAAGCAAGGCCAGGGCTCTGCCCTGGACCCGCTGGGGGCAGCGCCCCCAGACCCGCGCCCGTAAGGGGGGGGGTACGGCCCGGTCCTGGTTTCCAGAGCTTGGGCGGGTCCAGAGCGGAGCCCTGGCCTTCCTTCCTCCTTCGCCGCTCGACTACAACCCGCCGGCATGCGGCGCGGGCCGCCAGCGGGGAGTGCGCGCATGACGCAGCAGGACGTGTCGATCCTGAGCCTGGGCGAGATGGGCCCGGGGATCGCGGAGTCGCTGATGGCGGACGGGTTCGTGGTGCACGCCGCGCCGGCGCGGCCGCTGGCCGAGATCCTGGCCGCGCACGGGGCGGACATCCGCGGCGTGATGACGCGCGGCTCGGTGCCGGTCGACGCGGCGCTGCTGGACAGGCTCCCGGCACTCGAGATGGTGGCCAACTTCGGCGTCGGCTACGACTCGGTGGACGTGGCGGCGGCGGCGGCGCGGGGCGTGGCGGTGTCGAACACGCCCGACGTGCTCAACGACGAGGTCGCGGACCTGACGGTGGGGCTGCTGCTGGCGACGATCCGCAGGCTGCCGCAGGCGGACCGGCACGCGCGCGGCGGGCATTGGGAGCGCGGTGCGTTCGCGCTGTCCGGCACGCTGCGCGGGCGCACGGTCGGGCTGCTGGGCATGGGGCGGATCGGGCAGGCGATCGCGCGCAGGATCGCGGCCTTCGACGTGCCGGTGGTCTACCACGCGCGCCGCCCGGTCGACGGCGTGTCGCTGCGGCACTACCCGACGCTGCTGGACATGGCGGAGGCTGTGGACACGCTGGTGGCGATCGTGCCGGGCGGGCCCGCCACGCGCCACCTGATCAACGCGGCGGTGCTGGCGGCACTCGGGCCGGACGGGGTGGTGATCAACGTGGCGCGCGGCTCGGTGCTGGACGAGGACGCGCTGGTCGCGGCGCTGCAGTCGGGCCGGCTGCACGCGGCGGGGCTCGACGTGTTCGCCGACGAGCCGCGCATCCGGCCGGAGCTGCTGGCGCTGGAGAACGTCGTGGTGATCCCGCACGTCGGCTCGGCGACGCACCACACGCGGGGGCGGATGGCGGCGCTGGTGGCGGAGAACGTCAGGTCGTGGTTCGCGGGGCGTGGGCTGGTGACGCCGGTGCCGGCGTAGGCAAGGAAGGCCAGGGGCCCTGCCCCTGGACCCCGCCAGGGGCGAACCGCCCCTAGACCGGCCTTCTCAGGGCCAGGTTTCCAAAGGCGAGACTTTGGCGGAACCTGAGGCCCATGCCTGAAGGCGGGGCCTCAACCCTGCTTGCGTCGCCGGGTGTTCCGGCATCAAGGATGGGCCACCCTGGCGGGCGGGGCGGGACAGGCGGGAGCGGACGATGGATCTGGACGAGGCGGAGCGGCTGACGCGGCGGGCCGTGGCGGAGTCGGCGGGGTACGGCCGGCCGGTCTGCGTCTCGGTGTGCGACGCCCAGGGGTTCCTGGTGGCGTTCGCGCGCATGGCGGGGGCGCCGGTGCGCTCGATCGCGCTGTCGCAGGCCAAGGCGTACACCGCGGCGCGGATTGGCGTCGCCACGGCGGCATGGCACGAGCGGCTGCAGGGCCAGGGGTATCCGGCGAGCTACTTCTGCGACCCAGGGCTGACCGGGCTGCCGGGCGGCGCGGTGCTGCGCGACGCGGGCGGCGCGGTGGCGGGCGGCGTGGGCATCAGCGGGCTGCTGCCGGCCGAGGACCAGGTGATCGCCGACCTGCTCGCGGGGCCGGCGTAGGCTCAGCTCCTGACCAGATGCCGGCGGTTTGGCTTGTTGGCCGGCGGGCGAAGCAGGGCTGGGGTCTGCCCAGATCCGCCCCTGCTTCAAGGAAGGGGGCGAGCCGACCCTGGACCGGCTTGGCGTGAGGCGGGGTTTCCAAAGGCTCCGCCTTTGGCGGGGTCCAGGGGCAGAGCCCCTGGCCTTGACTGCCCAGGGCGCCACCCTGTGTCAGGAGGGATTGCGTGTCGGGAATCGCCGAGGCGAGGGCGCTGGCCGAGAGGGTGCAGGGCAGGCTGGACCGCCTGGCGCTGTCGGCCGAGGCGGCGGGGCGGGCGGCGGGGCTTGCGGACGACTTCCTGCCCAGGCTGCTGGACGGTCGGATGCCGGCGCCGCGCGGCAGGCGGCTGGCGAAGCTGGCCGACGTGCTGTCGACCTCGGTGTCCTACCTGGTGGGGCTGGACCCGGACGCGGAGGTGCCGCCGGAGTTCCTGGAGGAGGACCAGGGCAGCCTGGGCCTGCTGGCGGGCGACGAGGAGGCGCTGCTGCGGGCGTACCGGCGGCTGGACGTGTCCTCGCGCGCGGCGCTGCTGCAGGTGGCGTGCAGGATGGCGCCGGAGCCGGAGGTGGCGGAGCGGGCGCCGCGGCAGGCACGGGCACAGGGCTGAACACCAACGGCCGAACGCCTTGTGCCGTCGAAGCAAGCCTGGACCGGCCTTGTTTGAGTCATGGCCTCCAAAGGCCAGCCCTTTGAAGTCACGTCCCGGGTTGCGCCGGGTCCAGGGCAGAGCCCTGGCCTTCCTGAACCGAGGCGCCACCGCCGCCCGGACGCGCTTGCCCCGGCGCGGCGTTGCGCCTTCCATGCCGCAGCCGCGGTGCTGGAGGAGCGGGCGCTTGCCCGAAGTCGCATGAAGATCCCGCTGATCCAGCCCAATCCCAGCCGCCTGAGCGAGCTTGGTGCCGAGCTCGCCCGGATCGAGGAAAGCGGGGTGTTCTCCAACTACGGCCCGGTCAACACCCGCTTCGAGGACGCGCTCACCGGGGCGCTGTTCGCCGGCACCGGCGGGTGCCTCACCGTGTGCAACGCCACCATCGGCCTGATGCTGGCCATCCGCCACGCCCTCGACGCCGCCGCCCGCGACGCAGGCCATCCCGCGCACCGCGCCGGCGAGGCCCAGCGACGCCGCTACGTCATCATGCCCTCCTTCACCTTCGCCGCCACCGCGCACGCCGCCCTGTGGTGCGGCCTCACCCCGCTGCTGTGCGACATCGACCCCGACACCTGGCTGCCCTCGGCCGAGGCGGAGGACGCCCTGCTCGCCCAGTACGAGGGCCAGGTCGCGGCCATCGTGCCCTACGCCACCTTCGGCAACTGCCTCGACATGGACCGCTACGATCGCATCGCGCGCGAGCACGGCGTCGGCATCGTGGTCGATGCCGCCTCCTCGCTGGGCTCGCTGGACGCGCAGGGCCGCGGTTTCGGCACGGGATCGCAGCACTCCGTGGTGTTCTCGATGCACGCCACCAAGACGTTCGCGGTGGCCGAGGGCGGGGTGATCTACAACGCCGACCCCGACGCGCTGGCCGCGATGCGGGCGATGGGCAACTTCGGCTTCACGGAGCCTAGGGTGGCGCGGCTGCCCGGGCTGAACTCCAAGCTCTGCGAGGTGACGGCGCTGCAGGCGCTGGCCAAGCTCGAGGAGTTCCCGTCGGTGGTGGCGCACCGCACCGGACTCGCCGACGCCTACGCGCGCGGCCTACCGGGATGGACGTTCCAGCGCACCGTCGGGCGGCTGCAGACGCACCAGTTCATGCCGGTGCTGCTGCCGGAGTCGTGGCAGGGCACGCGGCCGGCGTTCCTCGCCGCGCTGGCGGGGCGCGGGGTCGCGGCGGCGACGTATTTCTCCCCGCACCTGGCCGAGCAGCCGTATTTCCGCGACACCTGCGTGGCCGGCGCCCTCGGGATCACCGACCGCATCGCCGCGCGCGTGGTCAGCCTGCCGCTGTTCGACCGGCTGACGCAGGCGGACGTGTCGGCGGTGTGCGCGGAGCTGCGGGCGCTGGCCGCCGGGGGATAGCCTCGGCCGGTCGGCTGCGTGCAGGGACCTGGGCTGGAGGCTGTCATGGACTTGATGGCCACCCGTCGCTCCAGGCAGGAAGGCAAGACTCTTCTTTTTCTGAAGAAAAAGAAGCAAAAAGACTTTGCCCATTGGGTTCCGGGCAGGCGGGCGGCTCCGAGCCTCAACGGACAAAAGTTCTTTGGTTCTTTCTTTCAAGAAAGAACATGCTTCCTGTCCGTTTTGGCTGGGGAAGCCCGGGCTGGCGGGCGCGGGACAGCCTCTAGGGCACCGGCCCCGCCCGGCCCGCCCTGAACCCGTCCGCAGGGTGGCGCCGCGGCAGGCGCGGCCCCTGGCCGAACAGCTTCTCGCGCAGGGTGCCGGGCGCGTAGCCCTGCCGGAACGCGCCGCGCCGCTGCAGCTCGGGCACCAGCAGCTCCACCACGTCGGCAAAGGTTTCCGGCATCACCACGCTCGCCAGGTTGTAGCCGTCCACCCCGGTCTCCTCCATCCACCGCACGAGAAAATCGGCGACGGTCCCGGGCGAGCCCACGACCAGCGGCCCGACCCCGCCGATCGCGGCGTGCTCCGCCACCTCGCCCACGGTCCACTGCCGCGAAGGATCGGCGCGGGAGAAATTCTCCATCGCGGCACGGCCGGCGTCGTTCTCGACGTGGCGCACGAGCTGGCCCGGGTCGGCGGCGGAATAGTCCACCCCGGTCCAGCCGGACAGCAGCACCAGCGCGCCCTCGATGCTGACGTGGCGTCGGTACTCCGCGAGCTTCTCCTGCGCCTCCGCGTCGGTGCGGCCCAGCACGGCCGTCATCAGGGCGAACACCAGCAGGTCGTCGGCCTGCCGCCCGGCCGCCACCGTGCGGCGGCGCAGCTCCGCCACCCGCGGCGCGACCACGCGCGCCGACGGGCCGGACATGAACACGCACTCCGCGTGCCGCGCCGCGAAGCCCAGCCCAGCCGGCGAGCTGCCCGCCTGGTGGAGCACCGGCGTGCGCTGCGGCGAGGGCTCGCACAGGTGGATGCCGTCGAGGCGGAAGTGCTCCCCGTGGTGGTGGATGGCGTGCACACGCGCGGGGTCGGCGTAGATCCCGCGCGCCCGGTCGGCCAGCACCGCGCCGTCCTCCCAGCTCCCTTCCCACAGCTTGTAGGCGAGCTGCATGTACTCCTCGGCGATGCCGTAGCGCGCGTCATGCGCCACCTGCCGCGGCCGGCCCATCGCGCGCGCCGCGCTGTCCAGGTAGCTGGTGACCACGTTCCAGCCGATCCGGCCGCCCGTCAGGTGGTCGAGGGTGGAGAGACGGCGCGCCAGCAGGTAGGGCGGCTCGTA
>CAXSFU010000088.1:0-11780 GCA_964236695.1 uncultured Acetobacteraceae bacterium | reverse complement strand
GCGCGCCTGGCGTCCCGCATGGCTATGGGCTGCGATGCTGGCCGCCGCCGTGGCCCTTGCCCCTTCCCGGGCTGTCCTGGCCGCCGGGCCTGACGGGTCGGCGACCGCCGCTGCCGCCATCCCCATCGGGCCGCAGCCACCCGCCGGCCAGGGCACGTCGCAGGACGCCGGCTCGCCTGCGCTCGCCGTGGCAGGCGGCACGGCGTCTCCGGCCCGGCCGCAACATCCGGCCTCCCAGGCGCGCGCGGGTGCGAACCATGCTGGCGATACGGGCACCCTGGTCGTGCCGCGACCCAGCACGGCCGCCTGGGACGTCGAGCAGGCCGGGCAGTGCACCACCGCGATCCACGACGCGGAAGGACGCCACGGCCTGCCTCCCGGCCTGCTTGGCGCCATTGCCAAGACGGAAAGCGGCCGGCCGATCTCCTCGCTCGGCGACGTGCGCGCCTGGCCCTGGACCATCGATGCCGACGGCCAGGGCCTGTTCTTCGAGAGCAAGGCCGCCGCCGTCGCCTGGGCCAGGCAGGGCCTCGCCCGCGGCGTCAGGTTCATGGACATCGGCTGCATGCAGGTGAACCTGCAGATGCACCCGGAGGCATTCCCCTCGATCGAGGACGCGTTCGACCCGTCCGCGAACGCGGAGTACGCGGCGCACTACCTGCGCCAGCTGCAGGCGGAGGCGGGCGGGAACTGGAACGTCGCGGTGGGCCTGTACCACTCGCACACGCCCGACCTCGCGGCCGCCTACCGCGAGCGCGTGGCGCAGGTGGGCGCCGGCATCGTGACCGGCATCGGCGGCCCGGAGCCGCTGTACATGCGCGCCATCCGCCAGGGCACGCTGCACCTGGCGCTGGCCGGCGGCGGCATGCTGGTCATCAACCTCAACCGCCAGCCCCACCCAACGCGCAGGCACGGCCAGTCGCCCTGCCAGGTCGCCTCGATGCTGCGGCCGCTGCTCGCCTCGCCGCCCAGGGTGAAGGGCTGCCGGGCCTAGCGCCGGCGCCCTGTTCCCGGCGCGGCCGGGCGAGCCCCCGACGCCGTCAGACCTGCGCGAACTCGCGCGCGCTGGCGGTCACCGGCGCCTGGACCTGTGAGGGTGCCTCGTCCCAGGCGGCGCCGCCCGGGAAATGGTCCGCCGCCTCGAACAGGATCGCGGCCTCCGGCGTGGCGCAGCGCACCGACCAGGCCCCGCCGTCGCGTCGCGCCGACCAGTGGGCGCCGAAGCGCGCGACCTCGGCCACGACGCGGCGCTGCACGCCCTCGTGGCGGATCGTTGCCGTCATCGTTCCCGGTGCCACGCCCGAGAGATGGGTGATGTCCATGCCCCTGCCTTCCTTGCGGGGCGGCCTGCCCCTGGCGACAGGGTGACCCGCACGGATTGCCGGAGTGTTAACGCCGCGCGGACGGCGGACGACCCTGGTCGCGCGCATCCGGCGGCGGTATCGTTGCACACCCCGCCACGACCCGTGCCGGAAGGACCGCCGAGGAAGCGTGATGCGTGATGCTCTGGTCATTGCTTATACTCCGTCACGCTCCCTCCTGGGCCGCGTCACCACCGCCTTCGTCTACCTGTTCGAGCGGCTGCTGCCCGACCCGTTCGTGTTCGCGATCCTGCTCAGCGTGGTCACGGCGGCCCTCGCCCTCGGCTTCGCACCGCACAACTCGGTCCCAGAGGTGCTCAGCGCCTGGTACGGCGGCATCTTCCAGATCTTCGCCTTCGCCTTCCAGATGGTGATGATCCTGGTCACCGGCTATGCGCTCAGCTCCTCGCGCCCTGTCGCCCGCCTGCTCTCGGCCCTCGCCTCGCTGCCCCGCACACCGGCCGCCGCCGTGGGCCTTGCCGCCCTCGTCGGCCTGTCGGCGAACCTGCTGAACTGGGGGTTCGGCCTGATCGTCTCCGCCCTGTTCGCCCGCGAGCTGGCCAAGCGCCAGCGCCTCGACTTCGCCTGGCTGATGGCGGCCGCCTACACCGGCTTCCTGATGTTCCCCGCCGGCCTGTCCTCCTCGATCGCGCTCGCCGAGGCCACGCCCGGCTCCGCGCTCAACATCACCCAGAAGGTCACCGGCGAGGTCGTGCCGCTGGCCGCCACGCTGTTCTCCGCCTTCAACGTCGTTCCCGTGCTCGTGCTGCTGGTCGCGATGCCGCTGATCTACATGCGCATGCAGCCGGCCGAGCGCGACATCGTCCCCGCCGACCAGGCCCGCCTCGCCGCAGAGGACGCGCCGCGCCCGGCGCCCGAGCACGTCCCCGGCCTCGCCGGCATCCTCGACCGCGCCTGGATCCTCAATCTCTCGATCGTCGCCGCGGCCGCCGGCTACATCGGGCTGCAGATCGCGCGCGGCACCTTCCACCTCGACATCAACTCGCTGATCCTGGTCTTCCTCGCCCTCGGCCTGCTGCTGCACTGGCGCCCCGCGGCCTATGCGGGCGCGATCCAGTCCGCCGCCCGCGTCACCGGTTCGCTGCTGCTCCAGTACCCGCTGTACGGCGGCATCATGGGCATCATGACCACCACCGGCCTGGCCGGCGTGATCGCCGAGGTGTTCATCCGCATCTCGACGCCCCACACCCTGCCGTTCTGGGGGTTCATCGCCTCGATCATCATCAGCCTGTTCGTGCCCAGCGGCGGCGGCCACTGGGCGGTGCAGGGCCCGTTCATCGTGCCCGCCGCCGTGGCGCTGCACGTGAGCCAGGCCGCGGCCGCCCAGGGCGTCGGCTACGGCGAGGCGGTCGCCAACATGATCCAGCCGTTCTGGGCGCTGCCGCTGCTGGCCATCGCCGGCATCGGCATGCGCCGCGTGATGGGCTTCACGGTGATCAGCTTCTTCGTCGCCAGCGTGGTGTTCGGGGCCTCGCTGCTGCTCCTCGTGCCCTGAACGGGCTGTCGGGAACAGGGAAGCAAGACTCTTCTTTTTCTGAAGAGAAAGAAGCAAAAAGACTTTGCCCATTGGGTTCCGGGCGCACGGGCGGCGGCACAGCCCAATGGACCAAAGTTCTTTGGTTCTTTCTTTCAAGAAAGAACACGCTTTCTTCTCGTCGCCGTGCGGCAAATCAGGGCCGGCAGGTCCGTGACAGCTTCTAGATTTCCGCCTCGTCGAACGCCCGTCGCACGTCGCCCCCCCAGGCGCCGTGATAGCGCCCCAGCCAGTGCTCCGCCTGCGTCGGCCCGCCCGCCACAATCGCGTGCAGCGGCGCCAGCATCGCCCCCTCGCCCAGGCCCCGCGCACGCAGCCCATCCGCGGCGATGGCCACCATGTCGCGCGCCACGTCGCGCAGCGTGCCCGTGCCCCAGGGCGTGCCGAGGCCCTGGGCCGGCACATGCTCGCGCAGGGCGGCGAACGCCTGCCAGGGATGCCGCCCGACCAGCGACACGGCCGCCGACAGCGCCGCCTCGTCGTACAGCAGCCCGACCCACAGCGCGGACTGCGCCAGCATCATCCCCGGCGTGCCGGCATCCGCCCCGCGCATCTCCAGGAAGCGCTTGAGCCTGACCTCGGTGAACGACGTCGTCATGTGGTCGGCGAAGTCGCCCACCGTGGCGGCACCCGACACCTCGTCCGCCAGCCGCCCCGCCATGAAGTCGCGGAACGAGCGGCCCGCCAGGTCGACGTGGCCGCCGTCGCGCATGACGAAGTACATCGGCACGTCCAGCAGCCACTCGACGTAGCGCTCGAAGCCGAAGCCGTCCTCGAACACCACGGCCGGGATGCCGGTCCTGTCGGCATCCGTGTCGAGCCACACGTTGGCGCGCGCGGACAGGAACCCGTTCGGCCGCCCCTCGGTGAACGGCGAGTTGGCGAACAGCGCCGTCGCCACCGGCTGCAGCAGCAGGCCGACGCGCAGCTTGCGGACCATGTCGGCCTCGCTGGCGTAGTCGAGGTTCACCTGCACGGTGCAGGTGCGCAGCATCATGTCGAGCCCGCGCGTGCCGGTGCGCTGCATGTAGCGCCGCATGATCGCGTAGCGGCTCTTGGGCATCCACGGCATCGCCTCTCGCGCGCCGGTCGGGTGGAAGCCCAGCGGCGCGAAGCCCAGCCCCATCGGCCGCGCCACCGCGTGCACGTCGGCAAAATGCGCGTCCAGCTCCGTTCGCGTCTCGTGCAGGTTCGCCAGCGGCGCTCCGGACAGCTCGAACTGCCCGGCGGGCTCGAGCGACACGCTGGCCCCGCCGCGGCTCAGCCCGATCACCGCCCCGGCGTCGCTGATCGGCGTCCAGCCCCGCGCCGCGACCCCGTCCAGCACCGCGCGGATGCCGTCGGGCGCATACCCCGGCGGCGCGTAGGCCTCCCCCGCTCCGGACGCGGCGGGCTCCCCGGGGCGGACGGGCCGGCGGAACCCGAACTTCTCGTGCTCCGTGCCGATCCGCCAGGCCTCGCGCGGCTTGCAGCCCGCCGCGATGTGCTCGGCCAGCTGGCGGACCGAGACGATCGGCGTGGCGTCTGCTTCTCCGGGATTGGACATGACACTCCAGTCGAGGGCACAGCGGGCAGTGTCAGCGCGGGCCGGGCGCCCCCAGCAGGGCGAGGCCGACGATGGCGGCCGTCTCGGCCCGCAGGATGCGGGGGCCGAGCGTCGCGGGCAGAACAAAGGGGCGCGCACGCAGCGCGTCAAGCTCCGCCCCAGAGAAGCCGCCCTCCGGCCCAACCAGCAGCGACGTCCGCCCTGGCTCTCGCGCCGGCCGCAGTGGTGCCGCGCCCGCTCGCTCGACCGCGGCCACCAGCGCCTCGCCGTCCGGCCAGTCGCCCAGCAGGTCGGCCAGGCGGCGCGCGGGGTGCACGACCGGCACGTCCAGCCGCTCGCTCTGCTCCGCCGCCTCGCGCGCGATCAGCGTCAGCCGCTCGGCGTTGAGCCGCGCGGTGTTGGTGCGCTCGGTGAACACCGGCTGCAGCGACCGCGCGCCCAGCTCGGTCGCCTGCCGGACCACCAGGTCCGTGGCGTCGCGCTTGAGCAGCGCGAACACCAGCGCCACGCCGGGCTCCGCCGCCTGCGGCCGCACGCACCCCACGACGACGAACTCCGCCCGGCCGCGCCGCCCTGCCCGCAGCGCCGCATCCCATTCCCCATCAACGCCGTTGAACAGCCGCAGCGCGCTGCCGTCCGGGCGGCGCAGCACGACCTGGAGATAATGGGCCTGCGGCTCCGTCGCCGCCAGGATGGCGCCGGGCGACAGGGAATGCTCTACGAACAGCCGCGGCGCATCCTGCATGGGGTCCACAGTGGGCGGACGGCGAAACAAAGACCAGGGATGCCGCCGCGAGGTCGTCTCTCCTGCCCGCCGGGCCTGAGCCTTGTCCTTCGCCCCTCCGCCGGCTGCCAACCCGGCACCCTTCACTGACATCGACGCGCGCGGCTGGGTGTCCCGCCTGCCGCCCGCCTGGCGCCCGTACGCCTTGCTGGCGCGCCTGGACCGGCCAGTGGGCGTCTGGCTGCTGTTCCTTCCCGGCCTGTGGGGCATCCTGCTGCAGCGCGCGGCGCCGGCGCAGACGCTGCGGCTCGCCGCCCTGTTCGCGCTCGGCAGCGTGGTGATGCGCGCCGCCGGCTGCGTCGTGAACGACATGTGGGACCGCGACCTCGACCGCCGGGTCGCGCGCACCGCCGGCCGGCCGCTCGCCTCCGGCGCCCTGCGGATGCGCGAGGCCGCGGCGTTCCTCGTCCTGCTGCTGCTCGCCGGCCTCGGCGTGCTGCTGCAGCTCGACCGCGCCTGCTGGGTCCTGGGCGCCGGGGTGCTCGTGCTCGTGGCGCTCTATCCGCTGGCCAAGCGCGTCACCTGGTGGCCGCAGCTCGTGATGGGCTTCACCTTCGGCTTCGGCGCGCCCATGGGCACGGCCGCCGCCGGACGCCTCGGCGCGGCCGGGCTCGCCCTCTACGCGGCGGCGATCCTGTGGGACCTCGGCTTCGACACGATCTACGGCTTCCAGGACATCGAGGACGACGCCGTGGTCGGCGTGCGCTCCACCTCGCGCCGCTTCGCCGGCCACGCCCGGCTGTTCGTGGGGTTCAGCTACGCGGGCGCGCTCGCAGCACTGGCAGCCGCCGCCGCCCTCGCCGGGCTCGGCCCCTGGTTCTGGGCGGTGCTGCCGCTGCCTGCGCTGCTGCTCGCACGGCAGGTGGCGGCACTGGACATCGCCGACCCGGCGACCTGCCTGCGCCTGTTCCGCGCCAACCGCGAGGTCGGGCTCGCGGTTGCCCTGGCCATGCTGGCGGGCCGCCTGTGACCGGGCACGACGGCGCCGGCCACGCCACCGGGCAACACGCGCCAGGAGCGCCGGAGGGGATGAGCGGGGAGGCCGACGACGCGGCGGAACGCTTCGTGCGCGACCACACCGCGCTGTGCCACGCCCCGATGGTGCCGGAGTTCGCCCTGCATCTCGCGACCGAGATCACGCCGATCTGGACCGCGACCGAGGCCTGGCTCGAGCGCACCGGCACCGCGCCACCGTTCTGGGCGTTCGCCTGGCCGGGCGGGCAGGCGCTGGCCCGGCTCATGCTGGACCGGCCCTCGCTCGTCGCCGGGCGTCGCGTGCTGGACTTCGCCGCCGGCTGCGGCATCGCCGCGATCGCCGCCGCCCTCGCCGGTGCCGTCAGCGTCGAGGCCGCCGACATCGACCCCCTGGCCCTGGCCGCTGCCCGGCTGAACGCGCGCTCGGCCGGCGCGGCCGTCACCTGCATCGCAGACGACGTCGTCGGCGCGCCTTCCAGGTGGAACCTGATCCTGTGTGGCGACGTCTGCTACGAGGCGCCGATGACCGGCCACATCCTGCCCTGGCTGCGGGGGCTGGCGCGCGACTCGGAGGTGTGGATCGCCGATCCGGGGCGCGCCTACCTGCCTCGCGACGGGATGCGCGAGATCGCCCGCTTCCAGGTGCCGACCACCCTGGAGCTGGAGGACCGGGCGACGCGGGAGACGGTGATCTATCGGCTGGGGTGAGGCAGGCAAGGTTGAGGCTCTGCCTCAAACTCCGCCAGGGGCGGAGGTGGCCAAAGGTTCCGGCGATCCGCTTGGATCGTTGGAAGGGCCACCGGAGGGAGCGCCCCTGGACCGGCCTCCCTTAAGGGAGGGATGTCCAGAGGCCTCAAGGCCTTTGGCGGGTTCGGGCAGAGCCCGACCTTGCTTCCTTCAGGTCGCGCCCGTTCCTCCAGCCGCCCCGCGACCCCATCTGGCCGCCATGGAGCCCCTCGCCCTCTACATCCACTGGCCGTTCTGCCTGGCCAAGTGCCCGTACTGCGACTTCAACAGCCATGTCCGCGATGTCGTGCCGCAGGCGCGCTTCGCGGCCGCGCTGCGCACGGAGCTGGCCTGGGAGGCCGCTCGCCTCGGCCGCCGCCCGCTCGGCTCGATCTTCTTCGGCGGCGGCACGCCGAGCCTGATGGACCCGGACACGGTGGCGGCGCTGGTCACCGACGCCTGCGCGCTGTTCGACCCGCTGCCCGGGCTCGAGGTCACGCTGGAAGCCAACCCCACCAGCGTGGAGGCCGGCCGCCTGGCAGCCTTCCGCCAGGCCGGCGTGAACCGCGCGTCCCTGGGCGTGCAGAGCCTGTCCGACGCGGCGCTCGCCTCCCTCGGGCGCAGGCACTCGGCGCGCGACGCCGTCGCCGCCCTGGAGATCGCCAGGGACATCTTCCCGCGCATCTCCTTCGACCTGATCTACGCCCGGCCGGGCCAGACGCTCGACGCCTGGCGGGCGGAGCTGCGCGAGGCGCTGCACCTGGTCGCCGACCACCTCTCGCTCTACCAGCTCACGGTCGAGCCCGGCACCGCCTTCGAGGCGCTGCAGCGCCGCGGCGAGCTGGTGCTGCCCGAGGGCGACGACGCGGCCGCGCTGTACGAGGCCACCGCGGAGGAGGCGGTGCGCTTCGGCCTGCTCGCCTACGAGGTGTCGAACTACGCCCGCCCTGGCGCGGAAAGCCGGCACAATCTCGCTTACTGGCGCTACAGCGACTATGCCGGGATCGGCCCGGGCGCCCACGGCCGGGTCGGCCTGCCCGGCGGCACGCTGCTGGCCACGCGTCGCCACCGTGCGCCGGAGGTCTGGGCCGAGCGCGTCGAGCGCTGCGGGCATGGCAGCCAGGGCGGTGCCGCGGTGTCGCCCCGCGAGCGGGCGCGCGAGATGCTGCTGATGGGCCTGCGCCTCGACGAGGGGATCGACGAGGCGCGCTTCGCGTCGCGCACCACGATGGCGCTGGACGAGGCGGTTGAGCTGGACGTGCTCGACCAGGCGATCGCCGCCGGCTACGTGGAGCGCGCCGGCGGCACGCTGCGGGCGACCGCCGAGGGACGCCTGCGCCTCGACGCGCTGCTGGTCGCGCTGGTCGCGTGAACCCGGCGTCCGGCTGTCGGGACGGTGAACCCCCGCCACAGGCACGACAGCCTCGCCCGCACGGTGTCCGGCAGCGATGCTGCGGCAGCTCGCCGAGTTCTGCGTCCACAGGGTATTATTGGACCTATCACCCCCGATTTCTTGCAGGGTGATAGGAAGAAAGCATGTTCTTTCTTGAAAGAAAGAACCAAAGAACTTTTGCTCGTTGGGCAGCGGAGCCACCCGTGCGCTCGGAGCCCTATATGCAAAGTCTTTTTGCTTCTTTTTCTGTAGAAAAAGAAGAGCCTTGCTTTTCTGCCTGAAGCAGCAAGCTGCTTCGAAGTTCATAACAGCCTCTATACTGCCCTCGGTCGGTTTCCACTGCGAACCCGGCATGTCCACATCTGCATCCTGCCAGGCATGATCGGGAACCCGCCGGCCCGGCCCAAGCCGACTTGACGGCAGCGCATCCTGCGGCAATACCATCAGATGTCCAGTCGGATCATTCTCCACGCATACGTCATGACGCAGGCCTCGGCATGCTCCGGGATGCACGTGTCACGGGGCGTGGCCTCTGCCTGACTTCCGGGTCCTTGCGAAGCCACGAGAACCCGAGCGATGGACAATGCCGTTCGGTATCAGCGGCCGCCGGCCGCGCAGAACCCGGCTTCCGGCCGGACGCTGAACGCCCGGCAGACCCGGACGCCAGGCGTGGCGTGGCTGCCGACACCTTCAACGAGGCTATCGATGCCGAACCCCGACCAAGACGCCCGCAGCGACATGCCTCGCGAACCCGACCCGTCGCCAACAATCCTGCCGACCGCACGGACCAGCCCGCACCAGGACCCCGCCGCACACGATCTCCCGCAGGCCGGCCCGGCCGCGAACGACGCGGAGCCGCTTCCGGCCAGGGCAAGGCCGGCCCGGCGCAGGAAGCCGGCCGACCTGCCCGCCGCCGACGCGGCCTCGCTGTTCGATCCGCCCGACGCGTCCACCGACCCCGATGCCCGGGACAGCGTGGCCGCCCCGCCCCGCGCCGCGCCGCGCCGCAGGAGTCCCAGGGCCGTGCCGCCTGCCGCAGCGGCGCCGGACAGCTTGGCGGACCGGCCGGAGTCCGCGGCTGTCGCGCCAGCGCCCGAGACGCCGCTGCCTCGCGACGGGGATGCAGCGACTGCCGACGCCACCATTGATCCGCCGCCTGCGAACGCGCCGGCCGAGGTCGTCCCGCCCGCATCCGCCGGGGCTTCTGTCGATCCCGCGGGGTCGGACACGCCGAACACAGCAGGGCCGCCGCCAGCCGAGCCGGCGCCGAAGGCCGCCCCGCTAGCGCCGGCCAGGCCGCTGACCATCACCGCCTCGGACGCGGCGCTGGCGGTCATCAACCCGCACCCGATCCGCGCCAACGACCGGCCGGACGGCTACCTCTACCACCTGACCTCGCCGAGCGAGGCGAAGGTATTGCTGCAGTCCGGCCTGCCCTGCAGCTTCGACGACCCGATCATCCTCACCGAGCGCGGCGGCATCCCCTACTGGATGTCCGTACTTTCGGAGGATCTCGACGACATCCTCGACGGCCCCGCCGCGGTCACGGTGCTGCGCGTCCGGCGACGGGCCGTGCAGAACGCCGTGGAGCCGGACGCCGACAGCACGCGCGCGGCGCAGGCCCCCTGCTACCTGCTGACCGGCGTGTCTGGCCTGCCTCCGGTGCCGGTGCCGCCACCGCCGCCCCTGCTCCGGGCCAGGCCGCCCGCCCCCGTTGCCGCCGGCGAGGCAGGCGAGCCCGGCGCGGGCGTCGAGATGGGCGGCACGGTCAAGTGGTACAACCCCCGCAAGGGCTTCGGCTTCATCACGCCCGGCAGCGGCGGCAAGGACGTGTTCGTGCACGCCTCGACGCTGGAGCGCGCCGGCCTGGCCCAGCTCACCGACGGCCAGAGCGTGCGCATGCAGGTCATCCAGGGGGCGAAGGGGCCGGAAGCCGCGAGCCTCTCGCTGGCGTAGCGCGGGCCGACCCGGTGGGAGTCGCTGCGCCGCCGCGGATGCAAAGAGCCCGGCGGGGACGGCGCCCGCCTTGCAGCCGGGGCAGGCGCTACGCCTTCATGATCTCCGACGCGTGCCGCGCCCTGCCGCTCTCGGTGACGTCGAACCGCTCGTCGGCGCGCTGCACCGCCAGTCCCATCGCGGCGAGCCGATCCAGGCAGTTGCCGTCCTTCATCCCCGGCGGCCGGCCGGCCGCGTCGCACACGCACAGGCGATGCAGGGCCGAGCGGCAGCAGGTTTCCAGATACGGCTCGTTCCACATCGCCAGGGCTCCCGAAAGCCGGTCCCCTTACACCCACTTCCCCCGAGGGTCGACCTCGGGCATCACCCTGCGCATGCCGAGCCCGTCCGTCGCCGACCTCGCCATGCCGCTGATGCGCGGGCTCGACCCCGAGCGCGCGCACGCCCTCGCCGTCCTCGCGCTCCGTCTGGGCCTGGGCGGAACCGCGCCCGGGACCACCGACCCCGCGCTGGAGGTCCGCACGCTCGGCTGCGTGTTCCGCACCCCGATCGGCCTGGCCGCCGGCTTCGACAAGAACGCCGCCGCGGTGATCCCGCTGATGCGGCTCGGCTTCGGCTTTGTCGAGGCGGGAACCGTCACCCCGCGCCCGCAGTCCGGCAATCCCCGCCCGAGGCTGTTCCGCCTGGCGCAGGACCGCGGCGTGATCAACCGCTTCGGCTTCAACAACGAGGGCGTCGACGCCCTGCTCGCCCGCGTCGCGCGCCAAGGGCCGCGTCCAGCGCCGCTCGGCATCAACATCGGCATCAACAAGGAGGGCGCGGACCCGGAGCGCGACTACCCCTTCCTGGTGGCGCGGGTGGCGCCGCACGCGGACTACGTCGTCATCAACATCTCCTCGCCGAACACCCCGGGGCTGCGCAGCCTGCAGTCCGGCGAGCGCATCCGCGGCATTCTCGCCGCCATCGCCGCGGCCTGCCCTTCGCGCCCGAAGCTGCTGATCAAGCTGTCCCCCGACCTGTCGGACGCCGAGCTGCACGATGCGGTGACGGCCGCGCTCGACGGCGGCGTCGACGGGCTGATCATGTCCAACACCACGCTGTCCCGCCCGCCCGGCCTGCACGGCCCCGACATCGCGCAGGCCGGGGGGCTGTCGGGCGAGCCGCTGCGCGAGCGGGCGATGCAGATGCTGCGCGCCACGCGACGGCTCACCGGGGACAGGGTCGTGCTGATCGGCTGCGGCGGCATCAGCTCCGGCCGCGACGTACTCGACCGCATCCGGGCCGGCGCCAGCCTCGTCCAGGTCTACACCGCCTTCTCCTTCGCCGGGCCGTCGCTGCTGCCGCGTCTGGCCGCGGAGCTGGCCGCGGCACTTCGGGACGACGGCTTTGCCAGCGTCGCCGAGGCGTGCGGGGTGGACGCCTAGGGCGCAGGAAGGCCAGGGCTCTGCCCTGGACCCGCCAGGGGCGAGCCGCCCCTGGACCCG
>CAXSFU010000087.1:0-11788 GCA_964236695.1 uncultured Acetobacteraceae bacterium | reverse complement strand
CTGCGGGAGTCGGGGTGCGACGCCTGATACCGTCGGCCGGTTGCTCTGACCGGTCGGGAAAGGAAGGCCAGGGCTCTGCCCCTGGACCCCGCCAAAGGCAAGCCTTTGGAGTCCACTACTTAAGTAGGGCCGGGTCCAGGGGCGGCTCGCCCCTGGCGGGTCTGGGCAGAGCCCAGCCTTGCTTGCTCGACCTTTGGTATGGGGCCGGGTCGAGCCTGGCCCCGCTCAGGCGACCGGCCGCACACCGCGGCGCAGCTCGTCGCGTATCTCCGCGAGCAGCGACTCCGTGACGGTCGGCGGCAGCGTCTCGTCCGTGGCCTTCCGACGCTGCATCGACGACAGCAGCTTGACGATGCCGAACACCGCCGCCGCCACGATGACGAACGAGATCACCGCGTTGAGGAACACCCCGATGTTCAGCGTGACGTCGCCTTTCTGCACCGCCTCCGCCAGCGTCGCCGCCGGCGCGCCCCTGAGCACGATGAAGATGTTGCTGAAGTCGATGCCGCCGACCAGCAAGCCGATCAGCGGCGTGAAGATGTCCTTGACCAGGCTCTGCACGATCGCGGTGAACGCCGCTCCGATGATGATGCCGACCGCGAGATCGACCACGTTGCCGCGCATGATGAAGGCGCGGAACTCGGAAAGCAGGCCTGGTGTGCGAAGTCGCGTACCGCTGATCGGCAGAGCCATGGGTCGGTGTCCTTGCGTTGTCGGATCGACCTTACCGCGTGCGCCGCCGGGGTGCCAGGGCCGTCCGGATCACGACGGGCAGCGGTCCCGGTCCGGCCGCGCCAGCCGTTCCGTGCCGTGGCCCCGATCCGGCCTGCCGGCGGAGCCGCTACAGGCCGCCGGACACGTAGGCGCGCAGGCTGTCGACCTCGTGCGCCTGCTGCTCCAGCCGCGTCTTGACGATGTCGCCGATGCTCACCAGCCCCGCCAGTGCGCCGTCGCGCAGCACCGGCAGGTGGCGCACCCGGTTCGCCGACATCAGCGTCATCGCCTCCGCCACGGTCGTGGCCGGTGTCACGGTGACCAGCGAGGACGTCATCAGCTGCGCCGCGGTCATGCCCAGCGTCGCGGCGCCATCGCGCGCCAGGACGCGAACGATGTCGCGCTCGCTGACGATGCCCAGGAGCTGGCCCGCCGCATCGAGCACCAGCACCGCGCCGATCCTGCGCGCCGCCAGCAGGGCGGACACCGTGGCGATGCTGTCGCTCGGCGAGACATGGGCGACGTCCGCCCCCTTGCTCTTGAGGATGCAGGCGACGGTCATGGTGCCCTCCCGGCCGATGTGGATAGACCGTCACCATGCGCCCAAGGATAGAAGCCGTTCAAACAGTCGGTTCGCATCCGCACAATGCCGCTGCGCGCCCGAAGCCTTGCGTCGGGACGCGGCCGGGCGGCTACTCCGCCGCCTGCTGCGCGCCGCTGCCGGCGAGCTGCGTGGCCACCAGCTCTGCGAACCGGCCGCGGCGCGCCAGAAGCGCGTCGAAGCTGCCGCGCTCGACCACCTCGCCGCCCTCGAACACCAGGATCACGTCGGCGTCGCGCACCGTCGACAGGCGGTGGGCGATGATGAAGGTCGTGCGCCCGCGCATCAGCGCCGTCATCGCCCGCGACACGCGCGCCTCGGTGGCGGCGTCGAGCGCGCTGGTCGCCTCGTCGAGGATCAGGATCGGCGGGTTCTTCAGCGCCGCGCGCGCGATCGCGAGGCGCTGGCGCTGGCCGCCGGACAGGGTTGTGCCGCGCTCGCCGACCACCGTGTCGTAGCCCTGCGGCTGGCGGATGATGAACTCGTGCGCGTCGGCCAGGCGGCAGGCGCGCTCGACCTCCTCGTCGGAGGCGTCGGGCGCGCCGATGCGCAGGTTCTCGATGATCGAGCGGTTGAACAGCATGCTTTCCTGGAACACCACGCCGATCGAGCGGCGCAGGCTCTCCAGGCTGACCTCGCGCAGGTCCTGGCCGTCGATGCGGATGGCGCCCTCGACCGGGTCCCACAGGCGCTGCAGCAGGTTCATCGCGGTCGACTTGCCCGCTCCGGTCTGGCCGACCAGCGCCACCGACATGCCCGGCCGGGCCACAAAGCTGACGTCGTTCAGGATGCGCGGCCCGCCCGGATAGGCGAACGCCACCGCCTCGAACGACACCTCGCCGCGCGGCGCCTGCAGCTCCGGCGCCCCGGGGCGGTCCGGCACCGAGGAGCGGGCGTCGAGCACCTTGAAGAACTCGGCGAGCCCCGGCGCCTGCATGAACAGCCGCGAGGAGAACGCCACCGCGGACTCCAGCCGCCCGATCAGCAGCGTGGCGAAGCCCATGAACGAGACGATCTCGACGATGGTGGCGCGGCCCTCGAGGTGCAGCAGCGTGCCGATCAGCACGATCGAGATCACCGCCAGCGTGGAGGCGGCCCGCGTCAGCACGTTGACCATCGCCCACCAGTTCAGCACGGGGAACTGGTGGCGGATCACCTGCTCCATGATCTGCCCGAAGCGCCGGCTCTCCGAGGCCAGCCGGCCGAAGGACTGCACCACCATGACGTTGGCCAGCGCGTCCTGCGCGGTGCCGGCCAGCGCCCCCTGGTACTGCTCCGCCTGCTTCTGCCCCGCCTCCGTGCGCCGCACCACCACCAGCGTCACCGCGACGAACAGCACCACCAGCACCACCAGCGACAGCGACAGCCGCCAGTTCATCAGCATCGTGATCGGCAGCAGCACGACCACCGCGACATAGGTCGCGAGCTGCTCGCGGAAGAACTGCAGCCACACCGAGAACAGCGCGTCCGAGCCGCCCAGCATGATCTTCATCAGGCGCCCGGAGTGGCTGTCGCCATGGAACGACAGGGGCAGCGAGATCACGTGGCTGAAGCAGCGGCTCATCGCGGCCAGCCGGTTGCGGTGCGCCATGCGCTCGGCGTGCAGCGCCACCAGCATGTTGGCACCAATGCCGGTCGCGCCGACCACGAGCCACACCAGGATCAACGTCGCCGCGCGCTGCCACAGCTCGTCGTGCGGCAGGCGGTCCGAGGCGGAGAGCAGGCCGACGACTCGGCCGAACAGCAGCGGATCGAGGAACTGCAGCCCGGCGACGACGATGTTGGCCAGCCCGAGCGTGATCGCGAGCCGACGGTCGCCCGCCAGCAGCCCGAGCACGCGGCGGTAGATCTGCAAGACGCTCATTCGCCCATCCCGTCGGCCGTTCCCTGCCTGCGCCGTCGCCCGGGCGCACGGCCACCCGGCAACAGCCATACGGCACGATCGCGACCGGACGAAGGCGTAAAGCGGGCCTCGAGCCTGCGCTCCCGCTTCGCCCGGCAGTCGACGCCTGATGACGCGCGGCCTCGGGCATCTGCGGACCCGCTCTTCAGGCAGGTGGCCCCGCCGTCTGGAAGCCCAAGGGGACCTTCAGGCGCAGCCATCTGTCTCGCCCGCCGGTCAGCACGGCTCCGCCACCAGCATCCGCGACGGTCGCACGAACTCCTCCTGCGCCGCCACCACGGCGATCTCGCGTCCGCCCGAGCGCAGCGTCTCGCGCAGCATCCCGGCCACCGAGCTCGCCGCCCGCTCCAGCGCGCGGCGCGCGGAGCCCTCGCTGAGCATGTGGAACAAAAACAGCGCCGCGATCGCGTCCCCGGCTCCGTTCACCGCCAGCGCCAGGCGCTCGGTACGCAGCCGCCAGCACCCGTCCGCCCCCGACGCGAGCAGGTCCAGCGCGTCGTCCGGCGTGTCCGCCCCGTCGAGGCTGGTCACCAGCACCGCCGGCGTGCCCTGCCCGCCAGCGCCGGACCCGCCCGCCATGCGCCTGCGCAGCGCCACCGCCGCGGTGCCCGCCTGCGCGATGCTGCCGCACGGCAGGCCCGAGAGCAGCTCCAGCTCGAAGCGGTTCGGCGTGAGGATGTCCGCCGCCGGCACCGCGCGCTCGCGCAGCAGCTCGGCGATGCCGGGGCGTACGTACACCCCGGTGTCGGTGTCGCCGATCACCGGGTCGCAGCAGTACAGTGCCGCAGGGTTGGCCGTGCGCACCCTGCGCACCGCGTCGAGCACCGCCTCGCCGGTGCCGGCGTCGCCCATGTAGCCAGACAGCACCGCGTCGCAGTCGCCGAGCACCCCGCGCGCCTCGATGCCGTCGACCAGCGCCGTGACCGCCTCGGGCGCGAACACCTGCCCGGTCCAGTGGCCGTAGCCGGTGTGGTTGGAGAACTGCACCGTGTTGACCGCCCACACCTCGGCGCCGAGCCGCTGCAGCGGGAACATCGCGCTGCTGTTGCCGACATGGCCGTAGGCGACCCAGGACTGCACGGACAGGATGTTCATGGCCGCGATCCTGGCACGGCCGCGGGGCGGCACGCGATGGGCCGGCGGAAGGCCAGGGCTCTGCCCTGGACCCGCCGGGGGCAGGCGCCCCCGGACCCGCGCACGTAAAGGCGAGCCTTTGGCGGGTCCAGGGCAGAGCCCCGGCCTTGCCTTCCTGCTTCCGCCCCGCCGCGAGCACTGCCCCAGGCTTGAGCTTGCGCGGCGAAAGGCGTTCAACCCTGCGCGCGTGGCGCACCTGGCCGGATGCCGCGCCGACGCCCATGCCGACTCGCGGCCCCCGTCGCCACGCCCAGCAGGAGATGCCGAGCCATGGCCCGTCCCACGCCGCTGCTGTTCCAGCCGATCCGCTTCCGCTCGGTGAGCGCGCGCAACCGCGTCGCGGTGGCGCCGATGTGCCAGTACAGCGCCACCGACGGCCTCGGCTGGGACTGGCACATCCAGAACCTCGGCGCCAAGGCGGCGGGCGGCGCCGGCATCGTGTTCACCGAGGCGACCCACGTCTCCGCCGACGCGCGCATCACCCACGGCTGCCTCGGCCTGTGGAACGACGAGCAGCAGGCATTCCTGGGCCGCCTCGCCGCGATCATCGCCTGGTCCGGCGCGGTGCCCGGCATCCAGATCGCCCATGCCGGCCGCAAGGCCAGCAGCCAGCGTCCCTGGGAAGGCGGCCGGCCGATCCGCCCCGAGGATGGCGGCTGGCTGCCGTCGGCGCCCAGCGCGCTTGCGATCAGCGACGACACCGTGACGCCGCACGTGCTGACCGAACCCGAAATCGCCGACATCGTCTCGCAGTTCGCAGCCACCGCGCGCCGTGCCCGCGAGGCCGGCTTCCGCATCGTCGAGCTGCACGCGGCGCACGGCTACCTGCTGCACAGCTTCCTGTCGCCCGCGTCCAACACCAGGAACGACCGCTACGGCGGCGATCTCGCCGGGCGGGCGCGGATGCTGATGGAGACCATCGACGCGGTGCGCGCGGAATGGCCGGACGACCTGCCGCTGTTCGTGCGCCTGTCCTGTGTCGACTGGGTTCCCGGCGGCCTGGAGATTGCCGAGACGGTCGAGCTGGCGCGCCGGCTCAAGGCGCGCGGCGACGTGGACCTGCTCGACTGCTCCGCCGGCGGCCTGTCGCCCGCGCAGCAGATCCCCTCGCTCTATCCCGGCTACCAGGTGCCGTTCTCCGAGGCGGTGCGCGCGACCGGCATCGCCACCGGCGCGGTCGGGCTGATCCGCGACCCGGAGCTGGCCGCGGAGATCGTCGCCAACGGCCGCGCCGACCTCGTGTTCGTGGCCCGCGCCGTGCTGGCCGACCCGAACTGGACCAACCACGCCGCCCGCGCCCTCGGCACCACGGCCGACGTGCCGCCGCAGTACCAGCGGGCGGTCGCGGGCTGAATGGCGCACGCACTGCGCCGGCGCCGCGACGTGCCGCCGGACGCCCGCGGCTGGAGGCCGACGCTGTCGGTTCGGGCACGCGCCGGGCTGGTGGCGGTCGTGCTGTGCGCGGGCGCGGCGGGCTGGGCGGGCGCAGCCCGGCTCGGGGCCGATCCTGCGGCGGCGCGCGGCGCTGTCGAGCCGCCGGCCGCCGACACCCCCTCAGGCCCGTTACCGACGCCACCCACCGCGGCGATCCTGCCGGCGGGCCCGTCCGCGCTCACGGGGGCCCTGTCCCGCCCGGCCGAGCGCAGCCAGGTGCGCGAGGCGGTCGCGCAGCGCATCGACGCCCTGCACCGCAGGCTCAGGATCACGCAGGCCGAGCAGACGCTGTGGGACCAGTTCGCCGACACCATGCTGCGCAACGCCCTCGACTCCGAAGGCCGGTTCCGTGCCCGCCAGGCACAGCCCGCGCCGGGTGCCGCCGACGGGCTCGCGGAGCGGGCACAGGCGGCCCAGGCGCGCGCCGACATGCTGCAGCACCTGTCCGCCAGCTTCCGTGCGCTCTACGAGTCGATGCCACCGGACCAGCGCCTGCTGGCCGACCAGGTATTCCGCCAGGCGCAACGCCAGGAAGGCCGGCACGGGCCGGGCCGGCTGCCGCAGGAGTAGGAAGCCAGTGCCTCCCGACGGCACAGAGGGCTCGCTCCTGGAAGGCCCGATCCGGAAATCCCGGGGCTCCCAGGCGTCCGGCGCGGCGGCCGAAGGGGCCGACGACCCTCCCGAGTTCGGCCGGGCTGGCGGCTGAGGCTGAGCCTGTCGTGCCGGCGACCGGCGGGGGCGCCGTGGCATTGCGGGCCGTCCCCGCCGCGTCTATACCGCGCGCCTGCGCTGCCGGTCGGGATCGGCGGCACCATCACGGGAAGCCGCCATGAAGTCCGGGATCCACCCCGAGTATCACGAGATCACCGTCGTCATGACGGACGGGACGCAGTTCACCACGCGCTCCTGCTACGGCAAGGCCGGCGACACCATCCGCCTCGACATCGACCCGAAGTCCCACCCCGCCTGGACCGGCATCCAGCGCATGATGGACACCGGCGGCCAGGTCGCGAAGTTCAACAAGCGCTTCGCCGGCATCGGCACTCGCAAGTAGGCCGGACAATAGGGCCGGACCGCAACCGCGGCGAGGCTCTGAGGATGTGTGCAAGGGCGTGGCGGTTCCCTCGACCGCCACGCCCTTGATCGTGACTGGCCTTCTGCCCATTTGGGTGTGGTCCGAGGCGCCCGAACGGGGTCTCGGAAGACGACAGGGCCGTCCCATTCGGGAGGTCCGCACCACATCCTTGCTCAAGCAGAAGGCAATCCCATGACCTACGATCTCGCGCCGCTGTTCCGCACGGCGATCGGCTTCGACCGCCTGGCCCGGCTGGTCGACACTGCCGCAGAGGCGGCTCCCGTGCCGGCCTATCCCCCCTACAACATCGAGAAGACCGGCGAGGACAGCTACCGCCTGACGATGGCGGTGGCCGGGTTCTCCGATGCCGACCTCGAGCTTGTCGTGCGCGACAACACCCTGTTCATCAGCGGCCGCGTCGCCGCCGACGCGCCGAAGGCCGAGATGCTGCACCGCGGCATCGCCGGCCGCGCCTTCGAGCGTCGTTTCGCGCTTGCCGACCATCTCGTGGTCGAGGGCGCCGATTTGCAGCACGGCCTGCTGCACGTCGCCCTGAAGCGCGTAGTGCCGGAGGCCCTGCGTCCTCGCCGGATCGCCATCGGCGCGGGCGCGACGCCCGCGATTGCCAACGACGCCGGGGCGCAGACCCAGGCTGCCTGAACCGTCGCCGTCGGACGGAAGGGCCGGGCTGCAAGCCCGGCCTTTCCCGCTTTCCCTTCGCGTCGTCGAGGCCATGACCTTGCATCGGCAACGCGGCTGTCATCCTGGTTCATGCCAGGCAGATGATCTGTCTTGACCCGCCGCTTGGCACTGCCGCATATCCGCCCCTTGACAGTGACGCCCTGCGCCGGACAGACGCCGTGCGCCTGAGAGAAGATCTCCATGACGCTGCCCCTGATGCCGAAGGCCACCGCGGTGTGGCTGATCGAGAAGACCGCGCTGACCTTCACCCAGATCGCCGACTTCTGCGGCATGCACCCGCTCGAAGTGCAGGCGATCGCCGACGGCGAGGTGGCGCAGGGCATCGTGGGCTACGACCCGGTCGCCAACATGCAGCTTGCCCAGGACGAGATCGCGCGCTGCGAGAAGGACGACGCGCTGCGCCTGAAGCTGGTGCCGGCCGCCAACTTGGCGCCGAAGCGCTCGCGCGGCGCACGCTACACGCCGGTGGCCAAGCGCAACGACCGCCCCGACGCGATCGCCTTCGTGCTGCGCAACTACCCGCAGCTCACCGAAATCCAGGTCGTCAAGCTGCTCGGCACCACCAAGGACACCATCCAGAAGGTGCGCGATCGCCAGCACTGGAACAGCGCCAACATCAAGCCGCGCGACCCGGTGATCCTGGGCCTGTGCAGCCAGACCGACCTGAATGGCATGGTGCAGGCCGCCAACGACCGCCTCACGCGCGACGGCCTCGCCGTGCCGCCGCCGCCGGTGCCGGAGGCCGAGGAGGCCGCCTAGCGCGGGCGCCGGACCCGGTCGTTCCTGCGGTGTGGCAGGTCACGGCGCGGGACCGGCTGTGTTCGCCCGCCCTGGATGGGGCTCAGGGATGATCCTGGAGCCGCTCCATCTCCTCCTTGAGGCGCAGCTTCTTTACCTTGAGCTGCGCCAGGGTGGCGGTGTCGGGACGGGGTCGATGGTCCTCGTCCGAAATCCTGGTTTCCAGGGTGGCGTGGCGGTCCTTCAGGCTCTCAAGTCTGGCGCGCAAGGTCATGGTGGCTCCTTCGCTGTGGTGCACGGCCCGAAACGCGCGATTTCCGCCACGGCGCTGTCCCCGGCCCGCCACGTCACGGTAATACTCCGCCGCTCCGCAGTGCCAGACGAATCGACGGCAACCGCATGACGCACCGGCGGTAGGTTCGCGCCGCATTCCGTGATAGGCGGTCCTGGCCCGGGACGGAGACGCCATGCTGACCGATCGTGACTCGCTGCTCCGCAACCTGCACGAGCTGCGCAGCGAACACCGCGACCTCGACACCGTGATCGCACGGCTCGTGGACCAGCCGATGGACCAGCTCCACCTGCAGCGGCTCAAGAAACGCAAGCTGCTGCTCAAGGACGAGATCGGCCGGCTGGAAAGCCGCCTCATCCCGGACAGCATCGCTTGAGCGAGCCCCGCGCCGAAACGCACTCGCCAGAGGCCGTCGCCTGCCTGGTCGGCCTGGTAATGGGCAGCCAGTCCGACTGGGCGACCCTTAGGCACGCGGCCGACACGCTCGACGCCCTCTGCATCGCCCACGAGGCGCGCATCGTCTCGGCGCACCGCACCCCGGACCGTCTTGCCGAATACGCGCGCGGCGCCAGGTCCCGCGGCCTGCAGGTCATCGTCGCCGCGGCCGGCGGGGCCGCCCACCTGCCGGGCATGTGCGCCGCCTGGACCCCGCTGCCGGTGCTCGGCGTGCCTGTGGAATCAGCGGCGCTGAACGGCATCGACAGCCTGCTTTCCATCGTGCAGATGCCCGCCGGCATCCCGGTCGGCACACTGGCCATCGGCCGGCCCGGCGCGGTCAACGCCGCCCTGCTCGCCGCCTCGATCCTGGCGCTGTCCGATCCCGCGCTGGCCGGCCGGCTGGACGCCTTCCGCGCCGCGCAGACCGAGGCCGTCGCCGGCACGCCGTCGTGACCGGCCCCGCCGCGATCCTGGCGCAGCCCCGGTCCGCCGCCCTGCCGCCGCTCGCCACCATCGGCATCGTCGGCGGCGGCCAGCTCGGCCGCATGTCCGCCATGGCCGCCGCCCGCCTCGGCTACCGCTGCCACGTGCTGACCCCGGAAACCGACAGCCCCGCCGGCCAGGTGTGCGACGAGGTCACGCTCGGCGACTTCGAGGATCCCGCGATCCTGCGCGCCTTCGCAGAGGCGGTCGACGTCGTCACCTTCGAGTTCGAGAACGTCAGCGCCGAAGGCCTCGACCTGCTGGCCTCGCTGCGCCCGGTACACCCCTCGCCCGCCGTGCTCCGCCTCAGCCAGGACCGCGTCGCAGAGAAGACCTTCCTCAACGACGCCGGCATCGGCACCGCCCCGTGGCGCGCCGTGCACGACCGCGACGGCCTCGACCGTGCCGTCGCCGAGCTCGGCCTGCCCGCGATCCTCAAGACCACCCGCCTCGGCTACGACGGCAAGGGCCAGGCGCTGCTGCGCGACGCCGGCGACCTCGACGCCGCCTGGGCGGAGCTGTCGCCGAGGCCGCTGGTCCTGGAGGGCTACGTCGACTTCGCCTGCGAGGTCAGCGTCGTGGTGGCGCGCGGCGCCGACGGTGCGGTGTCCGCGTTCGACACCGTGGAGAACCGCCACCGCGACGGCATCCTCGACCTGACCCTTGCCCCCGCCCGAGTCACCGACGCGGTCGCCGCCCGCGCGCAGGATATCGCACGCCAGGTCGCCGACGCGCTCGGACTGGTCGGACTGCTCGCGGTGGAGATGTTCGTGGCCGCCGACGGCGAGGTCCTGGTCAACGAGATCGCGCCGCGGCCGCACAACTCCGGCCACTGGACGCTGGACGCCTGCCCCGCCAGCCAGTTCGAGCTGCACGTGCGCGCCGTCGCCGGCCTGCCGCTGCCGCAGGCCACCCGACACTCCGACGCCGTGATGAAGAACCTCGTGGGCCCGGAGGAGTTCGCGCTGTGGCCCGCGGTGATGGCCGCCCCTGGCCTGGTCGGCCACCTCTACGGCAAGGCGGAGGCCCGGCCGGGACGCAAGATGGGCCATGTGACCCGTCTGTTCCCCCGGGGCGCCCTGCCCGGCGAGTTCGGCGTGCGCGCCGCCCTTGGCACCCTCGCTGGCGATGCCGGGCTAGAAGCCCCGCCCGTGGACGACGCGGCAACCTGAACCCGCCCCCTCACGCCACCCCCAGGGCTCGCGCCGCCTCCGCCACGCACCGCTCGCAGGCCGCCATCTCGTTCCACCCCGCGCCGCGCACCACCACATCTGTGCCGGACTCCGCCACTGCGCACGCCATCATCAGGTTGTCCGCCAGCCCGAACGCCTCGACCTCCAGCCCGTCCGGGTCACGCCACGCCTTGCCCGCCCGCACCGCCCCGGGCCAGCGCCCGCACCGCTCCAGGTAGCTGCCCGCCGCGTTGCTCCACCCGAACACCGGCCGCCCCAGCGCCCGCGCAAATCCCAGCTCGTACGCCGTGCCGCCATCCGCCCCCGGCCCGCGGAACGGCGTCAGGTTCGCCACCAGGGCGTCGCACCCCCGGATGTGCGCCTCGTTGCGCCGAGCGATCGCGCGCGCCAGCGGCAGCGCCGACCACTCGGCCGGCTCGCCCGGCAACGGGTCGAGCGGGAACACCCCGACCAGGCCGTGGCGCGCGCACACACGCTTCAGCCGCTCACCCCGCTGCACGGCGTCGGGCAGGAACACGTCCGGCCCGGCCAGGTAGACTCGCTTGCTCACCGCCCCATTGTGCGAAGGCCGGAAGGCGGGAGGCAAGCAAGCCTGGGCGCTGCCCAGACCCGCCAAGGGCGAGCCGTCCCTGGACCGGCTTCACTCAAGGGACGCGTTCCACGGGCGCAGCCTTTGGCGGGGTCCAGGGGCAGGGCCCCTGGCCTTCCTGCCCTTCCGCCGCGCAAACGCCTGCGCTACTGGAAAAGGCAGCACCCAGGACGCCCCCGGACCTCATGCCCCCTGCCCTTCCCAGCCCCGGTTTTTCCAGCCCCGGTTTTTCCAGCAACGACATCCGCGCGACGTTCCTCGACTTCTTCGCCGCCCGCGAACACCGCGTGGTGGAAAGCAGCCCGCTGGTGCCGCGCAACGACCCGACGCTGCTGTTCACCGCCGCCGGCATGGTGCAGTTCAAGAACGTGTTCACCGGCCAGGAGCGCCGCTCCTACACCCGCGCCGCCTCGTCGCAGAAGTGCCTGCGCGCGGGGGGCAAGCACAACGACCTCGACAACGTCGGCTACACCGCGCGCCACCACACCTTCT
>CAXSFU010000086.1:0-12023 GCA_964236695.1 uncultured Acetobacteraceae bacterium | reverse complement strand
GCCCAGTCCGGGGCCCAGTCCGGGGCCCAGTCCGGGGCCCGGCCCGACCCCGCCACCGACACCGCCGCCCACCGCGTCGCCACCCGCGGCACCGTCGCCCGCCTGGTGGCGCTCAAGCTGCTCGGGCAGCCCGCGCTGACCGCGGTGCTCGCCTTCGTGGTGTTCCCGATGCCCGCGCCCTGGTCGCACGCCGCCCTGCTGCTCAGCGCCCTGCCGATCGGCACCGGCCCGTTCATGCTGGCCAAGCTCTATGACCGCGAGGCCGCCGTCACCTCGCGCGCCATCCTGCTGTCCACCGTGCTCTCGGTGGCCACCATCTCGGCCCTGCTCGCCCGCCTCGGCTGACGGCGCCTCCGCCTGACGACGGCCCGCCCCGCGGCAGCCGCCCGCGCTACGCCCCCGGCAGCCCGAACAAAGCGTCCTCCACCGCCACCCCCGTGACCACGTCGTGCAGCGCCAGCCGCGTCACGTCGCCCCGCCCGTCCACCAGCTCCAGCGCCCGCAGCGCCAGCGGCGCGTCCGCGAACCCCAGCGTCAGCCGCCCCTGCCCAGGCCGCGCCGTCGAGCGCAGCGCCACCGCCAGCACCCCCGGCCCGCGCTCCACCGACACCACCGTCACCTCGCCCGACAGCACGATCTCCGGCGCCAGCAGGATCGACAGCGGCGTGCGCGCCAGCGGCAGGCTGCTGCTCGCCCCCGTCGCCCCGTCCGCGAACACCACCCGCCCGCGCGCCGCCACCAGCACCGCCCGGCTCGGCGGGTCGTACTGCAGCCGCAGCCGCCCGGGCCGCGCCAGCCACGCCGTCCCGGCGCCTCCAGGCCCGGAGCCCTCCTGCACGAACCGCGCCCGCAGCGTGCGGATCGCGTCCAGATACCGCTGCACCCGCGCCACGTCCGCGAGGTCCGCGGCCCCCAGCACGCCCGGCGGCGGCACCGCTGCGCAGCCTGCCAGGAGCAGAACCCCGCCCAGCACGTCCCTTCGCCGCATCACCGCCCCCCTTCCATGATCCCGTGCCAGGCGCTTCAGGCAGGCAGGGTCTGGCTCTGTCCAGGCCCGCCAAAGGCCCGGGGCCTCCGGAAACCCACGGCCGGGGAAGGGGTTTCCGAAGACGAGCCCTTGGCGGAGCCCGAACGCGGAGCCGCCGGCCTCGCCTTGCCCCCGGGCGTCCTCAGCCCTTCACCGGAAAGCGCGTCCCATGACCCGCCTGCTCTGCGTGGCCCTGCTGCTCTGCGCCGCCGCCTGCGCCAGCATCACCGGCCCCGACACCCTGCCGCCAGGTGCCCGCTGTGCCGACCGCCCCTACGCCTCGCCCGCCTGCCCCAAGCCCTGACCGCCCGCCGCCCGCGCCTCGCCCAGCACCAGGTCGTCGCGGTGCACCATCTCGTCGCGCCCCCGCCAGCCCAGCACGCCCTCGATCTCCTCGCTGCGCCGCCCGGCGATCCGCGCCGCGTCCTCGCTGGCATACGCGCTCAGCCCCCGCCCCAGCGCGCCGCCCGGCCCCGCCACCAGCACCGCGTCGCCGCGCGCGAACACCCCCTCCACCGCGACCACGCCGGCCGGCAGCAGCGACCCGCCCGCCCGCAGCGCCCGCGCCGCGCCCGCGTCCACCCGCACCACCCCCGCCGGCTGCAGGCTCCCCGCGATCCACCGCTTGCGCGCGCTCCGCCCTTCCGGCGCCGGCAGGAACCAGGTGCAGCGCGCAGGCTTGTCGCCCGCCAGCGCAGCGAGGGGGTGCGCCCGCCCGCCGAGCGCGATCGCCATCGCGCACCCCGCCTGCGTCGCGATCCGCGCCGCAAGCAGCTTCGTGCGCATCCCCCCGGAGGAGAAGCCAGGCGGCGGCTCGCCCCCCATCGCCTCGATCTCCGGGCTCAGCGCCTCGACCACCGGCACGTGCGCCGCCCCCGGGTCGCGCCGGGGGTCGGCCGTGTACAGCCCGTCGATGTCGCTCAGCAGCAGAAGCTGGTCCGCGCCGACCATCTCGGCCACCCGCGCGGCCAGCCGGTCGTTGTCGCCGAAGCGGATCTCGGCGGTCGCCACGCTGTCGTTCTCGTTGATCACCGGCACGCAGCCGAACCCCAGCAGCGTGCGCAGCGTCGCCCGCGCGTTGAGGTAGCGCCGCCGGTCCTCCGTGTCGCCCAGCGTGAGCAGAAGCTGCGCCGCCACCAGCCCGTGCGCCCCCAGCGCCTCCGCCCACGCCTGCGCCAGCCGGATCTGCCCCACGGCCGCCGCCGCCTGCTTCTCCTCCAGCCGCAGCCTGCGCCCGCCCAGCCCCAGCGTGCCCCGCGCCAGCGCGATCGCGCCGGACGACACCACGATCACCTGCGTGCCGCGCGCCCGCGCCCCCACGATGTCCTCCGCCACGCCGCGCAGCCAGGCCTCGCGCGGGCTCGCCCCGTCCGCCACCAGGGCGGAGCCGATCTTGACCACGAGCAGGGCGGCGGTGCGCAGCGAAGGAACCATGCCGAGCACCTAGAAGAAGACGGCCCGCATGGCCAGCGCCGGCGCGAACGCCAGGCCGGCCGGAGGCCCCCGCCTGCGGCCGGGCCAGGCGCTCGCGGTTCGAAATCAAGGAAGGAAGGCCAGGGGCTCTGCCCCTGGACCCCGCCAAGGGCAGAGCCCTTGGAACCCATTACTTAAGGGAGGCCGGGTCCAGGGGCGGCTCGCCCCTGGCGGGTCCAGGGCAGAGCCCTGGCCTTTCCAGACCGAGGCACCGCCCGCCCATGGCCGGAGTTGCTATTCCGCTTCCGATACGTCACATACCGCGCAAGGCGCGGCACCCGCCCACCCCATCCGGTGGTCCGGGCGCGCAGAGCCGCAACGACGCGGCCCCGCTTCACCGCCGAAACCGCTCACCCTCCGACCAGGCCGAGACGGGCGGCCTCGCCACCGCGGCGAGGCGGCGGGCCCGCGCCTTCGACGTGCCGACCCGGCCTGCCCCGCAGCGCCGCCAGCCCCCGCACACAGGAACATCCCATGCGCTCCATCGTCCTGCTCGCAGCCCTCGCGCTGCCGCTCGCCCTCGCGGCCCAGGCGCCGGCCTCCGCCGCCCCCACCCCGACCGCGCTGTCCGTCGCCGCCGGCACCCCGATCGACACCGTGTCCAGCCACAGGATGCGCCACCGCCGCATGCGCCACCACGCCATGCACCACGCTGCCGCCGGCCCGGCACTCTAAAGGCTGTCAGCGACCTGCCGGAGCCGGTGTCCGGCGCGAAGGCAGGAAGCACGCGTGTTCTTTCTTGAAAGAAAGAACCAAAGAACTTTTGCCCGTTGGGTCCCGGAACCATCCGCGCGCCCGGAACCCCATGGGCAAAGTCTTTTTGCTTCTTTTTCTTCAGAAAAGAAGATTCTTGCTGCCTTGCCTGACCCGACACCAGGCCCGCGACACGGGCCGGTCCCCGCCGGGGTCCGGCCCTGCGGCCGGAACCGCCGGCGCCTACTCCTCCGGCTCGGTGGTGAACAGCAGCGGGAAGCCGTGCTTGCGCGCCGCGTCGGTGGCGTTCGTCGCCTTGGTCTGCGCCACGTCCTTGGTGAACACCGCGACCACGCACGACCCGCGCTGGTGCGCCGTGCGCATCACCTGGCTGGCCCGCTCCTCGCCCATGCGGAACTCCGCCTTCAGCACCATCACCACGAACTCGCGCGGCGTGAAGTCGTCGTTGACCAGCATCACCTTGTGCAGCCGGGGCCGCTCGACCTTCAGCTCGGTCTGCCCGCGCGAGGTCGTCACCGTGTTCGTGTCACGCTCGTCCATCGAACCGCTCCGCAAGTGCCGCCCCGTCAGATGTCGCGCCCCCCGGCGCCGCACAACCCCGCGCACGCGCAAGATTTCGCAGTCGGGCAGGACCGGGCGACCCCCTCCGCCCTCGCGGCGTCTCGGGAGGATCGCCGGAGACCCCGGCAGGCCGCGCCCGGAGCCTCTCGGCCCCTCGCCTCACCCAGGGACGTCCGCAGGCCTGCCCTTCGCGGAGCCCGGCGGCCCGGCGCCCGAGCGACCCGCCCCCGGCCCCGCCGCCGTCCCGACCAGCGCCAGCAGCGCCCGCGCCGCGTGGCTGGCGTGGCGCTCGCGGTGCCGCAGCGCGACATACGCCCGGTCCGGCAGGTCCAGACCCACCCGCACCAGCAGCCCCGCCTCCAGCCCCGGCGCCGCCACCGACGCCGAGATCACCGTCGCCCCCAGCCCCGCCTCCACCGCGGCGCGCACCGCCTCGTTCGACGGCAGCGACAGCGCCACCGCCAGCGTCCCCGCCGCCACCCCGAACCCCGCCAGCGCCGCCTCGAACACAGAGCGCGTCCCCGACCCCGCCTCGCGCAGCACCCACTCCGTGTCCGCAAGCTCGCCCGGCGACACCCGCGCCCGCCCCGCCCACGGATGCGCCGGCCCCACCACCAGCAGCAGCCGGTCGCGCGCCACCACCACCGCCTCCAGCGCCGGCTCCTCCACCGCGCCCTCCACGAAGCCCAGCTCCGCCGTCCCCGCCCGCACCGCCTCCGCCACCTGCGCCGTGTTGCCCACCGCCAGCGACAACTCCACCCCCGGATGCGCCGCACGGAACGCCACCAGGTGGCGCGGCAGCCAGTAGCCCGCGATCGTCTGGCTGGCATGGATCGCCAGGCGCCCCCGCCCCAGCGTGCCGAATTCCGCCAGCGCCGCCTCCGCCGCCTCCACCCGCGCCAGGATCGCCCGTGCCTCGCCCAGCAGCACCGCCCCCGCCTCGCTCAGCACCACCCCGCGCCCGACCCGGTGGAACAGCCGGGCGTCGCAGCCCCGCTCCAGCGCCGCCACCGCATGGCTCACCGCCGACTGCGCCAGGCCCAGCGCCTGCGCCGCCCGCGTGACGTGCTGGCGCTCGGCCACGGCCACGAAGATGCGAAGCTGCTCAAGGGTCATGGAAAGGCAGCAAGGCAGGCAAGGCTGGGCTCTGCCCAGACCCGCAAAGGGCCGTGAGGCCCTTTGATCCCATGACTTAAGAAAGGAAGCCCAGAGGCTTGCCTTTGGGGGAGTTCGAGGCGGAGCCTCAACCCCGGCGCTGCCCGGCGCCCAGGCCGAGCAGCCGCGCCGCGTTCCCCCCGAGCCCCGCCGCCAGCGACTCCTCCGACAGGCCGAGCGCCCGGAAGTCCTCGACCCCCTGCCGCATCGGCCGGAACGGGAACGACGAGCCGAACAGGAACTGGTCGCGCAGGAACCCGTTCGCCGCCTCGGCGTAGCGCCCGCCGCCGGCCTGGAACGTGTACATGTCCGGCGACACGAAGACGTTCTCGTGCCGGAACGCCACCTGGAGGATGCCGTCCACGTTCGGCCAGAACCCGTGGGAGCACACGATCGGAAGCTTCGGGAACAGCGCCGCCAGCCGGTCCACCGCCAGCGGGTCGTTGAACCGCAGGTCCGGCGTCGTCGGCCCGGACATCACGAACGCCGGCACCCCCATCGCCACGCACGCCTCGTACAGCGGCAGCAGCCGCGGATCGTCGGCCAGCATCGGCTCGGCATAGAACCCCGCGTCGACGTTGACCCCGCGCAGCCCCAGCTCGCGCACCGCCCGCTCCGCCTCGCGCACCGCCCCGTCGCGCCCCAAATCCAGCGGGTCGACCGACGCCACCCCGACCAGCACGCCCCCCGAGTCCCGCGCCAGCCCGGCCAGCACGTCGTTGCTGATCCGCACCGTGGGCGTGGAGCGGCCCACCATCACCGCGTGGTCGATCCCGGCTGCCGCGATCTCGCGCAGGTACGCGGCCAGGTCCGGCGTGCGCGTGACATGCTCCGGGTCGCGCGACCCCATCCTGCGGTTCAGCCAGCCCACCACGTCGTGGGACGGCGTCCCGGGCGTGGCGCCGAAGAAGTCGTGCAGGAAGGTGGGCCGGTTGCGCATGTCGATGATGGCCATGGTCGTCCTCCGGGGTCACGCCGGCACCCCATAGCACCGCAGGCAAGGTTGGGCTCTCCCCAAACCCGCCAGGCGGAGGTGGCCAAAGGTTCCGACGATCCTCTTGGATCGTTGGAAGGGCCACCGGAGGGAGCCGCCCCTGGACCGGCATGGGAAAGGAAAACCTGAATCGAGGTTTCCAAAGGCGAGCCTTTGGCGGAGTTTGAGGCAAAGCCTCAACCCTGCTTCACGTCGAGACCGCCTCCAGCGCCCGCCCCCGCGTCTCGACCCCCAGCGCCGCCACCAGCGCGGCCGCGATCGCGAACCCCGCCGCCCCCACCTCGAACGCCGCCGCCTGTCCCCCGGCGCGCACCAGCTCCGGCACCACCAGCGGCCCGATGATCGCCCCCACCCGCCCCGCCGCGGAGGCCAGCCCCGCCCCGGTCGAGCGCGCCCGCGTCGGGAACAGCTCCGGGGTGTAGGCGTACAGGCAGCTCCACATCCCGAACAGGAAGAACTGCATCACGAACCCGCTCGCGAACAGCGCTGCCTCGCCGGCCGAGTTGCCGTAGACCCAGGCCGACGCCGCCGACGCCAGCAGGAAGGCCACCGTGGTCGGCTTGCGCCCCGCCCGCTCCAGCAGGAACGCCGCCGCGGCGAAGCCGGGAATGCCGCCCAGCGTGATCAGGGTCACGAACCCCACCGAGCCCACCGTGGAGAACCCGTGCGCGCGCAGCAGCACAGCGATCCACGAGGTCAGCCCGAAGAACCCGACCAGCGCGAAGAACCACAGCCCGAACGCCATTGCGGTTCGGCCCGCGTACTCGCGCGAGAACACCGTCGCCAGCGGGCCCCTGCCGTCCCCGTGCCCCGCCGGCGCCACGTAGCGCGCAGGCTGCGGCAGCGGCGCGCCGGTGCGCAGGCCGACCGCGCGCTCCATCGCCGCCACCCCCGCCTCCGCTTCCGCGAGCCGCCCCCGCTCCGCCAGCCAGCGCGGCGACTCCGGCACCGCGCGCCGCACCACCAGCACCACCAGCGACAGCGTCCCCACCGCCGCGAACACCCAGCGCCACCCCAGGAGCGGCAGCACGAGGAAGCTGATCGCCCCGGACAGCACGTAGCCCACCGCCCAGCACCCCTCCATGACCGCGATGTAGCGCCCGCGCACCCCGGCTGGCACCAGCTCGGACACCAGCGCCTGCGCCACCGGCGCCTCGCCGCCCACGCCGGCCCCGATCAGGAACCGCGCCGCCATCAGCACCGGCGCGCTCCACGCGCACGCCGCCAGGAAGCTCGCCGCGCCCCACACCAGCATCGTCGCCTGGAACACCCCGCGCCGCCCGAAGCGGTCCGCCGCCAGGCCGGCCACGACGTTGCCCACGAGCTGCCCCGCGAACGTCATCGACGCCAGCAGCCCCGCCTGCAGCGGCGAAAGCCCGAACGCCGCCACCAGCGTGCCCAGCAGGAAGGTGAGCAGCGCCACGTCCACCTGGTCCACCAGCCACGCCGAGGCGATGATCGCGAAGATCCTGCGCTGGTGCCCGGTCATCGGCAGCCGCTCCAGGCGGTTCGCGATGTTGGCCCGCGCGGCCGCGTCCTCGGGACCGTCGGCGGCCGTCGCGTCGGGCGCAACCGTCACGGCGGCCGGTGTCGCATCGGGCAGGCCCGTCATGGTGCATCCTTCGCGTGCGGTCGCCCTCCCTGCGGGCGGCGGCGCACGCGCGGGCGCGCCTTCCTCCCACGCGCCGCCGCCCGGTGCCACCCCGCCGCCCGCACCGCCGCCGCCCGCGCCGCCCGTTGCGGGATTGGTTCGATCCACTCCGTCGATGGATTGCCCCGACTTCCGGCCCCGAACACGACGCAACTCTCTGGAAACGCCCGGTTCTCTCCCGTGCCGCCACCGCCTTGCGCGGCCGGGAACAGCGCCCAGCCGCCAAGGCCACGATTGCCCCCGCCGCAGGACGCGGCATATAAGGCTGTTATGAACATCGTCACAGCTCGTTGCTTCCGATAGAAAGAAAATTCTTCTTTTTCTGAGAAAAAGAAGCAAAAAGACTTTGCCCATGGGACTCCAAGCGCGCGAGCACTCCCGGAACCCAATGGGCAAAGTTCTTTGGTTCTTTCTTTCAAGAAAGATCATGCTTTCTTCTCGCTTTGGGGCAACAAGTCGGGGATGGCAGGTCAATAACACCCTCTGGCGTCCGACGCGCCACCACCCCCGCTCTGCCCGGCCACGACCCGGCCGGCGCCGCCGTCCCGCCACCCCCGGGCGCATCCGCCGCGCGCCCGACCGCGTCGCCGTTCCGCCCCGGGACGGCGCAGCGCCCACACCGGAGACCACGCCGATGCACGCAGCCACCCTCGGACGCCGCCGCCTGCTGGCCGGCCTCGGCGCGGGCCTCGGCGCCGCCGGCCTCGCCCCGCTGCGCGCCGCCCGAGCCGCGGACGGCGCGGGCAGCGTGACCCTGCCCCTGGCCGGCGGCCCCGGCGAGCGCCCCCTCACCACCGCCTTCCCGCAGAAGGGCTCGATGATCCTCCAGCGCACCCGCCCCGCGCTGCTGGAAACTCCGTTCGAGGTGTTCGACGACGGTGTGTTCACCCCGAACGATCGCTTCTTCGTGCGCTGGCACTGGGCCACGATCCCAGAGCAGGTCGACGCGGCCGCCTTCCGGCTGACGGTGCACGGCGAGGTGAACACCGCGCTGTCGCTCTCGCTCGACGAGCTGGCCGCCCTGCCGCGCGTGGAGCTGGCCGCGGTCAACCAGTGCTCCGGCAACTCGCGCGGCCTGTTCTCGCCGAGGATCGCGGGCGGCCAGTGGGCGAACGGGGCGATGGGCAACGCGCGCTGGACCGGCGTGCGGCTGCGCGACGTGCTCGACCGCGCCGGGGTGAAGGCGGGCGCCGTGCAGGTCCGCTTCAACGGCCTGGACGAGCCGGTGGTCGACGGCGCGCCCGACTTCATGAAATCGCTCGACGTCGACCACGCCCGCGACGGCGAGGTGATGATCGCCTACGCCATGAACGGCGAGCAGCTTCCCCTGCTCAACGGCTTCCCGCTGCGCCTGGTGGTGCCCGGCTGGTACTCGACCTACTGGGTGAAGATGCTCAGCGACATCGAGGTGCTCGACCATCCCGACGACCAGTTCTGGATGAAGACCGCCTACCGGATTCCCGACACCCCGAACGCCAACGTCCGTCCGGGCGAGACCGGCTTCGCGACGGTGCCGATCAGCCGCATGAACCCGCGCTCCTGGATCACCAGCCTCGTGTCCGGCCAGGCGGTGCCGCCCGACGCCCCCCTGGCCGTGCGCGGCATCGCGCTCGGCGGCGACGCCGGGGTGGCGCGCGTCGACGTCTCGCCGGACGGCGGCGCAAGCTGGCAACCGGCGACGCTCGGCGCCGACGAGGGCCGCTACGGCTTCCGACGCTGGACCGCGACCCTGCCCGCCCCGGGACGCGGCGAGCGCACCCTGATGGTCCGCGCGACCAGCACCACCGGCGCCACGCAGCCCGTGGAGCCCAACTGGAACCCCGGCGGCTTCATGCAGAACGGCATCGAGGCCACCACCATCACCGCAAGCTGAGGAGCCCCGAACCATGGCAGCCACGATGACCAAGCCCCTGCGCAGGGCAGCCACCGCCGCCGCCCTGCTCGCCCTGTGCGCAGCCTCCCCCGGCCCGGCGCCCGCCCCCGCCACCGGCCTGGCCCCCGGCACGACCCCAGGTCTGGCCCCCAATCCGGCCCGGGACGGCGCCCCCGCCCCGATGATGTTCCGCTCCGAAAGCGTGGAGCTTCCGGTCGGCGACCGCGTCTTCCCCGGCGGCGCCCCGGCCGACGCGATCAACGCCAACTGCGTGACCTGCCACTCCGCCGGCATGGTGCTGAACCAGCCGCCGCTGAGCCGGGCCGAATGGACCGCCGAGGTCGGCAAGATGGCCCGCGTCTACAAGGCCCCGGTCTCCCCGGAGGACCAGGCCGCCATCATCGACTACCTCGCCGCCACCAAGGGCAAATCCTGAGCCACGCCCCTGGACAGGTCGCGCGCCGCGACGCGAGGCCCCGCCGTCGTCACGCCATCGTCACGCCGTCGCGCTTGGTACGGGTGTTGCTTGGGCGGGCCGGCACGATGCGCCCCGACACGGGACCGTCCGGCGCCACGAAAAGACCCTGCTTCCGCCCCGCCGCCCGCGACTCCCCCCAACATCCAGGAGCGCCGATGTTCCGCCCCGTGACGCGCCGCCTCGCCCTCTGCCTCGCCACCGCCCTGGCCGCGCTCGCGTCGGCGGGCGCTGCCCGCGCCGCCACGGCCGCCGCCGACGCCGGCGACGTCCCGGTCGGCGACCCCCTCGCCCTGACCTTCTACCTGCCGCTCACCGACCAGACCGGCGCGGAAGCCGCCGCCATCGCCCTGCAGACCCCGGGCTCGCCCGCCTACCACCGCTTCCTGTCCGTGTCCGACTTCGTGTCCCGCTACGCCGCCTCCGACGCGGAGGTCGCCGGCGTCAAGGCCATCCTCGTCTCGATGGGCTTCACCCCCGGCCTCGTCTACCCGAACCACCTCGCGATCGAGGCCACCGCGCCCGCCGGCACCGCCGCCCTGGCGCTCGGCCTGTCGCTGCGCCGCTACGCCGCGGGCGGGCGCACCGGCATCGCGTCGTCGACCGCCGTGCGCATCCCCGCCCGCCTCGCCGGCCGCGTCCTCGGCGTCGGCGGCATCGACACCATGGCCCACGCCAGCCCGCGCCACCGCCTGGCGGCGCTCACCCCCGCGCCGGCCGGCACCCCGCGGCGCGCGGCCGGCGCGGCGCTCGCCGGCGGCACCCCCGGCGACTACCTGCCCGCCGACTTCGCGCGCTTCTACAACCTGGCGCCGGTCACCACACGCGGCATCAGCGGCCGCGGCACCACGGTCGGCATCGTCACGCTGAACGACTTCGACCCCGCAGACGCCTACTCGTTCTGGAGCCAGATCGGCCTCACCGTCTCGCCCACCCGCATCACCAAGGTCGACGTCGACGGCGGCGTGGAGGCGGCCGGCAACAACAGCGACGGCGAGGGCGAGACCGACCTCGACGTCGAGGAGTCCGGCGCGCTGGCGCCCGACGCCAGCGTGCGCGTCTACATCGCCCCCAACGTCACCAACGCCAACTTCATCAACGGTTTCGAGGCCGCCGCCTCGGAGAACATCGCCGACACCGTCTCCACCAGCTGGGGCCAACCCGAGCTGGGGTTCTTCTACAACTTCGCCACCCAGACCCCGGGCGACAGCTTCGAGCTGCAGGCGTTCCACGACGCCTTCCTGGAGATGGCGCTGCAGGGCCAGACCCTGTACGCCGCGTCCGGCGACTCCGGCGCCTTCGACACCGTGCGCGGCTGCCCGTCCTACGGCACCCCCGCCGCCGACAACCCCGTCTGCAACGCCCCGTACAGCGTCGACCACCCCGCCGCCGACCCGCTCGTCACCGCCGCCGGCGGCACCACCCTGCCGTTCACCGCCACCCTGGGCGACGGCATCGTGCTGTCCGTCGCCGGCGAGCAGGCCTGGAGCTGGGACTACATCTCGAACGAGGCCGCCGCCCAGGGCCGCGCCGCCGCCATCTCCGTCGCCGACGTGTTCTCCGTCGGCGACGGCGGCGGGGTCAGCTTGTACTGGACCCTGCCCTGGTACCAGTTCCGCGTCCCCGGCACCACCACCACCAAGCCGGGCCAGCTGTTCGAGGCCAACTTCGGCACCGGCCCGCAGGTCCAGCAGGTCCTCGCCCCGCTGTTCCCCGGCCGCAACATGCCCGACCTGTCGGCCAATGCCGACCCTGAAACCGGCTACGCCACCATCTCCGAGGGCGCCGTGGTCGACGGCTTCGGCGGCACCAGCTTCGTCGCCCCCCAGCTCAACGGCGTGACCGCGCTGTTCGTCCAGGCCCTCGGCGGCCGCGTCGGCCAGATCAACCCAGCCCTCTACCGCCTCGGCGCGGCCGCCAGCACCGACATCCGCGCCGGCGACAACTGGGGCTACTCCGCCACCTCCGGCTACGACAACGCCACCGGCGTCGGCGTGCTCGACGCGAGCCGCCTGCTGTCCGGCCTGCTCGCGCTGCAGGCGGCCAGCCACTAGGGCCGGCCTATCCTAATGTCCCGCGGCCGGGCAGGAAGAAAGCGTG
>CAXSFU010000085.1:0-12066 GCA_964236695.1 uncultured Acetobacteraceae bacterium | reverse complement strand
GCGTGCGCGGAGGCAGGAAGAAAGCGTGTTCTTTCTTGAAAGAAAGAACCAAAGAGCTTTTGCCCATGGGCTTCCGGCGCCGCCCGCGCGTCCGGAGCCTTGCGGGCAAAGTCTTTTTGCTTCTTTTTCTTCAGAAAAAGAAGACTCTTGCTTCCTGCCCGAAGCGCCGGATCCCTACGGCCCGACCAGGCCGCGGGCGAAGTCGGCGGCCTCGAAGGCGCGGAGGTCGGCGACCTGCTCGCCGACGCCGACGGCGTGCACCGGCAGGCCGAACGCCTCGGCGAGCGCCACGACGATGCCGCCGCGTGCGCTGCCGTCGAGCTTGGTGACCACGAGGCCGGTGACGTCGACCATCTCCTTGAACACGCGGACCTGCTCCACGGCGTTCTGGCCGGTGGTGGCGTCGAGCACGAGCAGGACGGAGTGCGGAGCGGTGGGGTCCTGCTTGCGCAGCACGCGGATCAGCTTGCCCAGCTCGGCCATCAGCTCGGCGCGGTTGTGCAGGCGGCCGGCGGTGTCGATCAGGAGCACGTCGGCGCGCTGGGCCTGGGCGCGCTTCAGGGCGTCGAAGGCGACGCCGGCGGCGTCGGTGTTGGGCGGGCCGGAGATCACCTCGGTGGCGGTGCGCCGGCCCCAGACCTGGAGCTGCTCGACGGCGGCGGCGCGGAAGGTGTCGCAGGCGGCGAGCACGGGGGTCAGGCCCTGGTCGTGGTACTGCTGGGCCATCTTGCCGAGCGTGGTGGTCTTGCCGTTGCCGTTGACGCCGACGCACAGCACGACATGGGGGCGTTTTGTCCGGTCCAGCTCCAGGGGGCGGGCGACGGGGGCGAGGATGGCGGCGATCTCGTCGGCGAGCGACTGCTTGATCTCGTCGGCGGTAACCATGCTGCCGAAGCGGGCGGAGCGGAAGGCGGCGATGACGCGGCCGGCGGCGGCGGGGCCGAGGTCGGCGGCGATCAGCAGCTCCTCCAGCTGCTCCAGGCCGGCGTCGTCGAGCTTCCTCTTGTCGAACACGGCGGTGATGCCGCCGCCGAGCTTCTCCGTGGTGCGCGACAGGCCGGCCTTGAGGCGGTTGAGGAAGCCGAGCGCCATCAGACGGGCTCCGCCTGGAGGCCGGCGGCGTCGGCGGCGACCACGCGGGCGCGCAGGACGCGGCCGGTGTGGCCGGTGGCGGGGTTGCCGCTACCCGCCGTCTCGCCGCCGGAGCGCGGGGCCGGGTCGTCCCCGCCGGGGTCGCGGGCGCCGAGACGGGCGGCGGCAGGGAGAGCATCGGCAGGGAGGGCGCCGGCGGGGCGGGAGTCGGCGGGACGGGCGTCAGCGAGGCGCACCGGGGCGAAGTGCTCGGAGTGGCCGCGGGTTTCGGTCTCGGCCAGGACGGCGACCTCGCGGCCGACGAGGGCGGCGTGGAAGGCGCTCGCGTGGCGCTCTCCGGCGGCGCGCAGGCGCCCGGCGCGCTCGCGGCGCAACGGCACGGGGACGGCGGGCATGCGCGCGGCCGGCGTGCCGGGGCGCTCGCTGTAGGGGAAGACGTGGACGTAGGGGATGGCGTGCTCGTCGACGAAGGCCAGGGTGTCGGCGAACAGGGCCTCGTCCTCGGTGGGGAAGCCGGCGATCAGGTCGGCGCCGACGGCGATCCCCGGGCGCAGGCGGCGGGCGCGCTCGATGGCGGCGCCGGCCTGGCCGCGGGAATGGCGGCGGCGCATGCGCTTGAGCACCAGGTCGGAGGCGGCCTGCAGCGACAGGTGCAGGTGCGGCATCAGGCGGGGCTCCTCGGCGAGCAGGCGCCACAGGTCGTCGTCGATGGCGGCGGGGTCGAGCGAGGACAGGCGCAGGCGCTCCAGCTCCGGCACCAGGGCGAGCAGGCGGCGCGCCATCTGGCCGAGGCTCGGGGCGCCCGGGAGATCGGGGCCGTAGGAGGTGATGTCGACGCCGGTCAGCACCACCTCGCGGTAGCCGGAAGCGACCAGGGTGCGCACCTGCTCGACGATGCGGCCGATGGCGACGGAGCGGTTCGGCCCCCTGCCCTGCGGGATGATGCAGAAGGTGCAGTGGTGGTCGCAGCCCTGCTGCACCTGCACGAAGGCGCGGGCGCGGCCGGCGAAGCCGGTGACCAGGTGCGACGCGGTCTCGCGCACGGCGGCGATGTCGGCGACGCCGCCGGGGGCGCCCTCGGCCCAGCTCCCGGGGGCCAGCTTCTCGATGTTGCCGAGCACGCGGGTCACGCCGGGCAGCGCCGCCCAGGCGTCCGGGGCGATCTGCGCGGCGCAGCCGGTGACGACGATGCGCGCGCCGGGGCGCTCGCGGTGGGCGCGGCGGATCGCCTGGCGGGCCTGGCGCTCGGCCTCCGAGGTCACCGCGCAGGTGTTGACGATGATCGTGTCGTCCAGCGCGGCGGCGTGGGCGCGCATCACCTCGCTCTCGTAGGTGTTGAGGCGGCAGCCGAAGGTCAGGAGCTCGGCCATCAGAAGGACGCCAGCAAGGCCGGGCCCTGCCCGGACCCGGCAAGGGCCCCATCCTCCAGGCACGGGGGCCCTTGCATCCCCCCACCGAAGGAAGACAGGTCCAGGGTGCCGGTGAAGCTCGTCGCAACGGGGCCGGTCATCCACACGCGGTCGTCGTCGCGCCACTCGATCTCCAGGGTGCCGCCGTCCATCAGGATCTCGGCGCGGCGGGCGGACAGGCCGCGTCGCGCGGCGTTGACCAGGGTGGCGCAGGCGCCGGAGCCACAGGCCAGGGTCAGGCCGGTGCCGCGCTCCCACACCCGCAGCCGGATGCGGTCGGGCGCGAGGACGTGGGCGAAGCCGATGTTGGCGCGCTCGGCGAACAGGGGGTCGCGTTCCAGCGCGGCGCCGCGCGTCCCGATGGCGTCCACGTCGGGGACGAAGAAGGTCGCGTGCGGGTTGCCCATGCTGAGCGCGGCCGGATCGCCGGGGAGCGGCAGGTGCAGGGTGTCGGCCTCGCGCGCCAGAGGGACGTCGCGCCAGCCGAGGCGGGGCGCGCCCATGTCGACGCGCACGCGGCCGTCCGGCAGGCGCTCGCAGGCCAGGGCGCCGGCGATCGTGTGCACCGTGACGCGGTCGAGCCCGGTTTCGGCGGCGAGCACGGCGGCGACGCAGCGGGTGGCGTTGCCGCAGGTGCCGGACTCGGAGCCGTCGGCGTTGCGGATGCGCATGAACACCGCGGCCGGACCCGCAGGCTCCAGGCTGACGAGCTGGTCACAGCCGATGCCGCGGCGGCGGTCGCACAGGGCGGCGGCCTGGCCGGGGGTGAGGCGGAGGGGGTGCGCGCGCTCGTCGAGGACGACGAAGTCGTTGCCGCAGCCGTGCATCTTGGTGAAGGGGACTCGCATGGGGACTTACTAGGGGTGTGCGGGGGCGCAAGGAAGGCCGGAGGACGCGGTGATGGTCACGGGGCCGCACGCGAAGCGACGTCAGGGCTGTGGGGTGATCAGCTGCACCAGCGAGGTATAGGGCGGAAGCAGCCGGTCCGCCGTGAAGAGGTACAACTCGCCGAGTATCGCCTGGGACACCAGCAACCGATCGAACGGGTCCTTGTGGTGGTGAGGCAGGCCTGCGACGCGAGCGGCGGCGGTTGCGTGGACTGCAAGCTCCGTGAAGCCGGCGTCCAGCGCCCCTTCGGTGACTGCCATGGGACTGATGCGAAAATCAGGGCGGTTCAGGGCGGCCTTGATCGTGATTTCCCAGATGCTGGCGGCGCTGAACAGGACTTCGTTGTCGGGGTTCTCGATCATGTCGGCCAGTTCAGGCCCCAGCTTTCGCGGCTCGGCCAGCGCCCACAGCAGGAGGTGGGTGTCGAGCAGGAGGCGCATTAGGGGCGTTCGAAGCCGGCGAGCGCCTCGTCGGGCAGAGGAGCGTCGAATTCCGGTGGCACTTGCAGGACGCCAGCCAGGGCTCCCAGCACGCGGCGTGGCCGCGGCTGCACAAAGGGCACCAGCCTGGCCACGGGCTGGCCGTCGCGGGTGAGGACGACCTCCTTGCCCGAGGCCGCCTCCGCGACCAGGCGTGAGAGCTGCGGTCCGGCGGTGTCGACGCTGATGGTTTCCATGGCTCCCCCGACCGCACGCGAAATCCATATAGGTGGCGCGCGGCGGCAATGGGACTCCAATGCCGTGGGCGCTGCGCCCCGACCACGGCGCGCCAGGGAACCCCTTGTCATGCCGGTCCAGGGGCGGCTCGCCCCTGGCGGGTCCAGGGCAGAGCCCTGGCCTTGCTTGCGTGGCTTGGCGTCGGCTATACCGCGCGCCTGTCTGCGCGCCGGGCCTGGAATGGGCATGCCCGGCCGCGACGCCTGCGCTTCGCAGGGCCCGCACAGAGGAGTTCAAAATGCCCAAGATGAAGACCAAGTCGTCGGTCAAGAAGCGGTTCAAGATCACCGCGACCGGCAAGGTCCTGGCCGGACCCGGCAACAAGCGCCACGGCCTGATCAACCGCCCGCAGAAGATGAAGCGCACGAACCGCGGCTCCCAGACGCTGACCGAGATGGACGGGCGTACGGTGAAGCAATGGGCGCCCTACGGGCTGCGGTGAGGAGCTAGGCCATGGCACGCGTCAAGCGGGGCGTCACGACGCACGCCCGTCACAAGAAGGTCCTCAAGCAGTCCAAGGGCTTCGTTGGCCGCTCGTCGACGAACTACCGGATCGCGCTGGAGCGGCTCGAGAAGTCGCTGCAGTACGCCTACCGCGACCGCCGCGTGAAGAAGCGGGAGTTCCGCGCCCTGTGGATCCAGCGCATCAACGCGGCGGTGCGCGAGCACGGCATCACCTACAGCCGCTTCATCCACGCGCTGCAGGCGACGGGGATCGAGATGGACCGCAAGGTGCTGGCCGCGATCGCCTATGACGATCCGGCGTCGTTCTCGGAGATCGTCAAGGCGGTGCAGGCGACAATGGCGGCCAACGACCAGGCGCCCGCCGCAGAGGCGCCGGCGGCGGCGTAGGCCGGCCCTGGCCGCACCGAAGAGGGCCGTCCCGCAGGGGGCGGCCTTTTTCGTTGGGGGCGCAAGGAAGGCCAGGGCTCTGCCCTGGACCCGCCAGGGCGAGCCGCCCTGGACCGGCGCAACGAAGGGAGCCGCCGACCCCGTCAAGGTTTCCAAAGGCCCTGCCTTTGGCGGGGTCCAGGGGCAGAGCCCCTGGCCTTCCTGACCTTCCCTTGCTTCCCTGCCCGCCCCTTCCGGGAGTTCCCCATGCCCGACGACCTCGACGCCCTCCTCGCCGACACCGACGCCGCCCTGGCCGCATGCGCCGACCTGCGCGCCTGGGACGCGGTGCGCGTCGCCACGCTCGGCAAGTCCGGGCGGCTGACGGGACTGCTGAAGGAGCTGGGGCGGGCGAGCCCGGAGGAGCGGCGCGAGCGGGGGGCGGCGCTGAACCGGGCCAAGGAACAGGTGGCGGCCGCGATCGAGGCGCGGCGGGCGGCGCTGGAGGCGGGGGCGCTGGACGCGCGGCTCAGGGCGGAGCGGATGGACGTGACGCTGCCGCCGCTGCTGGCGGCCCCGGGGCTGATCCATCCGATCACGCGGACGATGGAGGAGATGAGCGCGATCTTCGGGGCGATGGGGTTTGCGGTCGCGGAGGGGCCGGACGTGGAGAGCGACTGGAACAACTTCTCCGCGCTGAACATCCCGGAGCACCACCCGGCGCGGGCGGACCACGACACGTTCTACCTGCCGGCGCTGGGGAATGCCGCGCCGCGGGTGCTGCGCACGCACACGAGCCCGGTGCAGGTGCGCACCATGCTGGGTCAGGAGCCGCCGATCCGGGTGATCGTGCCGGGGCGGACGTATCGGGCGGACCACGACGCGACGCATTCGCCGATGTTCCACCAGGTGGAGGGGCTGGTGCTGGACCGCGCCATCACGCTGGGGCACCTCAAGGGGTGCCTCGTGGACTTCCTGCGGGCGTTCTTCGGGCTGGGCGGGCTGCCGGTGCGGTTCAGGGCGAGCTACTTCCCGTTCACCGAGCCGTCGATGGAGGTCGACATCGGCTGGAACCGGCGCACCGGGGAGATCGGGGCGGGCGGGGACTGGCTGGAGATCCTGGGCAGCGGGATGGTGCATCCGCGGGTGCTGGCGAACTGCGGGATCGACCCGCGGGAGTGGCAGGGGTTCGCGTTCGGCATGGGCATCGAGCGGGTGACGATGCTCAAGCACGGCATCCCGGACCTGCGGCCGTTCTATGAGAGCGACGGGCGGTGGCTGCGGCACTACGGGTTCAATCCGCTGGTGCCGGCGAGCCTGCACGAGGGGCTGGGCGCATGAGGTTCTCCCTGTCGTGGCTGCGCACGCACCTGGACACGGAGGCGTCGCTGGATGCGCTGTGCACGACGCTGAGCGCGATCGGGCTGGAGGTCGACGGCGTGGAGGACCCTGGCGCGGCGCTGGCGCCGTTCCGGGTGGCGCGGGTGGTGGACGCGGTGCAGCACCCGAACGCGGACCGGCTGCGGGTGTGCACGGTCGACGTGGGCGGGACGGAGACGGTGCAGGTGGTGTGCGGGGCGCCCAATGCGCGCGCGGGGCTGCTGACCGTGTTCGCGCCGCCGGGGAGCGTCATTCCGGCGACGGGCGCGGTGCTCAGGGTGGGCGAGATCCGCGGGGTCGAGAGCCGGGGGATGCTGGTCTCGATGCGCGAGATGGGGCTCGGCGAGGAGCACGACGGGATCGTCGAGCTGGGCGGCGGGGCGGGCGCCGCGGCGGGTGCAGGCGCCGCGCCGGGGACGCCGTATGCGGCGGTGGCGGGGCTGGACGATCCGGTGATCGAGATCGGGGTGACGCCGAACCGGGGGGACGCGCTGTCGGTGCGCGGGGTGGCACGCGACCTGGCGGCGGCCGGGCTGGGCACGCTGCGGCCGTGGGCGGCGGAGCCGGTGGCGGCCGCGTTCCGCACGCCGCTGGTCTGGGCGAACGACTCTGGCGCGGCGTGCCCGTGGGTGCTGGGGCGCATGGTCAGCGGCGTGCACAACGGGGCGAGCCCGGCGTGGCTGCAGGCGCGGCTGCGCTCGGTCGGGCTGCGGCCGATTTCCGCGCTGGTGGACATCACGAACTTTTTCACGCTCGACCTGGGGCGGCCGCTGCACGTGTTCGACGCGGACCGGGTGGAGGGCGACACGCTGACGGTGCGGGCGGCGCGGGCGGGCGAGGTGCTGCGGGCGCTGGACGGGCGCGAGCACGCGCTGGCCGCGGGGGACTGCGTGGTGGCGGACGCGGTCGGGGTGCAGTCGATCGCGGGGGTGATGGGCGGCGAGGCGACGGGGGTGAGTGCGGAGACCACCAGCGTGTTCATCGAGTGCGCGCTGTTCGACCCGGTGCGGGTGGCGCTGACCGGGCGCAGGCTGGGGCTCGCGAGCGACGCGCGGGCGCGCTTCGAGCGCGGGCTGGACCAGGCGCTGCCGCCGGACGCGATGGAGGCGGCGACTCGGATGATCCTCGCCCTGTGCGGCGGCGAGGCGAGCGAGGTGGTGTCGGCGGGGGCGGAGCCGGCGTGGCGCAGGACGGCGAGCCTGCGGTTCGAGAGGATCGCGGGGCTGGGCGGGGCGGAGGTCGCGCCGGACGCGGCGGTGGCGCTGCTCGGGCGGCTGGGGTTCGACGCGGTGGCGCGCGACGACGCGCGGGTGACGGTGGCGGTGCCGCCGTGGCGCAACGACGTGGCGGGGCGCGGGCAGGCGGCCACGGCGGCGGCGCCGGGCAGGGCGGCGATCGACGAGGCGGCGGTGGCCGGGGTCGAGGCGGAGTGCGACCTGCTGGAGGAGGTGCTGCGGCTGCACGGTCTGGACGCGGTGCCGCCGGTGTCGCTGCCGCGGGCGGGCGCGGTGCCCCTGCCCTCGCTGACGCCCAGGCAGGCGCGCGGGGCGCTGGCGCGTCGGGTGCTGGCGGCGCGGGGGATGGCGGAGTGCGTGTCGTTCAGCTTTGCCGCGTCGCGCGAGGCCGCGCTGTTCGGGGGCAGGGACGACGAGGGCCTGCGGCTGCTCAACCCGATCGCGTCGGACCTGGACCGGATGCGGCCGACGCCGCTGGCGAGCCTGGCGCTGGCGGCGGGGCGCAACGCGGCGCGGGGCCTGGCGGAGGCGGCGCTGTTCGAGGTCGGGCCGGGGTTCGGCGCCCTGCCCGGCGTGGCGCCGGGGGCCGCGGGGGAGACGGCCCAGCACCAGATGGCGGCGGGGCTGCGCGCGGGGGTGCCGGCGCGGCACTGGAGCGGGGCGGCCGCGGCGCCGGGGGCGATGGGGGCGAAGGCGGACCTGCTGGCGCTGCTGGCCGCGCTGGGGGTGCCGATGGAGGCGCTCGCGGTCACGGCGGACGCGCCGGGGCACTACCATCCGGGGCGCTCGGGCACGGTGCGGCAGGGGCCGCGCACCGTGCTGGGGTGGTTCGGCGAGCTGCATCCGTCGGTGTGCCAGGCGCTGGGGATCGAGGGGCCGGCGGCGGGGTTCGAGGCGCTGCTGGACGCGATGCCCGACCCGAAACGGCGGAAGAGGGGCGTGCCGGACCTGCCGGCGTTCCAGGCGGTGCGTCGGGACTTCGCCTTCCTGGTGGATGCGGCGACGCCGGCCGACGCCGTGCTGCGGGCGGCGCGGGGGGCGGAGCGGACGCTGGTCGCGGGGGTGTCGCTGTTCGACCGCTACGCGGGGGACAAGGTGGAGGCGGGGCGGGTTTCGGTGGGGATCGAGGTGGTGTTCCAGCCGCGCGAGCGCACGCTGACGGACGCCGAGATCGAGGCGGCGTCGGCGAAGGTGGTCGCCGCCGTGGGCAAGGCGACGGGGGGCGTGCTGCGGGCGTGAGGAAGGAAGTCTTCTTTTTCTGAAGAAAAAGAAGCAAAAAGACTTTGCAACCTGGGCCTGTGGCCAACCCCGTTGGCCGGAGTCCTTTTGTGCAGAAGTTTTTGGTTCTTTTTTCAAAAAAGAACTCGCTTTCTTTCTCTCTCCTGCGGCGGGATCTGCATGGCAACGGCAGGCAACACGGCGTTCCGGCTGGCGCTGCTTTCGGTGGTGGCGGCGAGCAGCCTGCTGGGGGCGACGCTGGCGGCCCTGCCCGCGCTCGCCGTGGGGCTGCTGGCGCTGTTCGACACCAGCTTTGGTTCCACGCTGGCGGTGCTGCGCGCGCTGGTCGAGCCGTTCCTGTGGCCGGGGGCCGGGGCGTCGGGGGTGATGCACGTGCGCGACTTGATGGCGCACCCGGCTGTGGCGGCGGCGTGGTCGATGGCGGCGAGCGCGCTGGCGGCGGGGGGGCTGGCGGCGGCGGCGGACCGGCGGGCGGGATGGTGGTGGGCGCTGGCGGCGTGGGGGGCGAGCGCGGCCATCGGGGGCGAGGCGGTGGGGGTGGTACTGGTGCCGGCGGGGGCGGCGCGGCTCGTGATGGCGGTAGGTGGAAGGAAGCAGGGCCGGGCTCTGCCCGGACCCGCAAAGGGCCGTGAGGCCCTTTGATCCCTTGACTTAGGAAGTGGATTCCAAAGGCTTGCCTTTGGCGGGGTCCAGGGGCAGAGCCCCTGGCCTTGCTTCCTGCCTGACTTTCTCCGCGATCCGGCCTACATCCCGCCTATGACCGACACGCCCCTCGCCCTGATCCGCAACTTCTCGATCATCGCCCACATCGACCACGGCAAGTCGACGCTGGCCGACCGGCTGATCCAGGCCTGCGGCGGGCTGACAGAGCGCGAGATGACCAACCAGGTCCTCGACAACATGGACATCGAGCGCGAGCGGGGCATCACCATCAAGGCGCAGACCGTGCGCCTCGCCTACACCGCGCACGACGGGCTGACCTACCAGCTCAACCTGATGGACACGCCCGGACACGTGGACTTCGCCTACGAGGTCAGCCGGTCGCTGGCGGCGTGCGAGGGTTCTCTCCTCGTGGTGGACGCGTCGCAGGGGGTCGAGGCGCAGACGCTGGCCAACGTCTACCAGGCGCTCGACGCGCACCACGAGATCGTGCCGGTGCTGAACAAGGTCGACCTGCCGGCGGCGGAGCCGGAGAAGGTGCGACAGCAGATCGAGGACGTGGTCGGCATCCCTGCCGACGAGGCGGTGATGATCTCGGCCAAGACCGGGCTGAACATCGGGGGGGTGCTGGAGGCGCTGGTGACGCGGCTGCCGCCGCCGACCGGGGACGTGGAGGCGCCGCTCAAGGCGCTGCTGGTGGACAGCTGGTATGACGCGTATCTCGGCGTGGTGATCCTGGTGCGGATCAAGGACGGACGGCTGAAGCGCGGGATGAAGATCCGCATGATGGCGCGCGGCTCCACGCACCTGGTCGAGCAGGTCGGGGTGTTCAGCCCGAAGATGGTGGCCACCGGCGACCTCGGGCCGGGCGAGATGGGCTACATCACGGCGGCGATCAAGACGGTGGCGGACTGCAACGTCGGCGACACGCTGACGGAGGACCGCAGGCCGGCGGCGGCCGCGCTGCCGGGGTTCAAGCCGTCGATCCCGGTGGTGTGGTGCGGGCTGTTCCCGGTGGACGCCGACGACTTTGAGAAGCTGCGCGACAGCCTGAGCAAGCTGCGGCTCAACGACGCGAGCTTCCACTACGAGGCGGAGACCTCGGCGGCGCTGGGCTTCGGGTTCCGCTGCGGCTTCCTGGGGCTGCTGCACCTGGAGATCATCCAGGAACGGCTCTCGCGCGAGTTCGACCTCGACCTGATCGCGACGGCGCCGTCGGTGGTGTATCGCATCCACCGCACCGACGGGACGGTGGAGGAGATGCACAATCCGGCCGACATGCCGGACGTGATGAAGATCAGGCACATCGAGGAGCCGTGGATCAGGGCCACCATCATGGTGCCGGACGAGTATCTCGGCTCGATCCTGACACTGTGCTCGGAGCGGCGCGGGCAGCAGGTGGACCTGACCTATGTCGGCAACCGGGCGATGGCAGTCTACCGTCTGCCGCTGAACGAGGTGGTGTTCGACTTCTACGACCGGCTGAAGTCGGTCAGCCGGGGGTACGCGAGCTTCGACTACGCGGTGGACAGCTACGAGGAGGGCGACCTGGTGCGCATCTCCATCCTGGTCAACCTCGACCCGGTGGACGCGCTGAGCTTCATCGCGCACCGCGCGGTCGCCGAGGCGCGGGGCCGCTCGATCTGCGCGAAGCTGAAGGAGCTGATCCCGCGCCAGCTGTTCAAGATCGCGATCCAGGCGGCGATCGGCGGGCGGATCATCGCGCGCGAGACGCTTGGCGCGCTGAGTAAGGACGTCACCGCGAAGTGCTACGGCGGCGACATCAGCCGCAAGCGCAAGCTGCTCGACAAGCAGAAGGAGGGCAAGAAGCGCATGCGCCAGTTCGGCAAGGTCGAGATCCCGCAGAGCGCGTTCCTCGCCGCGCTGAAGATGGACGCCTGAGCGTCGGCGCTCCAGCGGCACCAAGCGTCGGCGTTCGGGGTTTTCACGGCGGCGGCGCGCTGGTATTCAGCAGCGCGCGCCGGAGAGATGGCCGAGTGGTTTAAGGCGCACGCTTGGAAAGCGTGTGTGCGTTAACGCGTACCGTGGGTTCGAATCCCACTCTCTCCGCCAGCGCACCTGCAGAAAGCGCGGATTTCCGCGGCGTTTTTTGGATGCCCGAGTTCTGTTCCCATTTTGGTTCCCAAAACACTGCCGGGATGGTGGGGAACCAGACCGTCCATCCACAGGCCGCAACGGAACCATCGGGGCAGGCAGGCCAGTGATTTCTCGGGCGGTAATTTCCGCCCTGCCCGCGCTTGGTAATCACCCGGTAACCAGACACCTGCCATGGTCGTCTCACAGCATCGTGAGGCACCCATGACGATCAGCACCGTTGGCGGCGGCTACCAGTTCCTTTCCCCGGTCATCCGCCCTGACCCGAACGCGACGGCCACCTCGACGCCGGACAACTCGCGCGCCAACACCGCCGGGCCAACCACAGCGGCCGGAGCCGCACCTGCCGCTGATGCACCCACGCTCGACTCCACAGCCGCGCACACCACGACGGGCAAGCACCTGCTCCGGATCACGGTCTGAGCCTTCGCCAGGCTGGCCTGTAGGGGCGCAACCGACCCCCAAGGTCGGGCAGCGCACCCCCTACGTAGTAGGGGACAC
>CAXSFU010000084.1:0-12094 GCA_964236695.1 uncultured Acetobacteraceae bacterium | reverse complement strand
CGGATTCCAAAGGCTTGCCTTTGGCGGGGTCCAGGGGCAGAGCCCCTGGCCTTGCCTTCAGGTCATGGCCTTTGGCGGCTGCCGCAGCGCCGACAGCAGCGCCGGCACGAACACCAGCGTCGCCACCAGCGTGCATCCCAGGCTGAGCAGCAGCACGTCGCCCATGCTCGCCGTGCCCGGGTGCTGCGACAGCGCCAGCGACCCGAACGCGGTGCCCGTGGTCAGCGCCGAGAACACCACCGCGCGCGCCGTCGGCGAGGCCAGGCGCGACATCTCGCCGGCCCGCCAGTTCATCACGAAGTAGATGTTGAACGACACGCCCACGCCCAGCAGCAGCGGCAGCGCGATGATGTTGGCGTAGTTGAGCTGCATCCCCGCCAGCACCATCACCAGCGCCGTCATGGACGCCGACAGCAGCAGCGGCGCCAGCACCAGCGCCACGTCCAGCACCCGGCGCAGCGCCAGGAACAGGATCACCGCGATGGCGATCACGGCGCCGATCGCCGCGCGCCGGAACGCGTCGATGATGGTGTCGCTGGTGGCCACGATGGTCACCGCGGAGCCGCCGGCGTCGGGTGCGATGGTCTGCACCTGGGCCACGAACTCATGCAGGTTGCGGCTGCCGCGCGCAGCATCCGCCCTGGGGACGACCTGCAGCCGCGCCTGCCCGTCCGGCAGCACCCAGTCGCGGCTGATCGCCGGCGGCACGTCGGCCACCGTGACCGCATGGGCCGTCAGCAGGGTGCGCAGCCGGGACAGCTGCATCGGCAGGAACCGCACCAGCGCCTCGTTCATCGCCAGCAGCGTGGCGTCCGAGGCACCGTGCAACGCCTTCAGGTCGGCCAGGATCGGCCGCATCGGCGAGTCCTGCGGCAGCCTGTCCGCGACGCGGCCGAGCTGGGCCGCCGTCGTGTCGAGCGCCAGCCGCAGGTCGGAGGCCGTGATCGGCGCGGCCGTCGGGCTGGCCGACAGCGTCGGGCCCAGGAGGCCCGCCGCGTCGGCCACCAGCGCCAGCTTCGGCGCCTGGTCCTGCGGCACGTAGCTCTGCAGGCTCAGCGCGTCGCCGACCAGCGGCAGCGCCTCCGCCTTCGCCCCCAGCGCCGCCGCCTCGGCCACGCTCGGCCGCATGATGTCGATGCTGAACGGATTGGTGATCGGGTCGACGATCAGGTCCTGCAGCGTGCGCATCGCCTCGGTGTCCTGCTTCTTGGTGTCCAGCGTGTCCGCGTCGAAGCGCAGGAAGGGCAGGGCGGCGATGCCGGCCACGAACACCAGCGCGAACCCGGCCAGCAGCACCCGGTGCCGGCGTGCCAGCCCCCGGTCGATCGGCGCCGCCCAGGCGAAGCCCACCTCGTCCGCCTCGCCGTGCGGCCGGAACACCGCCAGCGCCGCCGGCAGGAAGGTCAGCGTGCACGCGAGCGCGATCAGCATGCCGCTGCCCGCGATCACCCCCAGCTCGGCGACCCCGGTGAACGCCGTCGGCACGAACGCCAGGAACCCGATCGCGGTGGCCAGCGAGGCGACCACCACCTGCAGCCCCATGCGCCGCGCCGTGGCCACCAGCGCCGTGCCAGCGTCCGGCGTGGCCCTGCGCATGTCGCGGAACCGCACGCTGAACTGGATGGAGAAGTCCACCGCGATGCCGATGAACAGGATCGCGAAGCCCACGGAGATCAGGTTCAGCGTGCCCACCGCCAGCGCCGCCCACGCCGTGGTCAGCAGCAGCCCGAGGAACAGCGTCAGCACGATGGGCACGATCAGCCGCCAGCTCTTCACCGCCAGGAACAGCCACAGCAGCACCAGCAGCAGCGACCCGATCGCGCCCGCCAGTGCGCCCTGCGCCACGGTGGCGAACTCCTCGTCGGCCAGCGGGATCGAGCCGGTGATGCGCACGTGCGCGGTGCCGTCGGCGACGAACGGCAGCCGCGCCGCCGCCGCCCGGATCGCCGCCGTGGCCGCCCCGCCCGGCTGCAGCGCGCCATAGTCGAGCACAGGATGGACCAGCACGAAGTGGTACTTGCCCCCCTGGTCGGCCAGCGAGCCGGACAGCAGCCGCTCCCACGACAGCGCCACCGGATGCCCGGCAGCGGCCGCCGCGAGGCTGTCGTGGAAGCCGCGCAGCGCCGGCGCGAAGGCCGCGAGGTCGCCCTGCCCGTGCTCGATTCCCATCGCCACCAGCGACAGCGCCGCAAACAGCCCGCGTGCCGACGGGTCCGCCACCAGCTGCCCCAGGAACGGCTGCGCGTCGATCGTCTGGTTCAGCAGCGTCTCCAGCCTGGCCTTGTCGAGGAACAGCAGCCCTTCCTGGTCGAAGTAAGGGCTGCGATCGGGCTGGCGCACGGCCGTGAAGTGCGCGTGGTCCTGCGACAGCGCCGCCGACAGCGCCGCCGCCGTGGTCTCCGCCGCCTCGGGCGTGGCACCGTCCACCACCGCGACGATCAGGTCGTTGAACTGCGGGAACTCCGTGTTCAGGGCGACCTGGCGCTGCTTCCAGACCAGGCTGTTGGAGAACAGCCGGTCCACGTCGGTGGACACGCCAAGGTGCCCCGACGCGTACCAGGCGGACAGGGCGGCGAGCACGAGGCCGGCGGCGAACACCGCGCCGGCGTGGCGGGCGCAGCGCGAGACAAGGGAGGCGAGCAGGGCTGGGAACGACATGGCCGGAGGTTTACGGCCCACAGGGAGGCAAGGCCAGAGGCGCCGCCTCCGGACTCCGCCAGGGCGAGCCGCCCTGGACCGGCCGGCCTGGAAACGGAGCGGGTCTCAGGCCCGGTCGACCAGTGGCCGGGATCGCGCGTGCGCCACGCCGGTGCCCGCACGACATCCGCGACGCCGGAACCGTCCCCGCCCGGCCGAGGCTGCACCCCGTCGCCAGCACCGCGAACCGGAAGCCTGCCGGACCTGCGGACCGGCCCCGGTCCGTTCCGGGCAGGTGCAACGCCGTGCAGGACGTTTCGTTAAGCTCTTGGCTGTAGACTCGCCGGCATGTCCATCCTGATCCGCTCACGCCTCCTGTCGGGTTGGCCAGCCGGCAAGGTGCGGGCGAGCGCCATGGTCACGGCGTCGGTGGTCGCGGTCGGGCTCTGCTGCCTGGCCGGCATCGCCTGGGCCGAGGGCAGGACGCGCAGCGACATGCAGCTGTCGATGCAGCGTGCGCTGCGGGTCACGGAGCTGCGCGGGATCATCGCCCATCTCGACGAGACTCTGACCATGTCGGCCCGCATGGCCGCCCTGTCGGGCGACCTGCGCTGGGTGCAGCGCTATGACGAGGCCGAGCCACGCCTGGATGCCGCCATCAACGAGGCGATCGCGCTCGCGACGCCCCTGGAGGCCGTCGAGCTCGCACGCACCACGGACGACGCGAACCGTCGGCTGGTCGAGCTGGAGCGGGCCTCCTTCGTCCAGGACCGTGCCGGGAACGCCGCCGCTGCCTGGTCGCTGCTCGACGGCCGGGAATACGCCGACCTCAAGGCCGTCTACGCCCGCGGGATGGAGGCGTTCGGCGCGGACCTCGAAGGCTCCGCCGCGCGGCGCAACGCGGACCTGCTCACGCGCGCCCGCCTGGAGATCATCGGCCTGCTGCTGGGCGGCCTCATCCTCCTCGCCGCCGCGGCCCTCGCGATGCGCGACCATTCCCGCCTGCGGGCCGCGCTGGCGCACACGGAGTCCGTCGCCCGCCACGATCCGCTGACCGGCCTGCCGAACCGCCTCAGGTTCCGCGAGCACATGGGGCACACCCTGCGGCATCTGCGCCGGCACGGCGGCGGTTGCGCCCTGCTGTATCTCGATCTCGACGGCTTCAAGGGCGTGAACGACGTGCTCGGCCACGCGGCCGGCGACGCGCTGCTGCGCGCCGTGTCCTCGCGCCTCTGCCGCTGCACGCGCGACGTCGAGCTTCTCGCCCGCCTCGGCGGCGACGAGTTCGCCATCGTCCAGGCGGACCCGCACCAGCCCGAGGCGGCGGGCGCGCTGGCGGATCGTCTGGTCCGGGCATTGCGCGAGCCGTTCGACATCGAAGGCTACCCCATCGTGATCGGCACCAGCATCGGCATCGCACTGGTCGACCAGGCGACACTGTCGGCAGACACGCTGCTGCACGATGCGGATCTCGCACTGTACTATGCCAAGGCCGAGGGGCGTGGCACCTGGCGCTTCTTCACCGCGGACATGGACCTGCAGGTCCGGCTGCGACGCACGCTGGAGGATGACCTCAGGCGAGCCCTCGCCCTCGGACAGTTCGAGGTGTTCTACCAGCCCCTGGTCGATGCCCGCACGCAGCGTCTCACCGCGTTCGAGGCGCTGCTGCGGTGGCACCATCCGGAATGCGGCCTGGTGCCGCCGGCGGAGTTCATCCCGGTCGCGGAGGAGATCGGCCTCATCGTCGAGATCGGCGCCTGGGTGCTGGAACGGGCCTGCACCGACGCTGCGAGATGGCCGGCCCACATCAGCGTCGCAGTCAACCTGTCCGCGAAGGAGTTCCTCAAGGGCGACCTGCCGGGCGGGGTGCAGCGGGCGCTCGGCCTGTCGAGGCTGGCCGCCGGGCGCCTCGAGCTCGAGATCACCGAGTCCGTGCTGCTCCGCGACAACGACACGACCCTGGCGACCCTGCACCACCTGCGCCGGCTGGGCGTGCGCACCTCCATGGACGATTTCGGCACCGGCTACTCCTCGCTCAGCTACCTGCGGCAGTTCCCGTTCGACAAGGTCAAGATCGACCAGTCGTTCATCCGCGACATCGGCCGGGACGGGTGCGGCGTGGAGATCATCCGCGCGGTGATCGGCCTGAGCCGGGCGCTGAACATCAAGGTTCTCGTGGAGGGGGTGGAAACCGTCGAGCAGCTCCATTTCCTGCGCACCGAGCAGTGCGACGAGCTGCAGGGCTACATGTTCGGCAGGCCGCAGCCGCTCCACGTCGCCGAGGACATCATCCGGTCCGACCTGCTGGGGCACTGCGGCGCGGCGGCCCGATAGCGCCTGCCGGCCTGGCCGCCTACACCGACAGGCTGACCATCACCGGCACGTGGTCCGACGTCCTCGGCCAGTCCCGCGCCTCCGCCAGCACCGTCATCGCGTCCAGCGCCCCCACCAGGTCCGGCGACACCCACACGTGGTCGAGCCGCCGCCCGCGGTTCGACGCCCGCCAGTCCCGGTTGCGATACGACCACCACGTGTAGAGCTTCTCCGCCTCCGGCACGAAGTGGCGCAGCGCGTCGGCGAACCCCGTCGCCTGCCACGCCAGGAGTGCCTCGACCTCGACCGGCGTGTGGCTCACCACGTCGCGCAGCGCCCGATGGCTCCACACGTCGTGCTCCCCGGGCGCGATGTTCAGGTCGCCGACCAGCACCGTGCGCCCGAACCCCGGCCGGGCCGAGAACCAGCGTGTCGCCTCCGCCACGAAGTCGAGCTTGTGCGCGAACTTCGCGTTCGCCTCGCGGTCCGCCACGTCGCCGCCGGCGGGCACGTAGAAGTCGTGCAGCTCCACCGGCCCCGACTCCGCATGCAGCGTGACGTGCAGGTGCCGGCAGTCGCCGCGCTCGCACCAGTCCGGCGCGTCCATGTGCTGCGTGAGCGGGATGCGCGACAGCACCGCCACCCCGTTGTAGCCCTTCATCCCGCGCCGCGCGACGTGCGGATATCCCAGCGCCCCCGGCGCAGCGTCGGGGAACAGCGGGTCCGGCACCTTGGTCTCCTGCAGGCAGATCACGTCGGGGTCGAGCGACGCGATCAGCCGCTCCAGCAGCGGCAGCCGCAGGCGAAGCGAGTTGATGTTCCAGGTGACGATGCGCATGGCCGGCTCGGTCGCAGGCCCGGCGCCTCAAGGCAAGGCCCGGACAGGGCCTGCCCGCCCGTTCCTTGCGCGACCGTGACGGCTGGACAACGCGCTCCGGTTGTGGCGGCCTGCCGGCAGGGCAGGGGGGAACACCATGGCGACCACGACGTGGATCGGCGGGTCGGGCGACTGGAACACGGCATCCAACTGGAGCGATGGCGTCCCCACCGCGGTCGACGACGCCGTGTTCGGCGGCGACAGCGCCATGGGCGATGAGACGATCACCGGCGACGGTGCCGCGGCCTCCCTCGACATCAGGCTGGACCGGCTTGTCTACAACCTGACACTGTCCGGCACCCATGCCGTCGCCACCTTCGTCGATGACCAAGTGTTCGCCACGCTGACCGCGACCGCCGCGCTGCTGGCCGCCGCCGCCACGGTGACGGACGGCGGCCAGCTCACCGTGCAGCCCGGCGCGTCGTTCGCCCCGGGCACCCTCACCCTGAACAACGGCAGCCTTCTCGGCAGCCTCGACACGCTCGCCAGCCCGATCCTCCTACCCGCCCTCGGCGTGATTGACTTGGTCGGTGCGACCGCCGCCCCGGCTGCCACCCTGACCGGCCTGATCAGCGGCCCCGGCACCCTGAGGATCGGCGGCTTGGTCGGCCGAATCGGTTTCGCGGGCGCGGTGATCCCCGGCAGCGACGTTGTTCTGGCCAACCCCGCCAACAGCTTCTCCGGCGGCCTGGTGGCCCAAGGCGCGCGGCTCGAGCTGGCCGCAGGCACCGCCGGCGGCAGCGGGCCGGTGCTGCTGGCAGGCACGCTCGTGCTCGACCCCGGCGTCGTGGTCGGACCCATCACCACGACCGGCCTCGCGGAGATCGACGCCACGGACCAGACCACCACGGTCTTCGCCAAGGCCACAGGCCTCCTCTATGAGAACGGCGCCGGGCACGCCAACATCGTGGGCTCGATCGACCCGAACGCGACCTTCATGGGACAGCCGTATGGAGTGCCCGTGTTCGGCTCGTTCACCGTCCAGGGCGGCACCGGCAGCGTCACCGTGTTCGGCGGCAACGAAAGCGGCGCATTCTACGGCGGCACCGCCGGCGACAACGTCATCATCGCCGGCCTCGACGTGCCCGGCCCCCGGCCGATCAACGGCTACACCGACGCCCAGGGCCGCCAGTTCGCGATCGCCGCCCCGCCCGCGCCGGTCACGATCGTGGGCGGCGGCAGCGGCGACATCCTCGTCGCAAACGGCACCGACAATGGCACTGGCAGCAATCTCATCGTCGCCGGCACCGAGACCCTCACCGGCTCCGGCGCCACCGCAAACAACGTGTTCTTCGGCGGCGCGGGCCCGGACGTGATCGCGGCCGGCGGCGGCCCGAGCGTGATCGTCGCCGGCAGCGGCGCCGCCACCCTCAGCGGCGGCGCCGGCACCGCCGCGATCTTCGCAGGCACCGGCCAGGACGTCATCCTGGGCGGCGCGGGCGCCGACTACGTGCAGCTCGGCGGCGGCAGCACGACCCTGTTCGCAGGGTCGGGCCCCGACCTGATCGGCGTGGTGAACGGCGCCGGCGGCAGCCTAGCGGTGGCCGGGTTCAAGGTCGGCACCGACCGCATCTCCGCGCAGGGCTACGCGGCCGCCCCCACCCTCGCCACCGCTGGCGGCAGCACGGTGCTGAGCTTCTCCGACCACACGCAGGTCACGCTGCTGGGCGTGGCGTCGCTCCCGGCGTCCGCATATTCCTGAAGGCGTGACCGCGCCGCGAACAGCAAGGCCGAGCTCTGCCCGGACCCGCCACGGGCAACCTCTCCCGGACCCGGCCTTGCCCAAGGGATGCGTTCCAAGGGCGCAGCCTTTGGCGGGGTCCAGGGGCAGAGCCCCTGGCCTTGCCTTCGGCGTGCCACCCCCTGACGACCCGCAGCCCACGCCTTGACCGCGCCGCGCGGAGCCGATCTGTAGCGGCGAACACGGGGAGCACGCGATGCGGGCGTCGAGGCTGATCGGGACTGCGGCCCTGCTGGGGCTGATGGCGGCGGCGCCGCGCCACGTGCGCAAGACCTCCGTGCCGTCCGGCACGGTGGTGCTGAGCGCGCGCCCCGGCTCGGCAGAGGACCAGACCGCGCGCGCTCTCACCGCCCGCGACGTCACCGCGTCCGACAGCAGGAGCGAGCCGCCGCTGGTCCTGGTTGGCAGCGCCCGTCTCGCCGGCCGCCGCGCGCCGGCCGCGCTGTTCGTGCAGCTGCAATCCGCCGACCTGTGCGGCTCCGCCGGCTGCTCCACCTCGGTCTACGTCAATGCCCCCGGCGGCTGGCGCCGCGTGCTCGACAGCGTCAGCGGCCCGATCCGCGTCGCCCCCGAGCAGCACGCGGGCATGGCCGACCTGATCGTGGACGGCGACGACCGCTGGGTCTGGGACGGCCAGGCCTATGCCGACACCGTGGCGGCGCCCGCGCTGGACCTGCGCAGGTCGGTGGCGCAGCACCGCAGGGAGGTCGCGAAACACCTCAGGTAAGGTCAGGGCTCTGCCCTGGACCCGGCCTGCTGGCGAAAATCTCGACCTGCCGAGGCGAGCAAGGCTAGGCTCTGCCCAGACCCGCCAGGGGCGAGCCGCCCCTGGACCGGCTCTACTTAAGAAGTGGATTCCAAAGGCTCGGCCTTTGGCGGGGTCCAGGGGCAGCGCCCCTGGCCTTTCTAGCCGTCCCCGTTCACCAGCTGCACCAGGGTGAACAGCCCCAGCGGCGGCACCGCCGACACCCTGGCCCGCCCGCGCTGCTCGGCCGACATCAGCGCGGCCATGGAGAAGTCCGGGTGCCAGCCCAGCGCGTGCGATGCCGGCGCCAGCGCCTTCTCCACCCACCAGCGCGGCCCGCGCTCCGCGGCGAAGTGGTTCACGAACAGCATGTGCCCGCCCGGCCGCACCACGCGCTGCATCTCCGCCATCAGCAGCCGCGGATTCGGCACCACGGAGGCCACGAACATCGCCACCGCGATGTCGAACGAGGCCGCCGGCAGCCCGGTCGCCTCCGCGTCGCCCTCGATCAGCTGCTCGACGTTGGCGAGCCCGCACTCCGCGACCCGCGCCCGCGCCCGTTCCAGCATCTCGCCCGACAGGTCGATCCCGGTGATCCGCTTGGCGCCCGCATAGTGCGGCAGGGCGAGCCCGGTGCCGACGCCGACCTCGAGCACACGCGTGCCGGCCAGCGCGTTGACCGCCGCCACCGCCTGCCGCCGGCCGTGCGCCGAGACGCCGCCGAACGCCTGGTCGTATACCCCGGCCCAGCGCCGGTAGGCGGCGCGCACGTCGTCGGCGTCGAGCGCCTTGTGCGGGGTCAGGCGCGGCCCGAGGGGAGGGCGCAGCGAGGGGCGGCGCAGTCGGGGGGGCGTGGAGCTGGTTTGTGTCACTCTGGCGGCGCTCGTCTGCAGGACGCGCCTGCGTAGATGCAGCCACGCCCGCAATCAAGGGCGCGCCGCGCCGCCCGGGGTCCGCGCAGGTCGCCGCCGCCGCTTGACGCCGGCAGCCGGCCGGCCAACCTGCGCAGCATGAGCACCCGCGCCCCCGCCTCGCCATCCCCCGCCGGCAACGCGTCTCGCCCTGTGCGCCGGGGGCTCGCGGGGGTCGGGGCCCTGCTCGCCGCAGGCCTGCCCGTCACGCCCGCGGCCCTGGCGGCGCAGGACCGGCCTCTGCTGCGCCCGACCCGTGACGTCACCGTGAGCTACGACGTGGACGCCCCCCAGGTCCCGGTGCGCCAGGTCCGCGCCGAGATCGCCGCCGGGCTGCGTCGCGCCAGGATCGACAGCGGCGACGCCACCACCCTGCTGCTCGACCCGGTCTCCGGGCAGGGCGTGCTCATGCTCAACGGCCTGCACATGTACTCGGTGCTTCCCGGCCGCGGCCATGGCCTCGACGAGTACCTCCTCGACCCGTCGATGCAGTTCACCCGTGCCGGCACCGCCACCGTCGCCGGCCTGCCGTGCACGGAGTGGCACGTCCGCTCGCCACGCGGCGCCGGCACCGGCTGCGTCACCGGCGACGGCGTGCTGCTGCGCTTCTCCGGCACCGACTCGCGCGGCAGGGCAGGGTCTCTGGTCGCCACCGACGTGCGCGAAGGCCCGCTGGCGCCCTCGCTGTTCGTGCCGCCGTCCGACTTCCACCAGATGACGCTGCCGGACTTCGGCGGCGGCCGGTGAGACGCCCCGCCGTCGCACGGTCGGCGGCGACAGGGCCTCTCCTGCCGGATGCCGGGCGCCTGGCGTGCCCGGCCAGCCTGTCCGCAGCCACGCTGCTGGCGGCGCTGTGCCTGTCCCTCCCGGCGCGGGCGGAAAACCCGCCGCTGCTGATCCCGACCCGCGACGTGGACGTGGTGTATCGCATGCCCTCGCCGCCTGGCGCGCCCGCGTCCATGCCCGCGCCGACGCAGCGCCTGCGCTGGCACGTCGCCGATCGCCGCCTGCGCGTGGACCCGCCTGGTGAGGGGGTGTTCATGATTGTCGACTACGCTGCGCGTCGCATGCAGATGGTCGAGATCGGCCCGCGCGAGGTGATCGACATGCCGACCCCGCCCGGCCTCGGCGCCGCAGCGTCCTCCGACGCCCGGTTCGAGCGTCTCGGCGAGGCCACCGTGGCGGTAACTTCCTGCACGGAATGGCGAACAACGGACATGCAGGGCAGCGCCACCACGGTCTGCCTCACACCGGACGGCGTGCTGCTGCGCGCCGCCTCAGGAGGCAGGGTGATGATCGAGGCAACCAGGGTCAGCTACGCCCCGCAGGACACGGCGCTGTTCGAGATCCCCGACGGCTACCGCCACCTCGCGCCGGCCGACGCGGCCGCCCCGCCCGCCACCACGCCGCAGGTCGCCCGATGAGCGCGAGCCCGCCGGCCGACGCGGCCTCGTCGGGTGTCCCGCCCCGCCCCGCCCCGCGCGCGCCCCGGCCCGCCACGTCCGCCCGCTCCGCGCCCGCCCGCCCGTGGACCGACCGCGCCGGCCGCTTCGCCCCGTTCAAGGCCGCGGTGTTCGCCCTGCTGTTCGTCCCCGCCCTGTGGCTCGCCGCCGACTGGTGGCTCGACGCCCTCGGCGCCCGCCCGGTCAAGGCGCTGATCCTCGGCGCCGGCCTGTGGGCCGCCCGCCTGCTCCTGCTCTCGCTGCTGATCAGCCCGGCGCGCATCCTCGCCGCCTGGCCTGGCGTGCTCGCCGTGCGCCGGATGGTCGGTGTCGCCGCCGCGCTCTACGCCGGCGCCCATCTCGCGCTCTACGCCACCGAGCAGGGCTGGCATCTCGGCCACGTCGCCAGCGAGATTCTCCGCCGATTCTACCTGACGATCGGCTTCGTCGCCCTGCTCGGCCTCGTGGCGCTCGCCGCCACCTCCACCAACGACGCGATGCGCCGCCTGGGCCGCAACTGGAAGCGCCTGCACCGCCTCGCCTACCCGCTCGCCGGCCTCGCCCTGTTCCATTTCTTCCTGCAGTCCAAGGCCGACGTCGGCCAGGCCGTGCTCTACGCCGGCGTGTTCGCGTGGGCGATGCTGTGGCGCGCCCTGCCGGCCGGCCGCGACCGCAGCCTCGCCGTCATGCCAGTGCTGGCGCTCGCCGCCTGCGCGATCACCGCCGTCCTGGAATACGCCTGGTACGCCCTGGCCACCCACATCCCGCCCGCCCGCGTGCTCGGCGCCGAGCTGGCCCTGGACTTCGGCCCTCATCCGGCCGGGCAGGTGCTGATGCTCGGCCTGGTCGCCACCCTCGCCGTGGTCCTGCGACGCCTGGCCCTGCGCGAGCCCCGCCCGGCGGCGCTCGACCCTCTGCTCTACGCCGGCAGCGCCGTTGGCGCCCTGGCCCTGGTCTGGACATTCGCCCTCGGCGGCGACGCCCAGCCGGACTCCCCCGCCGCCTGGATCGTGGCGCTGGCCTGGGTCGGCCTCGGCGCCCTGCTCGGCGCCGCCCGCGCCGGGCTGCGCGGCGTCTGGCAGGCCCGCGCGGCCGATGCCGTCTGGCTGCTCTGCCTGCTCTATCCGCTGTACACAGCGGGCCTGGACAGCCGCAGCCTCGGGCTCGCCGGCGACGCGGCCATCGCGCTGGCCGCCTTTGCGCTTGCCGCCGCGAGCTGGCGCGTCTCGCGGCCCGCCGCCCTGCTCGCCCTGCCGCTGCTGGCCTGGGTCGGCTACGTCGCCCGCCTCACCGTCGGATCATAAGCAGGCAGGGCCGGGCTCTTCCCGCCCTTCCACGGTCCGTGGGACGGTCATCAGGACCCCTGCCCAGCTCCGCGGCCGGCCGCGACGCTCGTCGATGTCTGACCCATGCCCAAGGTTTCCAAAG
>CAXSFU010000083.1:0-12561 GCA_964236695.1 uncultured Acetobacteraceae bacterium | reverse complement strand
GTTGCTGGCGGGTCGCAAGAGAAGTTTCTTGGAGTAACAAGAAGGCTTGTTTACTGGAACTGTTTCCAGACTGAAGAAAAAGCCTGCTGTATTGGTGGCGCATGTTCTGGAGCCAGAGCCTCACCGACGTGTCGGCGGCTCCGGCCTGCAGAACGACCGCTACGCGGGTGAAGAAGCGTCGATGAACACGAAGGCGGCCGAACCCATGGACGGCTGCCATCTGCGCCACGGCCGACGACGGGCGGCGACATCGGTGCGGTCCTGCTCGGCAGCCCTCAGCGGCTTTTTCTGTGCGACAGGCCGAGGCGGCGCAGCGTGGCCCGGATCGCTGTCAACGAGCCCGCCTCGATCCCGCGCTCGCCGAGCCTGCGCTGCAGCTCGGCCAGGGGGATATCCCGGCAGCGAGGTGGTCGGCTCGCGCAGCACCGCTTCATCGCCTGCCAGCGGCGACTTGCGATAGCCGCCGATCTGCGACAGGGCCGTGCTGCCGGTTTCGCGCACTCGCCGCGCCAGCGTGACGGCGGCCGAGGCGCTCACTTCGAAGCGCCGGGTTGCCTCGCGGGTCGAACTGCCCGCCTCGACCGGCCGCACCAGCCGCCGACGCAGATCCTGGGACAAGGGCGTCGTCATCATGACCTCGCTGCTCGACCCACAACCGGGGACCAGGAAACGCGCGTTCGTGCAACCCTAAAATGCCCTCGTCAGTTTCAGCTGTGGAAGGCTTTGGATAGACAGAGTCGTTCCGGGTTTACTGTCTCTCCAGAAAGATTGAGCTATGATCTGACCTGACGAGGAGAAGTTTTAAACAACCATTTTATAAATGTACGTGCCGGATTCTCTATCAAGAAATATGAAACTGATGACACCATTAGCGTTGTCACAACAGGCACACTTACACGGAGAGCCTCGTTGTTTGCTAGTGAAGGAAAGTGATACAAAACTTCTATGTAGACTGGTAGATGAAGAAGATAAATCGAAAACGAAATCGTTCCTAAGTAGTGAATAGGAACACAAGACAGCATCTTGGATGTAAAGGATGCTGGACTTGTGAGACCGACGATCAAAAACGGAGCAAGTACTATTATTGATTCTTTTCTTATCATGCCAAACGCCTCGCCGGATAAAATAATAATTAGTGATGATAAGGCTAAGGCGTCTGTAGAGATGCCCATTGCCTTTGTAAAATAGTGCTCCTGTTTGTAGACCTTGAAAGCTGCCCAGCCAGCAATAAACATTAAAAAACCGCGAAGTGCCGGAAGCCAATACGCCCATTTGTCATCAGGAGGAATTATGCCTACGCTATTAACAACGGGGTTAAAATGCTTCACATAGAGGATCAGAACGGAAAATACTGCAACTACGACCAGAGTGATTAACTTCGAGGGTGAACGGACACGCGGAGACGCCCAATGCAGCAGCGGGAACATGAATATGTAGCAGTATGCCTCGACTGGCACCGACCAAAGCGCCACGATGTAGAATCCTGCAATGGATGGAATCGGCAGCTGGGCGGTCAGAAATATCTGGCTTAGAAGATGTTTGACCATATCTTGGCCGCTTGGGGTATTTAATTGAAATATCTGGCCATATGCATTTAAGTATACACCTGATAAAGTTACCAGGAAATACAGTGGGTAAACGCGGGCAAAGCGAGCGACTGCGAAATTCTTCCAGTTAATCTTACTATCCGTGCCGTATACAAGAAACAAGGTAAAACTGCTAAGCGCGAAAAATATATCAACAGCTGCATCATGAAACACAAACAATCCAAGATAATACAGATTATGTATATTATAGTGACCTAGTACAACATCAAAAGCGGCGATGCCCCGCAAACCAGTAAGCGCCCTGATCTCGCCAACGCGCTGCCTTTTAGGCACTTGGTCAGAGATAGGCGTCTTGTCTGTAATTAGGTTTTTCTCCAAGCTAGAGTTGTCTAGCGTCTTCGTCATTGAATGTCTCGAGCCTATCTCACAATGCGGTCCAGAAGCGGCGCGCCACAGCGAGCCATTACAATATGAGCTTTGATTCTGGAAGCCAGAACACAGCCGTGAAGTTTCTTGGACAACTGGAGTCGCTTGGCGCGTGGACCACTATGCACTGCTCGGCACGTCCTGTTCAGTTCCAGGGTGTGGTGTGACGGGTCGTTCTTGAATCGGCCGGTTCTCTGGTCCAGGCTTGGCAGGCGAACTCGTAGGGTGCGAGGCCGCGCGGCGCCTCAAGGCGACGGGCGCGGCTGCAGGCGTCCAGGAAGAGCCGGGTCTGCCCACGCAGGTCGTCATGGCTGGCCTCGTGGTAGCGACGCACGGTCGCGTCCGTGCGCGTGCAGTTTCGGAATTTCCTGCGCCCCAGGGTTGGGTGGAGCACCTCATGAGCGGGCGCCGTCCGCGACAGGCATGGGCGATGGCGACAGAAACAACGACGATCGCAGAAGCGGCGGGCCCTGGGTCGGGGTGGCCGGATGGCGCGGAAATCCAAGCGCGACGCGGTGCTCCAGGGCGATCTTCCCCTCGCCCGGGCCAATCAGGCGGGAGATGGAGAGCGGCAGCATGGCCTGGCGGGCACGGTGCGACAGCCCTGCCGAGAACGGCTCCAGCCACCGGCCCAGGTCGGCACGCCAAGTCTCGTCCATCGCCGTCGCCGCATCCGCTACGCCGACCGGCTGGCAACCCTGACCCAATCTGCCAGAGTGGCGCCAAGGAGTGGACTCCAGAAGCGTGGCCTTTGCCGGGTTTGAGGCTGAGCCTCGACCCTGCGTGCTTTTGTCGTCCGGGAGGACGGGGTTGATGGGCAGGCTGGTGTGGCTGGCGTCATATCCAAAGTCGGGCAACACCTGGCTGCGGCTGCTGCTGCACAACTTCGTGCTGCAGCCGGAGGCGCCGTTCGACATCAACCGGCTCGACGCCTTCTCCACCAGCGAGGACATGGCGCGGCACTTCCGCAGGCTCGATCCGCGCCCGGCCACCGAGTACACGCCCGCCGAGGTGCAGCGGATGCGGCCGCTGGTGCATAGGGCGCTGCGCGACGCGCGCGACGGCGTGGTGTTCGTCAAGACGCACAACGCTGCGATGTCGGTGGGCGGGGTGCCGCTGGTCACGCCGGACGCGACCTGGGGGGCGGTTGTGGTGGTGCGCGACCCGCGCGACGTGGCGGTGTCGTACAGCCACCATTTCGCGGTCGGGCTCGACGAGGCGATCGGGGTCATGGAGCGCGCCGACGCCATGACCGGGGGGACGGCGACGCGTGTGGCGGGCTGGCCGGGAAGCTGGTCGCTGCACGTCGAGAGCTGGACGGCGCAGGCGAGCCCGCGGGTGCACGTGATGCGCTACGAGGACCTGGTGGCGGACACGATGGCGGCGGCGGGCGGGATGATCCGCTTCTTCGGGCTGGAGGTGCCCGAGGCGCGGCTGGCGCGGGCGGTGGCGGACAGCCGCTTCGAGGTGGCGCAGGCGCAGGAGCGGCGTTCGGGGTTCGTGGAGCATCCGCCCGGGCGGGGCGCGTTCTTCCGGCAGGGGCGCGCGGGCGGGTGGCGCGCGGTGCTGAGCGACGCGCAGGCGGCGCGGATCGAGGCGGCGCACGGCGCGCAGATGGCGCGGTTCGGGTATCGCTGAGCGCTGGCGCGGCGCGCGGCGGCCTGGACCGGGCGCTCGCGGGCCGCCTAAGCTCGGGCGAGGCCGGGGGAGGGACTGCCATGAGCGCGAACGCGATCCGCGAGGCGCTGCGCCTGGCGATGGGGCACAGCGCGGCGCCGATGGTGCTGTCCGACCCCTTCCTGCCGGACTGCCCGATGGTGGAGGCGAACCAGGCCTTCGCCACGCTGACCGGCTACGCCATGGGCGAGATCGTCGGGCGCAACTGCCGCTTCCTGCAGGGGCCGGGCACGGACCGGGCGGCGGTGGGGCGGATTCGCGGGTGCCTGGAGGCGGGGCAGGGCTGCATCGACTGGATCGTGAACCACCGGCGCGACGGCTCGGCGTTCTGGAACCTGCTGTTCATCTCGCCGGTGCACGATCGCGACGGGTCGCTGCTGTACTTCTTCGGCAACCAGCTCGACATCACGCTGGGCACGCCGGCGTGGCTCGACGACGTGACTCTGGGCGAGGCGCATGTGGTGCCGGCGCTGGAGCGCGAGTTCCACGCGCTGCTCGACGAGGTGGGGGTGGCGGCGCAGGCGCAGGGGCTGGAGCGGATCGTGGCGGCGGCGCACCGGCTGGCGGAGATCTCGACGCGGCTGGCGCCGGGGGCGCTGGAGCCGGTGCGGGCGGCGGCATACGGGGTGCCGGCCTGAAGCAAGGCCAGGGGCTCCGCCCCCATGCTTGAAGGCGCGGACCCCGCCAAAGGCGAGCCCTTGGAATCTACTTCTTAAGTATAGGGATCAAAGGGCCTCACGGCCCTTTGCGGGTCCAGGGCAGAGCCCGGGCCTTGCTTGCTGTCCTCAGTCCGGCAGCCGGGTGCCCACGGTTTCCGTGGCGAACGGGATCACCAGCAGGCCGAGGCCGAACGCGATCGCGGTGAGCGCCACCGGGGTGCCCAGCGTGCCCATGCCGTTGACCGCGGCGGCAAGGGCGAAGTTGACGATGGCGCCGGCGAAGCGGCCGATGGAGGTGCAGAACGCGAAGGCGGTGGCGCGGACGTCGGTGCCGAACAGCTCGGGCAGCCAGAGGGTGAACATGGCGAAGTTGCCGCCGGACATGCCGAGGAAGAACAGCACGACCAGGAAGGCCGGCATCGCGGAAGCGGCGGGAAGGTAGAACGCCCAGCCGAAGGCGAGCGCGATGGTGACGAGCATGCCGGTGAAGTAGATCGAGAGCGCGCGGCGCCGGCCGAGGCGCTCGGCGAGTACGGGGGCCGCGAGGCAGCCGAGGATGGTGCCGATGGACAGCAGGCCGGTGCACAGCGAGGCGATGACCGGCGCCGAGGTGGTGATGCCGGCGCGGCGGGCGAGCTGGATCGAGGCGGTGGGCACGTAGACGGAGCCGGCCCACAGGCCGATCACCGCGACGGTGAGCAGCAGCGACATGGTGAGGGTGCGGCCGCGGTACGGGGCCTGGAAGATGCGGGCCAGCGGACCGCGGCGGGCCGCGGCGGGGGCTGCGGGGTCGTGGGTCTGGACCCAGCGCTTCGGCTCCTCGACCTTGAACAGGGTGACGAGGGAGACGACCACCGGGGCGAGGCCGCACAGGAACATGGCGCGCCAGCCGTAGGTGGCGCCGACGGTGAGGTTGAGGGCGGCGGCCATGAAGAAGCCCGCGTAGTAGCCGGTCTGCAGCCAGCCGGCGCCCATCTTGCGGCGGTCCTCCGGCCAGGCCTCGGCGACGTAGGTGCCGGCCATCGCCCACTCGCCGCCGATGCCGATGCCGGCGAGGAAGCGGAACAGGCCCAGCTCGTAGACGTTCTGCGACAGGGCGGCGGCACCCGTGAACACGGCGTAGATCATCACCGTGGCGGCGAGCGTGCGGGTGCGGCCGTAGCGGTCTGCGATCGGGCCCCAGATGAACGACAGACCCCAGCCGACCAGGAAGGCGGCGAACAGGATCGAGCCGGTGGAGACGATGGCCGCGGGCGTGGGCTGGATGCCGGAGCGGGGCAGCAACTCGGTGAGCGCGGGGCTGAGGACGAGGGCGTAGATCACGCTGTCCATGCCGTCGAGCGCCCAGCCGAACCAGGCGGCCCAGAAGCCGATGATCTGCTGGGAGCTGAGCGGGGTGCGCATGGGACGCGCGAGGGGGGCGGTTCTGGCGGCAGTGGACATGGCTGGGGCTCCTCCGGTCGCGCCGGCCTTGTCACGCCCGGAGGTCGGGCGCGCGGGCGGCTGTCCGGTCCGGTCTAATGCAGACCGGGCGGCAAGGGGAGGCGGAAAGCGGGCGGCGCGGCACGACGCACGGGCAGCGTGGCGCGCGGGTCGCGGCCCTGCCGCCGGGCGGGATCGCCGGGGCGGAGCCTGGCGGCAGGCCATCGGCTAGACGCTGTCATGGACCGGTCAGCCTCGATATTCTGCATCAACGCGAGAAGAAAGCGTGTTCTTTCTTGAAAGAAAGAACCAAAGAATTTTTGCACATAGGACTTCGGAGCCGCCCGCGCGCCCGGAACCCCATGGGCAAAGTCTTTTTGCTTCTTTTTCTTCAGAAAAAGAAGAGCCTTCTTCCTGACCGAAGCAGCGAGCTGCTGCGAAGTTCATGACAGCCTCTAGTCGTTGCGCAGGATGCCGAAGCTCGGGATGAGCTGGCGCCTGGCGGCGGCGGGGCGCGGCGGCTCGACGAGGGCGTCGACCACGGGAGAGCGGGCGACCTTGCCGTGCATGAAGCCCTCGTGGTTCGCCTCGATGTGGTCGGGCGCGTAGAGGTAGTTCACCATCAGGCCGTAGGACTCCCTGATGCCGCGCGGGGCCACGTTGCCGAGCCAGTCGATGCGCTCGAGCTGGGCGCCGTTGCCGAGGTGGAAGCGCGCCACCGGGTCGGACGGTCCGCGGCCGTCGCGGCCGTCGGTGAGATAGGCGGCGCACAGGCGCAGCAGCGGGCGGCGGACCGCCTCGGCCTGCGCGGGATCGTCGAACCAGGGGGCCGCGGCGAGGGCCGCCCGCCACAGGGCGAGCGGGTCGGCGCCGGGCTCGGCGAAGGAGCGCAGGGCCTCGACCTCGTCGTCGCGCAGGACCGTGGCGTGGCTCGCGGCGCGGGCACGAGGGGCGGGCGGCTCGGCGGACGGCGGCGGCTCGGCGGCGATCGGGGCGGCGGCCGCGGGCCGGGCGGGCTCCTGGGCGGTGATCGCGGCGAGGTCGGCGCCGCCCGACCCTGGGCTGGCGTCCGCGGCGGCGGGCTCGGGGCGGGCGGCGTCGTCGAGGCGCTGCTCCATCCAGCGGCGGAAGCCGGGCACGGGGGACAGGGTGGCGAATCGACGCAGCTGGGGCAGCTCGGTCTTCAGCTCCTCGACCACCTGCTTGATCAGGAAGTTGCCGAAGCTGACGCCGCGCAAGCCGTCCTGGCAGTTGGAGATCGAGTAGAAGATCGCGGTGTCGGCTCGGGCCGCGAGCCTGCGGCGGGTCTCGTCCAGGGCGGCGCGGTCGGTCTCGTCGTCGCGCACCAGCAGCGGCTGGACGGCGGTGGCCAGGCCCTCGGTGAGTGCGACCTCGACGAAGATCAGCGGCTCGCCGGGCAGGGCGGGGTGGAAGAAGGCGAAGCAGCGCCGGTCCGGGGCGAGGCGCCGGCGCAGGTCGCCCCAGCCGGCGATCTCGTGCACCGCCTCGTAGGCGATCAGCTTCTCCAGGGTGGCGGCCGGGGTCTGCCAGTCGATGCGGCGCAGCTTCAGGAAGCCGCGGTTGAACCAGGAGCCGAACAGATGGCGCAGGTCGGTGTCGAGCGGGCGCAGCGCCGGGTCATGGCGGGCGCGGGCGAGCAGGTCGCGGCGCATCGCCACCAGGGCCGCGGTGCCGCCCGGGCTCATGTTCATGCGGCGCAGCAATTCCTGGCGCGCGGGCTCGGCGGCGTCGAACAGGCGCGACGCGGTGTGCGGGTCGGGGGCGGCGAGGTAGGCCTCGGCGGCGAAGCGGAGCTTGTCGGGGTCGGGGCCGAAGCCGTCGGACAGGAAGCGGTAGAACTCCAGGAGCTGCGGGTCGGTCAGGGCGCGGGCGGCGGCCTGCAGCTCGCGCGCGACCGCGGCGCCGGAGGCCTCGCCGCGCTGCGACAGCATCGCGTGGGTGAGCAGGCGTGCGCGGTCGAGCGGGTCGGTGTCGGGGTGGGGGACAGGGGCATAGGCGGTGCCGCGGTCGGCGATCGACGCCCAGAGACGGTCGAGCCAGTTGCGCGAGCTGCCAGGGGCGGTGGTCGCCATGGTCGCGATCCTTCGTGCAGGGGCCGGGGTCGCCTGGGGTCTCGCGGAAGCGTAGCGCGGAGCGGGGCGGGCGGGAACGGGGGGAAGGGGTAAGCAGGAAGGAAGGTTGAGGCTCTGCCTCAAACTCCGCCAAAGGCGAGCCTTTGGAAACCTCGACTCAGGACTTTTTCCCGGAGGCCGGCCCGGGGGCGGCTCGCGCCTGGCGGATACCGGGCGGAGCTTGGTTCAGGACCGGCGTGCGGACAGCGAGAAGGCGAGCGGGAGCCACGGCCGGTCGGGCCAGCGGAACATCCGGTCCGGGTCGGCGCGCAGGCCGTCGTACAGGCGCCAGGGCACGGCGTCGTGCTCGTGCAGGAACTCCAGCGTCAGGCCGGCCCGGAGCAGCGCCGTGACGATGGCGCCGAGCGGGTGCTGGAAGGTGTACATCCTGGTGTTGGCGAGCGTTGCGGCCGGGTCGGCGTAGTCGGCGGGGTCGTCGGACTGGATCGGGCCGGCGCCGAAATACGGCGTCTCCGGCTGCAGGCGGAGGTCGGGAGCCGCGGCGTCGCAGCGCAGGGCGGTGGCGCAGGGGTGGGCGTCGGCGAGGTAGAGGCGGCCGCCGGGCCTGAGGACGTGTGCGACGATTGCGGCCCAGCGCTCGATGTCGGGGAGCCACATCAGCGCGCCCCAGGTGACGAGGACGAGGTCGAAGCCGGCCGGGGCGTCAATGGCCTGCGGGGCGTCGTGGAGGTCGGCCTCGACGAAGCGGGCCCGTGCCGACAGCCCGAGGTCGTGCGCGAGGTCGCGGGCGGCGGCGATGGCGGCGGAGGAAAAGTCCAGGCCGGTGACGGTGGCGCCCTGGCGCGCGAGGACGAGGCTGTCGTAGCCGAAGTGGCACTGCAGGTGCAGGACGTCGAGGCCGGCGACCGGGCCGAGCTCGGCGTGCTCGATCGGGTAGAGCTGCGCGGTGCCGGCGCGCAGGGCGGCGACGTCGTAGAAGGCGGAGCGGGCGTGGATGGGGACGGACTCGTCCCAGGCGGCGAGGTTGGCGGCGTGCCAGTCGGGGGTGGCGGGCACGTCGCTCATGGCAGGATTCGCACCTTTCAGATGGCGGCCAGCATCCTGCCGGCCCGCAGCAGCGGCCATGCCTCGGCGATCAGGTCTGTCGCGGCGATGCCGATCAGGCGTGACGGGCGGGCGTCGGGGTGGGCTTCCAGGTAGGCGCCAACCAGATGGTAGCCGACCGTGTATCCCGTCCAGCGCGGGATCGTGTCCAGGCTGTACAGGCGGCCGAAGAACCAGGCGGCGTGGTCGTAGTCGCGGCTGTCGAGCAGCGGCTCGATTCGCGACATCATGGCGGGCCACTCGTGCGGCGCAAGAGCGTGGCTCCAAGGCCGGCCTTCGCCGCCGTTGACCTCGCGGTCGAACTGGTCGCACAGGCCCTCGCTCACCAGAGAGGACCCCATGCTGTGCACGTAAGGGGTCGCGGCGAAGCGCAGGCAGTGCAGGAGTTCGTGGGTGAGCATGCGGGCGAAATGTCCGGCATCAAGACTGCCGAGATAGGCGGGATTGTCGGGATCGAGCGTGATGCCGAGGCAGTGCGGGCTGTAGGCGTGGCCGCCCATGCCGAGGTCGAGAATGCACCCCACCGGCGTACGCTGGATCAGGACGTCAACGTGCGGCATGGCGACGTCGGGCGAGAGGGTTCCGGTAATCCGGTCGTGTGTGGCGCGCGCCTCCTCGGCGAGCCGGTCGCGCCATGGGGCAAGCGAGGCTTGCGCCTCCAGGAAGTGCAGGGTCCACTGCATCGGGCTGCATCCTCCGGGGTGCTGCCACGGTGCGTGTCATTCAACTGATCGCGCGCCGCTTCAGTTTCACTCTGAGATCGAATCCGATCGTCGGCAACGACCACGACCTGAAAATACGGCAGTGTCTCAGTTCAGAAAGGCTAGGGCTCTGCCCTGAACCCGCCAGGCGTAGGTGGCCAAAGATTCCGACGATCCGCCTGGATCGTTGGAACGGCCACCGGAGGGAGCCGCCCCTGGACCCGGCCTTGCTTAAGAATTGGCTTCCAAAGGCTTGCCTTTGGCGGGGTCCAGGGGCAGAGCCCCTGGCCTTCCTTTCTGGGTTTCAAGCCGAGACACCAGGCAGCTGCACTGGTGTCGCAGCCCGCGGTGGGACGCTGTTCCCTGAGCGCCCCAGGGCACCGTCACGGCCTCGGTCTCTCCAGCTGCCAGGCGAGGTGCGACCGAACTGCGGGCCATTCGGCGGCGGTGATGCTGTAGACGCAGCTGTCGCCCATCGTGCCGTCGCGGGCGCGCCGGGCAGAGCGCAGCACGCCGTCGAGCCTGGCGCCGAGGCGCTCGATCGCGGCTCGGCTCTGGCGGTTGAGGAAGTGGGTGCGCAACTCCACCGCGACGCAGCCCAGCGCGTCGAAGGCATGGGCGAGCAGGAGCAGCTTGGCCTCGGTGTTGAGCGCGCTCTTCTGCACGCTGGCGGCATGCCAGGTGGAGCCGATCTCCAGCCGCTGGTTGGCGTGGTCGATGTTCATGAACGTGGTCATGCCGGCCACGCGCCCGGCCGGCAGCGCGAGCACGGTGAACGGTACCATCGAGCCTGCCGCGAGCAGCCCGAGGCGGCGCTCGATCTCGGCGTCCATGGCGTCCGGCTCCGGGGCGCCCGTGTACCAGAGCCGCCACAGCTCGCCGTCGCGCACCGCCGCGCGCAGGTCGTCGGCATGCTCGCGCGACAGCGGCACCAGCCGGACCGAACGCCCGGCCAGCGTGACCGGCCGGACCTGGAGCGCGGCGGGCGCGGCCGCAGGCGGGGCGTCATGCGGGGCGGGGAACCGAGCGGGCGGCAGGGTCATGGCGGCATCCTCGTGGCGTGCGGCGGCTCAGCCCGGCTGCGCGATGGCCTCGCGCTGCATCTCCAGGGTGAGCCAGCGCTCCTCCGCCGCCTGGAGCTGGGCCTCGGCGGCGGCCAGGCCGGCGGAGGCGGCCTGGAAGCGCCTGTTGTCGCGTGCGTAGAGGGCGGGGTCGGAGAGGGTGGCGCGCAGGCGGGCGGCCTCGGCCTGGAGCTTCTCCATCTGCAGGGGCAGCTCGGCGAGGTCGCGCTGGTCGCGGAACGACATCCTCGGGCGGCCCGGGGCAGCGCCGGGCGGGCGGCGGCCGTTGGCGCGCAGGGCGGGCGTTGCGGCATTGCCGGGCGTGGGCGCCGGGGTGCCGCGCTGGATCAGCATGTCGGTGTAGCCGCCGGCGTACTCGATCCAGGCGCCGTCGCCCTCGGCGGCCAGGGTGGAGCTGACCACGCGGTCGAGGAAGTCGCGGTCGTGGCTGACCAGCAGCACCGTGCCCTTGTACTCGCCGAGCATCTCCTGGAGCAGGTCGAGGGTTTCCAGGTCGAGGTCGTTGGTCGGCTCGTCGAGGACCAGGAGGTTGGACGGGCGGGCCAGGGCGCAGGCCAGCATCAGGCGGCCGCGCTCGCCGCCGGACAGCACGCCGACGGGGGTGCGGGCCTGCTCGGGGCGGAACAGGAAGTCCTTCATGTAGCCGATCACGTGGCGCTTCTGGCCGGCGACCATGACCTGGTCGCCGCCGCCGCCGGTCAGAGTGTCCTGCAGGGTGACGGCGGGGTCCAGCGTGGCGCGGAGCTGGTCGAGGGTGACCATCTCCAGCGACGCGCCGACGGTGATGGCGCCGGTGTCGGGGGCGAGGCGCCCGGTCAGCAGGTTGAGCAGCGTGGTCTTGCCGGCGCCGTTGGGGCCGACGATGCCGGTGCGGTCGCCGCGCAGCAGGCGCATCGACAGGTCGGCGACGATCGGGCGGCCGCCGTAGGACTTGCCGACGTGCTCGGCGACGGCGACCAGCTTGCCGGAGATCTCCGACGTGGCCGCCTCCAGCTTGAGGCCGCCGGACGCCTTGCGGCCCTCGCGGTGCTGCTGGCGCAGGGCGGCCAGCTCGCCGACGCGGCGGACGTTGCGCTTGCGGCGCGCGGTCACGCCGTAGCGCATCCAGTCCTCCTCGCGCCTGATCTGGCGGCCGAGCTTGTGCTGGTCGGCCTCCTCGGTCTCGAGCACCTCGTCGCGCCAGGCCTCGTAGGCGGCGAAGCCCTGGTCGAGGCGGCGGACGATGCCGCGGTCGAGCCAGGCGACGTTGCGCGACAGGTTCTGCAGCATGCGGCGGTCGTGGCTGATCAGCACGATGCCGGCGCGCTGGCTGCCCAGCTCGGACTCCAGCCACTCGATCGCGGGCAGGTCGAGGTGGTTGGTGGGCTCGTCGAGCAGCAGGATGTCGGGGGACGGCGCCAGCGCGCGGGCCAGCGCCGCGCGGCGGGCCTCGCCGCCGGACAGGTTGCCGGGGTGCTCGGTGCCGTCGAGGCCGAGGCGGTCGAGCAGGGCGCGGCCGCGGTACGGGTCGTCGTTGGGTCCGAGGCCGTCCATCACGTAGTCGAGCGTGGTGGCGGCGTCGCCGAAGTCGGGCTCCTGCGCCATGGTGCGGAGCGTGGCGCCGGGCTGCAGGAAGCGGGTGCCGCTGTCCGGCAGGATCTGGCCGGCGGCGATCTTGAGCAGCGTGGACTTGCCCGAGCCGTTGCGGCCGACCAGGCACAGGCGCTCGCCGGCGCCGACGGACAGCTCGGCGCCGTCGAGCAGCGGGGCGGTGCCCAGCGAGAGGCGGATGTCCTGGAGCAGGAGGAGGGGCGGGGCCATGGCGGGGTTTTGACCCGCGCGGCGGGGGGAAAGCAAGCAAGGCCAGGGGC
>CAXSFU010000082.1:0-13161 GCA_964236695.1 uncultured Acetobacteraceae bacterium | reverse complement strand
CTAGGGAGGCCGGTCCAGGGGCGCTGCCCCTGGCGGAGTTTGAGGCAGAGCCTCAACCTTGCCTTCCTTACGGCACCCCCGAGCCCACCGCCGCCGGCTCGAAGCCGATCAGCGCCACCGGCCCGTCCTCGCCGACTCCGGCCGGCGCGTGCTGCGCGCGCAGGGCGTCGAGCCGGGCGAGGAGCTGCGGGTTCTCGTCGACCAGGCGGCGGAACTCGGCGCCGCGCAGCTCGATCAGGTGGCTGAAGCTGTGGGCGCGCACGCTGCCGCGCCGGCGGGCGTGCGACAGCACCTCGGTGGCGCCGAACACCTCGCCGCGGCCGAGGGTGCGGGTGGCGCCGTCGGCGGTGACGTCGACGCTGCCGGAGCTGATGAAGTACACCGAGCGCGCGCGCCGGCCGCGCCGCACGATGGCCTCGCCGGGGACGACGAAGCGCACGGACACGTTCATGGCGACGTCGTGCAGCACCGCCTCCTGCAGGCCGGACAGCAGGGGGATCTCGCGCAGGCGGGTGTCGAGGCCGATCTGCAGGCTGAACTTGAGCGGGCGCGACAGGTGGTCGCGGCGCTCCTCCAGGGCGCGCAGCAGCTCCTCGTGCAGCTCGTCGCCGATCAGGGAGTCGCGCCGCATGGTGTCGTAGGCGTCGGTCTCCATGCGCATGGCGATCAGCTGCAGCACGCGCAGCTCCAGCGCCTCCGCGTAGCCGGGGTACTGCACGCGCAGGGTCTCGGCGGCGTCCTCCATCAGGTCGCGGCGTCGCTCGAGGATGTCGGCCACGATCTCGCTGACCCGCCGGCCGAGCACGGGCTCCATGCGGCGGCGCATGAAGCGGGTGAGCGAGGCGACCACGAGGCGCATCAGCAGCAGCATCTCGAAGCGCTCGGCGAGCCGGTTCATCAGCGGGGTGTCGATGTGCGCCGAGCGGTGCAGCCACTGGGCGAGGGCGAAGCGCAGCCCGGGGCGCAGCCGTCTGCGGGCGGCGCGGATGTAGCCGAGGCGGCCGCCGGAGCGCGCGCCGTCGATCATGCTCTCGGCCGTCCACAGCAGGTGCTCGATGATCGTGCGCGGCAGGGCGCGGTCCTTGAACATCTCCAGCAGCACGGAGCGTTCCTGCGAGGCGAGGGTGATCAGGCCCAGCGTGATGCGGTCGCGGTCGGTGATCGCGGCGTCGAACTCGTTGGCCTCGGTCTCGTGCTCGATTCGCGCGGTGAAGCGATCCAGCACGCGCTGGGTGACGGGGCGCGCGAAGCCCAGCTCGGCGGCGGTCTGGCGGACGCGGTCGCGCGCCTCGCCGAGGCCGATGGCCACGACCTGGTGGCGCAGCGCCTGGTCGATGGCCGGCAGGCGGTCGAGGCCGAGCCAGCCCACCAGCAGGCCGAGGGTGGTGCCGCCGGCGAGCAGGGTGGCGAGCACGAAGCCGGTGGCGAGGATGGCGACGAAGTGCTGCACGTCGGGCGAGACCGCCTTGTTCTCGGTGACCGACAGCGCCAGCGCCAGGGTGATGGCGCCGCGCAGGCCGCCCCACAGCATGGTGACCTTGAACGGACCGGGCACGCGCTGGCACAGGCCGAGGCGGGTGAGCAGCGGCAGCAGGCCGAACAGCACCACCGCGCGCGCGGCCAGCGCGGCCGCGATCACCACGCAGAGCAGCAGCAGGTCGTGGCGGGTGGTGCCGATCATCAGCCTGGGCACCAGCATGGAGGCCAGGATGAACACCATGGAGGAGGCCCAGAAGGCGAGCTGCGCCCAGATGTCGGCGAGGAACGCCCAGGACTGCGGGCGGAAGGTGGAGGGTCCGATCGCGCTCACGGTGAGGCCGGCGGCGGCGGCGGCGACCACGCCGGAGGCGGCCAGGAACTCGTCGCAGGTGATGTAGGCGAGGTAGGGCAGCGCCAGGGTGAGCGTGACCTCGGCGGCGCGGCTGCCGCCGAGCAGCGGGACGGCATACAGCGTGAGCCGGGCCATGGCGAAGCCGACGGCGAGCCCGACCGCCAGCGAGGACGCCAGGGTCCAGCACGCGGCCAGCGGACTCGGCAGCTGGTGCTGGGTGAGCTGGGTCACCAGGATGGCGAAGATCGAGATGGCGGCGGCGTCGTTGAGCAGGCTCTCGCCCTCGACGAGGCGGGTGAGGCGGCTGTCGGCGCCGATCTCGCGGAACACCGCGACCACGGCGGAGGGGTCGGTGGTGGCGACGATGGCGCCGAGCATCAGGCAGGCGGCGAGCGGCAGCGGGGTGAGCGGGGCGAGGGCGAGCCCGACGGCGGCGGTGCTGACGAGGACGGCGACGACGGCCATCATCAGCACCGGCGCCGTGTCGCGGGCGAGGCGGCGGACATCGATGGACAGGGCGCCGTGGAACACCAGCAGCGGCAGGAAGACGAACAGGAACGCGTCCGAGCCGATCGGCAGGTGGACCAGGGCGCCGGCGACGCCGTCCAAGGCGGTGACGCGCGGGGTTTCCAGCACGAGCACCGCGCCGGCCCCGATCAGCGTGCCGACCACGGCCAGCAGCACGCTGTCCGACAGGGCGAGGCGGCGGGCGATCGGCTGCACCGCGCTGATCACGACCAGCAGCACGGCGATGACGAGGAGCAGGTGCGGCAGCTGGTTGGCCATGCGTCTGTGGCATCCGTGTTCGGGGCGTCGGGCCGCAGTATGGCGGGGCGCCGGGGCGGATTGAAGGCGGGTCGCGCGGCGGCGCCTGGCGGCGGAGCGGTCGGGATCGGGGGGGGCGGCGTCTCGTGGGCCGCGGCTGCCCCGTGCCGGCGACGGGGCTGTCCGCGACAGGGTTGGCGGCGCGCGGTCATGCTCCCTGTTTCGTGCTGCCATGAGCCGGCATGGAGGCGGCGGCGGGCGGATCGGCGTATGACCCTGGCCATGGAGTGCGGCCCCGACGACGAACACACCCTCGGCGCGCAGATCGTGAGGCTCTACCTCGTGGTCCTCGGCCGCCGTCCGGACAGGGCAGGGCTCGACGCCTATGTCGGCCACCTGCAGGGCGGCCAGACGCTGGAGGCGATCGCCGCCGTGTTCGTCGCGTCCGGAGAGTTCGCCGCGGCCGTGGGCGACGAGCCCGCCGCCGCGGTCCTCCACCGCAACGCGCTCGGCGTCGCGCCCGGCGCGGACTGGCTGGCGGCGCAGGGGGCGCCCGGGGACGTCGCCGCCGCCCTGGTCAGGGACCCGGCGGTGGTGCTGCGGCTGCCCGCCGCGTCCTGCCTGGACCGGGACCCGGATCCCTGGGCGCTGACCGCGCAGGTGGTGCGGCTGTACCTGGTCGTGTTCCGCCGCCGGCCCGATCCGGACGGGCTTGCCGCCTTTGTCGCGCATCGCCGCGCCGGCCTGGCGGCGGAGGACGTCGCCGCGGCGTTCATCGCCTCCGACGAGTTCCGCAGCCAGGCCGGGAGCGAGGATGCCGCGGCCGGGCTGTACCGCAACGCCCATGGCGTCGCGCCGCCGCCGGCCTGGACGCGCGCGAACACGCGCTCGCCCGACGTGGTGGCCGTGGCGCTGGTCGCCGACCCGGCGGTGGTGCGGCGCCTGTCGGTGCTGGAGGCGCTGCACCCTGAGGGCATGCCGCTCGACGACGCCGCGCTGTACCGCAGGTGGCTGTCGGAGATGGCGCGACCGGACGCGGGGGAGCGCGAGGCGATGCGGCGGGACCGCGCGGCGGGCGGCGTCTCGTGGGTGATGCTGCTCGACGACCCGGCGCCGGAGTGGCTGGACGCGGCGATCGCGTCCGTGCGGCGGCAGCACGCCCCGGCGGTCGAGCTGCTGCTGGCGTCGGCCCGGCGGTTCTGCCCGACGGCGCTCCGCCATGCCCGCGACGACGCCCGGGTCCGCCTGGTCAGGGGCCTGCCGTGGGAGCGGCGGGCGCGCCTGTTCGGCCGCGCCCTGGCCGCGTGCCGGGGCGAGTTCGTCGGGCTGCTCGGCCAGCACGACCTGCTGCACGAGACGGCGACCTTCGAGGTCGCGGCCGCGTCGGCCGCGGCGGACGTGCTGGTCGGCGACGAGGACGCCGTCGACGCGCAGGGGCTGCGCCATTCCCCCCGCTTCGGGGTGTGTCGCCATCCCGACGTGCTGCGCGGCGAGGCGGAGCCGGGCGCCGTGGTGATGCGCGCCTCGCTGGTGCGCGCCGCGTGGGCGGCCGATGGCGCGTCCGGGGCGGGCTGGGAGCGCGCGCTGCGGTCCCGGGTCGTGGCGGGCCTGGGGCCGGGGCGGCTGCGGCACGTTTCCGTCCTGCTGCGCAGCCGGCGCGATTCGCCCGGGGCCGCGCCCCGCGACGGCGCTGCGGGCGGGGCCGGGCTGCCGTCGGGTCCGGACCGCGCGGCGGCCGGGCCGGGCGAGGGCCGGCGCGCGGTGTTCGCGGCTCCGGCGGCGCCGACACTGACGTCGGTGATCGTGGCCACGCGGGACCGGGCCGCGCTGCTGCGGACCTGCCTGCAGGGCGTGCTGGAGCGCACGGACCATCCCGCGCTGGAGGTGCTGGTGCTGGACAACGGCAGCGCCGACCCCGAGGCCCTCGCGCTGCTGGACCGGCTGGCGCTCGACCCGAGGGTGCGCGTGCTGCGCCGCGGCGGCGCGTTCAGCTGGTCCGCACTCAACAACGCGGGCGTGCAGGCGATGCGCGGTGAGGTCGCCGTGCTGCTCAACAACGACACCGAGGTGGTCTCGCCCGGCTGGCTGGGCGCGCTGGTGTCGCACGCCCTGCGTCCGGACGTCGGCATCGCTGGTGCCAAGCTGCTCTACCCGGATGGCAGCGTGCAGCACGCCGGCATGGTGCTGGGCCCCGCCGGGCGCGCGACTCACATGTGGCGTCACTGCGACGGCGGGGCGGCGGGCTACATGGACCAGCTGGCGAGGGTGCGCGACGTGACCGCGCTGACCGGGGCGTGCGTGGCGCTGCGCCGTGCGGTGTTCGAGCGGGTCGGCGGGCTGGAGGAGTCGCTGCCGGTGACGTGGAGCGACGTCGACCTCTGCTTGAAGGTGCGGGCGGCGGGGCTGCGGGCGATCTGGACGCCGGAGGCGGTGCTGCTGCACCACGAGCAGGCGACGCGCGGGACCGACGAGACGGCGGACGGCCAGGCGCGCCTGGCGCGCGAGAAGGCGTGGATGCGGCGGCGCTGGGGCGAGGCGATGGACGTCGACCCGTTCCTGAGCCCGAACATGCTGCCGAGCGAGGCGCGGGCGCTGCTGGCGCCGGTGCCGCGCCGGGTGCCGCCCTGGCTGGGGATGGGGCACGGGGCAGGATAGGGGCTGCGGCCTCTGTGGCCTGGGCCACGGCAGGAAACAAGCGTGTTCTTTCTTGAAAGAAAGAACCAAAGAACTTTTGCCCTTTGGGTTTCGGAATAGCTCGCACGTCCGGAATTCTTATGGCCAAAGTCTTTTTGCTTCTTTTTCTTCAGAAAAAGAAGAGCCTTGCTTTCTGCTTGAAGCAGCGCGCTGCTGCAAAGTCGACCGGCTCCCCGGCCCCTGGATGCCTGTGGCATTGCGCTCCCGGACTGGACCCTGGCCGATCCCGTCCCTAGAACGCGGCATGACGATTGCGTCACCGAGGGAAGCTCCGGCGCGTGCGAGCGGGTCGGGCCGCAGCGCCAGCCAGGCGCTGACGCCGTCCTGCCCGGGGGCGGGGGGCCTGGTCGGCCCGATTTGTGGAGAGGTTGCTTGAACAGGTCAGTGTTTCGATTCCCGAGCCCGGCCTCCTCCCTGGGCTTCGACGGGGAGCGCTATGTTTCCGGCCTGCTTGGCGACGTCTCGTCGGGCGACATACAGAGCGAGCACTACCACCGCTACCTGCTGGCGCTCGGCCACTGCGCCGGCAAGGACGTCCTCGACGTCGCGAGCGGCGAGGGGTACGGCAGCTTCTGCCTCGGGCAGGTGGCGGGCAGCGTCATCGGCGTCGACGCGAATGCGGCTGCGGTCGACTTCGCCAACGCGAACTACCTGAGCGAGCGGGTGTCGTTCAAGCAGGGTCGTGCGCAGAAGCTGCCGATCGCGGACGCGTCGATCGACGTGGTGGTGAGCTTTGAGACCCTGGAGCACTTCCCGGAGCACGACGAGTTCGCGGCCGAGGTGCTGCGTGTCCTGCGCCCGGACGGGCTGCTGATCATCTCCTCGCCGAACCGCACCGTCTACACGGAGGCGGCCGACTACCACAACGAGTTCCACGTCCGCGAGCTCGACCGCGACGAGTTCCTCGCCTTCCTCGAGGCGAGCTTCGACCACGTGGCGCTGCTGGCCCAGCGTCCGCTCTGCGGGTCGGTCATCGGGCCGCAGGGCGAGCCTGCGGACGGGGCCGCCTCGCCCGTGCCGCTCGGGTTCATGCTCAGGGGGGCGTGCACCTTCGAGCGGACCGCCGGCATTCCGGAGCCGCCGTTCTTCGTCGCCTTCGCCTCGAACCGGGCGCTGCCGCCGGTGGGGTCGAGCGTGCTGCACAACCCCGCGCTGATGCGCCACACCGAGGCGCTGCGGCGGCAGGCCGTCGACGAGGCGGAGCGGTGCGCGGGCCAGGCCCGCGACCTCGAGGCGCTGCTCGCCGGCAGGGCCAGCCAGGTCTCGGAGCTCGACCGTGCGCTGGCGGGCAGGGCGACCCAGGTCTCGGAGCTGGAGGCGCTGCTCGCCGGCAGGGCCACGCAGGTCGGCGAGCTGGAGGACCTGCTCGCCCGCAGGGCCACGCAGGTCTCGGAGCTGGAAGCGGCCCTGCTGTCGCGGGCGCGGCAGGTGGCGGACCTCGAGGGGGAGCAGGACCGGTCCGGGGAGCGGGTGGCGGCGGCCGAGCGGGAGTCCCTGTGCCTGGCGGAGGAGGTGCGCGCGCTGGGGGAACGGCTCGATTCGCGCGCGCGCGACGACGGGACGATCGAGGACGGGCGCGCGGAACAGCGGGCGCTCGTTGAGGCGCTGCAGGCGCGGCTTGCCTGGAAGGACCGCCAGGCCGGGTCAAGCCGGCGCAACGTCGAGGCCCATCTCGCGCGCCTGCGCCACGACCTGGAGCTGGCGCGCGGCCGCAGCCAGGAGCTGTCCGGCGAGCTGGACGCGGGCCGGGAGCGGCTGGCCTCGGAGCAGGCGGTCACGGCGGACTGGCAGACGCGCACGCGCCTGGAGGGCGAGCGCGTCCGCGACCTGGAGGACGCGAACGCCCGGCTGTCCTCCGCCCTGCAGGGCATCGCCGGCTCGACGGCCTGGAAGATGACCTGGCCCGCGCGGCGGATCGTGGACAGGGTGCCCGCCGGACAGCGGCGCCAGCTGCGCGGGGCGATGCGGCTCGCCTGGTGGTCGCTCACCCTCAAGCTGCCGTCCCGGCTCAGGGCGGGGCGGGAGGCGCAGCTCGTGGCGCCTGCGGTGCCGGAGGCGGGCGGCGTTGCGCAGGATGCGGTGCCGGTGCCGCCGTCCGCAGAGGTCGCGCATCCGCCGGCGGTGCAGCCCGGCGCCGTGTCGCCGTCTGCGCGCCTGCGCTCGCTCGACCCAGCCTGGATCGAGCCGCGGCTGCGGCCGGAGTTCGCCCGGCTGCGCGCGTTCCGGCCGACGGCGCGGCTGGCGGTGGTGCTGCACCTCTACTACCCGGAGTTGTGGCTGGAGCTGTCCGACGCCCTGCTCAACATCGACGAGCCGTTCGACCTGTTCGTGACCCTGGTCGACCAGGTGTCGGACGGCGCCGCGCCGTCGATCCTGGAGTTCTTCCCGCAGGCGGTGGTGCTGGTGCTCGACAACCACGGGCGCGACATCCTGCCGCTGCTCGAGGTCATCCGCTCCGGCGTGCTGTTCCGCTACGACTACGTCTGCAAGCTGCACAGCAAGCGCACGGAATGGCGGCCGGGCGGCAACGAGTGGCGCCACCACCTCATCGGCGGTATCCTCGGCAGCCGGGAGACCGTGAGGACAATCCTGGCGGCGATGGACGCGGACCCCGACATCGGCATCGTCGTGGCCGACCACCAGATCTTCACCGGCCGCGAGTACTGGGCGTCGAACGAGGCGCGGCTGTCGGAGTTCTTCCCGGCCGTCGGCCTCGACGCGTCCTCGTTCGAGAAGGGCTTCGCCGGCGGCTCGATCTTCTGGATACGCCCGTTCCTGTTCCGCTCGATCGACTGCCTCGGCCTCGGCTTCGACGACTTCGAGCCGGAGCCGCTCAGCAACGACGGCACGACGGCCCACGCGGTCGAGCGTCTGATCAGCCTCGTCTGCCACGACGCCGGAATGCGGATCGAGGAGCCGCGCCACCTCGCCGGCGCGCCTCCGTCCGGACCCGTGCACGGCCCGACGGTGCATCTCATCGCCAACTACTTGCCGCAGTTCCATCCGGTGGCGGAGAACAACGAGTGGTGGGAGGAAGGCTTCACGGAGTGGACCAACGTCACGCGGGCCACGGCGCTGTTCGACGGCCACCGCCAGCCGCGGCTGCCGGCGGACCTGGGTTTCTACGACCTGCGGCTGGCCGAGGCGCGCGAGGCGCAGGCCCGTCTGGCGAGGGCTTACGGGATCACCGCGTTCTCGTACTACTACTACTGGTTCAACGGCCGCAAGCTGCTGCAGCGGCCGATCGAGGCGGTGCTGGCGTCAGGGCGGCCGGACTTTCCGTTCATGATCTGCTGGGCGAACGAGCCCTGGACGCGCAACTGGGACGGCCTGTCGAAGGAGGTGCTGCTGTCGCAGGACTACCTGCCCGGCTGGGAGGAGGCGTTCGCCGCCGACATCGCGCCGCTGCTGCGCGATCCGCGCTACCTGCGCATGAACGGCAGGCCGGTTCTTGCCATCTACCGGGTGATGCACATCCCCGATGCCGGGCGGTCCATGCGCCGACTGCGGTCCTGCCTCGACGCGCAGGGGATCGGCGACGTCCATCTCGTCGGCGGCTGGGTGCACATCGGCGAGGACGCGAAGCTGCCCGACTGGCCGTTCGAGCTGGGCCTCGACGCGTATTTCGAGTTCCCGCCGCATTTCCTGCCGGCGCAGGAGACGCGGGTCGACGACGGCGCCCGGGTTCGCGGCTTTGCGGCCCACGTTTACGACTACAACCGGACGGTGGACGCCGCCATCGGCCAGCTCGTCGCCGGATCGCCGGGCCCACGCTACCGCGGCGTCATGATGGGCTGGGACAACACGGCGCGGCGCGGCCTGAACGCCTTCGTGTTCCGCGGCGCGACCCCGGCCAGCTTCCGCCGCTGGCTGCGCGCCACCCTCGGGCAGGCCAGGATCGAGGCGGACCAGGACGAGACGGCCGTGTTCGTCAACGCCTGGAACGAGTGGGCGGAGGGGACCTACCTGGAGCCGGACCGCGACTTCGGTCTCGGCTGGCTGGAGGCCGTGGCGCTGTCGCGCGACCCGGTGCCGAGGGCGGTCCTGTACGACGCGGCCACCGACAACCAGGCGCTCGACGCCGCGCGGGCCGGCGGCGGCTGAGGGCGTCCGCCGCGCGGGGGGCTGACGCGGCGGGGCGGCGGTCGGCGCCGCGGCGCGGCCGGGTTTGACCGGGGCGGGCCGAGCGGATACGCGCTTGCCCTGCCGCGTGGCCGTTCCGGGCAGGCAGAGAACCGTCGAGCACCGAACCGATGCCCCTCCGCTTCATCGAAACCGTCGACCGTCCGTCCAGCGCCGGCCTGGCCGAGTTCCTGCGCGAGGTGTCGGGCGACCCGGGCGGCATCCGTCGGCTGGCGATCGCGCCGGCGTTCTCGAGCATGGATGTCATGGGAAAGGCCACGCCCGGCGTCAACGTGTTCCTGCAGGTGCCGGAGCTTGCCGCGCCCGGCTACCTGGGCGCGCCGTTCCGCAGTCGCGGGATCGAGATCGTCGCCCTGCCGGACGCCACCCTGCTGTCGCGCTCGCTGGTCGTGATCGCCGCGGGCGACTACGTCTACCAGGGCAGCCTCGACTGGAGCATCCCGCCGGCGGAGCGGCTGAAGGCCATCGCGACGTTCGATCCGACGATCCTGGTCGACGACGCCGGGGTCGCTGAACGCGACGCCGCGCAGGAGTTCACGACGAGCGAGCGGATCGGCATCCCGATCTGCGGTCCCGGGTTCCCGAACTTCGGGCATTTCCTGTACGACGGCCTGTCGATGGCGATCGCCATTCGCGGCAGCCCGGCCTTCACCGACGAGATGGTGTTCGTGGGCCCCGAGCTGAGCGACTGGCAGCGGGCCATCCTCGCCGCGGTGAACATCCTGGACCGCTACGAGCCGATTCGCGTCAACACGGTGTTCAGGGCCCTGCTGCCGAGCACGATGCTGTACGGGCACCTGCCGTTCCCGAGCCGGTTCCTGCGGCTGACCTTCGATCTGCTGCGGATGCAGACGTCGCTCGACCGGGGGCCGGGGCGGGCGAAGGTGTTCCTGAGCAGGGGAGACAGCACGAAGCGTCTGCTGACCAACAGGCGGGCGCTGGAGGCGGCCGTGCGCGAGCGGGGCTTCGAGGTCGTCGACCCCGGCCGCATCGCGCTGGACGACATGATCAGGCTGCTGGGCGAGTGCCGCCTGGTGGTCGGCGAGTCGGGCGCAGGACTCGCCAACCTCGGCTTCTGCAACTTCGCGACCAGGGTCGTCGAGATCCAGGGATCGGACTTCGCCGACCAGTACACCAGGGCGACCTGCGCGGTGTTCGGCCTGCGCTGGCACGCCTACATCGTCGACGTGTTCGACCGGGACCGGATGGCGTCGGCCGGGATCGAGGCCAGCGGCAGCTGTGCGGAGATCGACATCGACAGGTTCGTGTCAGTGCTGGACGAGGTGTGGGCCGCGGACTGAACGACGGTGCGGGCCGCGCTGACCTCGTGCCGGCGGGCGGTTGCGCTGACCGGCAAGGAAGGCCAGGGGCTCTGCCCCTGGACCCCGCCAAAGGCCGAGCCTTTGGAATCCACTTCCTAAGTAAGGCCGGGTCCAGGGGCGGCTCGCCCCTGGCGGGTCTGGGCAGAGCCCAGCCTTGCTCGCTTCAACAGGCCAAGGTCATTCGGCTGCCGGCGTCAGGCGGCGCCCGTCGCCTGGCGCCGCCGGGGTTCAGGAGAAGTTGCCGCCGGTCAGGGTGGCGAAGTTCTGCAGCACGATCTTTGTCTGGTCGGAGAGGGTGATCGTGGTGGAGCCGCCGGCGACGCTGGCGCCGGCCAGGACCGACGCGCCGTTCAGGGCGTAGCCGGAGATGGACAGCTTGTCGGTGGCCTTGAAGTCGGTGATCACGTCGGTGGCGCCGCCGGTTGCGGTAGCATGGAACTCGAAGGTGTTGACCCCGTTCGCGCCGCCGGTCAGCGAGGCGGCGGCGCTGCCGATGGTGAACAGGTCGGCGCCGCTGCCGCCCAGCACGGTGGCGGCCGCGGCGCCGGTGACGAAGGTGTTGGCGCCGGAAGCCGCGCTGGCGTCGATCAGGGACGCGCTGCCGCCGGCGCCGGACACCATCAGCAGGTTGCCGCTGGCCGCCCCGGTGAAGGTCACGCTGCCGCCGAGCGCGCCGGCGACGGTGAGCGCAACCGCGCCGCCCGCCACGGTGGAGGCGCCGGCGCCCCCGATGAACATCAGCGAGCCGGCGCCGGTCGGGCCGTTCACCAGCGTCGGCCCGGCGCCGGCCGCGGTGTCGGCGCGCACGGTGGCGGTGGCGCCGCCGACGTTGATCGTGTCGCTGCCGCCCGCGGCGACGCTGGCGATGCCCGCGAGGTTGAAGGTGCTGTTCGCCACCCCGGTGATGCTGCCGCCGCCGCTGCCCAGGGTGATCGTGTCGCCGCCGCCGCCCGGGGGGCTGATGCCGTTGCTGGCGAGGATGTCGAGGGTGCCGCTGCCGCCGATCACCGTGGCGCCGGTGCCGGACAGGTAGATCGTGCCGGCGTCGGCGACGCCCGCGGTCAGGTGCGCGGGCCCGCCCATGATCATGTCCTGGCCCGTCGAGTTGACGTAGCTGGTGCCGGTACCGAGGACGACGAGGTTGCTGCCGGCGCCGGGGTCGATGTCGAAATTGCCGGTGCCCGCGGTGATGGTGTCGTCGCCTGCGCCGGTCGCGACCATGTTGAGGGTCGAGGAGCCAGCGCCTGGCAGGGTGGTCACGCCGCCGGGCGCCACGTAGCCGTTGTAGGTGTTGTTGCCGCCGCCGGCGATGAACGTCGTCTGCCCGGCGCCGGCGTTGAAGGTCGTGCCGCCGCTGCCGGCCAGGATGCTGACCGCGGTGGCGACGAGCGTCGCAGAAACGGTGGTTGCGCCCGCGGCCACGTCGAGCATCACGGTGTCGGCGGCCGGCCAGGCCAGGTTCGACAGCGGCGCCACCACCACGGCCTCGCCGAGGAAGCCGGGCGGCACCGCCGCCGCGTCGGTGGTCGAGGACACGATCGAGGCCGACAGCGTGCCGGCGCCGGCCGCGGTGTTGACCAGGGCCGCGAACTGCTGGGCCAGCTGGTAGTTGGTCGTGCCGTCGAGCGAGACGGTGAGCACGGTGTTGCCGGCACCGGAGACGGTCAGCGTGGACATGGAGGCAGGCCTTTCGGAGTTCGCGTCGCTCCGGCGAAGCCAGAACATCAGATCATCGTGAGACGAGTCTAGTCAGGAATGCTGCACTGCGCAACGACGTTGCCGGAACGACGTTGCGTAACCGTTGTGAGCGGCCGGCAGGGCCTTGACGCCTGACTGGATGTTGCCACGGATTCGGCAACGGATTATTGCCTCGGGCCAGGAAGCAAGGATCTTTTTTTCTAAAGAAAAAGAAGCAAACAGACTTTGCCCATGGGGTTCGGGGCAGGCGGGCGGCTCCGGTATCTTATGAGCAAAAGTTCTTTGGTTCTTTCTTTCAAGAAAGAACATGCGTTCTTTTCGCCATGACGCACGAAGCCGGGTTGAACCCGGTCCGTGACGGCTGCCGGGAGAAGTTGCCGGGGGCCAGGGCCGTGTGGTTCTGCAGGACGATCCTGGTCTGGCCGGACAGGGTGATGACGGTGCTCCCGATGGAGACGGTGGCGTCGGCCAGCACCGCGCTGCCGTTGGTGGCGTCGCCGGGGAGGGCGAGCCGGTCGGCGGCCCTGAAGTCCACGACGACGTCGGTGAGGCCGCCAGTGAGCGACGCCTGGAAACGGCGCCGGTCAGCCTCGACGGGCTGCGCTGGCGGCGACGACGAACTTATACCAGTCGCCGGTTGCCCTGACCGGTCAGGACAGGAAGGCCAGGGGCTCTGCCCCCATGCTTGAAGGCGGGGACCCCGCCAAA
>CAXSFU010000081.1:2778-13310 GCA_964236695.1 uncultured Acetobacteraceae bacterium | reverse complement strand
ACCTGCAGGTGGCTATCGCGCTGCGTGGGCGCTGGCAGAAAGCCTCGGGCTAACCGCTGGCGCACTTTGGTCGAGACCGACATCAGCCGGTTCAAGCGCGTAATCGGCGACGCGCTGCGCTCGCGCACGGATCGCCGACGCTAGACGGAGATCGCCCTCGCTGTCGGCGTCCTAAATTGCATGCTCGAACTCGGACGCCCAGAATACGTCCGTTTGGCGTGATAGCCGATGCGGGTCGGTGCTTCACGCCCGCTTTCCAGTCCATGCAACACAGTCGCGGTGCGCCAGATTCGGCACATCCGAGCGACACTATGTCTCTGGCTTGGCATGGCGCTCCCCGGGGATCCTGAAGAGTCACTTTGCCGACAGTGGAGGATTGCTCGCGAACCGCATCGCCCGCCCTCTCAGGGGTGGCTGAATCGATCGGAACCAACGGCTGGCTTGCGTCGCAATCGCCGGCAGGAATGCGTCGGAATACGCACATCTGGTCGGCTTCGCCGCGCTGGCCGTCTGCCAGCTCCAGGCCTACCCTTGGGTAGCCAGCACCGAGTCAGGCGGACAGACCATGCAGACACTGAAGCAGCGTCGTGGCGGTGCCAAGGAACCGACCGGCAAACTAGTCGATCTCCACATCCTGCAGAAACGCACTGCGACGATCCTGCTGGACGCGTTCGGTTTCGTTCCACCCGGCCGTGTCACCGACACGGTCCAGGCCTGGCTGGACCGCCTGGACCTGTCGGCATTGCCCTCAACGCAGGCGGCGGCATTGATGGCGGAAGCCTTCCTGCTGGCGAACACCCTGGCGGTGTTCACCCCTTCGGCTGGTGGCACCCTTGCCATCGACCGCCTCCTTCGCGCTCGCAGTCCCGTGGACCCGGTGGATGCCGCCGCCATTGCCGTGCTGCGGCAGAGCCAGTTCAGGCTGATGGCAGTGTTGGATGCCGACACTGACGCCACGATCCGGTTGCAGGATCTGGCTTCGGACCAGATCCTTCAGCTTCACGGCTTGCCCTGGACGGCCGCTCTTGCCGGGCTGCACCTGGCTGTATGGCTGGCCCCGCTGCCAGCCGGGGGCTTCACCTGCGTCGGCGAAGTCACGCCCCTCGATGAGGCCGGGTTGGCAGTTGCGATGAGCTTTGTGCGGGTGGGCCGGCCTGGTCTGGTCAACCCGGTCCGCTGCGCCGAGAGCGTGTATCGCCAGGTCCTGCGCCACGGCACCTTGCAAGTCCCCGGGGTGAACGCAGCGCTGCCAGGACAGGAGGACGGATACGGAGAGGACGGGGACGACCTCGACGCCATCGCCCTGGACTGGGCTCGGCCGGGCGCGGAACGCGATCCAGACGATGTCCGGTTCGTGCGGGCACAGACCGGTCTCGACACACTGCTGGCCATGCTGGCCTCTGCAGCCAACACGCGCGAGCACGGCCTGCCGGAGCTGTCGGCCGCCTACGGCACCATCGCGCTGATCCAGCTGGAGACGATGCAGCGCCGGGCCGCGGTCGGGTCCGGCTCGCTGCGGATGGGGGCCGTGTCGACGGCGTTGGACGCCGGCATTGCTGCCGGCGACATCTCGCCTGCTGCCCGCGCCATCTTCGATGTCCTGCGACGGCAGCTGGAGGCCGTGTTCGCGGTGGGCCGGGCGCCGGATACGGAGCTCGACAAGCTGATCGGTCGCATACAGGCACTGCGCGCCAAGACGGTCGAGCAGGGCTGCACGGAGCATGAGGCACTGGCTGCGGCCGAGAAGGTCGCCGAACTGCTGGACCGCTACGGGTTGAGCCTGAGCGAACTGGACCTGCAGCAGCAATCCTGCGAGGGGGTGGCGGTTGAGACGTCACGCAAGCAAGCCGGACCACTTGACGACTGTGTGCCGGCGACGGCGGCGTTCTTCGACTGTCGGGTCTGGGGTGAGAAGGCCAGTGGCGGCACGTTGCGTTACGTGTTTTTCGGCCTGCCCGCGGATGTGGCGGCGGCGCGCTACCTGTACGAGCTCGTCGACCAGGCCTTCGCTCGGGAAACAGCGCTGTTCAAGGCCGGCGAGACGTACGCGGAGATGCCGGCCCGGCTGCGCCGCACCGCGACGAACTCGTTCCAGATCGGTCTGGGCCGGGGCATCACCGCCAAGCTGCAGGCGCTGCGGGCAGAGCGGGAGGCGGGGCTGCGGGGATCATCCGGACGGGACCTGGTTGTGGTCAAGGCCGGTCTGGTCGAAGCGGAGTTGGCTGGCCTGGGATTGAGCCTGCGGACGCGCAACCGCTCAGGCGGACGGCGCGTGCTGAGCGAGGTGTTCGATCAAGGGCACACCGCCGGGCTGCGCTTCTCCTACACACCGGGCATTGGCGCTGCGACCTGATCTTCCGTGACATCGGTCAGCTGCAGAGTGCCATGCCAACCTGGGCTCGAGCTGGCCATTCCTGTTCATCGCTGTGCATCGACCCTGATCGTGCCGAACGTGTTCTCCTGTCGCAGTGCCATCTGTTCCTCTTGTGCGAGCTCAAGCCCGGCGACAAGGGTGCTTGCGAGCGTCGTGTCCAGAGGGTGGTGTAGGAGGCGGTCACTACGGTGTCCACCTCCTACACCACGTCTTGGTACCCGACCGCGGAGCCCTCGCCGCGTCATTGCGCGAGCAGTTCCTTCAACGCGTTGTCGAGTGTGCGGATGTCGTCCGGACTGGTTCCCGGCCCGCCCGCGAAGTGCCCCCAAAAACTGTCGACCACGCGCAGCTCCGCATTCGGCATGTGCGAAACCTCGATCTCGTTGTCTTCCGGCGGGAAATACAGGTCCGTCGAGGACGGCATGACGATCGCGCGCGCGGTGATTGCGGCCAGCGCCTTCGGCAGATCGCCATTGAACATCGGGTTGTCGCTGATGTCGCCATGCTGCCAGGTCCACAGCATGCCGAGCAGGTTGTTGGCATCTTTGGACAGGAACAGCCCTTCCCAGAACCCGACCAAGAAATCCTCCAGCGAGGCGTAGCCCATGATCTCGATGTCCGCGCGACGGCGATAGAAGGTCTGGCTAAATCCCCACCCGGCATAGACACGCGCGAACGCCCGCAGTCCGCGCGCCGGCGGCGTCTCGTACCATCCATCCTGGAATGCCGCGTCCGCCATCAGCGCGCTGCGGGCGCCCTCCAGGAACACGAAGTTGTGCCGTGAGCACTTCGCCGAGCCCTGGAACGGCAGGATGCGCTCGACCATGCCGGTGTACAGCGCCCCCCAGTGGTAGGTCTGCAACGCCCCCATCGACCAGCCCGTCACCAGCTTCACCGTCTGGACACCGAAATGCTCCGTCACGAGCCGGTGTTGCTGCACGACGTTATCGTATGCCGTCACCCGGGGGAACGCGCCGCGGTCGTACGGCGGCGGCGTGTTGCTCGGCGAGGAGGAGAGCCCGTTGCAGAACATGTTCGGCATGATGATGAAGTAGCGCTCCGGATCGAGCGCCATGCCCGGCCCGATCAGCCATTTATTCTCGGTATGCTGTCCCGAGTACCACGTCGGATAGACGATCACGTTGTCCTTCGCCGGGCTCAGCGTGCCGAACGTCTTGTAGGCCAGCTTCGCGTCGCGCAGCGTGGCGCCGGACTGCAGCACGATGTCGCCGAGGGCAAACGTCTCGTGGTCCGGCATGGCTCTGCGCTCCTGGCGGGGGTTGAGGTCCGCCGCCGAACCTGCACAGGACGTGCCATCTTTGGCGGCGGCACACGTCCGGCCGGCACGTGCACGAACGCGGGAGCGCCCGCGCGTCGTGGCGCCTGCAGGCGACGTCTCGGCCCGCGGTGTCCTGCAACCCGCTTCGCAAGGCACCTCCCGGCGCGAATGACCGGTATGCAGGCACCTGCCGCAAGGAAGTGCCGATCCGAGCCCGGAGAGCCGCCGGCCGGCCGCGGCCGTGTCCGCGCGCCGCCATCATGCCCCCCGCGCCCAGACCGGCTGGCATGGACGTTGCTTGATACTCTTCGCCCTGCACTGAGGAAACAGAATGATCCCGTCCACACGGCGACGCGTGCTTGCGTCCCTGGCCGCGACGCTGGCGATGCCCGCGATCATCCGTTCCGCCCGCGCCGCGGACAGCGTCAAGCTCGGCTGCCTGTTCTCCTCGTCGGGCACCATGGCGAACCTTGAGGGCCGGCTGAACTACGTCACCAGGATGGCCGCAGACGAGATCAACGCGTCCGGCGGCGTGCTCGGCCGCCCCGTCGAGGTCGTCGTCACCAATCCCGCCTCGGACTGGCCGACCTACGCCCAGCTCGGCCGCCAACTGCTGCAGGAGCAGAAGGTCGCCGCCCTGTTCGGCTGCTGGACCTCGGTGTCGCGCAAGACCGTGCTCCCCGTGGTGGAGCAGAACGACGCACTGCTGTTCTACCCTCTGCATTTCGAGGGTGAGGAAAACTCGAAAAATGTCGTGTACCTGAACTCGCCACCGTCCAGCTCGGTGCTGCCGGCCGTGGACTACCTGATGGGCCAGGACGGCGTCGGCGCGAAGCGGTTCTTCATGCTGGGCTCGGACTACGTCTGGCCGCGCACCATCAACAAGATCCTCAAGGGCTATTGGGGCACCAAAGGCATCGGGCCGGCCGCCTGGCAGGAGGAATACGTCCCGTTCGGCTTCAGCAACTTCCAGGACTTGGTCGGGCGCATCCGCAGCTTCGCCGACCAGGGCGGCGGCCAGCCGATTGTCGTGCTGACCACGGTCGGCAGCTCGATCCCCGACTTCCTGCGCGAGTACGCCAACCAGGGCCTCAAGCCGACCGACATTCCCGTGCTCGGCCTGGACATGGTCGAGGCCGACCTGGAGGGGCTCAACACCGAGGCGCTGGCTGGCAACCTGAACTGCTGGGCATACCTGCAGAACGCGCCCGGCCCGCGCAACAAGCAGTTCCTTTCGGACTGGGCGGCATACGTGAAGCGGAGCGGCGCGCCGTTCAGCCCCACCGTGGTGATCGATCCAATGGCCTCGACCTACGACGGCGTGCACCTGTGGGCGGAAGCTGCGAAGAAAGCCGGATCGTTCGACGTGCCGGCGGTGCGCGCCGCCTTCCCCGGCTTGAGCCTGGAGAGTCCGTCCGGCTACACGCTGACGATGAGCGCGGACAACAACTACGTCTCGCGCGGCGTGTTCATCGGCTCGATCAACGACAAGCAGGGCTTCGACGTGCTCTGGCAATCCAAGGGCACGCCCAAGCCGGTCCCGTTCAGCCCCTACGCCTGACACGATGACCGCGGCCCTCGGGAGGGACCGGTGAGCCGGGAAAGGTTGACGCTCTGCCAGGGGCCAGGCATTTGGAGTGCTGTTTCCAACGGACGGGTTTGCAAAGGCCTCTGCTCTTTGGCGGCTCTGGGCAGAGTCCGGCCTTGCTTCCTGCCGGCCGACCTCAAGGGGCCGCCGACGTGATCCGGCACGGGATCATGTCGTGCCTGCCCGCAGCCGTGTTCTGCCTCGCCCTGTGCGGCGCGTTCCCCGCGCGGGCGCAGACCGGCGCGATCGACCGTGGCGTTGTGCTTGCCGGCCTGTGCGCGCCCGACAGCCGGGAGGCGACCGAGGCGCTGGGCAATCTCCTGGCCGCGACACCCGGGGCGGACGGCCCCGCGCTCGCCTGGGCTGCGGCAGCGAGTGCGGCCTATGCCGGACGGCGGCTGCATTGCAGCGGGGATGGACGCGCCGTGCTCGACGGCGCCGCGGGGCCGCTGGATGCCGCGACCCTGGCTCCTGCCGTCATGCCCGAGAACGCGCGCACCCCGGTGCCCAGCCTGCGCAGCCGCGCGGTGCTGGAACAGCTCGGCGCCGCGCTGGTGCTGTTCACCGCCCGCGACGAGGCGTCCCAGCTCGCGGCCGCGCGCACCCTGGAGCGGCGCAGCGAGGGCCTGACCCCGGCGCTGCTCGACGCGGCTCTGGCCCGCGACCCCGCCGTGGCTGGGATCCTGCGCGGCCTGCTGGTCGCCGCCGGCCTGCACGCGTCCGACATCGACGGGCGGCTGCGCGCCATCGACGCCCTCGGCCAGGACGCGTCGACCCGCGCCGAGGTCCAGCTTGCCGCCCTGCGCGCCGACCCCGCCTACGCCGCCGAGCCACGGGTCGCAGCCGCGCTCGACCGCTCTCTGGCCCGGGTGAGGCTCTGGCTCCGCGTCGCCCGGGTGCTGGCGGTGCTCTACAACGGCCTGAGCGTCGGCAGCGTGCTGTTCATGTCGGCAGCAGGCCTCGCGATCATCTTCGGCCTGATGGGCGTGATCAACCTCGCGCAGGGCGAGCTGATCACGGTCGGCGCCTACGCCACGTTCTGCGTGCAGCAGGTCCTGCGCGCCTGGGCGCCGGGCTGGGTGAGCTGGTACCCGCTGCTCGCGATCCCGGTGGCGTTCCTGAGCACGGCGGCGCTCGGCGTCGCGATCGAAGTGCTGGTGGTGCGCCACCTGTATCGCCGCCCACTGATGACGCTGCTCGCGACCTGGGCGATCAGCCTGCTGCTGATCAACGCGATCCGCGTGCTGTTCGGCAGCCAGAACCTGCAGTTCCTCACGCCGCCCTACCTGACGGGCGGCGCGCGCGTGGTCGGCGACTTCCTGGTCACCTGGAACCACCTCGGCGCCATCGTGGCCGCGGTGCTGGCGTTCGCCGGCACGCTCGCGGTGCTGCGCCTGACCGACCTCGGCCTGTTCATCCGCGCGGTGACGCAGAACCGCGCGATGGCGGCCAACGTCGGCATCGCCACCCGCCGCATCGACATGGCGGCCTTCGGGCTGGGCGCGGGGCTCGCGGGCCTGAGCGGGGTGGCGCTGTCGCCGATCTACAACGTCAACCCGTCGATGGGCACCGGCTTCATCATCGACAGCTTCATGGTCGTCGTCCTCGGCGGCGTCGGCAGCCTGGCGGGCACGGCGCTGGCGGCGCTGGGCATCGGCTTGGTCGACGTCGGCATCGAGCCGTTCTACGGCGCGGTGGCGGCCAAGGTCGTGGCGCTGCTGCTGGTCATCGCGCTGATCCAGTGGCGCCCCGAGGGGCTCGTCCCCCCGAGGGGCCGCCGGTGAGCGCGCATGCCTCGTCGCAACCCAGGCGGCCCCGCGACCGCTGGGCCGCCACGGCCGCGCTGCTGCTGGCGGCGGCAACGGTCGCGGTGCCGCTGCTCGGGCTAGGCCTCCTGCCGGGCGTTGGATTGTCCGCCTACGCGACCAACCTCGTGGGGCAGGTGATGTGCTTCGCGGTGCTGGCGATGTCGGTCGACCTGATGTGGGGCGGCGCCGGCGTACTCAGCCTCGGCCACGGTTTGTTCTTCGCGCTGGGCGGCTACCTGTGCGCGATGCACCTCCTGCGCACCGCTTGGCGTGCCATCGGCACGCTGCCCGACTTCCTGCTGTTCATGGGGCAGGGCGCGTTCCCCGCCTGGTGGGGCTTCGCCGACAGCGCGCTCCTCACCCTGGCCGCCATCGTGGCGGTGCCGGCCGCCCTCGCCTTCTGCTTCGGCTACGTCTCGTTCCGTTCCCGGGTCAACGGCGTCTACTTCTCCATCATCACCCAGGCGCTGGTCTACACGGCAATGCTGCTGATGTTCCGCAACGACACCGGCTTCGGCGGCAACAACGGCATGACCGGCTTCCACGACCTCGCCGGCCTGCCCGCGGGCGGGCGCGGCGCCACGGTGCTGCTGGCGACACTGTCCTGCGCCGCGGCGCTCGCCACGCTGCTCGGCGGCCGCGCGCTGCTGGCGACCCGCTTCGGCCGGCTGCTCGCAGCCATCCGCGATGACGAGCCCCGCCTGCGCTTCCTCGGCTACCAGACGCTGTGGCTGAAGCTCGCGGCGTGGTGCCTGTCGGCGGCGCTGGCCGGGATCGCGGGCGCGCTCTACGTGCCGCAGGTCGGCATCGTCAACCCGTCCCTGCTCGACCCGTCGCTGTCGCTGGAGGTCGCGGTCTGGGTCGCGGTCGGCGGCCGCGGCGGGCTGTACGGCGCACTGGCCGGCGCGATCCTGGTCAACCTGCTCCGGCTCTGGCTGTCCGCGTCAGCCCCGGTGCTGCTGCCGTTCGTGCTCGGCCTGCTGGTGCTTGCGGTGGTGCTGGCGCTACCCAACGGCCTGCTCGACCTGAACAACCGTTCGCGCGCCTGGCTCGCCGGCCTCGCCCAGGCGCCAGGCCTGCCGCGCCGGGCCGGCAGGTGACGCCCCTAGGAACCTGCGCGCAGGCGGGCGATGCGCAGGTGGACGCGGCCGGCGCCGCGGCGGTGCGCACCGATGGCCTGGTGGTCTCGTTCGGCCGCTTCGTCGCGATCAACGGGCTGTCGTTCCACGCGAACTACGGCGAGGTCCGCGCCGTGATCGGCCCCAACGGTGCGGGCAAGACGACGCTGCTCGACGCCCTGACCGGCCGGTCGCGACCCAGCGCCGGCACCATCGTGCTCGACGGCCGCATCGACGTCACCCGGCTGAGCGAGGTCGAGCTGGCCCTGGCCGGGATCGGCCGCAAGTTCCAGAAGCCGTCAGTGTTCGAGGCGCTGAGCGTGGAGGACAATCTCGACCTGTCGCTCCGCCTGCACCGCCGCTCCCTGCTGCGCGAGGTGCTCGCCCCGCGCGAGGCCAAGCGCGAGGCGATCGGCCGGCTGCTGCACACGACCGGCCTGGAGGCGCTGGCCGGCACGCTGGCCGGCACGCTCAGCCACGGGCAGAAGCAGTGGCTCGAGATCGGCATGGTGCTGGCCTCGGAGCCCAGGCTGCTGCTGCTGGACGAGCCGGTGGCCGGGATGAGTGACGAGGAGACCGCGCACACCGCCGCCCTGGTGCGCTCCCTTCGCTCGCCCGCACGCTCGATCGTGGTGATCGAGCATGACATGGACTTCGTGGAGCAGGTGGCCGACGTGGTCAGCGTGCTGCACGAGGGCCGCTCCCTGTTCGAGGGCAGCATGGCCGCGGCCCGCGCGGACCGTTCCGTGATCGACGTGTACATCGGCCGATGACCGCAGGCGTGGACGAGCACCTCGCCATCGCCGGCCTCGACCACTACTACGGCAGCGCGCAGAGCCTGCGCGGCGTCGGCCTGTCGATCCGCCGCGGCGAGTGCCTGGTGCTGCTCGGTCGCAACGGCGCCGGCAAGACCACGCTGCTGCGCTGCCTCGCCGGCGTGCTGCAGCCGAGCGCCGGCCGCATCCTGCTCGACGGCGTCGACATCGCCGGCTGGCCCGGGCACCGTCGCTGCCACGGCGGCATCGGCTACGTGCCGCAGGGCCGCGAGATCTTCTCCGACCTCTCGGTTGCGGAGAACCTCGCCGTGGCGTTCCGGGCGCGGCGCCGGGCAGGGCGGGGGGCCGCCGCCCGCGACGCCGAGCAGGCCTTGCTCGACGACGTGTTCGCGCTGTTTCCCGTGCTGCGCGAGATGGGCCGCAGGCGGGGCGGCGACCTGTCCGGCGGCCAGCAGCAGCAGCTCGCGATTGGCCGCGCGCTGATGGGCCGCCCGCGCCTCCTGGTGCTGGACGAGCCTACCGAGGGCATCCAACCCAGCCTGGTCAAGGCGATCGAGGCGGCGATCACCTCGCTGAAGGGCCGCATGTCGATCCTGCTGGTCGAGCAGTACCTCGACTTCGCCGCAGCCCTTGCCGACCGCTACGTCGTGCTGGGTCGCGGCGCCGTGGTGGCGCAGGGCCTCGGCCCGGACATCCGCCGCGACGGCCTCGACCGCTTCCTCTCGGTCTGAGCCGCCAGCACCCCAACCCCGGAGACGACGCCATGAGCCAGCACCACACGATCCCTCCCACCCCGGAGAACATGGTCCTGGGCTACCTCGACGCCACGACGCCGCCGGTACTGCACGTGGAGTCCGGCGACACCGTCACCCTGGCGTCGTTTCCGGCGGGCGGGCGGACGTCGCTGCCCACGCACCTGCCGGTGCCCGCCGACTACCTCGCCGCTCTGGACGCGCTGCCGGACGGTCCGGGCCCCCACTTCATCACCGGCCCGGTGTTCGTGCGCGGCGCGCAGCCGGGCGACACGCTACAGATCGACATCCTCGCCGCCGAGCCGACCATGGACTGGGGGTTCGTTGCCATCCTGCCCCTGCTCGGCACGCTGCCGGACGAGTTCACCGAGTACGAGACGATCCACCCCCCGATCGACCGCGCACGCGGCACCACCACGCTGCCCTGGGGCACGGAGCTGGCCCTCGACCCGTTCTTCGGCATCATCGGCGTCGCTCCCCCGAAGGAGTGGGGCCGCTGCGGCTCGCCCGTGCCCCGCGCCTTCGGCGGCAACATGGACAACAAGGAACTGAAGCCCGGCGCCACGCTCTACCTTCCCGTGTTCAACGAGGGGGCGCTGTTCATGGCGGGTGACGGCCACGGCGTGCAGGGCGACGGCGAGGTGTGCATCACCGCCCTGGAAACCGGCCTGTCCGGCACGTTCCGCCTCACCGTGCGCAAGGACTTCCCCGTGACCCGCCCGTTCGCCGAAACCCCCACCGACCTGATGTCGATCGGTCTCGACGAGGACCTCGACGACGCGGCGAAGCAGGCGGTGCGCGAGATGGTGCACCACGTCTGCGCCCGCACCAGCCTCA
>CAXSFU010000081.1:0-2678 GCA_964236695.1 uncultured Acetobacteraceae bacterium | reverse complement strand
GCGAAGCAGGCGGTGCGCGAGATGGTGCACCACGTCTGCGCCCGCACCAGCCTCACGCGCAACCAGGCATACATGCTGTGCTCGCTGGCGGGCAACCTGCGCGTCACCCAGACTGTGGACGGCAACAAGGGCGTCCACATGCTGCTCGCCAGGTCGCTGCTCTGACGCCCTGCCGGGCAGGAAGGACCATCCCTGCCCGGCGTCCCGCCCCCCCCCAAAGACCGCCCGCAGGGACCTGCCGGCGCCGAGGTCCGTCAGCCCGTGACGAGTACAGGGGCGCGTCGGTGCCGTGTCGCGCACTCGTAGTCGTGGGCGCAGGCAAGCAGCGTGGCCTCGCTCCACATCGGGCCGACAAGCACCAGACCGAATGGCGCGCCTGAGCCGTGGTAGCCGGCCGGCACCGTGACCGCGGGCAGACCGGCGATGTTGATCTCGCTCACCACCGCCTCGTGGATCGGCTCAGGCCCGTGCAGCGGTCCCAAGGCATCGCGCATCTGCGGGAACACCAACGCGTCCAGGCGCTCGCGCGCGAACACCTCGCCGAAGATCGCCAGGTACGCCTCGCGCGCCGCGATGAACTCCGACAGGTCCGGCGGCCGCGACGGGTCGGCGAGGCAGGCCGCGAACTGCGGCAGATGCGGCATGAAGCCCAGCACGCCGCTTGGCGCAAAGGCGTCCTCGCGCGCGGTCGCGGTCGCGAACTCGGAAAACGTCTTCAGCGCGGCGTCCGGCCCGAGCCGCTCCAGGTACTTCTGCAGGTCGTACGGCACGGACTCCAGGCCGCGCGCGTCGAACTCGGCGAGCGGCGGCGTCGGCTGGCGCAGGGCGGCAAAGCCCGTGCCGGCGAACGGGTCCTCGACCAGCACCGCGCCGCGCGCCGCAAGTTCGCCCTGCGCGCGCTTGTAGAGCCGCACCGTCTCCTCCGACAGCGGCAGGTTGCGCCACCCCGGGCCGTAGAGACCAAGCCGTTTCCCCTGCAGCGCGTCCTCTGCCAGCAGCGACGTGTAGCCGCCCGCAGGCCGGTGCCCGACTCCCGCGATCGTCTTCGGGTCCTCCGACGAATACCCCGCCAGCGCGTCGAGCGTGAGCGCCGCGTCGCGCACGCAGCGCGCCACCGGCCCCACCACGTCGCGCAGCGCGGACAGCGGCATCACTCCCGCGTTCGGCACGAGGGCAAAGGTCGGCTTCAGCCCCACCAGCGCCTGCGCCGAGGCCGGGTTCTGGATCGACCCGCCAGTCTCCTCCGCCAGCGCGAGCACGGCCATGCTGGCGGCCACCGCGCAGGCGCTCCCGGCGCTGCTCCCGCCCGGCAGGAACTCGCGGCCTGCGGGGTTGTACGTCGGCCCGGCCCAGCTCCCGTTGGCGTGCGCGCCGGTGTGGCTCAGGATCGGCACGTTGGTCTTGCCCAGGATCACCGCGCCGGCCGCGCGCATCCGCGCCACCACGGGAGAGTCGGTCCCTGGCATCAGGTCCACTCCGCCCGAGGCCGCGTGCAGCAGCGACCACCCCGCGGTGGTGGGAAAACCCACCATGTCCATCGGGTCCTTCACCACCACCGGCACGCCGGCCAGCGGTCCGAGCGCCTCGCCCGCGGCCCGGCGCCGGTCGATGGCCCGCGCGTCGTCCATCGCGTCGGGGTTGAGGAAGATGATCGCGTTGTAGGCGGGGTTGAACGTGGCGATGCGGTCCAGGAACGCCTGCGTCAGCGCCTCGGAGGTCACGGCCCCGCTGGCAAAGGCGTCCTGCGCGCTCTGCACCGTCATTTCCACGATGTCGATGTCGCTCATGCGCCGGTCCGATCCTGCGAGGTCCAGGCCCCGAGGGTGTCGCCCGCGCGGCCCGGGCGCAACCCCGCACGCGGTCACGATGCGACGAGATCCGTTCTGACCCCGATACGGCTGCTCCGTGTGTTCCCGCTCGCGTGCGGTTCCCACGATGTAACGCGCAACACGCGGGAACGTTTGGAACTACTCGCCCGATGATCGCCGGTCCGAGGACGAAGGCAGTCTGTCCAGCGGAGATGGCGAGCGCCACGGCGCGGGGAAACAACGCCGGCGGCACAAGGCCGGGCAGCAGCGAGCTGAACGCAGGCGATTCAAAGGCTCGCGCCGCACTCACCAGGGCGACCACGGCATAGATCAGCCCGGGCCTGACGCTGCCGAGGGCGCTGAAAGCCGACAGCAGCAGCATTCCCAGCCCCGCAGCACCCTGGCAGAATTGCGCGACCCGGCGCCGGTCCAGGCGGTCGGCGACATGACCTGCGGGCAGGGTCAGCACCACCATAGGCAGGAACTGCGCCAGCCCGATCAGTCCGAGCTGCAGCGTGCTGCCGGTCAGGGCGTAGACCTGGCAGCCCACCGCAATCGCGAGCACCTGCGACGCTCCCGACGACAATACCCGTGCTGCCCAGTACAGCCGGAAGGATGGGTGCCGCAGCACGTCGCCTGCCACGGTTCGTGGCTTGGTCAGCTCGATCGCTCCATGCCGATGGGACCGCGAGAGGCAGGTCTCCCAATCCGGCTGGTGGGACACCACAGATCCGATGCGAGGAAAGCGCCCAAGGTTTCTTCGCCTGCTTTGGGCAGGTGGCCGCTGTCGGGTCTGCAAAGCTTTCCTGGGGCATGCCTAGGTGTTTAGTCCCGGGGTGTGGTGATACGGGTTTGTTTTAAACCGTTCTG
>CAXSFU010000080.1:0-13846 GCA_964236695.1 uncultured Acetobacteraceae bacterium | reverse complement strand
CAGAAGCTCAGCACAGAGGCTATCTGCCAGCCAACTTTGCCGGCCTAGTTTTTTTGTGCGTGATCTGTCGGCGATCGAAGAAGCGCCACAGCGCGCCGACGCTGACCTGCACCCCGCGCCCAGCCAGCTCCGCCTGCAACTCGCGCAACGTGATGTCCCGCTCGGCTGCCACCCGCTCCAGGATGAAGCCCGCGTCCGCCTCGATCCGGCCGGACAGTCGGTCGCCGCCCTGCCTGTCCGGGGTCACGTCGCCGGTCTGGCGAAGCCGCGCACACCAGCGGATGACGCTGGACACGCCCACCTTGAACCGCCGGGCCGCCTCGCGGCAGGACAGGCCCTCGACAACAACCGCGTCACACGCCCGATGGCGAAGATCAACCGAGATGGCTCGCATGTCTGCCGGCCTCCTCCACCAGCAGACAGGTTGAATCAGACAACCAACGGCTCGGGAATCCCCCCCCCCCACGATCCAGTGCGCGCGGAAAACGCTCTAGGACGAGCTGGCGTTCCTGGGTGCTGGAAGCTCCCCGGCCTTCGTCAGGGCACCGGAAGGCAACGGCTGCGCCGAGCGCTTCATCACACGCTGAAGGAGAACCTGCTCTAGGTGCAGACCTTCGACACCGTCGAGCAGCTGCGCCTGGCGCTGCTGGACTTCCGAGAGGTCTACAACACCACCCGGATTATCCAGCGGCTCGGATACCGGACACCAGCTGCCGCCCGTCAGGCCCTGCTTTCACCTGCGGCACTCGCCGCGTAGCTTCCTTCAGGGTGTCTCATCAACCGGGACCGATACAGCACTCAGATGCCGTCAGGAGACGCCCACTCCATCACGGTCACCGAACACTCAATCCTTGCCTGACGCCAGGACGCTCGCGGCGTCACCATCGATAATCAATCCACGCACGACACCGGTTCGCAGCAAGGCACGGACCGAGTCCACCTTCTGGACGCCGCCCGCCAGCAGCACGACGTTGCGTCCGCGCAGATGCTCGAACTCCAGGGCCAGGGTGCGGTGGGCAAGCTCGTGGTCGACCGGGGCGCCGGCCCGGTCGAACAGCCGCCCCAGCGCGTCGGCAACCGCGCCCCGGGCACGCACGCTCGCGAGCTCCTCGGACGAGAGCATGCCCTGCTTGCGCAGGAATGCGGTCTCGCTCAGCTCGCCGACGCTGATCAGGAACAGGTCCGCCGAGCGTGCGAGGTCCAGGGCCTCGGCCACGCTGCGCTGGGACATCAGCACGGTCCGGTCCGCCTGGGTGTCGGCGATGAAGGGGACCGGCAGGAAGTGCCCCTCGCCGCCGGTTCGCGCGGCCAGCGCCTGGACCACCTCGAACGGGTTGGACGCGGAGTTGCGGGTCAGCGAGCCCATCAGCGACACGAAGCGCGCCTTCGGGTTGTGCGCCCCAGACAGGTGCAGCGCCATCTGCTCGAGCGTGCGGCCCCAGCTCACGCCCACGGTGATCGGCTTGCCGGACGCGAGCTTGCCCTTGAGGAAGCTGGCGGCGGCGCTGCCGACGGCACGGCGCGCGATCATCGCCTGGACGGCCGCCAGCCTCGGCTCGGCGTCGGCGTCGTCAAGGCCGATCGGCGGCGTGGCCAGACAGAAGTCCAGGCCGTGGCGCCGCACGATCCCGCCCTCGATCTCGAGGTCACGGACCTGCTCGTGGTGGATGGTGACGCTGACCAGCCCGCGGTCGCGTGCCTCACCCAGCAGGCGCACGACACGGGTGCGGTGCACGCCCAGGCGCACGGCCACCTCTTCCTGAGTCAGGCCGCCGATGTGGTACAGCCATGCCGCCCGTACGATGAGTTCGGCATCGGGCTCGTGCGCCAGACTCAGGGTCAACATGGCCGCACGTTAGTTCTTGACAGCCGCCGAGCCAAGCGACGAACGTTGCGCCAAGAGCAAAAGTCGCGCAACGCGTCATATGTGCAGGGGAGCGGTCCAGGGGTCGTGTCTTACGTGATCGGCATCGATGGCGGGACCGAAAGCCTGCGGGCGACGGTGTTCGACCTGGCAGGTCGCAGGATCGCCTCGGCGACGGCCGCGTACCCGACCGAGTTCGCACCGGGCGCGCGCGCCGAGCAGGACCCGGAGGCGTGGTGGTCGGCGACCGGCCTGGCGGTGCGCTCCGCGGTCGCGCAGTCGGGCGTCGCGGCCCACGACGTCGACGCGGTCTGCGCCACCACGACGTGCTGCACCGTGGTCGCGCTGGACGCCGCGGCAAGGCCGCTGCGCCCTGCCCTGCTCTGGATGGACGTGCGGGCGGGGAAGGAGGCGGACGCGGTGCTGGCCACCGGCGACCCGGCGCTCGCCGTCAACGGCGCCGGCCAGGGTCCGGTCTCGGCCGAGTGGATGATCCCCAAGGCGCTCTGGCTCTCGCGCCACGAGCCAGACGTCTTCCGGGCCGCGCACACCATCTGCGAGTACCAGGACTTCATCACCTGGCGCCTGACCGGGCGGCGCGCCGCGAGCCTGAACAACGTGTCGATCCGCTGGCACTATCGCAGCGACGCCGGCGGATGGCCGGACAGCCTGCTGGAGACGCTCGGGCTGTCCGAGCTGCGCGCGAAGTGGCCGGCGGAGGTGCTGGCGCCCGGCGATGTCGTGGGGCCACTGACGGCACGCGCGGCCGACCACATGGGCCTGCCGGAGACGGTGCGGGTGGTGCAGGGCGGCGCCGACGCGCTGATCGGCATGATCGGGCTGGGCGTGGCCAGGCCAGGGCAGATCGCGCTCATCACGGGCTCGTCGCACCTGCAGTTTGCGGTGGGCGAGGCCGCGACCCACGTGCCCGGACTCTGGGGCAGCTACGCGGACGCGGTGTATCCGGGCCGTACCATCCTGGAAGGCGGCCAAACCTCGACCGGCTCGATCGTCGCCTGGCTGCGCCGCCTGAGCGGCGATGCGCTCGACCTCGACGCGCTCAACCTGGAGGCGGCGAAGCTCGGGCCGGGGACGGACGGGCTGCTGGTGCTCGACCACTTCCAGGGCAACCGCACCCCCTACACCGATCCGCTGTCGCGCGGCGCGATCACCGGGCTGTCGCTGCACCACACGGCGGCCCACCTGTTCCGCGCCACCCTGGAGGGGATCGGCTTCGGCACCCGCGCCATCCTCGACCGTATGGCCGAGGCGGGCTTCGCCGCCGCCGAGATCACCGCCGGCGGCGGCGCGACCCGCTCGCCGCTCTGGCTGCAGATCCACGCCGACACCTCCGGCCTGCCGGTGGTGGTGCCGGAGGTGTCCGAGGCGCCGTCCCTCGGCGCGGCCGTGCTGGCGGCCTGCGGCAGCGGGCATTTCGGCAGCATCGACGACGGCATCGCCGCGATGGTCCGTCCGGGACGGCGGATCGAGCCCGACCCGGCCAATGTGGCCCGCTACGACGGGATCTATCGCCGCTACGCCGCCCTGTACCCCGCCCTGAAGCCGCTCCGAGAGGTCGTGCCGTCATGAGCCTGCCGAACACGCCGCTGGCCGAGCTGTACCGCACGATGCGGCGCATCCGCACCTTCGAGGAACGCGTCGCCGAACTGTACGCGCGCGGCCTGTCCGCGGGCTCGATGCTGCACCTCTCGATCGGCGAGGAGGGCGCCGCCGCCGGCGTCGCCGCGGCGATGCAGCCGCAGGACAGCTTCACCACGCACCATCGCGGCCACGGCATCTTCCTGGCGCGCGGCGCGGACCCGGCCAGGATGATGGCGGAGATCGGCGGCAAGGACTCCGGCTACTGCCGCGGCAAGGGCGGCTCGATGCACATCGCCGACATGGCGCTGGGCCATCTCGGCGCCAACGCGATCGTGGGCGGTGGCATCCCCCACGTCGTCGGCGCGGGACTCAGCTACAAGCGGCAGGGCAGCAATGCCGTCTCGGTGGCGTTCTTCGGCGACGGCGCCATGCAGCAGGGCGTGCTGTACGAGAGCATGAACATGGCGGCGCTATGGGACCTGCCGGTGCTGTTCGTCTGCATCAACAACCAGTACGGCATGGGCACGCGCATCGACCGCGCCACGCGCTCGGTCGAGTTCGACCGCCGCGCCATGGCCTTCGGCCTGCAGGCCGACATGGTGGACGGGGAGGACGTCGAGGCGGTGTTCCACACCGCACAGGCGCTGGCGGACGGGGCGCGCGCGGGCAAGCCGGGCTTCATGGCCATCTCGTGCTTCCGCTTCTTCGGCCACGGTCGCATGGACAAGAGCCCGTATCGCACCGCGGACGAGGAGGAGATCGGACGCAAACGCGACCCGATCCTGCGCGCCCGCGACGGCCTGCTGCAGCGCGGCCATCTCGACGCGGCGGCGCTTGACGCGCTCGACGACGAGGTCGCGCGCGAGATGGACGCGACGGTCGACTTCACCGCCGCGGCCGCCGCGCCGCCGCCGGAGAGCATGTTCCGCGACGTCTACGGCCCGGGCGAGCCGGAGCCGGAGCCGCTGGGCACCCGCCTCGACCGCATCCTGGCGCGGGCCTGAGCGTCGTGGCGGCGATCGAGATCACCTACCGCGATGCGCTGCGCAGGGCGCTGCAGGACGCGATGCGCGACGACGAGACGGTGGTGGTGATCGGCGAGGAGGTCGGCGCGTACGGCGGCGCCTACGGCGTCACCAAGGACCTGATCGAGGAGTTCGGCGCGGGGCGGCTCATCGACACCCCGATCAGCGAGCCGGCGATCGTGGGCGTCGCGGTCGGCGCCGCGATGACCGGCCTGCGTCCGGTCGCCGAGCTGATGTACGTCGACTTCCTCGGCCTGGTGATGGACCAGCTCGCCAACCAGGCGGCCAAGATCCGCTACATGTTCGGCGGCCAGATCGGCGTGCCGATGGTGCTGCGCACCCAGGGCGGCACCGGCCGCTCCGCCGGCGCCCAGCACTCGCAGAGCCTGGAGGGATGGATCCTGCACACGCCCGGGCTGCGCCTCGCGATGCCGGCGACGGCGGAGGACGCCTACCACCTGCTGCGCCACAGCCTCACCCTGCCGGACCCGGTCGTGTTCATCGAGCACAAGGCGCTCTACACCCGCAAGGAGATGGCCGACCTCGACGCGCCGGCGATGCCCTGGGGCCGCGCCGCCGTACGCCGCAGCGGCAGCCACGCGACGGTCGTGACCTACTCGCGCATGGTGCACGTCGCCCTCGATGCCGCGAAGGTTCTGTCGGACGAGGGCATCTCGATCGAGGTGATCGACCTGCGCACCCTCAACCCGCTGGACATGGCCACGGTGGCGGCCTCGGTGGAGCGGACCGGGCGCGCCCTGGTGGTGAGCGAGGGGCCGCTGACCGGCGGCGTCGCGGCCGAGCTTGCGGCGCGCATCTCGGAGGAATGCTTCGACTACCTCGAGGACCCGGTGATCCGCCTTGCCGGCGAGGACATCCCGATCCCGGTCTCCCCGGCGCTGGAAGGTGCCAGCATTCCCACCGTGGCGCTGATCGTTGCCACGGCGCGCCGGATGCTGCGCCGGTGATCGTCGAGCTCACCCTGCCCCGACTGGGCGAGACCATGGAGACCGGCCGGGTCGCGGGATGGCTGAAGCGGCCCGGCGAGTCCTTCCGGCGCGGCGAGACGCTGGTCGAGATCGAGAGCGACAAGACGATCGTCGAGATGCCGGCGCTGGCCAACGGCGTGCTGACCGAGATCGTGGTGGAAGCCGGCCAGGACGCCGATGTCGGGGCGGTGCTGTGCCGCTACGACGACGGGCAGGCGGCGGCAGCACCCGCCCGGCCCGACCCCGCGTTGCCCGATCCCGTGCTGCCCGATTCTGCATTGCCCAGTCCTGCGATGTCCGGTCGTGCGGTGCCTGGCGCCGTCTTGATTGATCCGGTCGCATCGGAGCCGGTCGATACGGCGCCTGCCGCAACCGCGGCGGTTCCGTCGTCCGGGGCGCCGGCATCCGTGCCGTCGGGCGCCGGGCAGGCGCCACCCGGCATCCGCGCGACGCCGCTCGCCCGCGCGGCGGCGCGGCAGGGCGGGATCGCGCTGTCCAGGCTGACCGGTACCGGGCGGCGCGGCCGAATCGAGGTCGCCGACGTGCAGGCGTCGTCGTCCGCCGCGCCCGCCGCCGCCATGCGCCAGGCCAGGGTTGCCGCGGGCCTCATCGCCTGCCGGGACTGGGGGACCGGGACCGCGCGCGGCCCGCGCTTGGTGCTGCTGCACGGACTCGCGGGAGATGTGCAGAGCTGGGCGCAACTGGCGGCGGCCCTCGCGCGGTCGGGGCGGCACATCACCGCCATCGACCTGCCGGGCCACGGCGGCACCGGGATCGAGGCGACGGACCTCGACACGGCGGCGGCTGTCGTGGCGGCGTTCCTCGACACCCTGGACGGCGAGCCGGTGGAGCTGGTCGGCCACTCGCTGGGCGGCGCGGTGGCGGCGCGGGCGGCCCATGCCACGCCCTCGCGCGTGCGCCGCCTCACGCTGCTGGCGCCGGCCGGCCTGGACCGCGCGATCGACGTCGACTTCGTCCGCGGCATCGTGCGCACGCGCTCCGGCGGCGGCCTGCAGCACCTGCTGCGCCGGCTGGTGGTGCGGCCTGCGGCGCTGACCATGGCGCAGCTCGACGCCCTGGCCGCCGAGCTGGCGCGCGGGCGGCTGCTCGGGCTGGCGGACACCCTGGTCGACGACGTCGGCCAGCAGGTGGACATCACCCGCGACCTGCAGGCGCTCGCGATGCCGGTCCGGGTGGTGTGGGGGCTGCAGGACCGAATCATTCCGTGGACGCAGGCGAGCCAGGCCGGCAGCCGCGCCGCGATCCACCTGATCCCCGATGCCGGCCACGTGCCGCACTGGGACCAGCCCGGCGAGGTGGCCGCGCTGTTCGACTGACGGGCCTCCGACACGACACGACAGGTCCCGCCAAGAGGATCTGTCTCGACACAACACAGGGAAAACGAAATGGCCATCGAGGGACCGACCATCATCCAGCCGACCCGCCGGCGCATGCTCGGCGGCATGGGCGCCGCGGCCGCCGCCATGGGCGGGGTGCAGCTCGCGCAGTTCGCGCTCGGCAGCACGCCGGCCCGCGCGCAGAACGACACCAAGCCGGTAAAGCTGGCCGTGGTGGCGCAGCAGATGTCGGCGCAGTCGGACCAGCGAAGCTGGGCCGGGTTCCAGCAGTGGCTGAAGAGCACCGGGTTCGACAAGACCTGGGACGTCGACATGACCGACGCCAAGGGCGATCCCGGCGCCCTGGTCAACCAGATCGAGAACGCGATCACCGCCAAGTCCGACGCGATCCTGGTGATGTACGGGACGCTGACCGCGGCGCACAGCGCGCTCGACGACCTCGCGCGCTCCAAGATCCCGTTCTTCAGCCTGGACAGCGGCTGGCAGTCGCCGGCGATCGCCGACATCACCAGCAACAACTGGGTCATGGGCGGCCAGTACACCCAGTACATGGTCGACCGGCTGCTGGGGGAGGGCAAGCAGAAGGCCAACATCTGCGCGGTGATCGCCAACTTCCACCACGGCACGCGCAAGCGCGGCAAGGTGATGCGCGCGGTGCTGACGGAGAACGAGTGGATCAACCTGGAGGCGGAGCGGGTCATCCAGTACACCGGCTTCTACGAGACCACGCAGAACGTCGTGAACGACTGGCTGGCGCGCTACGGCAACGACCTCGACGCGATCTGGTGCCCCTGGGACGAGCCCGGCATGGCCGCCGCCGAGGTGATCAAGTCGCGCAACATGCAGGACAAGGTGTTCGTCGTGTCCGCCGACGGCGCGCCGACGGCGCTGGAGCGCATGCGCGATCCCGACTACCCGCTCAAAGCGACCACCGCCCAGGCGTTCGAGATCTGGGGCGCCTACAGCGGCTGGCTGGTCAACGAGATCGTCGGCAAGGGCCGGCCCGCCAAGGAGGTGGTGCCGGTGCCGACGGTGGAGTTCCCGGCGCCGCTGCTGATCAGCGGGGTCAACGTCCCGGCGGAAGGCAAGCCGAGCTACGAGGCGACCGACCTGTACTACATCTACCGCGACCGCGCGCTCGCGTCGATGAAGGCCTGAGCAGTGCCGGCGGGCGGGGCGTGCGCCCCGTCCGCGACCCGGAGCGCGACATGACCGAACCCTTCCTCCCGGCTCCGCCGCTTCTCAGGGCGCAGGCGATCGGCAAGAGCTACCTGGCCACCGCGGCGCTGTCGGGAGTCGATCTCGAGCTGCACGCCGGCGAGATGCTGGCGCTCGTCGGCGCCAACGGCGCCGGCAAGTCGACCCTGGTGAAGATCGTCTGCGGCGCGGAGCGGCCCGACGCCGGAACCCTGCACGTGGCCGGAAAGGCGGTGCAGTTCCGCGGCGTCGCCGACGCGCTGGCGGCCGGGATCGCGGTCGCGCACCAGCAGGTCGCGGTGATCCGGCCGCTGACCGGGGCCGAGAACATCATGCTGGGTCGCGAGCCGCTGCGCGGCGGCCTGATCCACGACCGCGCCCTGGCGGCGCAGGCGCAGGCGCTGGCCGACCGCTTCGGCGTGCGCATCGACCTGGCGCGCGAGTGCGACACGATGAGCCTGGGCGAGCTGAAGATCCTCGACATCCTCAAGGCGCTCGCCACCGGGCCGCGCATCCTGATCCTGGACGAGCCCACCGCGTCGCTGACGCTGGCCGAGACGCAGCGCCTGTTCGCCTTCCTGCTCGACCTGAAGCGCCAGAGCCTCAGCATCCTGTTCATCTCGCACCACCTCAAGGAGATCTTCGCCCAGTGCGACCGCGTCGTGGTGCTGAAGGACGGCCGCAAGGTGCATGACGGGGCGCTCGCCGACGTCACCCTGCGCGAGGTGGTGCAGCTCATGGTGGGACGCGCCATCGAGGCGGCCGACTGGAGCAGCCATGGCGCCGCGCAGGGCGGCCCGCCCGCCGTGGCGGTGCGCGGCCTGCGCGTCGGCCGGCTGCAGGTGGACGAGCTCACCGTGCGGCGCGGCGAGGTGGTCGGCATCGCCGGCGTGCTGGGCGCGGGGCAGACCGAGCTGCTCGAATGCCTGGCCGGCGCCTCGCCCTGCGCATCGGGCGGCGAGGTCCGGCTGTCCGGCCTGGCGCGCCTGCCGCGCTCCGTTTCGGAGGCGATCGACCACGGCATCTATCTCGTGGCCGACGACCGGCTGCGCAAGGCGATGTTCGCCGGCCTGTCGGTCGAGGAGAACGTGCTGTCCGGCTCGCTGGGACAGATCAGCCACTACGGCCTCGTGCGCCCTGGCCGGGCGCTCGCGATCGTGCGCGACGTCATCGCCCGGCTGCGGGTGCGGTGCAGCGGGCCGCGGCAGGACGTGCTGCAGCTGTCCGGCGGCAACCAGCAGAAGGTCGTGTTCGGCCGCTGGCTGGCCCGCATGGGCGCGGGCTCGCCGGTGCTGCTGCTCGACAACCCGACCGAGGGCGTCGACGTGGGCAGCAAGGCCGAGCTGTACGCCCTGATCCGCGACCTGGTGGGCCGCGGGGCGGCGGTGCTGATCGCGTCGGCCGAGTTCTCCGAGCTGATCGCGCTGTGCGACCGCGTCCACTGCATCGGCCACGGCCGCCTCGCCGCCTGCCTGGAGCGCGGCGAGATGAGCGAGGACCGGCTCCTGCTGGAGGTGAGCTGACCATGTCGACGACCGCATCCCAACCCGTCCGCCGCCGCCGGGTCGAGCCGGGCCCGCTCGCGGCCCGCTACGGCACCGTGGCCGCAGCGCTGCTGATCTTCGTGGCGTTCGCACTGGGCAGCGACCGCTTCGTCTCGGCCGCCAACATCAGCAACATCCTGGTGCAGATCTCCGTGCTGATGGTGATCTCCTCCGGCCTGACCGTGGCGGTGGCGAGCGGCGAGTTCGACCTGTCGGTCGGGCAGGCGGCGGGCCTGTCCGGCGTGCTGGTGGCCGGGCTCATGGTGTGGTCCCGCCTGCCGGTCGCGGTCGCGATCGTGCTGGCCGTGCTGTCCGGGGTCGCGATCGGCGTCGTCAACGGCCTGCTCGTCACCCGCCTGCGCATCCCCTCGCTGATCGCCACCCTGGCGATGGGGCCGATCGCGCTCGGGCTCAACTACGCCTACGACGGCGGCGACTCGATCTACGCCAGCTTCCCGCCCGGCTTCTACGTCATCGCCACCGGGCGGGTGGCGGGCGTGGTGCCGGTGCCGGTCCTGATCGCCCTGGTCGTGGTCACGCTGTTCCACGTGCTGGTCAACCGCACGCGCCTGGGCCGCGCCATCGTCGCCACCGGGTCGAACCTCAAGGCGGCGCGGCTGTCGGGCATCGACGTTAACCGCTGCCGCATGACGGCGCTGACGCTGTCCTCGCTCGGCGCCGCGATGGGAGGGATCATGCTGACCGCGCGCCTTGGCACCGGCCAGCCCGGCGCCGGCGAGCCCTACCTGATGGACAGCCTGACCGCGGTGTTCCTCGGCATGACCGCGTTCAAGCCGGGCCGCGCCACGATCGCGGGCACCCTGGTGGGCGTCGTCATAATCGGCATGCTCGACAACGGGCTCAACCTGCTTGGCGCGCCGTTCTACCTGCAGAACGAGGTGCGCGGCATGGTGATGATCGCCGCCGTCAGCCTGGCGGTGATGCGCGGCGAGATCCGCTTCTTCTCGTAGCGGCGGGCTTCTGGGATGACCGGGGAAGCAAGCAAGGTCGAGGCTCTGCCTCAAACTCCGCCAGGGGGAGCCCCCCTGGACCGGCTTCCCTTAAGTTGTGCCGGTCCAGGGCGGCTCGCCCTGGCGGGTCTGGGCAGAGGTGCCCAAAGGTTCCGATGGCCCGCTTGGGCCATTGGAATGGGCACCGGAGGGAGAGCCCAGCCTTGCTTCCTGACACCGCAACGCACCGGCCCGTTGGCATTGCAACACGCTTCTTCCCACAGGAGGTCATGATGGCAGGATCGGACAACCGCACGGCCCTTGTCACCGGCGCCAGCCGCGGCATCGGCCGGGCCATCGCGCTCGGGCTGTCGCGCGAGGGCTTCGACGTGGCGCTCAACGACGTCGGGCGCCAGCGCGCGGAGCTGGAGGGTGTCGCCGGGGAGATCGCGGCGTCGGGCGGGCGCGCCATCGCGCTGTGCGCCGATGTCAGCGACCGCGCCGGAGTTGCGGCGATGGTGGGCGAGGCCGTCGCCTGGAACAGGCGGATCGACGCGGTGGTCAACAACGCCGGCATCCTGATCCCGGGCACCGTGGAGGCGCTGCCGGAGGAGCACTGGGACGCCGTCATGGACGTCAACGCGAAGGGGACGTTCCTGGTCGTGCAGGCGCTGCTGCCCCACATGCGCGCGCGCGGCTACGGCCGAATCATCAACATCGCCTCGATCGGCGGCAAGCACGGCGCGCCGGAGCAGGCGCACTACTCCGCCAGCAAGGCCGCGATCATGGGCTTCACCCGGGTGCTGGCGCAGGAGGTGGGCCCGTTCGGCATCACCGCGAACTGCGTCTGCCCCGGCATCATCGTCACCGATATGGGGCGCACCAACCTGGAGGACCCGACGGTCGCCGGCAGGTGGATCGCCAACACGGCGCTGCGCCGCCTCGGCCAGCCGGAGGACGTCGTCGGCCCGGCCTGCTTCCTGGCCTCCGACGCGTCCGCGTTCGTGACGGGGCAGTCGCTGAACGTGTGCGGCGGCATCGTGCTGAGCTGATATCTGCCGGGGCCACCACCGAGGATCATGCCGATGTTTCTGGAGAAGCTGCGCCTCGACGGTCGTGTCGCCGTGGTGACCGGCGGCGGTGGCGGCATCGGCCTGGCCTGCGTCATGGCGCTGGCGGAGGCCGGGGCGCACGTGGTGGTTGCCGACCTTGGTGCCGAGGCGGCCCGGGGCGGGGCGGATGCGGCGCTCGAAGCCGGCGGCACGGCCGAGGGGATCGGGATGGACGTCACCGATCCCGTCGGCGTCGCGGAGGCTGCAGCCGGGATCGCGGGACGGCATGGCAGGATCGACATCCTGGTCTGCAACGCCGGCATCGTCGTGTCCGAGGTCAAGGCCGAGGATGTCGACGATGCGCTCTGGCAACGGCATCTCGACGTCAACCTGACGGGCGTGTTCCGCTGCTGCCGCGAGTTCGGGCGCGTCATGCTGGCGCAGGGCCGCGGGTCGATCGTCAACATCGGCTCGATGGCGGGGTCGATCGTCGTGCGGCCGCAGGAGCAGGCAGCGTACAACGCATCCAAGGCGGGCGTGCACCATCTGACACGATCGCTCGCCGCCGAGTGGGCCAGTCGCGGCGTGAGGGTCAATGCCGTGGCGCCGACCTACATCGAGACCCCGCTCACGCGGTTCGGCATGGACAACCCGAAGCTGTACGATCCGTGGCTTGCTGCCACGCCGATGAACCGTGTCGGTCAGCCGCACGAGATCGCGTCGGTCGTCCACTTCCTGGCGTCCGATGCGGCAAGCCTGATGACGGGGAGCATCGTCTACGCGGATGCCGGCTACACGATCTGGTAAAGGGCTTTTTATAGATAGAGCAGATTCTTTCCAGGGTCGTTTTGCGACTGTGACGAGTGGACGCCTCCTGGCGGTATCTGAGATGTTTGGTCCCGAAGTGAGCTGACGGGGATCGAGCTTGAAGATGTCCGGCGTGGTGTTGCAGGCGTGGCACACGGCTTCGAGAGGACAGAGCGTCGATTGTCATACAGACAACGCTAAAGGTGAACAGGTCAGGAACGACGGGCGTCTCTCAAACGGAGTCAGGTACTCCGGGACAGCTAGCACGACCTGGGCATTTTCAGTTTAGCCCTCGTCTGCCCACCTGCTGAGAGGTGGGTGGGAGGTCTTGATGTCGGACGTACACGGCCGCACGCGGGACCTGGATGCGTGGCTGGCGCCGTTCCTTGCGGTGCTGGGCCGCAAGACGCGTCGCGTGTGGGCGCCGCTCTACCTTCGGGGCCTGCTCGGCCCCGGCGAGCGCAAGAGCCTGCAGCCGATGGCGGCCCGGCTGGAGCTTGCGGGCCACGACCAGCTCCAGCACTTCATCGCCAGCACGGCCTGGAACGACAGCGCGGCCTGGACGGTGCTGGCGCACGAGGCGGACCGGCTGGTGGGCGGGCCAGGCGCCTTCCTGGTGATCGACGACACCGCCCTTCCCAAACAGGGCACGCTCTCGGTCGGCGTGGCCCGGCAGTACTGCGGCCAGCTGGGTAAGCGGGCCCGTTGCCAGTCCCTGGTCTCGCTGACCCTGGCGCAGGACGAGGTGCCCGTCCCGGTGGGCCTGCGGCTGTTCCTTCCCGACGAGTGGACGGGCGACGGGGTGCGCGCCGCCCGTGCCGGCGTGCCGGAGGCGGCAATGGTGCCGCGGAGCAAGGGCGAGATCGCCCTGGTCGAGCTGGACCGGCTGCTGCAGGCCGGCGTGCGGTTCGGCACCGTGCTGGCCGACGCGGGCTACGGCACGAGTGCCGTGTTCCGCCATGGGCTGGATGCACGGGGCTTGAAGTGGGCGGTCGGCATCGCGCGCAACCAGAAGGTCTACGGCGCGGGCGTGCAGCTCGTGGCGCCAACTGGACGCGCCCGTCGCCTGGTGCCGGACGAGGAGCCGCGCCCGGCAGACGAGGTGCTGGCTGCGCTGCGGTGGCGGCGCGTGACTTGGCGGCACGGCACGAAGGGAGCGCTTGCGGCCCGGTTCGCGGCGGTCTGTGTCCGGGTGGGCGACGGTCCGGTGTGGGGCAACAACCGCCACCTGCCGGGCAGGCAGGCCTGGCTGGTCGGCGAGTGGCGCACCAGCGGGGAGCGCAAGTACACCCTGTCCAATCTTACCCCCAGAACCTCGCTGCGCGCCCTGGCGGCCGCGATCAAGGCACGGTGGGTGTGCGAGCAGGGGCACCAGCAGCTGAAGGGCGAGCTGGGGCTGGGGCACTTCGAGGGGCGCTCGTGGACGGGGCTGCACCGGCACGCGCTGATGACCTGCAT
>CAXSFU010000079.1:0-14065 GCA_964236695.1 uncultured Acetobacteraceae bacterium | reverse complement strand
CTGGGCAGAGCCCAGCCTTGCTCGCCTCGACAGGTCAAAGCTTTCGGCCGTTGGTGTGAGGCGTTTGAAGGTCTTCAGCCGAAGGCCGAAGTTGTAGGCGCTGATGAGGTCGGCGGGGTGGCCTCGGAGTTGGTCGTGCGTCTCGTCGTGGCAGCGCTCGACGGTGGCGTCCTTGAGGGTGCGTCCCGTGCGTTCGACCTGAAGGCTGGTCCAGGAGTGGCGAGGCCTGGCTGGGTCGCTCGACAGACTGCCGTTGTCGTCGTGGTGCTGCCGTGCGGAGCCTGGCCCAGAGCGCGTCCTTTTCTTCACGCGAGAAGAGTGCACCGTCAAACCCCGGGACCGAACAAGCCGAGCTGGCAGGCAGAGGCATCGCACCAACAGGCCTCCGGATCGGGGCGGGATCACGCCGAAGTCATGATCGCGTGTTGGCAACCGTACCGCGTCGCTGCCTTCCCGGCGCGATGATGGTGACCACTGCGCCGTGATATCGTGCCAGGGGCGGTTCACTGCTGTCTGGAATGTTTCATCGCGCAGACAGGCAGATGTCAAGAAAACCACATTTTGGGTCATGGAAAAAGCATGTCCGGCGATCTGGACTTGGATGCTTTGAACGCGGGTGTCGGGAACGATCCTGCGCGACGATCAATCGACATTCATGTTGGGGCACGCCTGTCAAGGCGAAGGGAGGAGCTTGGCTTCTGCCAAAAGCGCCTCGGTCAGAAGATGAAGCTGAACGAGGCGACGATACGATCATTCGAGGGCGGTTACACCAGAATCGAGTCCAATGACCTGTTCAGATTTTCCCAGATACTGAACACGACAATCAGCTTCTTCTACGCGGACTGACCGTGCGAAGGAAGCAGGCGAGATCTGCCGTGTCGAGGCAGTCTCCTGAAAGTGGCCGCCCACCATGCCCGGCATCGGTTTTTAGGAAGCGCCGTGCATCTCACCTACCATCAGAAGGGGCTGGCAAAGCGGATCATCTCGACCGCGCATTGCGCCTGCGACGTGGGTGATCTGCACACTGCCCTGGAGCTTCTGCGTGTCGTGGATCTGATCATAAAGCCGGGGAGGAGTGCGGAGCGCGACAGCCGCCAGGTGGCGCAGCACGCCGTCATGGCCCACGAACGTCTCTGGCTGCTGCGCTTCTCCGGCGCCGCCTAGAGGGTGTTGCTGGCCTGCCATCCCCGATTTTCTGCAGCACAGCAAGAAGAAAGCATGTTCTTTCTTGAAGGAAAGAACCAAAGAACCTTGGCCCATCGGGCTACGGCTCCGCCTGCGCGCCCTGATGCCGAGGCTCTCTGATCAGAACCTGCGTGCCCAGCCGCCCAGGCCGATGCACATGATGAGCCATGGCTGGTCGGTGAACCTGTTCCAGGCGTCGCAGCAGTGATCGACGATGGCGTCGTAGGGCCGGAAGACGCAGTTGGACAGCAAGTTGTCGCGCATGAACTGCCAGACGTTCTCCTGCGGGTTCAGCTCCGGGCATTTCGCAGGCAGTGCGACGCTGGTGATGTTGCCGGGCGTCACCAGGCCAGCCGACAGGTGCCATCCTACCTGGTCGACCAGCAATGCGGCATGGCGACCAGGCTGCACTTGGCGAAGATGGCCGCCAGATGCCTGAGCGCCGCGCGATGCGCGTCGTCCAGCAACGCAGGCTGACCGGGTGCCTTGCGGTCGATCAGGCCGTCAGGGCCGTACTCGTCGAGCTTGAGCACCCAGTCACGATTGATCTGCAGGATCACACCGCCGAGCCATCACCGCCTCGGTGCGGGTGGCGCCCTCATAGACCGCTGCCAGATCCAGAAGCCGCCGGGTCTGGCCCGCGCTCTTGCTTGCACAGGCCGCGGCTCGTAGCCGCTTCGCGTCGAAATCGGGGCGCAGCGCGATCGGCATGGCGGAACTCCCAGGTCCGCCAACAGGGGTCGGAACCAGCCCGCGTCGGGCAACACCCCATCAGTCGCAATCAGCGGGCCTTGGTATAAGTCACGCCGGGTCCAGGGGAGGCTCGTCTCTGGCGGAGTGTGAGGCAGAGCCTCAACCTTGCTTGCTTCTTCAGGAGCCAGCCGGAACCTGAGCCAGATAAGGCAGGAAGCCGCGGAGCATCTCCGTGGGGACGTCGATCATCTGGTGGCTGGAGCTGTCGATGAACATGAGAAGCTGGCTGCCGCGGCCGAGCAGCAGGCCGTCCTTGCCGCGGATCTCGTGCTCCAGGGTGACGAACTTGCGGTTGTTCTTGCCGACCCGGATGCGCACCAGGATCGCCTCGAATTCGCGGGTCTCGCGCAGGAACTTGTGGGCGAACTCGGCGGTCAGGATGAAGAAGCTGGTGGTCTTGAGATCAAAGTTGGGCACGCAGCGGGCAAAGAACAGCTCGCGCGTCTTGCCGACCCAGCGGACGTAGTTGGCGAAGTAGATGTTTCCCACCGAGTTGGTGTCGTCGTAGGTCGGGATCACGTCGTACTGGAACCAGTGGCCGTCGAACCAGCCCATCGAAGGGCCGCCGACGCGGGCCGGCTCCGGCGAGGCCACCGGGCGGGCGCGGGGCGCGTCGTCGGTCGTCTGCGCGACGGGGGCGGCGTCGGACGGCGCGGGCGAGGCGAGCAGGGGGGCCGCGGCGAGCAGGGGCAGCAGCGGGGCCAGCGTGGTCAGCGGCGCCAGGCCGGCGTAGTCGCCGATCGCGAAGCAGGCGGTGGCCGCGATGCCGAGCAGGAAGCACAGCATGGCGTCGTGCGGGCGGGCGCGGCCGGTGACCTGCAGCAGCAGGCAGACGGCGTAGCCCACGAAGAAGCTGCCGAACGGGGCGATCAGGGCGAGCAGCGGCGCGCCGGCGGCGTAGGCGGTGCCGGACAGCGCGAGGGCTGCGGCCAGCATCCAGAGCGGGCTCTGCACCAGGCCGGCCGGCACCAGGGCGAGGACGGGGCTCTTGCTGCGGCGGATCGTGGCGTCGAGGAACCAGCGGGTGGCGGCGTAGGCGCTGTCGACGGTGGAGGCGACGGCGATCGCGGCCCAGGCGCCGAACAGCCAGGCGGCGGGGTGGCCGGCGGGTCCCGCGGCCGCCAGGGTGCGGGCCAGGGCGGAGGAGGCTTCCGCCACGCCGTCGAAGGCGCGCTCCGGGGCGGCGCCGGCGGGCAGGGCGGCGGCGAAGGTGGCGTTGAGCGCGATCAGGGTGAAGAACAGCGCGCCGCCGGCGGCGTAGGCGCGCGCGACCGAGACGCCGTCGCGGCGCATGCGCAGCGCGCGGTGCCACTGCTGCAGGTCGAGCCACGGGCCGAGCAGGAAGCCGACCAGGGCGGGCAGCATCAGGCCGTAGAGCCGGGCGTCGAGCGGGCCTGCGGCATGGGCGGGGCCGGTTGCGGGCAGCAGCACCAGGGCGGCGGCGGCAAGGGCGAGGCCGAGCGCCAGCATGGCGGCGTGCACGGCGCGGAAGTCCTGCACCCGGACGATGTGGCCGACGGCGGCGGCGACCACGGCGAGCAGCAGGGCGACCGGCAGGGCGAGGCCGCCGACCAGGGGGCGGAGGTATTCGGCGGCGAAGGCGAACAGGGTGATGCCGACCGCGACCACCTGGTAGATCACGAGCACGCCGCCGTAGCGCGCGGCGACGTGGTCGAAGCGGTCCTGCAGGCCCTCTGCGGCGGCGGGCTTCGGGCCGAACCATTCCAGCGCGCAGCCGAACAGGGCAAGGCCGACAGCGTTGGGCACGGCGAAGGCGAGGAACCCCGGCCAGCCGTACAGGTATGTCACGTGCATGGTGTAGAAGAAGCCGAGGCCCCACAGCCACGACAGGGCGATGGTGGGGGACCAGGCCAGGGATTGACGCCACATCTCTGCCGGTTCGCTCCGAGGAAGGATGGTCACGGCCGGTCCGTCGGGCGGGCCGCGCGGCATGCCGCGGCGGGTGTCCGCGCGGCCCCCGCCCCGGCGTTCTACGCGCCCGCGAAGAAGAATCCCAGCGCCAGCAGGACGTAGACGCCGACCAGCAGCAGGCCCTCGAACCAGGTGGTTTCGCCGTCGCCGGCGACCGAGTTGACGATCAGGGCGGCCGCCGCGATCGCGAACAGGTCGAGCGGGGCGAACACCAGGGTCATGGGGTGGCCGATCGCCCAGCTCAGCAGCACCAGGGCGGGGGCGACGACCAGCGCCATCTGGATCGCAGAGCCCACGCAGATCGACAGCACCAGGCCCATGCGGTCGGCGCGGGCGAAGCCGACCGCGGCGAACAGGTCGGCCGAGGTGCCGACCAGGGCGAGGGCGATGACGCCGAGGAAGGTTGCGGACAGGCCGAGGGCGGTGCCGGTGGCTTCCAGCGCGGAGGACACGATCTCGGACTCCCAGGCGATGGCGAGGGTGGCGGCGACCAGGACCAGCAGGACGCGGGACAGGCTCCAGGGGGCGTCCGGGGCGGCGGCGTCGCCCGGTGGGGCGGTTGCGGCCTCGTCGCCGGCGAACACGTCGCTGTGGGTGACGAGGGTGTAGGCGAGGTTGCCGGCGTAGAGCAGCAGCAGGATGGCGGCCACGCCCAAGCTGAGCGCCTCGTCGCCGGGGCCGGTGGCGGCGCCGCGGCCGCGCTGGGCGAGGTCGAACACCGCGGGCAGCAGCAGGGCGATCAGGGTCAGCACCAGCAGGGAGGACAGCAGGCCGGCGTTCTCGCGGTTGAAGCGCTGGCGGCGGCGGCCCAGCGAGCCGGCGAGCACGGCCAGGCCGAGGCCGAGCAGGGCGGTGCCGATGATCGAGCCGGTGATCTGCGCGCGCACCACCGCGGCCTGGCCGTCGGCGAGCACGAACAGGGCGAGCACCAGTTCGGCAACGGAGCCGAAGCTGACGGTGACCAGGCCGCCGATCGCGGGGCCGGCGTGGTGGGCGAGCTGCTCGGTGGCGCGCTTGACCCAGTCGGCGAGCACCGCGATCCCGGCGGCGCCGGCGGCGAACACCAGCCAGGCGGGCAGGTCCGGCCAGAGCGCGCGGCCGGCAAACTGCAGCAGGGGGGCGAGGGGCACCAGGGCGAGGAGCAGGAGGCGCACGGGCATGGGGGTCCTGCGGAAAGGCGCCGGGCCCGGCGGACGGGCGCCGCGGCTGCGGGCGGGTGGCGGCGCGCGGAGGTCGATAGCCCGGCGGGCCGTGCCAGGCCAGGGCCGGCGCGGGCGGGGGGCCGCCAGTGGCGTTAACCGGTTGTTCACGCTTCGGGCCGGGCGGGCCTCTTCGGTCGGGGCGTCGCCATCAGGGCTGCGCCGGGCGACGGCGGCGCGTTAACCGGTTGTTCGTGCCCTGTTCCTGTTGCGGTTCGAGACGAGAATGTTCCGCCCGGAGGCGGAATGTTGCGCTATCGTGCCGGATGACCTTCTCCCGTTCCCATATGATCCGCGGCGTCGTGCAGCGCTGCGAGGTATTCATCCTGCGCGGCCTGGAGCGCGGCCTGGGCTTGCTGGGGTCGGTGCGCTCGTCGGACGCCGGCGGCTGGCTGGCGCGTGTGGTCGGGCCGCGGCTGTTCGCGTCCAGGGTCGCCGACGCCAACCTGGCGCGGGCGCTGCCGGGGCTCGGGCCGGCGGAGCGCGCGGCGGTGATCCGCGCGGTGTGGGACAACCTCGGACGCAACTCGGCGGAGCTGGTGCACCTTTCGAGGCTGGGGCGCACGGCGGCCGGGCCGGGCTGGGAGCTGGAAGGCGAGGCGCACCTGGACCGGCTGCGCGCGGCCGGGACGCAGGCGGTGTTCTTTTCCGGGCATTTCGGCAACTGGGAGATGGTGCTGCCGATCGCGGCCCAGCTCGGGCTGGCGGTGTCGGGGTTCTACCGCGCGGCCTCCAACGCGGGGGTGGACGCCTACGTCCAGGGGCTGCGGCAGAGGGCGCTCGGGCCGGGGGTGTCGATGTTCGCCAAGGGGCGGCAGGGAGCGCGGGCGGCGCTGGCGCACCTGCGCGGCGGCGGCTCGCTGGGGCTGCTGGTGGACCAGAAGATGAACGACGGCATCGGCGTGCCGTTTTTCGGGCGCTCCGCGATGACGGCGACGGGGATGGCGGAGATGGCGCTGCGCTTCGGCACCGCGGTGGTGCCGGTGCGGGTGGTGCGGCTCGGGCCGGCGCGGTTCCGGCTGGTGTGCGAGGCGCCGCTCGCGGTGGTGCGCACCGGGGCGCGGGTCGCGGATGTCTATGCGCTGACGCTGGCGATGAACGGGGTGCTGGAGCGCTGGATCCGGGCGGACCCTGGGGCGTGGCTGTGGCTGCACCGGCGGTGGCCGAAGGCGGCCTAAGGGAAGCAAGGTCGAGGCTCTGCCTAGAGCTCAGCCAAAGGCCGGGTCTTTGGAGTCCTGGACCCAAGTCAAGCTGGTCCAGGGGCGGCTCGCCCCTGGCGGGTCTGGGCAGAGCCCAGCCTTGCTTTCCTTCCTGCCACCGGGCACGGCGGTCCGGCAGCGTCGGAGGCAGGGCCGTGAGGGGTGCGGAGCCGCGGGTCGCGGTGGGCGAGGTGATCGCCTACCGGCTGTTCGACGTCGCCTATGCCGTGGACCTGGTGCGTGCGGAGGCGATCTGGAGCACGCGCCCCGGTGCCGGCAGCGCGCGCCGACGGCTGAGCGCCACGCCGCCCAAGGCGGTGTCGTATGACGTGCCGCCGGTGGTGCTGACGCTGGAGCCGGTGCCGCTGCTGATCGAGGGGCACCAGGCGGTGGCGGCGGTCACGGCGCGGCTGTACGATTTCGGGGTGCTGACGCTGGCGCTGCGGGTGCCGGCGGCGGACCTGGACTGGGCGGGATTTGCGGCGCTGCTGAACGCGGTGGACGGCGCGGTGGGGCCGGGGGCGGGGCATCCGGTGTGGCGCACGCTGCGCGAGCAGGTGTGCGGGCTGCTGGGCGAGGCGCTGGAGCGGCCGACGCCTTCGGTGCTGGAGGAGGACTACCTGATCGGGCTGGTGCGCGCCTTCGACCGGGCGATGAGCGCGGCCGAGATCCAGGAGCGTCTGGACCTGGTGCCGCTGCTGTCGGGGGAAAGCCGGGCGCTGTCGGAGGGGGCGCGGCTGGACCTGCTGCGCAAGCGGTTCTCGTACTACACCGACGACCTGGTGGTGCTGACCTGGGACCGGGCGTTCATCCACGAGCCGCGCGGGGACTCCGACGTGCTCGACGTGCTGGAGGTGGCGAACGCGCAGCTGCTGGAGGTGCGCTACTACGACGAGCTGCTCGATGACGAGCTGCCGCGGATGTACGAGCTGGTGGCGCGCACGCGGCGCGGCGGCGGGGTGCTGTCGTCGCGCAGGTTCGCGCGGCTGGCGCGGCGGCTGTACGCGCTGGTGGCCGAGGTCACGGAGCTGACGGAGAAGGCGGACAACGCGCTGCAGGTCACGGAGGACGTGTACCTGGCGCGGATCTACACGGCGGCGCTGGAGCTGTTCCGGGTGCGGGTGGTGGCGGCCGGGGTGGACCGCAAGCTGGCGATCATCCGCGACACCTACGCGGCGCTGTACGACGAGGCGTCGGGCGGGCGGGCGGCGCTGATGGAGCTGGCGATCGTGGTGCTGATCGTGGTCGAGATCGTGCTGGCGGTGCTGCGGCCGTAGGGGCGCGGACAGGAAGCGTGTTCTTTCTTGAAAGAAAGAACCAAAGAACTTTTGCCCAAAAGGCTTCGGACCCGACCGGGTGGCCGTGATCTTATGGGCAAAGTCTTTTTGCTTCTTTTTCTTCAGAAAAAGAAGATTCTTGCTGTCCTGCGCGCTGCCTCCCGGTTAACTGAGCGGCGGTGCCGCGGCCAGGGGGATCGCGACGGCGGGGAAGGTGCCGCCCAAGTGCCGGGGCAGGTCGATTGTCTGCCACCCGCCCGGCGGCAAGCGGGACCGCTCGGGGCGATGCGGGGGTGCCGGCCCTGTGACGCGAAATTGTCACGCGACTGACACGGAACGCAGCCTCGGCATTGGGTAAGTGCGGGCCGGAACCGAACCGGGGGCGATATGTCTGACGCGACGATGGATGGCGGGCTGGGGGTCTCCTCGTCCCGGCCGCAGCTGGACCGCAGGCCGCACGCCGGCGGGGCGCTGGCGTTCCTTGTGGTGCTGCTGGCGGGGCTCGGCTACGCGGCGTTCAGCATCTACAGCGACGTCAACGACGTGGGCGAGCACGGGCTTGCGGTCGGCGCGCTGGTGCTGCTGGGCCTTGCCCTGCTGATCGCGCTGGGGTTCGAGTTCGTCAACGGGTTCCACGACACGGCCAACGCGGTCGCGACCGTGATCTACACCCACAGCCTGCCGCCGCTGGTCGCGGTGGTGTGGTCGGGGACGTTCAACTTCCTCGGCGTGCTGACGTCGTCCGGCGCGGTGGCGTACGCGATCGTCAGCCTGCTGCCGGTGGAGCTGATCCTGCAGGTCGGCAGCGGCGCAGGCTACGCGATGATCTTCTCGCTGCTGATCGCTGCGATCATCTGGAACCTCGGCACCTGGGCGTTCGGCATCCCGAACAGTTCGTCGCACGCGCTGATCGGCTCGATCATGGGCGTGGGGCTGGCGAACCAGCTGATGGCACCGGCGGGGCAGGCGACGTCGGGCGTGGACTGGGGCCAGGCGGTCAAGATCGCCGAGGCGCTGCTGTTCTCGCCGCTGATCGGTTTCGTGCTGGCGGGCGCGCTGCTGCTGTCGATGAAGCTCGTGGTGCGCAACAAGGCGCTGTACGAGGCGCCGAAGGGCAACAAGCCGCCGCCCGGGCCGATCCGCGCGCTGCTGGTCGCGACCTGCACCGGGGTGAGCTTCTTCCACGGCAGCAACGACGGGCAGAAGGGCATGGGGCTCATCATGCTGATCCTGATCGGCGCGGCGCCCACCGCCTACGCGCTGAACCGCGCGGTGCCGGAGTCCACGACGCCCGCGTTCCTGGAGGCGACGGGCAAGGCGCAGGCGGTGTTCCAGGCCCATGCCGCGGGCGCCGCGGCCCCGGCCGACGCCGGTGCGGCGCGCGGCGTGGTGAGCGAGGCGCTGAAGACGCGGGCGGTGAACACGCCGGCGGTGTATGCGGCGCTGGGCGTGCTGTCGGCCGACATCGGCGACCAGGTGAGGCAGTACGGCGCGATCAAGGCGGTGCCGGCGCGGGCCACGCAGAACGTGCGCAGCGACATGTATCTGGCGGGGGATGCGATCCGGGTGATGGGCGCCAGGCCGGCCGGGTTCAGCGACGACGACGTCGCCACGCTGAAGGCGGAGCACGGCTGGTTCGACCGCGGCACGCGGTTCATCCCGACCTGGGTGAAGGTGTCGGTGGCGCTGGCGCTGGGCCTGGGCACGATGGTGGGGTGGAAGCGCATCGTGGTCACGGTGGGCGAGAAGATCGGCAAGACGCACATGACGTATGCGCAGGGCGCGTCGGCCGAGATCGTGGCGATGTTCACCATCGGGCTGGCCGACGCCTACGGGCTGCCGGTGTCGACGACGCACGTGCTGTCCAGCGGCGTGGCCGGGTCGATGGCGGCGAACGGGTCGGGGCTGCAGTGGGCGACGCTCAAGGCGATGGCGCTGGCGTGGGTGCTGACTCTGCCGGCGGCGATGGCGATCGCGGGGCTGCTGTTCGTGATCCTGCGGCAGGTGTTCTGAGGGCGGGCCGGTCGCTTCGACTGGTCAGGGGAGGAAGGCCGGGGCTCTTCCCCATGCCTGAAGGCGGGGACACCGCCAGAGGCGAGCCTTTGGAAACCTCAACGAAGACTCTTTCTCCTTATCGTGCCGGTCCAGGGCGGCTCGCCCTGGCGGGGTCCAGGGGCAGAGTCCCTGGCCTTCCTTTCCGGACTTCAGCCTGAGTCACTGCCGGCAAAGCCTGGCCTTCCTATGCCGGCAGCGTGCCCAGCGAACGCGGCTCGTGCATCGGGCAGCCGTTGTGGCTGGCGCGGAAGCCCGCGGACATCTCATACGACGGCTTGCGCGAGCGCATCACGCCGCCGAGCGGGCGGTGGGCGGCGAGGCCGTGCCACGGGCTGAACGCCATGCCGTCGTCCACCGCGGCCGAGCGGGCGTCGGTCCAGGCGGGCTGCGGCGCCACCATGATGCGGGCGACGGCGACGTAGGGGCTCCGGTCCTCGGGCCAGGGGACGGAGGCGTCCTCGATCGGCATGGCGTCGAGGTCGGTGCAGAGCTGGACGCGGACCTCCCACTCGCCGCCGTGCGCCGCGAAGTGGGCGACGACAGCGTCGCGCAGGCCGTTGGGGTGGCCGTTGACGGCGACGGGGGCGTCGGTCAGCGCCTGGAGGCTGGCGGCGACGGGGGCAACGCTGAGCTTGGCGACGTAGGGGCCGTAGAGGAACGGGACCATGGTGTAGAAGGTCTCGCCGAGGATATTGGTCTCGGGATGACCGCCGAGCGACTTCAGGGTGGCGCTCTGGGTGCCGGCGGCTTCCAGCACGGATTCGGCGCCGCGCAGCACGGCGGACAGCGCCTTCTTCAGGGGCTGGGCGCGGTCGGTGGTGGCGGCCATCGCCTTCAGCGTGCCGAGGAAGGCCTTGGGGTTGGGCGCGCTGAACGCCGGAGCGTTCTGCATCACGAAGTCCTGGGTGACTTGGCTCTCGGAGCCGGGCAGGCGGTCGCCGTCGACGCCGATGATCTTGACCGCCAGGCCGCGCGGGGTGGAGACGCTGTCGTCGAGGATGTCGCCGGGGTTGGTGGAGAAGCGCAGCACGACGGGAAAGGTGCCGGGCCGGGCGAAGGCGCCCTGGGCGAGGGTGTCGGGGAGGTTGTCGAGGACGCGCATCTCGCCCTGCAGCAGGCCGTGGCTTTTCGCGTGGACGCTGCGGATGGCGTGGCCGCCGTCGCGGAAGGTGGTCTCGATGATGCCGCGCATGCTCTCGGTCAGGGCGGCGATGGTTTCGGCCTCGTCGGGGGGCACGGCCTCGAAGGCGGGAGAGAAGCGCAGCGGGGTGGCGGTGGCCGGCATTGGCGGGGTCTCCCGAATTGTGGGATGCCAAAGTGCCAGACGCGGGCGGGCGAAGCGCAGACACGTCCCCGTGCTTCGCTGCAACAAGCCGGCAGAGGTGCCGTTCCGCGGCGGTTGCACTGGGAGACCGGGATCATCCGACTGCCCTGTTCTGCCGCCCTGGTGGTATCCATTGCCGCGCTGGCAGGCTGCCGGAGGGCGCTGGTGTCGCCGGACCCGATCGGGCGGGCGGATGCCGAAGCCGGGGCAGCCGATGGCCGTGCCTAAGGCGTACTTCATGCACATGCGGAGCTCGGCCCACTGAAGGAAGGCCAGGGGCTCTGCCCCTGGACCCCGCTCAAGGCAATTGCCTTGAGAATCCACAACCAAGACCAGGTGAACCCCCGCGCGGTCCAGGCGGCGCGGGGGTTTCCTCTTTCGTGTGCCGATCCAGGGGCAGCTCGCCCTGGCGGGTCCGGGCAGAGCCCGGGCTTGCTCAGCGCGCCGTGCTGCGCCCTTCGGCCGCGAGCTGGTCGCGCCGGTACTCGCCCTGACGCTCGAACATCCAGCCGGGGTATTCGGCGGGCAGGGCGCTGACGGCGGCGAGGGTGTCGAGGTCGGCGACGCTCAGCTCCACGTCGCAGGCGGCGATGTTGTCGTCGAGCTGCTCGATCCGCTTGGCGCCGATGATGACGCTGGAGACGACCTTCTGGTGCAGCAGCCAGGCGAGGGCGATGCGCGCCACGGAGACGCCGCGGGCCTCGGCCATGGGGCGCATGGCGTCGATGCAGTCGTAGGCGCGGTCGCGGTGCACGGGGGGGAAGTCGAAGGTGGCGCGGCGGCCTTCGCCGTCCTTCTCGTTGTCGCGGGTGTACTTGCCGCTGAGCAGGCCGCCGGCGAGCGGGCTCCACACCAGCAGGCCGACGGTCTCGGCGCGGAGCATGGGGACCAGTTCGCGCTCCAGGTCGCGGCCGGCGAGGGTGTAGTAGGCCTGCAGGCTCTCGAGGCGGGGCAGGCCGTGGCGCTCGGCGATGCCCTGTGCCTTGGCGATCTGCCAGGCGGCCCAGTTGGACACGCCGACGTAGCGGACGTGGCCGTGCTTCACGAGGGTGTCGAGCGCGCCCATGGTCTCCTCGATCGGCGTGGCCGGGTCGAAGCCGTGGATCTGGTAGAGGTCGACGTGGTCGAGCTGCAGGCGCTTCAGGCTGGCCTTGCAGGCGTCGATCAGGTGGGCGCGGGAGTTGCCGCGCTGGTTCGCGCCGGGACCGGTGGGGCCGAACCCCTTGGTGGCGATGACGACGCTTTCGCGCGGCACCTTGAGGTTGCGCAGGGCCTGGCCGGTGATCTGCTCGGAGCGGCCCTCGGCGTAGACGTCTGCGGTGTCGAGGAAGTTGATGCCGGCGTCGATGGAGCGGCCGACCAGGCGCTCGGCGTCGGACTGGTCGAGTTCGCCGATGTGCTTCCAGATGCCCTCGGTGCCGCCGAAGGTCATGGTGCCGAGGCAGAGCTCGGAGACGAAGAGGCCGGTGCGGCCGAGCTTGTTCATGCGCATGGTCGAAACTCCTGGGTTCTCGGCGTCGTAACGCGGCGGAGCCGGCATGGCTTCTGAACGGCAGGAAGCAAGCCCGGGGGCTCTGTCCCCACCTTCAAGCGGAGACCCCGCCAGGGGGAAGGCCCCCCGGACCGCCCTTACTTCAGGATTCGGGGTCAAGGGGTCCTCGGACTCCTTGCGGGTCCAGGGTAGAGCCTTGGCCTTGCCGGAATTTCTGGACGCGGGTTTCAGCCAGGGCTTCGGGATGGCTTTTGCTGCGATGTCGGAGCGATGGCCGGCGTCGCCACGGATTGATCGATCCGGTCGGTGAGATTTCGGACCCAACCCGGTGCGGAGTAGACGACCAGGACGGTGGTCCCAATGGAGAGAAGCCAGGAGAGGACGCCCGCGCCCACGGCAGCGAGAAAGCCCGTACGGGCAAGGATCAGGCTGAGGATCTCCGACTTGTCTGCCAGCCTTCCCTGTTCCCGACCGGCTTCAACCCATTGGGGTTCGGCCGCTTTGGTCGCCGTCTCGATGACTTTTTCAAGGGAACGCTCGGCGAAGCTCCGGAACGCCTTCACCTCGATTCTCCCCGGGTTGCGCTGCCCGGAGGCGGGAGGGTCACGACCCTCTCGTCGCGCCTCCTGGATGTCCTGCTTGTAGAGGGCGTATGCCAGAAGCCCGATGATGTCGTCCGGGCTCTCCACGAAACATTCGAAGGCCTTGCTGTAGGGCTTATCTGCCGGCAAGTTCGCGCTGATCAATCTGTCGCCTGAGCGCGGGCCGGGTTTCCCGAAGGGAAGCCTCGCCTGCCTGTACTGCGGCCTGCAAGGCTGCCTGACGCATGACCAGCATCGTTCTGCCGTCCGGCAGATCGATGAAGCGTGTCGCCGGCAGCCCCTTCGGGCGTGTCACGGCAGCCGAAGAGGATCGGCTTCTCAGTTGCGCTGTCACTCGACTGATGAACTTCATGTCCCGAGACTAACGGAACCGGGCCTTTCGGGCAACGTACAGGCGCCGATCCAGCTCGCTCATCCATCCGCCCCGCCCAGCCGCTCCTCCAGCTCCGGCATGAGCCCCGTGAGGTCGCGGGTCTCGCGCGCGCTGAGCCCGAGGGCTGCGGGGTCGAGCGGGCCGGGCGAGGCCAGGGCGGCGCGCACCAGGGCGAGCTGCTGCGCGGACAGGGCGGCGGCGTTGCGCACGTAGTCGTTGAACGCCTCGTGCACGGTGGGAACCCAACGGGCGACGATGTCGAGAATGGCCTCGGCGTAGACGCGGATCTCGTACTGGGCGTGGGAGTCGGCGCGCAGGTCGAGGAAGTGCAGCAGGTTCCACAGGTTCACCTTCCAGTAGAACTGCGTGTAGATGCTGACCGGCAGCGTGGTGCGGGCCAGCTCGCGGGTCAGGCCCTCGCGGCTCGGGTCGACGGGCGTGCCGTTCTCGTCCTGGTTGAGCATCGCGAGATAGGCGTCGTAGGAGCGGGCGGCCTCCTGGCGCAGGGTCTCGATGGTGGCGCGCGCGGTCTCCGCGTCGGCGGCCGCGCCGCGGCCCTGGCGGTTGGTGGCGGACTGGATGGCGACCTGGCCGGGCTCGGGGAGGTAGAACTCGCGCTCCAGGACGGAGTAGCGGCCGGAGTACTCGTTGATGCTCGCGGTGCGGTGGCGGAA
>CAXSFU010000078.1:0-14260 GCA_964236695.1 uncultured Acetobacteraceae bacterium | reverse complement strand
GGGGGGGGGGCGGCGGGGGGGGGGGGGGGGGGGGGGGGGGGGGGGGGGGGGGGGGACGCGTGCCGGGGGAAGGCCGTTCGGGCGGGGATCGGGCGGCGGCGGGTGCTGGCGACGGCGCTCGCGGTGCCTGGGCTGGCTGCAGCGCGGGCAGTGGCCGATACCCGCGTCGCGGTCCCGGGTGCTGCCGCGCCGGCGGCGGGCGGCGGCGGGATGGCCGTGCCGGGCGCATCGCCGGGGGGCGGGATCGCGGCGGCGGTGCGGCTGCGGCCGGGCGGCGTGGCCGGGGTGGTCACGCTGCGCGCGGAAGGGGCGCGCTGCCGGCTGCTGCTGGAGGACGCCTCGATGCTGCTGCCGGGGGCGCCGGAGCGGATCGCGGCGCTGCCGGTGGCGGGACGCCAGGTGGTGGCGGCCGGGGTGGCGCTCCCGTCCGGGCAGGTGCTCGCGGTGCTGGCGGGGTGGGACGGGGCGAGGATGCGCATCCTGGCGGTCGAGAGCTGGGACTGGCACGGGTCGGGGCCGCGCCGGCTCGGGCTGCGGCTGGCGGCGGTGCCGGACGACCGGCGGGTGCGTCTGCTCTACGAGGCGGTGCTGGCGTCGCCGCGTGGGGACGGGCCCGGCCGGGTGGTGGTGCGGCGCGAGGCGTGGACGGACATCCTGGCGTGGCAGGACGGGGGGGCGCTGCGCAGCGAGCCGTTGCGTCCGGTGCTGGCGGGGACGTGGCAGGCGCGGATGGCGGCGACGCGGGCCGCGGTGGCCGGGCTGCTGGCGGCGCCGTGCCGCGAGATCGGGATCGAGGCGCTGGCGGCGACCGGGCTGCTCGACCCGCTGGGGCGGGTGGCGCCGGGGTAGCGGCGCGGCTGCGGGCGGGCGGCAGGCGCGGGCCGGCGGGCGGGACACGCCTTGGCGGGCTGCGCGTCTGCCCCTGACCTGCCCCTGGCACGCCCGCGCCCTGCTCCCTGGCTGCCGTGCCCTGGCCTGCCCGGATCGTGCGCGGCTGCGCGCGGGTTGCGTCTGTGCGAACGGCCCGGGTCGGCGTAGATGCTGCGGCAAGGCAGGCGTCAGGCCTGTTCGGGCGATTGCACGACGCGGCCCCGCCGGGCGCCGCGGCCGGTTCGGAAGGCATGATCGATGACCAAGCGTCGCAAAGAGGAAGAGATCGCGGGGGTGCTCGAGTTCGAGGGCCGTTCCAACGAGGACCCGGAGTTCCTGGAATGGATGGCGACCCACAAGGCGTCCAACGGCGGCAAGGTGCGCGTCAGCCAGGGCGGCAAGGGCGTGCGCGTGATGTTCGCCAAGGACGCGGACATGGCGCTTTGGAAGGCGCGCTCGGACCAGGCGGTGGCGAAGGCGAAGAAGGCGGGGGCCGCCTGAGGGCGGGAAGCAGGCAAGATTGAGGCTCCGCCTCAAACCCCGCCAAAGGCAGGCCTTTGGTATCCATTTCCTAAATCAAGGGATCAAAGGGCCTCACGGCCCTTTGCGGGTCTGGGCGGAGCCCAGCCTTGCTTTCCTCAGGGCCTGAAGGCCGCGAACACCTGGCGGTCCTTGTTCTCGCGCATCAGCATGGAGAACGAGGGAATCTTCTCGAAGCCGAGGCCCTGCGGGCGGCCGTCCTCGTCGGGCACGACGCGGGCGTAGGGGGCGCCACTGATCTTCTCCCATTTGCCGGCGGGCTTCTTGGCTTCGAGGTTCACCACGGTTTCCTTGAGCACCATGCGCACGATCGCCTCCTTGGGCGAGGACGGCTTGGTCAGGCTGGGGCAGCCGGCCAGCATCTGCCAGCCGTTCGCCAGGGCCCAGGCGGTCAGTTCTTCGGCGGTCATGCGCGGGCCTTCTGGAGAGGGTTGGCGTGTGACGGCGGGCCGGACGCCCTTCGCCGCGGGGTCGGGCTGTCCGGGCAGCCAGGGGGCCCTGCGCCGCCTTGGTGTCGCCCGCGGCGTGGTGCGGGCCGTCGTCGCGGGGGCGTGGAGCGCGTGACGGCGTGCATCCTGCGTGTCGTTTCGGAGACACGTGGCCGCGCGGCGTCTGAATGATGCATCCGGAACGATCCTGCAGGAGTAGCGCGAGAGCGGCCACCCGGTCGTCGTGTCCGGACCTGACTCGCGTGGCATCCGGTTCGCCAAAGCAGCAGAAGGCTTGCCCCATGTCGACAGACACTTCCACCGGCATTCCCACCGGCCTTCGCCGCCGCGGCCTGGTGTCCGGCGCCGGGCTTGGCGCCGCGGCGCTGGGCGCCATGGCCGCGCTCGGCCGCCCCTCGCCGGCCGCGGCGCAGGCGGCCGCGCCCAACATCGACTCCGACATCCTCAACTTCGCGCTCAACCTCGAATACCTGGAGGCCGAGTACTACCTGCGCGCCACCACCGGGCACGGCATTCCGAAGGACGACGTCACCGGCATCGGCACGCCCGGCACCGTGACCGGCGGCCGCCGCGTCCCGTTCGGCACCCCGAAGCTGCGGCAGGCGGCCGAGGAGATCACCCACGACGAGTTCGACCACGTGCTGTTCCTGCGCGCGGCCCTCGGCGCGGCGACGGTGGCGATCCCGCAGATCGACTTCACGACCGCGTTCAACAGCCTGGCCGTGGCGGCGGGCCTTGGCGACGAGTTCGACCCGTTCGCGGACGAGCTGAGCTTCCTGCTCGGCGCCTTCGTGTTCGAGGACGTGGGCGTGACCGCCTACAGCGGCGCCGCGCCTGCCATCACCGACAAGGGCTATCTCGCCGCCGCCGCCGGCATCCTGGCCGTCGAGGCCTACCATGCGTCCGAGCTCCGCACGCTTCTGCTCGAGGCGGGCCTTGCCGAAGCCACGAACAAGATCGCGGCGGCGCGCGCCGCGGTGTCCGGCACCGGCCCCGGCTTCAACACCCCTGCCGACGACCAGGGCGTGAGGCTGAACGGCCGGGTGAACATCGTGCCCACGGACGCCAACTCGATCGCGTTCGCCCGCACGCCGCAGCAGGTGCTGAGCGTGGTCTATCTGGGGGGCACCACCAGCGGCGGCTTCTTCCCCTGCGGCGTCAACGGCGCGATCAACAGCGCCGCCTGACCCGCGGTCGCCGGCGGGCCGGGGCCTGGCCCGGTGATGTCGCGGTCAGAAAGGCCAGGGCTCTGCCCTGGACCCGCCAGACGGAGGTGGTCAAAGGTTCCGACGATCCGCCTGGATCGTTGGAAAGGCCACCGGAGGGAGCCGCCCCTGAACCCGGCCTTACTTAGATCAGGGGTTCCAAGGGCCCTGCCTTTGGCGGGGTCCAGGGGCAGGGCCCCTGGCCTTCCTTCCTGCCCGGCCTCTGGCGTCACCCTTCGGCAAGTGCCAGGCGTGCCACGGCCGCGAGCCACCCGGCGGTGGTCGGCAGGATTGCGTCGTTGAAGTCGTAGCCAGAGTTGTGCAGCGAGCGGCCGCCGTCGGCCGGGCCGTTGCCGACCCAGACGAAGGCGCCCGGGCGCTGCTCCAGGTAGGCGCCGAAGTCCTCGGACGCCATGGAGGGGGCGAGGTCGCGGCGCAGGGGGGCGCCGAGCGTGGCTGCGGCGGCGGCGGCGAGGTCGGCCTCGGCGGCGTGGTTGATCGTGGCGGAGACATGGGTGTCGAGGTCGAAGGACGCGCGCAGGTCCAGGGCGGCGGCGATGCCCTCGGAGATGGCGCGCACGCGGGCGGTCATCGCGTCGTGCACCGCCGGGTCGTGGGAGCGCAGGGTGCCCCGCAGGGTGGCGCGGTCGGGGATCTGGTTCTCGGCGTCGCCGCCGTCGATGCGGCAGATCGACAGCACCGCGGCGTCGAGCGGGTCGGTGTTGCGCGACACCACGGACTGCAGCGCGAGCAGCAGGTGGGCGGCGCCGAGCATGGGGTCGCGAGTCAGGTGCGGCTGGGCGGCGTGGCCGGCGTGGCCGTCCAGCGTGATGCGCAGGCGAGTGCCGGCGGCCATCACCGGGGCGCTGCGTCCGGCGCCGCCGTGCACGGCGATGGTGCCGGCGGGCAGGCCCGGCCAGTTGTGCAGGCCGAAGATGCGCTCCATCGGGAAGCGGTCGAGCAGGCCGTCGGCGAGCATGGCGTCGGCACCCCCAAACCCTTCCTCGGCGGGCTGGAACACCAGGCGCACGGTGCCGGTCCAGGCGGGGTCGCGTTGCAGCAGGATCGCGGCGCCGAGCAGGCCGGCCATGTGGCCGTCGTGGCCGCAGGCGTGCATCACGCCCGGGGTTGCGGAGGCGTGGGCCGCGCCGGTGGTTTCGTGGATCGGCAGGGCGTCCATGTCCGTGCGCAGGCCGACGCTGCGGTTCGAGCTGCCGCGCGACAGGGTGGCGACGATGCCGTGGCCGCCGACGTCGGACTCGAAGGGGATGCCCAGCTCTGCCAGGCGGGCCTGGACGAAGCGGGCGGTGTCGGCCTCGTGCAGGGAGGGCTCGGGATGGCGGTGCAGGTCGCGGCGCCAGCCGGCCAGGCGGTCGTGCAGGTCCTGGTCCATCGGCGTGGGCACTCCGGCTGCGGCGTGTCGGGAAGAGTTGGGGCTGCGGACGGGGTTGGCGAGGGCGCCGGGGCGCCTGGAGGCTGTTGAGGGTTTGGTGCTGGCGTGTTGCGTCAGGCAGGAAGGCAAGGCTCTTCTTTTTCTGAAGAAAAAGAAGCAAAAAGACTTTGCTAATAGGATTCCGGGCACGCAGGCGGCCCCGGAGCCCAAGAAGCAAAAGTTCTTTGGTTCTTTCTTTCAAGAAAGAACACGCTTTCTTTCTGACTTCACGCAGAATTTTGCGAGTGACAGCCTCTAGTCGTCGTCGTCGTGGTTCTGGGTCGCGGTGCTGCTGTTGATCGGCTGGTCGTCGGGATTGCGGTGCAGGTAGTGGTCGTGCTGCTCCCGGGTTTCGCCGAGCTTGCCCTTGTCGGCGTCGCCCTGGGACTCGAAGGGCGAGGTCTGGTTCTTGTTGCCCATCGTCTGCTTCGCCAGGGTCTGGCCAGAGGGCTGGCCCTGGCCGGACTGTGCCGACACGGGGCCGGCCGTGAGCAGGAGCGTCGCCAGGCATGCCGGGATCGCGGCGAGGGTTCGCATTGCAGGCCTCCGTGCCGGATGAAGCGTCACCACCGGCCGTAACGCCGGCGGCGGGGAACGGGTTCTGGCGATCCAGGCGCGGGCGGCCTCAGCCGGGGATGGCGGCGCGGGCGATGGCGAGAAACTCGTCGGCGTCCAGGCTGGCGCCGCCGACCAGGGCGCCGCCGACGTGGGGGACGGCGAGGATGGCGGCCGCGTTGCCGGGGTTGACCGAGCCGCCGTAGAGCAGCGGGATCGGGGTGTCGGGGAACTGGCGGGTCAGTTCCGCGTGAACGAATTCGTGCATGCCGGCGATGTCGTCGTCGGTGGCGCTGCGGCCGGCGCCGATCGCCCAGACCGGCTCGTAGGCGAGGATGCCGCTGAAGCCCTCGGGGAGCGAGCCTTCGATCATCCAGCCGACGGTGTCCTGGTGCGAGCCTGCGGCGCGCTGGTCCGCGGACTCGCCGACGCAGACGATGGGGACCAGGCCGGCGGCCATGGCGGCCTTGGCCTTCTGTCGCACGATCTCGTCGATCTCGCCGTGGTGGAGGCGGCGCTCGGAATGGCCGAGGATGACGTAGCGCACGCCGCACTCGGCCAGCATGGGGGCGGAGATGTCGCCGGTGTGGGGGCCTGCGTCGGCCTGGTGGCAGTCCTGGGCGCCCAGCGCGACGGGGCTGCCGCGCAGGGTGGCGGCCATGGCGGCGAGCTGGGTGAAGGGGGGGCAGACGATCAGGTCGCAGGAGAGCGAGGGGGCGGCGTCGCGCAGGGCGGTGGCGAGCGCCTGGGAGGGGGCGGCGAGGCCGTTCATCTTCCAGTTGCCGGCGATGATCTGGCGCATGGGGGGCTCCGTGGAGGGGGTGGAGCGGAGTTAGAGCAGGCGGGGGATGGGGGCAACGGGGTGGGTCAGTGTCGTTGGGGCGAGACGCGTCAGGGAAGCGGTGCACTGGTCACCGTCGGCCAGGCGTTTGGCCGGTGCGGGGTTGGCGCGGCGCTTCGACCTGGACGCCGCAGCCAGCGAAGCCGCCCGATTTGGCCGAAACGAGTGTAGACGAGGTCGGCCTCGATCATCTGCCCATCCGGAGGACGTCATGCCCGACACCATCAAGGTCAGGTTCGCCAGCGGCAACACCGTGCAGTTCGGCAGCCAGGCCGGCGGCGGACTGAGTCCGGTGGGGATGCGCGACAGCGTGGCGGACAAGACCGCGGAGACGTTTGACCGGGCGCTGGGGGCGCTGGGCGACGTGGTGGCGCGGCTGGAAGCGGCGATCGGCGGGCTGGAGCGCAGGCCGGACGGGGTGGAGGTCGAGTTCTCCGCGTCGCTGAAGGGGAGCTGCGACCTGTGGGTGGTGTCGGGCGACGGGGAAGCGGAGTTCAGGGTCACGCTGAGGTGGGACGGCAAGCCGGCCGCATAGCGGGCGTGACCGGCGCGTGACGCCCGGGCGGCCGGGGGTGCCGGCTGGCTGCGTGATGGATTCTCAAGGCGAGCCTTGAGCGGAGTCCGGAGGCAGGGCCTCCGGCCTTGCCTGACTGCAGGGTCCCCCGCCCTGCCCGGCTGGCGATGCCTCAGTTTGAGAAAGGCCAGGGCTCTGCCCTGGACCCGGCCTCCCTTGAGTAAGGGGTTCCAAGGGCCCTGCCTTTGGCGGGGTCCAGGGGCAGAGCCCCTGGCCTTCCTTTCTGTACTTCAGACCGAGACACTGCCGCCCGGCGGCGGCCCTGGCGCGTGGTCCGGGCGATGCCTATGGTGCGCCGCCCTTTCCCCAAGCGTCGGACCCTTGCCCCATGCTCGCTGTGCTTCGCGGCTTCATGAACACCTGGCCGGCGCGGCTGCTCATCCTGGTGATGGTGGCGGCGCTGGGGGCGTGGGGGATCGCGGGGGTGTTCACCGGCGGCGGCGTGGGGGCGGACAGCGTGGCCAGCGTCGACGGGCGCACGATCGGGGTGCAGGACTTCGACCGGCAGGTGCGCCACGACCTGGAGCAGGTGGGCGGGCAGTTCGGCTCGGCGGACCAGATCCCCGCGGGGCTGCGGCGGATGGTGGCGCAGCAGACGCTGAACCGGCTGGTGGTGCAGGAGGCGGTGCAGGCGCGGGCGGCGCGGATGGACCTTGCGGTGCCGGATGAGGCGCTGCGCGACGCGGTGTTCGCGATCCCGGCGTTCCATGGCGCGAACGGGTCGTTCGACCGCTCAGTGATGAACGCGGCGCTGGGGCGGGCGGGCTTGAGCGAGCCGCGGTTCCTGCAGCTGATGCGCGACGACATGACGCAGCGCGAGCTGATCGAGGCGGTCAAGGCGGGGATGGTGGCGCCAGGGGCGCTGGTCGGGCGCATCTTCGCCTACGAGGGCGAGACGCGGGTGGCGGAGGTGGCGAGCTTCCCGCTGTCGGGGATGGCGCCGCCGGCGGTGCCGGCGGCCGCGGTGCTGCAGCGGTGGTATGCGAATCATCCGGAGGACTACCGCACGCCGGAGCTGCGGCGGATCAAGGCGGTGGTGATCTCGCCGGACACGGTGGCGCGGTCGATCGACGTGACGGACGCGCAGCTGCAGGCGGCGTATGACGCGAAGGCGGCGCAGTTCCACCAGGCGGAGAAGCGCTCGGTGGACGTGGTGACGGCGGCGGACAAGGCGCGGGCGGAGACGCTGGCGACGCTGTGGCGCGGAGGCGTGGCGTGGTCGGGCATCCAGGCGGCGGCGACGCATGTCGGCGGCGCGGCCGCGGCGGCCGGCGGCGCAGCAGGCGGCGCGACGACGGGCGGGACGGCGGCGGGCAGCGCGGCGGCGGGCGGCGGGGCGGCGGCGACGGCGGTGTCGCTGGACGACACGACGGCGGACCAGATCCCCTCGCCGGAGCTGGCGCAGGCGGTGTTCGCGGCGAAGGCGGGCGAGGTCGTGGGGCCGGTGCAGGGGTCGCTGGGCTGGGTGGTGCTGAAGGTGTCGAAGGTGACGCCGGCGGTGGACGAGAGCTTTGCCCAGGCGAAGGAGGGGCTACGGGCGGAGGTGGCGCGCGAGCTGGCGGCTGGGCAGGTCGACGCGCGGGTGAGCCGGCTGCAGGACGCGCTGGCGGGGGGCACGTCGCTGGACGAGCTGCCGGGCGACCTGGGGGCGGCGGCGGTGCAGGGCACGCTGGACGCGCAGGGGCGCACGGCGGCGGGCGAGCCGGCGCCGCTGCCGGGCGACGCGGCGCTGCACGAGGCGGTGATCAAGCAGGCGTTCGCGCAGAAGGTCGGCGATCCGGCGCAGGTGGTGCAGGGGCCGGGGCAGTCGGCGTTCGCGCTGGTGGTGGAGGCGGTGATGCCGCCAGCCGCCAAGCCGTATGCGGCCGTTGCGGACCAGGTGCTGGCGGACTGGCGGGCGGACCAGGTGCGGCACGGGCGGGAGACGGCGGCGGCGCGGGTGCTGGCGGCGGTGCAGGGCGGGCAGAGCCTGGCGACGGCGGCCGCGGTGGAGGGGGCGAAGGTGTCGACCACGCCGCCGATCGGGCGCCAGGCGCCGCCGAAGGGCGTGCCCGGGGTGCTGGCGCAGGGGGTGTTCTCGCTCAAGGCGGGGGAGGCGACGATGGTGGAGGATACGGCCGGCGAGGCGGGCGGCGGGTTCATGGTCGCGGTGCTGAAGTCGGTGGAGGCGGCGACGCAGGCGGGCGACCCGATCGGCTACGGGCAGATCCGCGACGCGCTGTCGCGCGGGATGGGGGACGACGCGGAGATCACCTATGCGTCGGCGCTGCGGGCGCTGGCGAAGCCGAGGATCAACACGGCGGTGCTGGACCGGGTGGCGGAGCAGCCGTAGGCGAAGGCAAGGCCAGGGCTCTGCCCTGGACCCGCCAGGGGCAGCGCCCCTGGACCGGCGTGACTGGTGGCGCTGCGGGCGGGCGTGCCTTAACGGAGGCCGGTCCAGGGCGGCTCGCCCTGGCGGGTCCAGGGCAGAGCCCTGGCTTTGCTTGCTGGGGGACGATGGTCATGGACAATTTCACGGCGGCGTATGAGGCGGGCCAGGGCGCGCTGCTGTGGAGCAGCCTGGTGTCGGACCTGCTGACGCCGGTGGCGGCGTTCCTCAAGCTGGCGCACGGGCAGGCGAACAGTTTTTTGCTCGAGAGCGTCGAGGGCGGGGCGGCGCGGGGGCGCTACTCGATCATCGGGATGGCGCCGGACCTGGTGTGGCGGTGCCGCGACGGGGTGGCGGAAATCAACCGGGATGCGCTGGCGGCGCCGCACGCGTTCGTGGCGCAGGAGGGCACGCCGCTGGAGGCGCTGCGGGCGCTGCTGGGGGAGACGCGGCTCGCGGTGCCTTTGGGCCTGCCGCCGATGATCGGAGGGCTGGTCGGCTACCTGGGCTACGACATGGTGCGGCAGATGGAGCGGCTGGCCTCGAAGAACGTCGAGGTGCTGGGGGTGCCGGAGGCGGTGATGCTCAGGCCGACGCTGTTCGCGGTGTTCGACACGGTGCGCGACGAGCTGACGCTGGCGGCGCCGGTGTGGCCGCAGGCGGGGGTGGCGGCGGCGGACGCGCGGGCGGTGGGCGAGGCGCGGCTGGCGGCGGCGCGGGCGGCGCTGGCGCGGCCGATGGGGGTGGCGGCGCCGGCGGTGGTGCTGCCGGCGCTGCCGGAGCCCCGGTCGAACATGAGCCGGGCGCAGTTCGAGGCGATGGTGGTGCGGATGCAGGAGTACATCGCGGCCGGGGACGCGTTCCAGGTGGTGCCGAGCCAGCGGTTCTCGGTGCCGTTCGCGCTGCCGCCGTTCTCGCTGTATCGGTCGCTCAGGCGGATCAATCCTGCGCCGTTCCTGTTCTTCCTGGACTTCGGGGATTTCGCCGTCGTGGGGGCGTCGCCGGAGGTGCTGGTGCGGCTGCGCGACGGGGTGGTGACGATCCGGCCGCTGGCGGGGACGCGGCCGCGGGGGGCGACGCCGGAGGAGGATGCGGCGCTGGAAGCGGACCTGCTCAGCGATCCGAAGGAGCGGGCGGAGCACCTGATGCTGGTCGATCTCGGGCGGAACGACGTGGGGCGGGTGGCCAAGATCGGGACGGTACGGGTGACGCAGAGTTTTGCCATCGAGCGGTTCAGCCACGTGATGCACATCTCGTCCACGGTGGAGGGGCAGGTGCGGCCGGGGGTCGATGCGATCGACGCGCTGGTGGCGGGGTTTCCGGCGGGGACGCTCACGGGGGCGCCGAAGATCCGGGCGATGCAGATCATCGAGGAGCTGGAGCCGGTGCGGCGGGGGATCTACGCGGGGTGCATCGGGTATTTCGCGCCGGACGGGACGATGGACACGTGCATCGGGCTGCGCACGGCCGTCGTCAAGGACAGGGTGATGCACGTGCAGGCGGGCGGCGGCGTGGTCGCGGACAGCACGCCGGCCGGGGAGTTCGAGGAGACGCGGCAGAAGTCGCGGGCGCTGTTCCGGGCGGCGGAAGAGGCGGTGCGGTTCGCGGCGGAGTGAGAATTAAGCACCATGTTTTTCGCTACACACGCACAAAGTGGATTAGCATTAGACGCTATTTCGTTATCGGATAAATGTCAGAGGCGATGAGATGCGAAAGATAGAAATCAAAGTTGAAAGCGATCACATCGAACGAATGACTGCTGCTAAGCCGCTGGCAGCCATATCCGAATTAATATGGAACTCTTACGACGCTGATGCCAAAAATGTCAGAGTCGAGTTGGTAGTGGGTCCGCTAACAAAACTTGAAGTCATTCGCGTCATAGATGATGGCTGTGGAATTAAACTTGATCAAATCGACAACTACTTTGACACTCTCGGTGGGTCCTGGAAGACGCGCACGCCAAAGACAGCTGCGGGTAGAATTATACACGGGAAAAAAGGGCAAGGACGTTTTAAAGCTTTTTCGCTAGGAAATACAGTCAGTTGGATTTCAAATGATGGCAAGGCACGGTTCACGATCAGTGGGAGACGCTCAAATTTAAAGGAATTTACTATATCAGATTCTTACATAACAAGTGATGAAGGATGCATAGTTGAAATAACAGACGTTATTAAGGATTTTGAGATCTGGAGTAAAGATGGATTTTGTGACAAAATACGTGAAGTTTTCGCTCTCCAGCTTTATCAGGACCCAAGTTTTCACATAGTCTATGATGGAATACAAATTGATGCGAAAGATGCTATTAATAATGTCTCGGAGTACAGTCTAGACGTAGACTGCGGTAAAGGTGTTTCAATCACAGGTCAACTTGATGTTGTCGATTGGAAAAATCAAGTCGACCGTAAACTTATGCTCTGCCTTCCAGGAAAGTTTAGCTTTCACGAGATGCCCCCTGGTATACAGGCTCGCGGATTTGTTTTCACCGCATATTTAACATCAGACTACTTCCAGGAAATGGCAGATCAGAACACAACGGGAGTTGTCGAATTAGATGCCAAGGCTAATCTGCTAATTGAGTCCGCAAAGAGTAAACTTCGGGATCATTTTGGTGCTAAAGAGGCTGATCGATCGCGAGAAAAAGTCGAAGGTTGGAAAAAAGCAAGGATATACCCTTACCAAGGTGATATTACAGATTCAATAGATCGGAACGAGCGCCAGATTTTTGATGTTATCGCACTAAATATTTCTGACTACAGTAGTGACTTCGATAGTTCATCTATGAAGCAGAAAAAATTTATATTCCAGCTGCTGAGGTCAGCAATCGAATCAAGCCCCTCAGCTATAACTTCTATATTAGAGCAAGTCATAGACCTTCCGCAGGAGAGACAAGATGATCTTGCTCTTCTTCTAAACAAAACTTCACTGACTGCGGTAATAAACTCTGCCAAGTCAGTGACAGATCGGCTTGATTTTATCAAGGCACTTCAGATATTAATATTTGATCCTAAATCGAAAAAGCAGTTACTTGAAAGGTCGCAATTGCATCGTATAATCGCAGGAGAGACTTGGTTATTTGGTGAGCAATTTAGCTTGATAAATGATGATGAGGATTTAACGTCAGTATTGCGTAGTCATCTACGCCTATTGAACGAAGGTCGCATTAATTTAGCGCCAGATGGTCCCGTTCTAGATGCGAACGGTGATGCAGCAATTGTTGATCTAATGCTTTCGTGCAGAGTACCAATGGCAACAGATAACCAACGTAGTCATCTTGTTATTGAACTCAAAAGACCGACTCAAACAATTAATGAGGACGTGATAAATCAGATAAAGAAGTATGCAAAAGCTGTTGCGCTAGATGAAAGATTTAAGCACACGTCGGTAGAGTGGGATTTTGTTGCTATCTCTAACAGCATGACCAGAGATGCAGAACTTGAGACTAGACAAAGCGGAAAACCACGTGGTCTTATATTTGAACTAGATGAACCAAAGATGCGAGTGTGGGCAAAGACCTGGGGACAAATCATAGAAGAGTCAGAGGGTAGGCTAACTTTCTTTAAACGTCAACTTGAATACCAAGCTAATGATCGAGAGGCAATCCGTTACCTTGAAAAAATTAATCCAGATTACTTAAGTAAAGAGGTGAAGGATCGTATAGACAATGTTGATAATAAGAAGACTGGCGGAGTTTCATAGCTCACCGCCCTACAGCGCTCTGATAACGGCTACGCCTCAAATGGGGATGTTTTGGTTGACCACATCCCGCTCTAACCCCACCATCTGTCCATGATCCTCCTCATCGACAACTACGACAGCTTCACGTTCAACCTCGTGCACTTCCTGGGTGATCTCGGGGCGGAGTGCGACGTGCGGCGCAACGATGCGCTGAGTGCCGAGGAGGCGATGGCATTGCAGCCGGAGGCGATCGTGCTGTCACCGGGGCCGTGCGCGCCGGAGCAGGCAGGGGTGTGCCTCGACCTGATCGCGGCGGCGGCGGGGCGGGTGCCGCTGCTGGGGGTGTGTCTGGGGCATCAGGCGATCGGGCAGGCGTTCGGGGCGGTGGTGGACCGGGCGCCGACGCCGATGCATGGCAAGCTGAGCGAGGTGGTGCACGCGGGGAGCGACGTGTTCGCGGGGCTGCCTTCGCCGTTCCAGGCGACGCGCTACCACTCGCTGGTGGTGCGGGAGGAGACGATGCCGGCGACGCTGGAGGCGACGGCGCACACGCGCGACGGGGTGGTGATGGGGCTGCGGCACCGGGACCTGCCGATCTTCGGGGTGCAGTTCCATCCGGAGAGCATCGCGTCGGAGCACGGCCACGAGATCCTGGCGAACTTCCTGGCGATCGCGCGCGGCCGCAACGACGCATCGTCGCAGGCGGCGTAAGCCTTGTGAGTGCCGGTCCAGGGGGGCTCCCCCTGGCGGGTCCAGGGCAGAGCCCTGGCCTTCCTCCCTCCCTGATGTCGCGCCTGGCCTCCGGCGAAACGCTGTCCGCCGCCGAGGCGGAGGCGGTGTTCGGGGTGATCCTGGATGGCCATGCGGGGAGCGTGGCGCTGGCCGGGCTGCTGATGGCGCTGCGGGTGCGCGGCGAGACGGAGGCGGAGCTGGCGGGGGCGGTGTCGGCGCTGCGGGCGCGGATGGTGCGGGTTGCGGCGCCGGCCGGGGCGATCGACGTGTGCGGAACGGGGGGGGACGCGGCGGGGACGCTGAACATCTCGACGGCGGTGGCGCTGGTGGTGGCGGGGTGCGGGGTGGCCGTGGCCAAGCACGGGAACCGGGCGCTGTCGTCGCGCTCGGGGGGGGCGGACGTGCTGGCGGCGCTGGGGGTTGGGCTGGTGGGGCCGGAGCGGGTGGCGGGGGTTTTGGCGCGGGCGGGGGTCGGGTTCCTGTTCGCGCCGGCGCACCACGCGGGGATGGCGCATGCGGCGGAGGCCAGGCGGGCGCTGGGGACGCGGACGATCTTCAACCTGCTGGGGCCGCTGGCGAATCCGGCGGGGGTGACGCGCCAGCTCGTGGGGGTGTTTGCCCCGCGATGGCTGCGGCCGGTGGCGGAGGTGCTGGGGCGGCTGGGGGCGGAGCGGGCGTGGGTGGTGCACGGGCAGGGGCTGGACGAGCTGACGCTGGCGGGGGCGACGGAGGTGGTGGAGTGGCGCAACGGCGGGTGCCGCGCGTTCGTGGTGCGGCCGGAGGACGCGGGGCTGGCCCCTGCCCCGCTGTTGGCGATCGCGGGCGGGGACGCGGCGGGGAACGCGGCGGCGCTGCTGGGGGTGCTGGGAGGGGCTACGGGGGCGTATCGGGACACGGTGCTGCTGAACGCGGCGGCGGCGCTGGTGGTGGCGGGGCGGGTCGGGGGGTTGCGCGAGGGAGTGGCGGTGGCGACCGAGGCGATCGACGACGGGCGGGCGGAGGTGACGCTGCGGGCGCTG
>CAXSFU010000077.1:0-14465 GCA_964236695.1 uncultured Acetobacteraceae bacterium | reverse complement strand
GCTATACACCAATGCACCTGTCGATGCAGAGGCAAACTCGGTGCGAGCAATCTTTGGAACAGGGGGTCCCGCTCGTGCCGGTCCGAGACCCCGCAGCGGCTGTCCGTGAGGCCAGAAGGCGGCGGCGGCTCCGGCGCGAGGGAGCCGCCGCAAGGGAGGGTTGGGCGGGATGCGGCCTCATGGGCTGCGCCGTCGGGAACCACCATGCTGGCACGACCAGGAGACGTCGCCTGCCGAACAGTGGCCGTTCACTGTTTCTGGTTTGTTCAAGATGCCGGAGTTGCTGCGGCGATCTCCCGCGCTAGCCGAGCGCAGGTCCGGCGCAGGCACGACCTTGTCCCACCTCCCGCGAACAGCGCGGGCCTTGCTCCGCGACGCCTGCAGGGTGACAGCGCTGTCGCTCCGAGCTTACGAAGGCTGCAGGGCTGCAGAGCCGGGGTAGGCGTCACCAAATCTAACAATTTCCCTTGCTGCCGCCGCGCCGGAGAACGACACGCTGTCAGGTGCCAGCAGGTGCACACGGTCCCTGCCGGAAGGCAGCTTAACCACACCAGGGTGCATCGCTGGACTGACATCCTGCCAGAACCGTCCGGGAGGACGCTGGAGCGGCTCAGCCGCATTCCAGGGTGGCCAGGGGAGCCACCTCATGCCTTCTTCGTTCCAGAGAGCTCCTGGTCGGTTCGAGCCTGGATGAGCTACTTTTTGGGTTCGTGTCAGGGCAGTTGGAGGGAGATCGTCTCGCCCTTGTTGCCACAGGAGCCCGGCCAGCGGGCGCCGTTTGTGGCAACCATCTCTGGCCCGCCCGGGTGCTCCTCCTGCCAGCCGGCGCCTCTCTGGCGACCTGATTGCCAAGCTGTCACACACGCCCGGTGTCGTCGGTGCGACCATCGGGTCAGGGCCTCACGAGGACAGGCGAGGCTCCTGCGGCCCGCCCGGGCACGTCCAGGCCCGCCGCTCGCCCTGGTGCAGAACCGCCACCAGCCGCCCGTCCGACGCCCGCACGAGCAGCGTCGCGTCCACGCTGACCTCGGCGTCGTAGCGCCACGCCCTGGGGCCCGGGCTGGCGGGCCGGGCCGGTTGCCACCCGGAGGCGCAGGCGGGCATCGTGTCCGTGACGACGTTGCCGGCGCCCGGGCACAGCAGCAGTGCGGCCGAGGCCGCCAGGATCGTCCTGCGTGGACACCCGGTGCGCGGCGCCTCCACTCTGCCGCGCAACCGATCCGCGTCCCTGGAGGCCTCGTTGCGCAGCACCGTCCTGCTCCTGTCGCTCTGGGCCGGGCTGTCCTGGCCGGGCGTGGCCCTCGCCCAGGCCCCGCAGCATGCCGTGCCGCCCGGGCTGCGCTGCCCCGGCGACAAGGTGGTCTGGGTCAACACACGCTCCGGCATCGACCACTTTCAGGGCGAGCGGTATTTCGGCAGCACCAAGGAAGGCAAATTCCTGTGCGAGCACGACGCCGACAAGGAAGGTGACCGGCCGACGCACAACGGCCAGTGACCCCGGCGCTCAGTGCTCGGGCTCCCCGGGGTCGCGCATCGTGCGCTGCAGCTCCACCACCGCCTCGTGGATGCGCCCCCAGACCGCCGCGCCCTGCTCGTCGCCGTCCTGGCGCAGCGTCATGGACCGCACCCTGGCCTCCCCGGGCGCCTCGGCGCCATGCCGGTCGACCAGCAGCTTTGCCGCCCGGTAGATGTCCAGCGGGTGCACGGCCCGCTCAGCCCGCCCCGGGGTCGTCGGGCTCGGCGGCCACCAGCAGCCGGGTGGCAAGCCGCCTGGCCTCCGTGGCCGACAGGGAGAAGCCGATCCACAGTTTCTGCCACAGCTCGACCACCACCGCCGGGTCGCCGCTGCCCAGGCGCGCGACGCGCCAGTCCGGGCGGTGCACCGGGCTGACGAGCTGGCCGCCGCCGACGTCGAGCAGCGGGCTCTCGCCGGCCTCCTGGCGGTCCAGCCGGTTCAGCGCCTGGGCGAGCGTCGCCACCAGGGGACGCAGCTGGTGGGCGCCCAGGGTGACGTAGCTCACCGCGTCGCTGTCCGGGAACTCGATGGTCAGGGTGGCGGTGGGCGAGCCCTCGTCCACCTCGACCCGCATGCGGGCCTGGCCGCTCATCGCTGCCGGCTCATGGCGTGCGCTCCAGCATGCTCGGCATGCCTCAAGCCCCGTGGTCCCCAACCCTGGCGACGATCTCGTCGGCCATGGCAGGCCAGCGGCGCACCACCTCGTCCCAGAACGCCTGCAGGGTGCGCGGCGCGGTGGCACCCACCTCGCGCATACTGTGCGGCGGCAGCTCGCGCATCAGGTGGTCGGCGGCATACAGCCGACCGTCGTGCTCCACGGCCGCTGCGGGCTGGTCGTCGCCGTCGTTGGCGGAGGTGCCCGCGGCCGGAGCCGGCGGGGTGGCGCGCTCCTTGAACGGGAACTGCACGACGTTGTCGGGATCGGCCATGCCAGAGCCTAGCACCGGGGCCGGACGCGTCGGCAAGCAGGATACCGACTCTGGAAGCGCAGGCGGCCGTCCTGGCGGTCAGCTCATGGCTGGACGCGGCATCAGCCCGGCTCGCGCATGCGCACGCCAGCCCCGCCGCCGTTCTCGGGGATGAACTCCACACCGGCATCCTCAAGCGACTTCTGTACAGCCCGCGCATTGGCCCCCATCATCCGCACCTCGCCTGTGCCTGCCTCGGCGCGTCGGATCGTGTTGACCGAGATCATGCAATCCTCGGCCAGCTTCTCGGCAGACCACCCCAGCAGGGCGCGCGCCGCCCTCAGCTGCCGGCCGGTCATTGGTAAAAAACACTCACTTGCTATAAAACACTTGATGCATTCCGATCCACGTGATAGGAGACCTACCAGCCTCTCCTCCTATAGCAACAATGGTCTGGCACCATGTCTGGTGGCTTTGCGCCTGCCTCGTCCCCTGGGCGAGATGCGGAACTGCTCGGGCTGTGCGCCGCCTTCCTCGCGGTCCGCACATCATCCTCCGCCGTGCCCGACGAGGACGCCCTCGCCCTCGCCCTGCAGGCGCGCGACTCCCTGGCCGGCCGGATCAGGGCGATCCCGCCGCTGTCGCCGGAGGGGGTGCGGACCAAGGCGCAGGTGGCCCTCGTCCTGCTGGGCGAGGGTCACCCGCCCGGACTGGCCCGCGACGACGTGGGCTTCGCCCTGACGTTCCTGCGCGACCTGGCGACAGACGTGCCCTGCGCCGGCCTGGAGGTCACCGGGCCGGACGCCGAGCTGCTGGCGGCTTGCGCCGCCTTCGACGCCCTGGAGCACGAGGCCGAGGCGCTCCACGTCGGCCCTGGCCGGATCGTGGACGACGAGGCGAGGAGCCGGGCCCTGGCGGTGATCGTGGCGCGGCAGGAACCCTGGCTGGAGCGGATGTGCGCAATCCGGGTGACCAGCCCGGTGTGCTGGCAGGCCAGGGCCCGGTCGCTGGCGCTGTGGGACCGAGACATGCTGGCCGACTACGAGGAGGGCTACACCGACCAGCGCCTGCTGGCCGCCCTGCTGCGCGACATGGCAGCCTGATCCCGATCCGGCCGGAACGTGGCTGCCTCCCGGCGTCGGCGAACTTCCCGCCATTCCGACGTCAGCGTGTCCACTCCGGCACCTGCTGGTCGTGGTGCAGGCGCAGCCTCTGGATCTGCAGTGCCTCGAACACCTCCTCGGGCGGTGGTGGGTCCGCACTCCCGGCCAGCCCGGGCAGGCTGGCCCGCGCCTCGTCGGCGAAGCGCCGCGGCAGCACGGCACCGGGCTGGTCGAGGTAGGCGTGCTGCCACCAGGCCTGGATCGCGGGACCGGCGACCCTGAGCAGGCCATCGGCGGGCAGGCGGTCGCGCTTCTCGCGCTGGTTCACCAGCCGGTGCGCCGGCAGCAGGTTCCACAGGTCGCCGCAGGGCCAGGCCGACCAGGGCAGGCAGTGGTCGATGTCCAGGCTGGCCGCGTCCAGCCGGCGGCCGCTCCAGACGCAGTGCAGGCCGGGGCCAGCCTCGATCAGCCGCAGGGCGCGCTCCCTGGGCAGGGCCACGCCCCGCGACGGCTCGGACCAGGTCATGGCGGCGGCAAGCGCGGCCTCGTCCAGCGTCCTGCCCTGGCGCGCCGCGTAGCCGCGCATGAGCCGCTCCCACTCGGTGACCAGCGCCGGCTCCACCCACGCCGAGAACCGCCCCAGCGCCTGCCAGAGCGGGCGTGGCACCTGCAGCGTGCCGAACCCGGACAGGAATGCGGCGTCGAGCACCACTTCGTCTTGGGCAGGCGGGGCGCGTCGCCGGGTGGTGGGCAGCACGCAGCTCCCGTCCGGGTAGGTCATGTACGTCGCCGGCATGCGCGCGATCAGGTCGGCGGTCTCCTGCAGAGCCGCCGCCACCGCCTGCGCCGCGTCGCCGGCGAAGCGTGCGCCGACCCGCAGGTCGAGCCGCGGCACCGCGCCGCCCAGCAGGGCGCGGAACCCCGGCCCGGCGAACCCCAGGCCGTCCGGCCCGACGTTGCCCTGTGTCTGCGGCAGCCCGGCCGCGACCAGCGGCAGGTAGAGCCGCAGCCAGTCGAGCGCCACCAGCCCGAGCGGCACCGCCACGACGTCCTCCTGCGCCTCCGCCAGCCCGGCCTGCCCGTCGGCGGCGCGGCACAGGGCGCGCAGCAGGCCGAGCTTGTAGCTGGAGCTCTTGCGGTCGTTGAGGATGACGTGGCGCAGCAGCGGCAGCGCGCCGGTGCCGTCGTCGGGCAGGCGCAGGGCCACGCCGGTCCAGCTCACCCCGGGGCGGCCCAGGGCGTCGTCCATGGCGTGGGTGCGCACCACCACGGCGCCCTGCCCGCGGGCGAGGTCCTCCAGCTCGGCGAGCGACACCGGGTGCATGCCGCGCCCTGCCTCCGCCGGACCCTGGCGCAGGGTAAGGGCGAGCAGGCCGCCCGGGCGCAGCAGGCCGAGCAGCTTGCGCAGGGCACGCGCCCGCTCGGCAGAGGCAACATGCTGCCACACGGCGCTGAGCAGGATCACGTCGAAGGCCAGCCCGAGGCGCAGCGTGGCAGGCAGGGCGGGCAGCTGGTCGGCGACCCAGCGCACTCCGGCGTCTGGATGCCGCCGGACGGCCTCGGCGCGCAGGGCAGGGGAGGGCTCGACCGCGACCACGTCGTGCCCGAGCCCGGCGAGCCAGGCGGCGTCGCGGCCGCTGCCGGCGCCGACGTCAAGCACCAGGGACCGGGCCGCTGGAAACAGCCCGTCGAGCCAGCCGTGCAGGCGCTCTGGCGCGACTGCCTCGTAGCGGTCGGCCAGGGTGGCGGCCCGGGCATCATACCAGGCTGCAGGATCGGTCAGGTCGGCCGGACTGGTCATGGCTGCATCGACCTTGTCATGACGATTGATTGCACCTGGGGCAGGCGAGCGGATAGCCTTGGATCATGAACGTCATGCTCCAGGTCCCTGACGAGATTGCCGCCCGGATTGCTGCCTCCGGCGGCAGCCTGGAGCGGCGCGCCCTGGAGGGCCTGGTGACCGAGGAGTACCGCGCCGGCCGCATCGGCAGGGGCGAGCTCCGCGAGGCGCTCGGCTTCGAGGTGCTGGACGAGGTCGACGGCTTCCTGAAGCAGCGTGGCATTCTCGACGACACCACGCTCGAGGAGGTGCTGCGCGACCGGCAGGCCCTGGAGCAGCTTGGCTTCTAGCGTCGCATGCCGATCGTCGTCACGGATGCCGGGCCGCCGCACTACCTGATCCTTATCGACGCGATCGACCTCCTGCCCCGCCTGTTCGGCTCGGTGACCACCCCCGACACTGTGGCCATGGAGCTGAGCCACCCCCGCGCTCCTGCGGCTGTCCGGGCCTGGCTTGGGTCATCGCCTGCATGGATGACGGTGCGGTTGGTTCCCGTACAGCAGCCCCCTCGGTTTCCAAGGCTTGATGCCGGCGAACAGGCCACCCTCGTGCTCGCACAGGACCTTGGCGCCGATCTGGTCCTGGTCGACGATCGTGCAGGTGCCGCGGCAGCCCGGTCTGTCGGCCTGCAGGTGACCGGAACTCTCGGCATTCTGCTGCGCGCGGCCGAGCTGGGACTTGTCGACCTGGGCGAGGCTGTGTCGCGGCTCAGGGCCACGAACTTCCGCTGCCGACCGGCTCTGCTGGACGAGCTGGTGGCCCGGCATCGCAGGGACACGGACGTGCCGTGACACGCCTGGGCTGGAGCGGCAGCGTCGGCATGCAGGGACATGAGCCAGGTCTCCATACAGGTGCATCGGCGAATCTTGAGGGAGGACACCCCGATGGCTCTCGGCGTCGATCTCCTTGGGCTCTGTGAAGACGGGACGGTCGTCTGGCGCTGGATGTGTCGGTTCTGGAGCGGGCACGAAGTCATCGACCTGGTCGGACCACCTTCATCGGAGCCGCCGCCCTCGTGGGAGGGGCCGATCACGCCGGAGCAGATCCAGGTGCTGCGCGTCAGGTCGGGCGGCCGGGGAAAGGAGGCCGAGTTCAGGGCCACCCAGCTTGCCTTCGGCTGCGAGGCCGATCCGGAACTCGACATGTTGCTGGCCCTTCGCGTGCACCAGGTGGTGGTTCGCGTCGAGGAGTGGGGATACGGGTAGCCGATGCCGCCTGGGACATTCTATTGCCTGAAGTGCGGGCCAGCTTGCCCAAGGGGCACGCGCTTCACCGGTCAAGACCGACTAGATCTGTCCGTGCGTGACAATCTGAGGCTTACCTTTTGGCACTGGCGCACCCGGAACGGCGCCGGTCGTTGACACGCTAGGGCGCCACTGCCCACCCTTGCCGTGGCAGGCGGTGTCCGGGCGCGCTCCGCCGCGCCCGGGAGCGAGACAGCATGACCACCCCAGTCGGCCGGCGCATGCTCCTGCTGACTGCCGGAGCCGGTGTCGCCCTAACGGGGACGCGGGCGCGGGCTGGCGATCCTGTGGTGGTGGAGACCACCGGCGGCCGTGTGCGGGGCTCGACAGACGGCCAGGTCAGCAGCTTCCGGGGCATGCCGTACGCGGCGTCCACGGCGGGGCAAAACCGCTTTCTCCCGCCTGCCCCTGCCGCGCCCTGGCCCGGCGTGCGCGACGCTACGGCGTTCGGGTGCTCGGCGCCGCAACTGCCGGCCTCCACCGACCCGCTGAGCGCGTGGTACAACGCGCTTGAGCCGATGTCGGAGGACTGCCTGTTCCTCAACGTCTGGACCCCGGGCACGGCCGGCCGGCGGCCGGTGATGGTGTGGCTGCACGGCGGCGCCTGGGTCAGCTGCGCCGGCACCGCCCCGGGGTTCGACGGCACCGTGCTGGCGCGCGACGGCGACGTGGTCGTGGTCACCCTCAACCACCGGCTCAACCTGTTCGGCTCCATCCGGCTGGACGACCCCGACGCGCGGTTCGCCCAGTCGGGCAACGCCGGCGTGCTGGACATGGTGGCGGCGCTGCGCTGGGTGCGCGACAACGCCGCCGAGTTCGGCGGCGACCCGAGCAACGTCACGATCTTCGGGCAGTCCGGCGGCGCGGCAAAGGTCAGCGCGCTACTCGCCTGCCCCGCGGCGCGCGGCCTGTTCCACAAGGCGATCGCCCAGAGCTGCTCGGGTAGCCTGCGCCTTGCGCCGCCGGAGGAGGCCGCCGAACTGGCGCACGACCTGGCACGGCGGCTCGGGATCGGGCGGCCCGACGCCGCGTCGCTGCAGGCCGTGCCCGCGGACAGGCTCATCGCGCTGACGCAGGGGATGCCGCCGGTGTTCCGTCCCGTGCTCGACGGCGTGACCTTCCCCGCCAACCCGTTCGACCCTGCGGCCCCCGCTGGCGCCGGCGACATCCCCACCCTGTTCGGCAACGCCGCCACCGAGTGCACCCTGTACATGGCGCAGGACATGGCGAACTTTTCCCTCGATGCTCCCGAGGTGGAGCGCCGCATCGCCCGCTTCCTGCGCATCGACACGGCTGCCGCGGCGCGCATCGTCGACGCCTACCAGACCGCACTGCCGGGGGGCACGCCGAGCCAGGTCATGGCGGCGGTTACCACCGACTACACCTACCGCCGCAACACCACGACGGAGGCGCTGCTGCAGTCGGCCGCGGCCTCGGCGCCTGTGCACGCCTACGTCTTCGACTGGCGCACCCCGGTGCGCGGTGGCGTGTTGCAGTCGCCGCACACGTCGGAGGTGCCGTTCGTGTTCGGCACCGCGCCGGCCGCCGCGGCGCTGGTGGGGACCGGGCCCGACATCGAGCCGCTGACGCGGATGATGGTCGCCACCTGGTCAGCCTTTGCCCGCACCGGCGACCCGGCTAACCCGGACCTGCCCGACTGGCCTCGCTACGAGGCAGCGGGACGAAGCACCATGCTGCTGTCGCTCGAGAGCACGGTGTCCGGCAATCCCGGGGGCAAGCGACGCGAGGCGCTCGCCGACCTGCCGCCCTACGAGTATAGCATGCCGGTGAACTACCCACGGGCGTGACGGCCCAGCCGGCTGGCTCGACATGGACCGTCCAGGCCCAGTGCGAGTGGCCGACGTAGGGTGCACATGGCCCAGGATGGCGGTAGGGAACAGGCATGGATCCTACCTTCTCCCTCGCTATCCACGGCGGCGCCGGCACCCTGCGGCGTGACACCATGACGCCGGCCCTGGAAGCGGAGCACCGCGCCGGGCTGCGCACCGCGCTGCTGGCCGGCCACGCGGTGCTGGCCGCCGGCGGCACGGCGCTCGATGCCGTGACCCGCGCCGTGATGGCGCTGGAGGACGATCCCCTGTTCAATGCCGGGCATGGCGCCGTGTTCACCGCCGAGGGCAGGCTGGAGATGGACGCCGCCATCATGGACGGGCGCACCCGCGCGGCCGGCGCCGTGGCCGGCGTGCTCGGGCCGCGCAACCCGGTGCTGGCCGCGCGCGCGGTGATGGAGCGCTCTGGCACGGTGCTGCTGATCGGCGAGGGCGCGCTGGCGTTCTGCCGCGAGCGGGGCCTCGCGTTCGAGGAGGCCGCCTACTTCCGCACGGAGCGCCGCTGGCAGGCCCTGCAGGCCGAGCTGGACCGCCGTCGGCAGGGCGCGCCCGACACTCGCGACGACGCCGAGCGGCATGGCACGGTGGGCGCTGTGGCCCGCGATGCGGCCGGCAACTTGGCGGCTGCGACCTCGACGGGCGGCATGACGGCCAAGCGGCCGGGCAGGGTGGGCGACTGCCCGGTGATCGGGGCCGGAACCTGGGCCGAGAACGCGAGCTGCGCCATCTCGGCCACCGGCACCGGCGAGGTGTTCATCCGTCATGCCGCGGCCCACGAGATCGCGGCACGCATGCGGCTGGGCGGCCAGAGCCTGGCGCAGGCGGCCGGGGACGTGGTGGCGGAGCTGGGACGCGACGGCGGGGACGGCGGGCTGATCGCGGTGGCGGCGGACGGCACCGTGGCGCTGCCGTTCAACTGCGCCGGCATGTATCGCGGCACAATTGGTCCGGACGGAGTTGCCCGCACCGCGATCTACGACGACGAGCCCACGGCCAGATAGCTACTGCTCCAGAGCGGCCCGGTAGCGCCTGATAATTCCACGCATCACGCACAGACGCGGGACTCGGGGGCGAGGGACAGGGATGCCGCTGGACGAGGAAGATGGCGGCCCGGTCGATGCCTCCGCAGGCCTGCCCGCCGTGCCGCGAAGCCCGTCCGAGGCGGTCGACCGGCTCAGGAGCTACGCCGAGGCGGCCCGTGGCGCCTTCGCGCTCAACACCGAGCGCGCCATTCGCGCCGACACCGCCATCTTCACCGCGTGGTGCCTCACCGCCGGCGTGCCCGGCCTGCCGGCCGCCCCCGAGACCGTGGCGCGCTTCGTGGACGAGACAAGCCAGTCCAGGCGGCCGGCCACAGTCCGCCGCTACGTGTCCAGCGTCTCGCACCTGCACCGCGCCGCCGACCTTCCGGTCCCGGCCGCGCACAGCCTGGTGCAGCTCGCGCTGCGGCGGATGAACCGCAGCCAGGGTCGCGAGCAGCGCCAGGCGGAGGCGATGACGCGCCGCCTGGTCGACAGGATGCTGGACGCAGCCGGCACGACCACGCGCGACGCGCGCAACCGCGCCCTGCTGGCGATGGCCTACGACACCCTGGCGCGGCGCAGCGAGCCGGTGGCCATGCGGGCGCAGGACGTGGCGATCGGCGCCGAGGGGCATGGGACGGTGACGATCCGACGCGGCAGGACGGACCAGGAGGGCGTCGGGTCGGAACGCTACCTGGCCCCCGACACCGGCCGCCTCATCGTGGCGTGGCTCGAGGGGGCAAAGGTCCTCGACGGCACCCTGTTCCGCGCCGTGCTGCGCGGAGGCAGGGTCGGCGGCGTGCTCGAGGCTGGCGAAGTGGCGCGGGTGTTCAAGGGCATGGCCGCATCCGCCGGCGTGCCGGCCGACCAGGTGGCGCGGATCTCGGCGCACAGCAGTAGGATCGGCGCGGCGCAGGACATGGCGGCCAGCGACCGGATCGAGTTGCCGGCGATCATGCAGGCCGGCGGGTGGAAGTCGCCGCAGATGGTGGCGCTCTACACCCGCCGGCAGGGCGCTTGGCGAAGCGGGGCGGCGAAGCTGGCAGAGCTGCAGAACCGGAGCTGATCGAATCTTCGTGTCGCCAATCCGGTTCTAGGGTTTGCCGCACTGTTTTCTCGACGCCGCACACTAAGCCAGCTAGTTAATAAGGTCATAGATTTTCACGAACAAGAGTATGCAGATTATTTGTCTCTGCTACGGCAAAATATGCATGGACCTTACCGTGCAGTCTTGAGCAAACCATGAGGTGACCGCAAATCACCCGCAGCCTCATCATCATCCCCGCCGATCGCGCGAGTCGTTAAGACGTCGTTAATCATTGGCAGGCAATGCTCGCCTTGCCTCTGCCGAGGCGGGCGGAACGATGGTTTTGTCGTGGTCAGACACGTGGCTCAAGCTCCAACGAAGCAGCTTGAGCCACCGCTCTCCGGCCCCGCGAGTTCCTAGGCCGCCCGCAACCCCAGTGCCATTGCTGCCAGCGCAGCCGCCGCTCGCACGTCCGGCTCGTCGTCCTGCCCGGCTCAATCCGCCAGCTCGACCCACAGCGCGTGGATCGTGACCTCGGCGCCGGTCGCGCGCAGCTCGCGCTCCACGTTCGCCAGTGTCGCCCGGGCGCGCATCTCCAGGCCTTCCTGCGGGCAGTAGCGAAGGTGCCAGGCGGCTTGGTCGGCGTCGGACAGTGCGGACAGGGCGCGACGGGGTGGCTGATCAAGAGCGGTGGTGTCGAGCATGAAGGATGATTGCCGCGGCAGTGCCTGGATTGCAAAGCCCGCCTCCGAGTAGGGGTCCGGTGAGAGGATGGTCGAAAACGTACGCTAAGGGCCGCCCTTTGCAGCGCATAGATTGCGTGACCAGTTAGGTGACGCGGGGCGGCCATAACCGAATGATTGCAGCGAGCGTCACCCAAACGCTCGTTTATGGAGCAGAGAACCACGTGCTGATCGGCTATATGCGCGTCTCCAAGACGGACGGCAGCCAGGTGCTCGACTTGCAGCGTGACGCCCTGCTCGCCGCGGGTGCCGCCTCCGATCACCTGTACGAGGATCATGCCTCCGGCAAGCGCGATGACCGCCCTGGCCTGGATGCCTGTCTGAAGACGCTGCGCCACGGCGACACACTGGTTGTCTGGAAACTCGACCGGCTCGGGCGTGACCTGCGCCATCTGGTCAACCTCGTCCATGACCTCACCAGGCGCGGTGTCGGGCTACGGGTACTCGCCGGCGAGGGAGCTGCGATCGACACGACTACTGCGAACGGCCGGCTGATGTTCGGCTTCTTTGCCGCTCTGGCTGAGTTCGAACACGAGCTGATCGTCGAGCGCACCAAGGCCGGGCTGGCGTCAGCTCGCGCCCGAGGCCGCAACGGGGGACGGCCGTTCAAAATGACGACTGCCAAGCTCCGCCTGGCGCAGGCCGCGATGGGCCAACCCAACACGAAGGTAGGTGAGCTGTGCGCCGAACTGGGTGTCACGCGCCAGACGCTTTACCGGCATGTGGATCCTCAAGGCGGACTGCGGCCTGATGGGGAGAAGCTGCTCGGCCGCAGGTCGCCTCCCGCTGCGAGACGCCCATCGTCGTCGGCTCCTGACAGGCCGGCGCCATGAACGGTGTCGCCGAGGACGGCAGGCGCTACCGCGCGATCTTCATGAGCGCGGCCGACTTCGTCATCATCGCGACCGATCGTGACGGGCAGGTGACCGAGTGGAACCCGGCCGCGGAGCGCCTGCTGGGTTGGTCAGCCGCAGAGATGCAGGGCCAGTCGGCTGACCGCATCTTCACTCCCGAGGATCAGGCAGAGGACCGGCCGAAAGTTGAGATGCGCGGTGCGCTTGAGGCGGGGCGCGCCAACGACGAGCGCTGGCACCAACGGTGTGACGGCTCGCGCTTCTGGGCCAGCGGGGAGATGATGCCGTTGCGCAGCGAGGATGGAACACATCTCGGGTTCCTCAAGATCCTGCGCGATCGCACGGAGCAGCGGCAAGCGGCAAAGGCGCAACAGGCCGACACCGAGTTCCTACGCAGCATCCTGGCGTCCTCTGGCGACTGCATCAAGGTGCTCGATCTCGACGGCAACCTCGTGTTCATGAGCGAGGGCGGCCAGTGCCTCATGGACGTAGGCGACTTCAATGCCATTCGTGGTCGTCCCTGGGCGAACTTCTGGCAAGGCGCTTTAAATGCCGAAGCGAAGGCTGCGGTGGAAGCCGCCAAGGCTGGCGGAGTGGGACATTTCCAGGGCGTGTGCCGCACGATGGCGGGCGAGCCCAAGCACTGGGATGTGCAGGTCACGCCCATCCTGGGTGCGGACGGCTGGCCGGAAAAACTGCTCTCCGTGTCGCGCGACATCACTGCGACCCGACGGATCGAGGAGAACCTGCAGGAAAGCGACGCCCGTTTCGAGGCCATCACCAACTCCATCGACCAGATGATCTGGTCTACCCGACCCGACGGGTTCCACGACTTTTATAACCAGCGCTGGTACGAGTACACCGGCGTACCCGAGGGATCGACCGACGGGGAAGCCTGGAACGGGATGTTCCATGCGGATGACCAGGGCCGCGCCTGGAACCTTTGGCGGCACTCGCTCGCCACGGGCGAGCCATACCGCATCGAGTACCGGCTGCGGCACCGCTCCGGACGCTACCGCTGGGTGCTGGGTCGGGCACAGGTCGTGCGGGACGTGGAGGGGCACATCACGCGCTGGTTCGGCACCTGTACCGACATCCAGGAAATCGTAGACGCGCGCGAGGTCCTGGCCCAATCGCGCGAGGAGCTCGAGAAGCAGGTCGAAGAGCGCACGCGCGAGCGCGACTTGGCCTGGAGGCACTCACAGGATCTCCAGCTCGTCGTGGGGACCGATGGCGTGTTCCGGGCCGTCAACGAGGCATGGACGACGATTCTCGGTTGGCGGCCCGAGGAAGTGGTCGGCCGCAGCTACCTCGATTTCATCCACCCCAACGACCACCCGTCGAGCGAGGGAGCGCTCGCCAAGGCATCCGGCTCGGAGCTGCCCACATACGAGAACCGCTACCGGCACAAGGACGGAACCTGGCGTTGGATTGCCTGGGTGGCGGCCCCCGAGGCGGGGTTGATCTACGCAAGTGGCCGGCACGTGACCGAGGAAAAGGAAGCCAGGGCCGCGCTGGTTGCCGCGCAGGAGCAGCTGCGCCAGGCGCAGAAAATGGAGGCGGTCGGACAGCTTACGGGAGGCCTCGCGCATGACTTCAACAACCTGCTGACCGGCATCATCGGCAGCCTGGAACTGATGCAGACGCGCATTGCTCAAGGGCGGACCGGAGAGCTCGACCGCTACGTCACCGCCGCACAAGGCGCGGCCAAGCGGGCCGCAGCGCTGACGCACCGGTTGCTGGCCTTCTCGCGGCGACAGACGCTCGATCCCAAGGCGGTCAGCGTCAACCGACTGGTTGCGGGGATGGAGGAGTTGATCCGCCGCACTGTGGGACCGGCGGTCGAGGTGGAGGTGGTGGGTGCTGCCGGGTTGTGGACGGCGCTGATCGACGCGGGCCAGCTCGAAAACGCGCTGCTGAACCTGTGCATCAACGCACGTGACGCCATGCCGGACGGCGGGCGCCTGACGATCGAGAGCGCCAACAAGTGGCTGGACGAGCGTGCAGCGCGCGAGTGCGACCTGCCGCCGGGTCAATACCTGTCCCTCTGCGTGACCGACACCGGCACCGGCATGACGCCGGAGGTGATCTCGCGCGCGTTCGATCCGTTCTTCACGACGAAACCGCTCGGTATGGGCACAGGTCTGGGTTTGTCCATGGTGTACGGCTTCGCCCGACAGTCGGGCGGCCAAGTGCGCATCTACTCCGAGACAGACCAGGATGAGGCCCATAGGGCACCATGCGGCACCACAATGTGCGTCTACCTGCCACGACACCCCGGGCAGGCTGAGGATGATGCCGGGGGAGCAACGCCGGCTAGGATGCAGCACGCCAAGGGTAACCGGACCGTGCTGATCG
>CAXSFU010000076.1:0-14524 GCA_964236695.1 uncultured Acetobacteraceae bacterium | reverse complement strand
TTCAGCGCGGCCGCACCGCGTAGAGCGTGCTGTCCCCGTCGTGCCACACCGCCGCGAGCCGCGGGTTCCGGTATCCCTCCGGCAGCGCCGCGTCGATCAGCCACAGGTCGTCGATCCCGTCGAACGGCACCGCCGCCAGCGCGTCCCCGATCGTCGGCCGCTGCTTCGCCAGCCCGCCGCACACCGGCGGCCACACGTACTGCGACGGGTCGTCGTAGAACAGCGGCGACGGCCGGTACAGGATCTGCAGCAGGTGCGCGCCGTCCACGTCCCACTCCGAGTTCGTCCAGCTCCTGCGATACACCGTCGCCAGCTCGCCCAGGTGGTCGAGCCGGTCGCCCCGCCAGTTCAGGTGCAGGCTGCACGTCCGCTCGTTGAGCACGAGCACCCGGCTGTGCTCCGGAATGAACGGCAGCGCCGCCATCTCCGCGCGGTAGCGGGCGTCGTAGGCCGCGAACCCCGCCGCGGTGAGCGCCAGCCGCCCCGCCAGCAGCGCCACCCCGCAGCCGGCCACCGCGCGCGACAGCCGGCGCGGCACCCGGCTCCAGTCCTGCGTCGCGAACGCCAGCATCGGCAGCAGCGGCAGCAGCCGCTCGTCGGCGTAGCTCGACCCGCTGAGCGAGGACGGCATGACCAGGAACAGCACCACCAGCCCCAGCAGCGCCGGCACCACTGCCCGGTGCGGCCGCGCCCCCCTGCGCCAGCCCACCACGAACACCGCGGCCGCCAGCACCAGCGACGCGATGTCGAGCACCATGTCCTGGTCGCGCAGCAGCATCAGCACCGCGTTGAACTTGGCGTTCACGCTGAAATGGTTGCGCCCCGCGAACGAGACCGCGTCCAGCCGCCACGCCACCAGGATCGGCACGCACGACAGCAGCGGCCGCGTGCGCCCCAGCAGCGCAGCCAGCCGCCGCGGCTCGCGCAGCAGCAGCCCCGGCACCCGCGGCAGCGGCCCGGGCAGCCGCGACAGCTCGCGCGACCCCACGAACAGCACGAACAGGCACCCCGCGACGACGTGGCACAGGAACAGCAGCGGCACCCACACCCAGGCCGCCGCCTCCCGCAGCCCAGGCCGCCCCTCGAGCCGCACCCAGCCCGCCAGCCCGAGCAGCGCCCCCGCCACCCCCAGCATGTAGTTCAGGAACCCGTAGTTCAGCGGATAGCAGTAGACGAACACCAGCGCCCACGGCAGCGCCGCCGCCCGCCGCGGCGTCAGCGCCCGCCCGACCAGGACGATGCCCGCGCCCAGCAGCGGCGGGATCGCCGCCGCCACCAGCCAGTAAGCCCGCGTGACGCCGAGCACCGGCTGCAGCGCCGCCACCACCAGGTCCGTGCCCAGGTTCGGCACCAGGTGCCAGCGGAACCCCAGCAGCCGCGAGAGCAGCGGGTCCCCCGCATACGCCGCGACCGCCGCCGCCCCCATGTGCCCGGGCACGTCCGTGAGCGGCGGCACAGCCGCAAACAGGAACGGCACCCCCAGCAGCGCACAGGCCAGCACCGCCAGCCGCACGCGAACAGCCGCGGCAACCCCGGACGAACGCCGCCCAACGACCGTGGCGGACGCGTCCGGCATCACGCCCGCAACGCGCGGCGGGGCGGCCAGCAGGCCGGCACGGCGAAAAGGCACGGCGACCTGTCGTACACGTGCAACAATTTCTTCCGCCGGACCGGCACCCACTTGGCGCACGCCGGGCCCGGACGTCAACAGGCCGGGTCCGTCCCGGATCGGGCAGTGTCGTGGACGTGATGCAGCCTCGGCGTGTCAGGAAGGACAGCAAGACTCTTCTTTTTCTGAAGAAAAAGAAGCAAAAAGACTTTGCAAACAAGAACACGACCGGACGGGCGGCCCCGGAACCCCATGGGCCAAAGTTCTTTGGTTCTTTCTTTCAAGAAAGAACACGCTTCCTTCCTGTCCCGCCGCAGAACCCGGGCACCCCGCCCGCTAGAACAGCGCCCCGCGGGTGCTGACCGGCCACAGGCACTCGACGTGGTCGCGCCGGACGCCCACGAACCAGTCGTGCAGGTTCACCGTCGGGTCGACGTGGCCGGGGACGATGCGGATCTTCTCGCCCACCGCCGGCGCCGCGCCGCCGCTGACCTCCAGCCGCCCGTGCTCGTCGTTGGCCTGCACGTAGGCCACGCCGTCGAGGCCCCACACCACCGGCATGCCCGAGTCCGTGGACAGCGCCTTGGTCCCCGCGTCCACCACGCGCCGCCCCGGCACGGCGCCGCTCATCACCGTGGCCAGCACGAACAGCGAGTTGGCGAAGTCGGACACGAAACGGTCGGAGCCGTCCCGGTTGCGCCCGTAGTCGGCGTCCATGAACACGTACGACCCGGCCTGGATCTCCGTGTACAGCCCAGACGCCAGCTCGAACTCGTGGCTCCCGGTGCCCGCGCCCGCGATCGTCGCGCAGGCGATGCCGTGCGCCGCCAGCAGCGCCACCGCCTCGCGCGTCTTGGCCGCCACCGCCTCGATCGCCGCGCGCCGCTCCTCCCGGGCCCGGAAGTGCTGTGCCGGCCCATGATACGCCTGGAGGCCGGCGAAGCGCAGGCCGGGGCAGGCGGCGACGGCCCGGGCCAGCGGCAGAACCTCCTCGACGCGCTCGACGCCGCAGCGGTTGGCGCCGACGTTCAGTTCGACCAGCACGTGCAGCGTCGTGCCGCAGCGCCCCGCCGCCTCCGCCAGCTCCGCGACGTTGGCCATCGAGTCCACGCACACCGAAACCTTCGCGTGCCGCGCCAGGGCCGCGAGGCGCGCGACCTTGGGCGCGCCCACGATCTCGTTGGTGACGAACACGTCGCGCACCCCGCCGGCGACCATGATCTCCGCCTCCGACACCTTCTGGCAGCACACGCCGACCGCGCCCGCGTCGAGCTGCAGCCCGGCGATCGCGGTGCTCTTGTGGGTCTTGGAATGCGGCCGGAACGAGACGCCGGTGCCGGCCATGCGGTCGCGCATCCGGGCGATGTTGGCCTCGAACGCGTCCAGCTCGATGAGCAGGGCAGGGGTGTCGACGTCGCGGACGTGCATGCCGACACTGGCGGGAGGCTGGATCATGCGGGGTCCTTCCGGGCGGGAGGCGGGGCGCCGGCCGCACCCAGGCGCAGCGTGCCGGCGGGCTGCACGGCGACGGCGAAGCTGATGCCGACCGCGCCGGGCTCCAGGGTGACGCTGAAGCGGTCCGCCCCGGTGTAGCCGGGCGCCGGCGTGTAGGAGATCGCCGCCTGCCGCCCGAGGGTGATCAGCTCCGCCGTGGCCTGCCCGTGGGCCGGCGGCGTGGTCACCAGCGCCGCGGTGAGCACGGCCTGCAGCGCGGGGTTGACGATCGTGAGCGTGCAGGCCTGCCCGGTGTCCTCGACGGCGAGGCTTGCGTTCACCGAGATGAAGCCGAGCAGAAAGAACTTCCCCGCCTGGCAGGGCCCGCGCACGGTCTGCGGCTGCAGCCGCCCCTGGTCGTCGCGGTCGAGCCCCGCGCAGGAGCCGAGCAGCAGCGGCAGCACCAGCCACGCCGCAATGCGACCGTGCCGGGCCATGCCACTGAGCCCGCCTTCCAGATGGATTCTCAAGGCTCGCCTTGAGCGGGGTCCAGGGGCAGAGCCCCTGGCCTTCCTTGCCGCAACGCCATGTCCAGCACCCGCACCGAATGCACCGCCTCCCGCCCTGCGAGGTCCGCGATCTGGTGCCGGCACGACGTCCCGTCCGCCACGATCAGGTCCCCGGCCCCTGCCGCGCGCACCGCCGGCAGCAGCCCTGCCTCCGCCATGGCGCGCGACGCCGCCTGCGTCTCCGCCTGGTAGCCGAACGCCCCCGCCATGCCGCAGCACGACGACTCGACCGGCAGCACGTCGAGCCCGCCCACCATCCCCAGCGTGGCCAGCGCGTCGGGAAACGCCCCGAACGACTTCTGGTGGCAGTGCCCGTGCACGTGGGCGACCCCGTCCAGCCGCCACGGCAGGTCCGGCTTCTCGCGCGCCAGGAACTCGCCGAGCAGCAGCGCGCGCCCCGCCAGCGCCGCCGTCGCCTCGCCCGGCAGCATCGAGCCGAACTCGTCGCGCAGCGTCAGCAGGCACGACGGCTCCAGCCCCACCACCGGCAGCCCGGCGCGCGAAACGACCGCGCCCCCCGCCCCGACCGCCGTGCCGCCCGACAGCGCCGCCAGCGTGCGCGCCGCCTCCGCCCGCGCGCGCTCCACCTGCCCCGCCGACAGGTAGGTGCGCCCGCAGCACAGCGCCCGCCCGCCGTCGCCCGCCACCACCGCGCGGAACCCCGCCGCGCGCAGCACCCGCACCGCCGCACGCAGGTTCTCCGGCTCGAAGTACCGGTTGAACGTGTCCGCCAGCAGCAGCACGTCGCCGCGCGGCCCCGGCGCCCCGCCCGCCTCCGCGTCGCGGAACGGCCGCCGCGTCCATTCCGGCAGCGGCCGCGACGCCGCCAGCCCCGCCACCCGCTCGCCCAGCCTGCGCAGCGCCGGCACCCGGTTGCGCAGGTTGGCCAGCGGCGCCAGCCGCGCCGCCCACGGCGCGTAGCGCGGCATCTCGGCGACCAGCCGCTCGCGCAGCGACAGCCCGTGCACCGCCGAGCGCGCCGCCAGGTGCTCGATCTTCATCTTCGCCATGTCGACGCCGGTCGGGCACTCGCGCCGGCACGCCTTGCACGACACGCACAGCGTCATCGCCCCTGCGACCTCGTCCGACGCCAGCCCCTCGGCCCCGAGCTGCCCGGTGAGCGCCAGCCGCAGCGTGTTCGCCCGCCCCCGCGTGAGGTCGACCTCGTTGCGCGTGACGCGATAGCTCGGGCACATCACGCCGACGCTGAACTTGCGGCAGGTCCCGTTGTTGTTGCACATCTCCACCGCGCCGAGCAGCCCGCCCTGCGCCCCCGGCCACGCCGACCAGTCCAGCTTCGGCACCACCGCGGCATCGGCCGCATACCCCGGCCCGTAGCGGAACAGCGTCCGGTCGTCCATGCGCGGCGGCCGCACCACCCGGTTCGGGTTGAGCACCCCGTCCGGGTCGAACGCGTCCTTGACCGCCTCGAACGCGCGCACGATCCGCGCCCCGAACATCGGCGCGTGGAACTCCGAGCGCACGATCCCGTCGCCGTGCTCCCCGCTGTGCGACCCCTTGTACTCGCGCACCAGCGCGAAGCACTCCTCCGCCACCGCGCGCATGGTGGCCACGTCCCCCGGGTCCTTCATGTTCAGCACGGGACGCACGTGCAGGCACCCCACCGAGGCGTGCGCGTACCACGTCCCCTTGGTGCCGTGCCGCTCGAACACGTCGTTGAGCCGCTCCGTGTAGTCCGCGAGGTCGTCGAGCCCCACCGCGCAGTCCTCGATGAACGAGACCGGCTTCCCGTCCCCCTTCATCGACATCATGATGTTCAGCCCCGCCTCGCGCACCTCGGCGACCCTCGCCTGGAACGCCGGGTCCGTGACCCGCACCACCGCCCCCGGATGCCCCAGGTCCGCCATCGCCTCGTCCAGCAGCCCGAGTTGGCGCCCCAGCGCCGCGTCGTCGTGCCCGTGGAACTCCACGATCAGCAGGCTGTCCGGCTCGCCCAACACGATCGCGTCGATCGTCGCCCGGTAGATCGCGATCTGCCGCCCGAGGTCGATCATGGTCCGGTCCACCAGCTCCACCGCTTCCGGATCGAGCCGAACCAGGTGCCGCGACGCTTCCATCGCCGCGCGGAACGTCGGGAACTGGCAGATCCCCAGCACCTTGCGCGGCTTGACCGGGACGAGATGCAGGTCCAGCGCCGCCGACAGCGCCAGCGTCCCCTCCGACCCCACCAGCAGCCGCGCCAGGTTGTCCCGCCGCTCCCCCTGCGCCGCCGGCGTCAGCAGCTCCAGGTTGTAGCCGCCCACCCGCCGCAGCTGCGTCGGGAACCGCGCCGCGATCTCCGCCGCCTCCGCCCGCCCGATCGCGCGCAGCCGCGCCACCAGCGCCGCCAGACCCGGGTCGTGCGCCGCCGCGTCGTGGAACGTCGCATCGCCCCCGCCCCGCAGCGCCGACCCCGCGAGGCTCCCCGCCACGGCGCTGTCCGGGTGCAGCGTCCCCCGCATGTCCGCGCCCTGACCGTCGCGCCCCCGCGCCGCCGCCCGCCCGCCCTCCGGCACGGCCCCGCCGCCGCCCGCCGCCTCCCCGAAGCGGTGCCGCGACCCGTCCGCCAGGATCGCGTCGATCCCCGCCACGTTGTCCGCCATCAGCCCGTAGCGGATCGACTTCGACCCGCACGAGTTGTTGCCCGCCATCCCCCCGATCGTGCACCGCGCCTGCGTCGACGGGTCCACCGGAAAGAACAGCCCGTGCCGCCGCAGCGCCTCGTTGAGGTGGCTGAGCACCATCCCCGGCTCCACCGTGACCCGCCGCGCCTGCGCGTCCAGGTGCACCACCCGCCGCATGTGCGCGCTGCAGTCCAGCACCAGCGCCCGGTTCACCGTCTGCCCGCACTGGCTCGTCCCGCCGCCCCGCGCCAGCACCGGCACCCCGTGCTCGCGCGCGACCTGGAGCGCCACCGCCATGTCGTCCGCGTCGCGCGGCACCACCACGCCCACCGGCTCCACCTGGTAGATCGAGGCGTCGGTCGCGTAGCGCCCGCGGTCGCCCGCGCCGAACAGCACCTCGCCGCGCAGCTCGCGCCGCAGCCGGGCAGCCAGGCGGGGATCGCCGAGGGGGGCAGGGGAATGTCCCAAGGGGCATGGCCTTCAAGAGAGGAAGCAAGGCTGGGCTCTGCCCAGACCCGCCAGGGGCGAGCCGCCCCTGGACCGGCCTTACTTAAGGGGTGGTTTCCAAAGGCCCAGCCTTTGGCGGGGTCCAGGGGCAGAGCCCCTGGCCTTCCTCACTGCGCCGCCGCCGCATACGCCGGCGCCGCCTCCGCCTCGAACCTCAGGTCCGGCCGCATCCGGAACGCCACGACCGTGCCCGCCAGCATCAGCCCGATGGTCCCCAAGAACGGCAGCGTCCAGTTCCCCGTCGCGTCGATCACCACCCCGAACACCAGCGGCGACAGGATCGCGGCCAGCGCGGACCCCGAGTTCATCAGCCCCGACGCCGTGCCCGAGAACGCCGGCGCGATGTCGAGCGGGATCGCCCACATCGGCCCGATCGTCAGCTCCGCGAAGAAGAACGCGCCCCCCAGCGACAGCGCCGCCAGCACCGGGTCGGACACGAACAGGATCGGCACCGACGACAGCATCGACCCCGCCAGTCCCAGGATCACCAGGTTGCGCCGCGCCTTGATCAGGCTGCCGGTACGCCGCAGCACAGTGTCGGACACGTAGCCCCCGAGCGCGTCGCCCATCACGCCGCCGACGTAGACCAGCGAGGAGAACAGCGCCGAGTTCTTCAGGTCGAGGTCGTAGGCGTGCTTCATGAACGACGGCACCCACGACAGGAACGTCCACAGCGTCCAGCCGTAGCAGAAGTACACGAACATCACCGGCGCCATCCGCCGCACCAGCGGCCCCCACGGGATCGCCCGCCGCGCGCCGCCGACGGCGCGGAACGCCGGCATGGCCGCCGCCTCCGCCGCGGTGACGCCCGGATGGTCGCGCGGATCGTCGCGGAAGTACCACGCCCACGCCAGCGCCCAGACGAGGCTGATCACCCCGATCGCCACGAACGAGCCGCGCCAGGTCACCAGCGCGATCAGCGCCACGATCAGCGGCGGCGTCACCGCGTTGCCGAGCCGCGCGGAGGCATGGGTGATCCCCTGCGCGAAGCCCGACTTGCCGCCCGGCATCCACCCCGCCATCGCCCGCGTCGCCGTGGGAAACGTCGCCCCCTCCCCGAGCCCGAGCAGCACGCGCGCCAGCAGCAGCGTCCCCAGCCCGCCGACCAGCCCGGTCGCGATGGTGGCCAGCGCCCACACCACGCCGCAGCCGGTGAGCACCCAGCGCGCCCCGAACCGGTCGCCGAACCAGCCGCCGAGCACCTGGAACACCAGGTAGGGGTAGCCGAACGCCGAGAACACCAGCCCGATCTCGGTGTTGCTCAGCCCCAGCTCCTGCTTGAAGGCGATCGCCGCGGTGCTGACGTTGACCCGGTCGACATAGGTGATGAAGTACATCACGCACAGCAGCAGCAGGACGTTGCCGCTGGCGGTGGGGCGCGAAAGGCGCATGGGCGTGGCTCCCTGGTGTCCCGCCCGAACTCTTGCGGTCCGGTGCGTGCGCGGCAACGCTGCCACCAAGCCGGGAAACCAGGCAAGGCCGCCCCGGAAGGCCGGTCCAGGGCGGCTCGCCCTGGCGGAGCTTGAGGCAGAGCCTCAACCCTGCTTCCTGTCCCGCCAAAGGAGGACACCGATGCCCGACCGACACGGCCCCCTGTCCCGCTTCCGCGTGCTCGACCTCACCCGCGTCCGCGCCGGCCCGACCTGCGTGCGCCAGCTCGCCGACTGGGGCGCCGACGTGGTCAAGATCGAGGCCCCCGACGGCGACGGCGGCATGGGCGGCGCGCGCGAGGCCGGCGACTTCCAGAACCTGCACCGCAACAAGCGCTCGATCGCGATCGACCTCAAGGCGCCCGAAGGCCTGGACATCCTGCGCCGCCTGGCCGAGGGCGCCGACGTGCTGGTGGAGAACTTCCGCCCCGACGTGAAGGACCGCCTCGGCTTCGGCGTCGCCGCGATGCGCGCGCTCAACCCCCGCCTCGTGTACGCCAGCATCTCCGGCTTCGGCCAGGACGGCCCGTACGCGCAGCGCCCCGGCTTCGACCAGATCGCCCAGGGCATGGGCGGCCTGATGTCGATCACCGGCCTGCCCGGCCAGGGCCCGGTGCGCGCCGGCATCCCCGTCGCCGACCTCGCCGCCGGGCTGTTCTGCGCCCAGGGCATCCTGATCGCCCTGCTGGAGCGCGAGCGCTCCGGCCAGGGCCAGTGGGTGCAGAGCAGCCTGCTCGCCTCCCAGATCGCCATGCTCGACTTCCAGGCCGCACGATACCTCGTCGACGGCGAGGTCGCCGCCCAGGCCGGCAACAACCACCCCACCATCATCCCGACCGGCGTGTTCGCCGCCAGCGACGGCCACATCAACATCGCCGCCGCCGGCGACCCGATCTACCGCCGCACCTGCGAGGCCCTCGGCGTCGCCGCCCTGGCCGACGACCCCCGCTTCGCCACCCAGGACGCCCGCTCGCACAACCGCGATGCCCTGAACGCCGTCCTGGAGGCCGTGACCCGCACCCGCCCCGCCGCGGAGTGGGTGGAGCGCCTGAACGCCGCCGGCGTCCCCTGCGGCCCGATCAACGCCATCGACGCCGCCTTCGCCGACCCCCAGGTCCGCCACCTCGGCGTGGCGACGGAGGTCGGCGACACCGGCACGCGCCTCGTCGGCCAGCCCGTGTCGCTCGACCGCACGCCCTCCGCGCTGCGCACCCTCGCCCCCGCCCTCGGCGAGCACACCGATGCCGTGCTGGCCGAGCTGGGCATGGACGCCGCCGCCATCGCCGCGCTGCGCACGAAGGGAGTGGTGCGATGACCGACGCGCTCCTGTTCGAGGTCCGCGACACCGTCGCCCGCGTCACCTTCAACCGCCCGCAGGCGCGCAACGCCCTGACCTTCGCGATGTACGAGCGCCTCGCCGAGGTCTGCGCGCAGGTCGACGCCGACCGCAGCGTCCGCGCGATGGTCCTGGCCGGGGCAGGGGACCGCGCCTTCGCCGCCGGCACCGACATCGCCCAGTTCCGCGACTTCGCCTCCGCCGACGACGCGCTCGCCTACGAGGCGCGAATCGACCGCGTGCTCGGCGCCCTGGAGCGCTGCCGCGTGCCCACCATCGCCGCGATCGCCGGCGCCTGCACCGGCGGCGGCTGCGCCATCGCCGCCGTGTGCGACCTGCGCATCGCGGCCCGCGGCGCGCGCCTCGGCTTCCCCGTGGCCCGCACGCTCGGCAACTGCCTGTCCGTGTCGAGCCTGTCGCGCCTGTCCGCCCTGGTCGGCCCCGCCCGCGTCCGCGACATCGTGTTCACCGCCCGCCTGCTCGACGCCGACGAGGCGCTCGCCGCCGGCCTGGTCGGCGAGGTCCTGCCCGACGCCGACGCCCTGGCCGCCCGCGCCGACGCGCTCGCGTTGCTGGTCGCCTCCCACGCCCCCCTGACCCTGCAGGCCACCAAGGAGGCCCTGCGCCGCCTGCGCGAGCACGGCGCCGGCGCCGACGGCTCCGACCTGGTGGCGATGTGCTACACCTCCGCCGACTTCCGCGAGGGCATGGAAGCGTTCCTCGCGAAGCGCCCCGCGCGCTGGACGGGGACGTAAGGCAAGGCCAGGGCTCTGCCCTGGACCCGCCAGGCGGAGGTGGCCAAAGGTTCCGACGATCCGCTTGGATCGTTGGAAAGGCCACCGGAGGGAGCCGCCCCTGGACCGGCGCACTGGTCCTTAAAAATGCCGGTCCAGGGCGGCTCGCCCTGGCGGAGCTTGAGGCAGAGCCTCAACCTTGCTTCCTCCGGGAGAACCCCATGCCCTCCGCCTCGCGCCCGGCCCAAGGCCCGTCCGGCAGCCACCCCTTCGCCGACCGCCGCCTCGCCGCGATGCTCGGCCTCGGCTTCAGCTCCGGCATCCCGTTCCTGCTGGTCTACGTCACGCAGTCCGCCTGGCTGTCGGACGCCAAGATCCCGATCGCCACCCTCGGCCTGCTGAGCGAGCTGACGCTCGCCTACAAGTTCAAGTTCGTGTGGGCGCCGTTCCTGGACCGCCACGACCCGCCGCTGCTCGGCCGCCTGCTCGGCCGCAGGCGCGGCTGGATCGTGGCCTCCCAGCTCGCGGTCGCCGCCGCCCTGGCCGGCGTGGCCTCCGGCGACCCGGCGCACCGCCTGGCGTGGACGATCGCCTTCTCCCTGGCCCTCGGCTTCGCCGGCGCCACGCAGGACGTGGTGATCGACGGCTGGCGAATCGCCTCCGCCTCGCCCGAGCGCCAGGCGCTGATGTCGACCTGGGCGGAGATCGGCTGGCGCGTCGGCACCCTCGCGGCCGGCGCCGGCGCGCTGTTCCTCGCCGACCGGGTCGGCTGGCGCGGCGCCTACCTGTGCATGGCCGCCCTGATGGCGCCGGGCATGCTCGCCGCCCTGCTCGCCCCCGAGCCCGAGTCCGACCGCACCCGCGCCCCGCAGCCGCGCGCCGGCCTCTACGAGACGGTCGCCGCCCCGATCCGCGACCTCGTCGCGCGCCTCGGGCCCCTGGCGCTGCCGGTGCTGCTGATGGTGGCCGGCTTCCGCCTGCCCGGCTACGTGTCGAACGCGATGGCGGTGCCGCTGTTCAAGAGCCTGCACTACTCCAACACCGACATCGCCACCGTGACCAAGCTGTTCGGCTTCGGCGTGGCGCTGGGCGGCACCTTCCTCGCGAGCTGGGTGGTCCCGCGCCTCGGCATCATGGCGAGCCTGCTGGCCGGCACCGTGTTCGGCTCCGCCTCCCACCTGAGCCTCGCCTGCCTCGCCGCCCACGGCGACCACGCGGGCCACGAGTTCTGGCTGTTCGCGCTCGCCGTCAGCATCGACAGCTTCGCCTACGCCTTCGCCTCCATCGTGCTCATCACCTACATGTCCTCGCTGACCTCGACCGGATTCGCGGCCAGCCAGTACGCGCTGCTGACCTCGCTGTGCGCCCTGCCGGGCAGCCTGGTCGCCGGCTCCTCCGGCCTGCTGATCCAGCGCCTGGGCTTCGAGGGGTTCTTCGTCGCCACCTCGCTGATCGGCGTGCCGGTGGCGCTGCTGTGCTGGCACGTCATGCGCCTGCACCGCAGGGCCGTGGCCTGAAGCAAGGCCAGGGGCTCTGCCAAAGGCAGGGCCCTTGGAACCCCTTGCTCAAGCGAGGCCGGTCCAGGGGCGCTGCCCCTGGCGGGTCCAGGGCAGAGCCCTGGCCTTCCTTCCCCTACTTCAGGTGCTGGGCCAGCAGCTTGTTCATCTCGAACATGGTGGCCTCGTCCTTGCCGAACACGCGGCGCAGCGTGTCGTCGGCCACGATCACCCGGCCGTCCTTCGGGCTCTGCAGCTTGTGGGCCTTGATGTAGACCCAGACCTTGCTGACCACCTCGCCGCGCGGCATCGCGCCCTCGCCGACGATCGCGGCCAGCTCCTTCGACGGCTGCAGCGGCTGCTGCAGGGCGTTCGGCTTGGCGCCGGCCTTGGGCTTGTCGACCTTGGCGCCCTTGACCGGGGCGTCGGCCTTGGCCTTCGCGGCGCCGGCCTTGGGCGCCTTGGCCTTGGCGGCCGGCTCTGTCTCGGCGGCCTTGGGGGCGGCCTTGGGGGTCGTCGGCGACTTCGTCATGGGATTGCCTCGGGGCTGGTCGCGTTTCGGATGGGCGGTCCCTCCGGGACCGTGTGCGGGATGGCCCGCCGGCGTGGTCCTGGCAGGAAGCGGGCCGCTGCCCGATCGCGGAGCGCCCCCCGGCCTGCGGAACGCAACGCCGCCCGAAGCGCCGTGTCGCCCGCGTCGACGGCAGGCGCGACGTTCCCGCGCGGGTGTCGCCCAACTGTCACAGCCGGCCGGCACAGGCCGGCCCGCCAGCCCCGGTGTGCCAGAACCCCGCCACCGCAACAACCCGCCCCGGCCGCCAGCGGTGCCGCCGGGGCGGCTGTCGAAGAAGCGGGCGGCCCCCGGGTCACGGGCGCCTGCAACGGGCGCGGCGGGGGCGGCGACGCCGGGAAACACGCCCCGGGGCCAGCCGGAGCCAGCGTGCCGACGGCGCTGCGGGCCTCGCCCAGGATCAGGTCGCCCGCCTGGTGTCGCGACACCAGGCGGACGGCCATCTCTGCGGGCCGCTGTGCGAGGGGCGTCGTGTCGCACAGCCTGCCGCGCCGCCCGCTGCCCCCGAGCCCATGAACAGCGGCGTGCGGCCGCGGGCCGGCCTGCCCCGGCGCCGCAGGCAGGCGACCAGCCCGCGCCGCAGCACGCCGCGCCGCAGGGCGTGGATCGCTGCATGGACCGCCTCGGGCGAGACCGCGAGGCCCGGCTGCTCCACCCCGTCCTCGACGCGTCTGCCCCGGCCTGCGACCAGCCCCGGCGCAGCAGGACGGCGATGTCGGCGAACAACGCGCCGCAGGGCCCAGCCCGGGCCTGCGGCCGCATCGGCGGCGCGCACGGCCAGCCTGCACCCGTGCGGCAGGCACAGGCCGCATGGCCCGCCCTGCCGCCGTGGCGCGCCACCTCGCCCGTCACCGGGCCCGGCGATCAATCCAGGGCACGGGCAATGCCGCGGATGGTCCACCCGCCAGCCAGCCGCACCTCGACCGGCGTGCGATCGATAAACCCCCAGGCCGCGCCTGCACCCTGCCATCCGATCGTATCAAGCCAGACCCGGGTGTTCGCTCCCAAAGCTGAACCCGCCAGGCAAAAACACCGTGCACACAGGACTCCTGCCCCGCAAACGGCGCCGCAGCCCAACAGGCAAAAGTTCTTTGGTTCTTTCTTTCAGGAAAGAACACGCTTTCTTCTCGCCTCCACCCAGAAACCCGGAGCCGCCACGGGGCCGAAGGCAGCCACTCCGCCACCGCCCGAGGACAGGCCCCGAACCAACGCCGGGTCCAGGGGCGGCTCCCTCCGGTGGCGGAACCTTTGCCCCCGTGCCTGGCAGGCCTGGGCAGAGCCCAGCCTTGCTTCACTTGCCCCCGCCCCTTGCCCAAATCCCCCCGCCCCCGCCAGAAATCCGGTCCCCCAGCCCGGGACCACAGCCCATGCACCACAACACCGTGCGGCGCCGCGAGAACCGCGAGCGCCTCCTCGCCGCCGCCGCCCGCAACATCGCCGAGGTCGGCTTCGCCCACATCACCCGCACCCGCCTCTCGGCCGGCTCCGGCCTCGCCGACAACTCGTTCCGCGCCCACTTCCCGCGCACCGACCTCATCCTCGCCGCCATCTGCGAGCGCCACGCCCAGGCCCTGCTCGAGGCCACCGGCTGCATCGACCCCGACGACCCCCGGCCCCCTCGCGCCGCCCTCGTCGCCACCGCGTCGCGCATCCTCGCCTGCATCGACGCCCGCCCCCACGCCCACACCGTCCTCATGCGCGACCTCGCCTGCCTCGCCCCCGCCCAGCGCGCCGAGATCGACCACCTCGGCACCGTCGCCGCCTTCCAGATCGACTGCGCCTGGAGCGCGCTCCGCCCCGACCTCGCCAGCCCCGAACGCTACTCTGCCCTCACCCGCGCCCTGCGCACCCTCCTGCTCCGCTGGCCCGACTGGCGCGAGCCCGGACCCCCCGGCCACCCCGACGCCGCCGCCGACCGCGCCGTCGCCATGGTCGAGGCCACGGTCGACCGCGCCCCGCCCGCCTCCGCCCACGCCCCCTGGCCGCCCCGCCCCGCCCCCAACCCCCACGCCCACTGGATGTCCGACGAGGCCGCCGCCCGCTGCACCGTCATCGGCGCCCCACCCCGTCACGACCCCCGTGACGCCGCGGCCGAAAACCCCCCGATCCGTCACGACCCCCGTGACGCCCCCCCCCCCCCCCCCCCGGGCGCCCCCCCCCCCCCCCCCCCCCCCCCCCCCCCCCCCCCCCCCCCCCCCCCACCGCCCCCCCCCC
>CAXSFU010000075.1:0-15035 GCA_964236695.1 uncultured Acetobacteraceae bacterium | reverse complement strand
GGTCTGGGGGCGCTCGCCCCCAGCGGGTCCAGGGCAGAGCCCTGGCCTTGCTTCCTGATGTCCGTGCCCTGCGTGGTGATCGAGGCCGCCAGCAAGCGCTACGGCGACGTGGCCGCGGTGGACCGGGTGAGCCTGGAGGTGGCGGCCGGCGAGCTGTTCGCGCTGCTCGGCGGGTCGGGGTCGGGCAAGACGACGCTGCTGCGCATGGTGGCCGGCTTCGTGGCGCCCAGCTCCGGGCGGATCGCGATCGACGGCGTGGACATGGCGGGCGTGCCGCCGCACCGGCGGCCGGTGAACATGATGTTCCAGAGCTACGCGCTGTTCCCGCACATGAGCGTCGCGCGCAACATCGGCTACGGGCTGCGCCAGGCCGGGGTGCGCGGGCCAGCGCTGGCGGGGCGGGTGGACGAGGCGCTGGCGCTGGTGCAGCTCGCGGGGTTCGGGGGGCGGCGGCCGGACGAGCTGTCGGGCGGGCAGCGGCAGAGGGTGGCGCTGGCGCGCAGCCTGGTGATGCGGCCGCGGGTGCTGCTGCTCGACGAGCCGATGGGGGCGCTGGACCGCAAGCTGCGCGAGGAGACGCGGCGCGAGCTGGTGGCGATCCAGCGTCAGGTGGGGATCACCTTCCTCCTGGTCACGCACGACCAGGAGGAGGCGATGGGCATGGCGGACCGGATCGCGGTGATGCACGCGGGGCGGATCGCGCAGATGGGCTCGCCGGTGTCGCTGTACCGTCGGCCGACGAGCCGGCTGGTGGCGGAGTTCGTGGGATCGGTGAACCTGCTGGCCGGGCGTGTGGTGCGGGCGGGGCCGCTGGGGTGCGTGGTCGAGAGCGAGCACGCGGGGCTGCTGCACGCGCCGGCGACGGAGGTGGCGGCCGGGCAGGCGGTGTGGGTGGCGCTGCGGCCGGAGGACGTGCGGCTGGTGCGCGAGGCGGGCGGGGACGAGGGCGCTCCCGGCGGGGATGGCGCGGGGGCGAACCGGGTTTCGGGGGTGGTGGAGGACGTGTCGTGCCTGGGGCCGCAGACGCTGTGCCAGGTGGCGCTGGCGGGCGGGCCGCGTCTGCGGGTCAGCCTGCACGGGGTGGCCGAGGTGGCGCCGGGCGAGCGGGTGCGGGCGGGCTGGGCGGCGTCGGCGCTTTCGGTGCTGCTGCGGTGAGCGCCGCCGGCGACGCGCAGGCCCGCGACGGCGGCGTGCCCCGGTCCCGCCCCGTTCCGCGCGGCCCGCGCCGCCTGCGGGCGCAGGGCTGGCTGAGGGCGGTGGTGCCGGGGGCGCCGCTGCTGTGGCTGGTGGCGTTCTTCCTGCTGCCGTGCCTGGTGGTGCTGAGGATGAGCTTCTCCGAGGCGGTGGTGGCGCAGCCGCCGGTGTCGCCGCTGTGGACGTGGGCGGACGGGGCGCTGACGCTGACGCTGCACCTCGACACCTACGGGACGCTGTTCGGCGACTGGCTGTATGCGAAGGCGCTGTGGGGCTCGGCGTGGATCGCGGGGGTGTCGACGCTGGCGTGTCTGCTGCTGGGCTATCCGGTGGCGCTGGCGATCGCGCGGGCGCCGGCGTCGCGGCGCGGGGCGCTGCTGATGGCGGTGATGCTGCCGTTCTGGACGAGCTTCCTGATCCGCGTATACGCGTGGATCCTGATCCTGAAGGACGAGGGGCTGCTGAACCAGGCGCTGTCGGCGCTGGGGGCCGGGCGGGTGCATGTGATGAACACCGACCTCGCGGTGTGCATCGGCATCACCTACTCGTATCTGCCGTTCATGGTGCTGCCGCTGTACGCGACGCTGGTGGCGCAGGACCCGGCGCTGCGCGAGGCGGCCGCCGACCTGGGGGCGTCGCCGTGGCGGGTGTTCCGCACGGTGACGCTGCCGCTGTCGCTGCCGGGGGTGCTGGCCGGCGCGCTGCTGGTGTTCATCCCGGCGTGCGGGGAGTTCGTGATCCCCGACCTGCTCGGGGGTCCCGACACGCTGATGATCGGCAAGGTGCTGTGGGGGGAGTTCTTCTCCAACCACGACTGGCCGGTGGCGTCGGCGGTGGCGGTCGCGCTGCTGGCGGTGCTGGCGGTGCCGGCGGCGCTGCTGCAGCGCGGGCGGGCGGGGGGGCTGGCGGCGGGGGACGTCGGCGGGGGGGCGGAGTGAGGAAGGCAAGGCCGGGGGCGCTGCCCCCATGCCTGAAAGCGGGGACCCCGCTCAAGGCGGAGCCTTGAGAACCCACTTGTCGGCAAGGCGCCGCGCCCCCGGGCAGTGCCCCCTGCCCTTCTTTCGTGTGCCGGTCCAGGGGCGCTGCCCCTGGCGGGTCCAGGGCAGAGCCCTGGCCTTGCTTCCTTCCTGCCGATGACCCGCCCCCGCGCCCTGACCGCGTTCCTGTGGGCCGGCTACCTGTTCCTGTACGCGCCGATCGCCCTGGTGGTGCTGTACTCGTTCAACGCGTCGGCGCTGGTGACGGTGTGGGGCGGGTGGTCGCTGCGCTGGTACGGGCGGCTGCTGTCGGACCGGGCGATCCTGGACGCGGCGTGGCTGTCGCTGCGGGTGGCGGCGGTGTCGGCGAGCCTGGCGGGGGTGCTGGGCACGATGGCCGGGGTGGCGCTGGCGCGGCACGGGCGGTTCCGCGGGCGGGCGCTGCTGTCGGGCCTGGTGGTGGCGCCGATGGTGATGCCGGAGGTGATCATCGGGCTGGCGAGCCTGCTGCTGTTCGTGTCGCTCGGGGTGGGGCGGGGGTTCTGGACCATCGTGATCGCGCACGTCTCGTTCACCACGAGCGTGGTCAGCGTGGTGGTGCGCGCGCGGCTGGCGGGGTTCGACCGGTCGCTGGAGGAGGCGGCGCAGGACCTCGGCGCCGGGCCGCTGCGGGTGTTCACGGACGTGACGCTGCCGCTGATCGCGCCGGCGGTGGCGGCGGGGTGGCTGCTGGCGTTCACGCTGTCGGTGGACCAGCTGGTGATCAGCTCGTTCGTGTCCGGGCCGCAGTCCACCACGCTGCCGATGATCGTGTACTCCAAGGTCCGGCTCGGGCTGACGCCGGACGTCAACGCGCTGGCGACGCTGATCGTGGGCGTGGTGGGAGCGGTCACGGTGGCGGCGGGCGCGCTCGCGGGCGGGCGGGGGCGGGCGCGGCGGCCGCCGGGCTAGGGGGACAGGGGCTCGGGCAGGAAAGCAAGAGTCTTCTTTTTCTGAAGAAAAAGAAGCAAAAAGACTTTGCCCGTTGGGGTCCGGGCGCGTGGGTGGCTCCGGAGCCTTATTTGTAAAGTTCTTTGGTTCTTTCTTTCAAGAAAGAACATGCTTTCTTTCTGCACTGCGCAGGACGGCAGGTCCGTGGCAACCCGGCGGCGGTCCCAGGCGCTGTGTCCGCTCCAGTGTCCAGGAGAAGCGTTCATGCCCGACTCCCGCAGCGCCCTGCTGATCGGCGCGTCGCGCGGCCTTGGCCTCGGCCTGGCGCAGGTTCTTGCCCGTCGTGGCTGGTCGGTCACGGCGACGGCGCGCGATCCCGGGCGGGCGACGGCGCTGGCGGCGGTGCCGGGGGTGCGGGTGGAGCGGGCCGACATCACCGACGACGCGGGCATGGCGGCGCTGCACGGGCGGGCGGAGGGGCCGTTCGACCTGGTGTTCGTGGTTGCGGGCATCGCGGACGACGCGACGCTGCCGGTGCATGAGGTCAGCGCCGCGTCGGCCGCGCGGGTGTTCGAGACCAACGCGCACGCGCCGCTGCGGGTGATGGAGCGGTTCGCCGACAGGCTGGCGCCGGGGGGGACGATGGCGGTGATGACGTCGGTCCTGGGGAGCGTGGGGGGCAACGAGTCGGGGGGGTGGGAGATCTACCGGGCCAGCAAGGCGGCGCTGAACACGCTGACGCGGTGCTGGGCGCTGCGGCACGGGGACGAGGGGATCACGGTGCTGTCGGTGCACCCAGGGTGGGTGAGGACGGACATGGGGGGCGCCGGCGCGTCGCTGGACGTGGAGACCAGTGCGGCCGGGATGTGCGACGTGATCGAGGCGGAGCACGGGCGGGGCGGGCACCGGTTCGTGGACTGGGAGGGGAGGACGATCGGCTGGTAGGGAAGGAAGGCCAGGGGCTCTGCCCCTGGACCCCGCCAAGGGCAGGGCCCTTGGAACCCACTTCTAAGTAAGGCCGGGTCAGGGGCGGCTCCCTCCGGTGGCCTTTCCAGCGATCAAAGCGGATCGTTGGAACCTTTGGCTACCTCCGCTTGGCGGGTCCAGGGCAGAGCCCTGGCCTTGCTTCGGCTTGACGCCCCCGCCGCGATGACGCTCGCTTGGCCCCGCAACGACCGAGGCCACCGATGATCGAGCATCCCCCTGCGTCCGCCCTGTCGCCCGGCGACCCGCTGGCCACCGACCGGCTGGGGGCGCTGGCCCGGGTGGGGGCGATCCTGGCGTCCTCGTCGGGCAACCTGGTGGAGTGGTACGACTTCTACGTCTATGCGTTCGGCGCGATCTACTTCGCGCCGGCGTTCTTCCCCTCGGGCGACCGCACCAGCGAGCTGCTCGCCTCGTCCGGCGTCTTCGCGGTGGGGTTCCTGATGCGCCCGATCGGCGGGTGGTTCTTCGGGCGCTACGCGGACCGGCGGGGGCGGCGGGCGTCGCTGCTGCTGTCGGTGCTGCTGATGTGCGCGGGCTCGCTGGTGATCGCCGTGCTGCCGACGGCGGTGACGCTGGGGCGGGGGGCGGCGGTGATCCTGCTGCTGGCGCGGCTGCTGCAGGGGTTCTCGGTGGGCGGGGAATACGGCACCAGCGCCACCTACATGAGCGAGGTGGCGCTGGAAGGGCGGCGCGGGTTCTACGCCTCGTTCCAGTACGTCACGCTGATCGGCGGGCAGCTTCTCGCGGTGCTGAGCATGTTGCTGCTGCAGCAGGTGCTCTCGCCCGGGGACATGCGGGCGTGGGGCTGGCGCATTCCGTTCGCGCTGGGGGCGGTGCTGGCGCTGAGCGCGCTGTGGCTGCGCCGCTCGCTGCCTGAAAGCATCCGCACCGACGAGGCGGCGCGGCGCGGCGCGGGCAGCTTCGCGCTGCTGCGGCGGAACGGGCGGGCGTTCTGGCAGGTGGTGGGGCTGACGGCGGGCGGGTCGCTCGCGTTCTACACCTGGACCACGTACATGCAGAAGTACCTGGTCAACACGGCGGGCATGGACGCGAGGACGTCGTCGTGGGTGATGACTCTGGCGCTGTTCGTGACGATGGCGACGCAGCCGCTGTTCGGGGCGCTGTCGGACCGGATCGGGCGCAGGACCTCGCTGCTGTGCTTCGGGGTGCTGTCGGTGCTGTGCACGGTGCCGCTGCTGGGCGCGATCGGGGCGGCGGGGCATGCGCCGTGGACCGCGCTGGCGCTGGTGACGGGCGCGCTGGGGATCAACAGCTTCTACACCTCGATCACCGGGCTGGTGAAGGCGGAGATGTTCCCGACCGAGGTGAGGGCGCTTGGCGTGGGGCTGGCGTATGCGGTGGCGAACTCGGTGTTCGGCGGCTCGGCGGAGTACGTGGCGCTGTGGCTGAAGAGCGCGGGGGTGGCGGGGTGGTTCGGCTGGTATGCCACGGCGATGACGGGGCTGACGCTGCTGGTGGTGCTGGGGATGCGCGACACCGGGCGCCACGGCTTCCTGCGCGAGGGATGAGCGCGCCCGCGCGTGCGCCTGCGGCCCCTGCCCTCGCCTGCGTCTGCGCGCGGCGGCGCTCGGCCCGGCGCGCGCCGGGCGCCACGTCCTGCGGGCACAGCTCGGAAGGTTGCCGCGATGCGTCCTGACCCGCGCACGGCGTGCGCCTCGCGTGCCCGGGGCCTTGGCGCCGCCACGGCCGTCGCGTGCCTGTGGGTCGCAGCCGCGGGGGCGCAGCCGGCGCAGGACCCAGCCCCGCCCCCGGACGCGCAGGCGGCGGCCCCCGTGGCGCCGCGGGTGCCCGACGGCCGCGCCGGCGAGGTGGCGGTGCAGCTCGCCGCCACCGGCGCCCTGGTCGCGGGCCTGGCGCGGCAGGCGCCGGCCGACGACGCGCATTTCTGCGCGACCCTGGCCCTGGCGGGCGGGCGGCAGGACTACCTGCTGCGCTTCGGCGCCGACCCGGAAGCCAGCGTGCTCGATCCGGCGCGGCCCGGGCTGGTGCTGACGGTGGCGGGGCTGGACGACGTCGCGTCGGGGGAGCCGGGCCCGCGCGACGGCAGCATCCAGGTCGCGATCGGCGGGCAGACCTTCTTCGGCTCCACCCAGCCGGGCGCGCCGTTCCGCCTGGAGCTGTCGCTGCTGGCGGGGCGGGACGGCGGCCGCTTCGTGGCGCGCCACCTGGCCGACCGCAGCGGGCGGCAGGTGATCGACCTCGCCGGGGCCTGGCGCTGCGCCGCCGCGCCGACCGCCGTCGCCGCGGCGGCGGAGACGGCCCCGGGTCCTGGCGGCAGCCCGCCCGCCGACGGCCCGAGCGCCGACAGCGCGAACGCCGGGGCCAGGGCCGCCGCACTGCCCGCAACCGCCGAGCCGCAGCCGCCCGCGCCTGCGCCGGCGGCCACGAACGCGCCGGTGCCGGCCATGCCGGCGACCACGAGCGCGCCGACCGTGGCCGATCCGGCGCCGACCGCCCCGGCCCTGGCCGCGCCGGTCCTGGCCGCACCGTCCCCGGCCGAGCCGCTGCCCGCAGGCCCGGCGTTCCGCCAGCTGCTCGCCACGCTGGGCCACGCTGCCCCATCCGGCGGAGGGGCGCCCGTCCAGGGGGCGCCGGAGCCGCCCCGCGTCGCGCCGCCGCCCGGGCCGGCGCGCCCTGTGCCGCCCACGAACCCGGCAGGCCTCGCGCCGCCGCCGCCGCGCGTCGCCCAGCCGAGCCCGGAGTTCAGCAGCCGCAGGGTGTTCATCCACGTCCGCGCGGGCTCGCGGCGCGGCGCGGCCGTGGCCGACGACCTGGCCCGCACGCTCGACCCGCAGTTCGCCCGCACGGAGATCCGCGCCGTGGCCGCCACGCCGGCCGTCCCGGAGGTCCGCTACTCCCACCCCGAGGACGCGGCGGCGGCGAACGCGCTGGCCCGCAGGCTCGGGGGGCCGGGCGGGCCTTGGCGGGTCCGCTCGTTCCCGGACCTGTCGCGCGGCACGACGCCGGGGTCGCTGGAGGTGTGGGTGCCGGAGCGGTAGGGGCGGTCGCCGGGCTTCTTCAGGCAGGAAGGCAAGACTCTTCTTTTTCTGAAGAAAAAGAAGCAAAAAGACTTTGGCTTGTAAGACTCCGGATGGTGATTGCGGAGTCTTGTGGGCAAAGTTCTTTGGTTCTTTCTTTCAAGAAAGAACATGCTTTCTTCCTGTCTTCAGTCGTCGCTGCGGCGGACCAGGACCTCGCGCTTGTTGGTGTGGCTGGGGGGGCTGACGATGCCTTCCTTCTCCATCTGCTCGATCAGCTTGGCGGCGCGGTTGTAGCCGATCGAGAGGTGGCGCTGGAGGAAGCTCGTGCTGGCCTTGCCTTCGCGCGAGACGATGTCGACGGCCTGGTCGAACAGGCCCTTCTCGCCGTCGCCGGCGCCGGCGATGCCCGACATCGCAGAGCTGGCGCCGTCGTCGTCGTCGGCGCCTTCCGTGACCTCGTCGAGGTAGGCGGGCTCGCCCTGGGCGCGCAGGAAGGCGACGACGTCCTCGACCTCGCGGTCGCCGACGAAGGGGCCGTGCACGCGGCCGATGCGGCCGCCGCCCTGCATGTAGAGCAGGTCGCCCTGGCCGAGGAGCTGCTCGGCGCCCTGCTCGCCCAGGATGGTGCGGCTGTCGAACTTGGAGATCACCTGGTAGGAGATGCGGGTCGGGAAGTTGGCCTTGATGGTGCCGGTGATCACGTCCACCGAGGGGCGCTGGGTGGCCATGATGACGTGGATGCCGGCGGCGCGGGCCATCTGGGCGAGGCGCTGGATGGCGGCCTCGATCTCCTTGCCGGCGGTCATCATCAGGTCGGCCATCTCGTCGATGACGACCACGAGGAACGGCAGGGTCTCGAGCGCGAGCGGCTGCTCCTCGAAGGTGGGGCGGCCGGTCTCTGAGTCGAAGCCGGTCTGCACGCGGCGGGTGACGACCTCGCCGCGGGCGAGGGCCTCGGCGACGCGGTCGTTGTAGCCGCCGACGTTGCGCACGCCGAGCTGGCTCATCGCCCGGTAGCGGCGCTCCATCTCGCGCACCGTCCACTTGAGCGCGGTGACCGCCTTGGCCGGCTCGGTGACGACGGGGGCCATGAGGTGGGGGATGCCGTCGTAGACGGACAGCTCCAGCATCTTGGGGTCGATCAGGATCAGGCGGCACTGCTCGGGGCTGAGGCGAAAGAGCAGGCTGAGGATCATGGCGTTGATGCCGACCGACTTGCCCGAGCCGGTGGTGCCGGCGACCAGCAGGTGGGGCATGCGGGCGAGGTCGGCCACGATCGGCAGGCCGGCGATGTCCTTGCCGAGCGCCAGCGACAGGCGCGAGGGGTGGTTGGCCCATTCCTCGGCGCCGAGCAGCTCGCTGAGGTAGACGGTCTCGCGGAAGGTGTTGGGGACCTCGATGCCGATGACGTTGCGGCCGGGCACGGTGGCGATTCGCACCGCGGTCACCGAGAGGGAGCGGGCGATGTCGTCGGCCAGGCCGATCACGCGGGCGGAGCGGATGCCGGGCGCGGGCTCCAGCTCGTAGAGCGTGACCACGGGGCCTGGGCGGATCTCGCGGATCGCGCCCTGCACGCCGTAGTCGTTGAGCACGGTTTCCAGCAGGCGGGCGTTGGCCTGCAGCGCGTCCTCGGACGGGCCGGTGGCGCCGCGCTCCGGGGCGGGCTTGAGCAGGGCCAGGGGCGGGAAGCGCCAGCCGCCCACCGTGGCAGGGGCGTCGGGGTGCTGCGCCGGCGCGGGCGGCTCGGCCGCGGCCGGGATGCGCGGCGCGGCGCCGGCGAGCACGACCCTGGGCGCCACCGCCCGCAGCGCCGCGGCCATCGCGCCGGACCTGGGCCGCACGGCCCTGGCCGGCAGCCCGGCGGCGGCGGCGTCCGCGTCGCCGCCGGGGGCGAACGGCGGGGGGGAGCCGTTCGGGACCGCGTCGCGCCCGGCCGTGCCAGGGGTGGCCGTGACGGGGCCGCCGGCGGCCACCGGCTCGCGGCGCGGCGCGACGCCCACGCCGAGCACCGGCTCGCGCCGTCCGCCGCGCGCCGCGGCGGGGCCGGCGTGCGCGGGCCAGGCCGACGCCTCCGCCGGCTCCTCCGCCATGCGCTCGCGCGGCAGCAGCGCCGACAGCCGCGACACCGCGCCGCCGCCGCCGGCGATCCCGGCCCTGCCGCGCCCCAGGCCCAGCAGGCGCAGGCCGACCAGCCGCAGACCCGAGGCCCCGGGCGACGCGCCGCGACGCGCCGCGCCCGCCAGGCCGAGCCCCGCGCCGGCCAGCCCCGCCCCGGCGCCGACGACGCCGCGGCGCGCGCCGCGGCCTGCCGCGCGCCACTCGCCCGGCGTCAGGCCGAGCCCGAGCAGCACGAGCGCCAGCGCCAGCGCCAGGCCCACCGCCCACACCAGCGCCGTGCCCACCGGCCCGAACGCCGCGCGCGCGCCGGACAGCACGCTCAAGCCCAGCACCCGTCCGGCGGCGCCGCCGAGCCCGGCGCTGGTCGGCCAGGCCAGGCCGCCGCCCACCGGGCCGGCCATGCCCGCGCCCACCGGCAGCGTGCCCAGCGCCGCGCCGAGCACCGGCAGGGCCAGCAGGGTGGCGCCGAGGCGCACCGACACCCGGCCCAGGCCGCGGCGCATGGCGATGCGCCACGCCCAGGCCAGCATGGCGATCCCCGGCAGCGCGCCGGCCAGGCCGAAGCCCTGCAGCAGCAGGTCCGACAGCACCGCGCCGGCCGGGCCCACCAGGTTGGTCACGTGCACGGAGGTCGCGGTGTTCAGCGACGGGTCGCGCGGGTTGTAGCTCGCCAGCGCCACCAGCAGCGCCACGCCGCACAGGCCCAGCGCCAGGCCGCCCAGCTCGCCGAGCCGCTGGCGCGCCAGCAGCCGGATCTCGGGGGAGGCGAGGCGGTCGGCGGGGCGGGTGTGGGCGAGTGTGGCCATGCGGCGGCTCCGGCTGAACGACGTTCTGGAGAAGGCTATACCACAAGGGAAACCGGGCCAGAACGGAACAGGAAGCCAGGTTGAGGCTCCGCCTCAAACTCCGCCAAAGGCCGAGCCTTTGGAATCCACTTCCTGAGTGAGGCCGGTCCAGGGGGGCTCCCCCTGGCGGGTCCAGGGCAGAGCCCTGGCCTTGCTTCTCCCTTGCGCCCGCCCCCGCAAGCGCCGATCTGCGCCCCATGCTGCGCGTCACAGAACTCCGCCTGCCGCTCGACCACGCCCCGGACGCGCTGGTGCCCGCGATCGCCGCCCGGCTCGGCATCCCCGTGGCCGACGTGGGCGAGCACCATGTCGCGCGGCGCGGCTACGACGCCCGCAGGCGGGGCGACATCCGCCTGGTGTACACGCTCGACGTGGCGGTGCGCGACGAGGCCGCCGTGGGCGCGCCCGGGGTCGGCGCGTCGCCCGACACGCGCTACCGCTTCGTCGCACGCACCGAGGGCCGCGCGGCCGGCGCGCTGCGGCCGCTGGTGATCGGGGCGGGACCGTGCGGGCTGTTCGCGGCGCTGCTGCTGGCGCAGATGGGGCTGCGGCCGCTGGTGCTGGAGCGCGGCCAGCCGGTGCGTCGGCGCACGCAGGACACCTGGGGGCTGTGGCGGCGCTCGGCGCTCGACCCCGAGAGCAACGTGCAGTTCGGCGAGGGGGGCGCGGGGACGTTCTCCGACGGCAAGCTGTGGAGCCAAGTCAGCGACCCGCGGCACTACGGGCGCAAGGTGCTCGACGAGTTCGTGCGCGCCGGGGCGCCCGAGGAGATCCTGCGCGTCAGCAAGCCGCACATCGGCACCTTCCGGCTGGTGGGCATGGTGGAGCGGATGCGCGAGACCATCGAGGGGCTGGGCGGCGAGTACCGGTTCGGCTGCCGGGTCGAGTCGCTCGACCTGCGCGCCGATGCGGGCGCAGATGGGGGCGCCGACCCTCCCACCGACTCCGAGCCGGGCGGCGACCCGGAGGGCTGGGACGGGCCGCGGCTGCGGGTGGCGGGCGTGGTGCTGGCCGACGGGAGCCGGATCGACGCCGACCACGTGGTGCTGGCGGTGGGGCACAGCGCGCGCGACACGGTGGCGGCGCTCCACCGCGACGGCGTGGCGATGCGGGCCAAGCCGTTCTCGCTGGGCGTGCGGATCGAGCACCCGCAGTCGCTGATCGACCGCGCGCGGTTCGGCGACCAGGCGGGGCACGCGCTGCTGGGGGCGGCGGACTACAAGCTCGTGCACCACTGCGGCAACGGGCGCTCGGCCTACAGCTTCTGCATGTGCCCGGGGGGCACCGTGGTCGCCGCCGCGTCGGAGCCGGGGCGGCTGGTCACCAACGGCATGAGCCAGTACTCGCGCAACGAGCGCAACGCCAACGCCGGGATCGTCGTGGGCGTCACGCCGGAGGACTATCCCGGCGACGCGCTGGCCGGGATCGCGTTCCAGCGGCGCTGGGAGGAGGCTGCGTTCGAGGCAGGCGGCGGCACCTACGCGGCGCCGGCGCAGCGGGTCGGCGACTTCCTCGCGGGGCGGGCGTCCACCGGGCTGGGCAGCGTCGTGCCGTCGTACCGGCCGGGCGTGCGGCCCACGGACCTGGCGCGCTGCCTGCCGGGCTACGCCGCGGACGCGATCCGCGAGGCGCTGCCGGCGTTCGAGCGGCAGATCCCGGGCTTCGCGATGGCGGACGCGGTGATGACGGGGGTGGAGACGCGCACCTCCTCGCCGGTGCGGATGCTGCGGCGGCGCGACGGGCGCAGCGTCAACGTGGCCGGGCTGTATCCCTCCGGGGAGGGCGCGGGGCACGCAGGGGGCATCCTGTCGGCGGGGATCGACGGCATCCGGGCGGCGGAGGCGGTGGCGCTCAGCGTGCTCGGGGCGGGGGGCGGCTGAGGGCAGCGCAGGCAAGGCTGGGCTCTGGCCGGACCCGCCAGGGGCGAGGCGCCCCTGGACCGGCGATTGTTTTGGGGTGTGCGGGATGGCTTTGGCGTAGGGGCTGACGCCTGGCTGCACAGGGTTTTCCGCGCGGTTGCAGCGCCGGAGGTTGCCGGCGTGCGGGGCGGACCGGAGAAGCGGCGCTCGGCCTCTGATCCCCACGCAGTCGCGCGCGGCGGCGGTCCTGCGTCCATCCCTTCATCGGCTCCGGATGCCTGTTGCCAGCTCCTGCGGCCGGGCTCGGCACCCTGTCGCAGGGGGCGGTCACGCTGCGTGAGCGCCGTCCCCGGGATGTCGCTCGCGACTGCATCAGGCCGGGGCGGCATGGTCACGGCTGCTCCAGGCGAGCGCCTGGCGGCCTCGCCACCGTCGCCGCCCCGGTCATGCGCGCCACCCGACGCGACCGAGGCGGGCGGACCCGGCCGGTCGGGCAGGCTGCCGAGCTGGAAGGCATCGTCGACGTCGCAGGCGGCCGGCGTGGCCACTGCGATCCGCGCGGTGGCGGCATCCACCCTAAGATGCAGCTTGCGCCAGGGTCAAAGTGGCAAAATTGGGAACGGTCGTATAATTTAGAAATAACAAGCAAGGACAATCGCCGCTTGCGCGTTGGAAAGATGCAACAGGTCTGTGGTCTTCAGAGGAATTTTTGAAATTCAGCTGAACAAAGCTTTGGGTTTTTTGCGAAATGCCTTACCACACGGAAACGTGTGCATTTGAGATGTGAGGACTTGGTCATGACCAGCCAGCTTCCCCTGGGTGCGTATGTCGGCAATCCGACCGTGCGCGATCCCACCTCCGAAGCAGCGTTCGAGCAGCGCTTCAACGAGTTCACTGCGGCGGTCGGGCGCGCACCCACCTTCCTGGACACCTTCATCGACTTCTCCAACGGCTGGTCCGGCATGGTTCCCAGTGCGGAGTTCAACGCGGAGTCCTTCGCCGCCTCGCCCCTCGCCCACAACACCACGCCGGTGATCGGCATTCCTCTCGCCACCACCGCCGACTGGGGGCAGCAGCCGGCGCTGGGCACCTTCGCCGACATCGCCGCGGGCAAGTACGACGACGTCTACCGCGGCATCGTCGAGGCCTGGCGGGACAACGGCTACACTGCGCCCTACATGCGCATCGGCTGGGAGATGGACGGCAACTACATGCCCTGGTCCATGGGCACCGACGCCAACAGCGTCGCCGCCTGGAAGGCTGCCTTTCGCCACGTGGCCGAGGTCATCCACTCCGTCCCCGGCACCGACGCCAAGGTGGTGTGGAATCCCGCCATCACCAACAACAACGCCGTCCCTGTCGACCAATCCTATCCCGGCGACGACGTGGTCGATGTCGTGGGCCTGGACATCTACAGCCCCACCTATCCCTACGACAGCACCGTCACCGAGCAGCAGTACTGGGATCATCCCAGCGCCAGCCAGTACCATCCCGACGGCCAGCCTGGCGGCCCTGGATGGGGCATGGCCGACACCCTCGCCTTCGCCACCGCCCACGGCAAGCCGGTCGGGATCGCCGAGACCGGGGCCGGCGGCGACGGCTCGCACGGTCCCACCGACGATCCGGCCCTGCCCGCCTATCTGAACGCCCGGCTGACCGCGCCCGGCGGACCCCAGGTCGCCTTCGTCAATGTCTGGGACACCACGCAGTCCGACGGCGACTGGCACTTCTCCGGAGGCGCGAAGCCCCTCGAATCCGCCGCGTGGAACCAGGCCTTTGCCGGCACAGGCACGGCAGGCACGGCCGCCGGCGACACCATCGTCCTGCACGCCAGCGCGGATTCCTGGCAGGGCGACCCGCAGTTCACCGTCAGCATCGACGGCGTCGCCCAGGGCGGCACCCTGACCGCCACCGCCTCCCACAGCGCCGGCGCCAGCACCGCCTTCACCTTCTCCGGCGTCCCCGCCACGTCAACGCCCCACGACGTGGCCGTGACCTTTCTCAACGACGCCTACGGCGGCAGCAGCAGCACGGACCGCAACCTCCACGTCGACGGCATCGACCTCAACGGCACTCCCGAGGCGCCCGCCGCCACCCTCCACAGCAGCGGCACACAGCACTTCCAGCTTGTGGGCGACACCGTCGTCCTGCACGCCAGTGCCGATTCCTGGCAGGGCGACCCGCAGTTCACCGTCAGCATCGACGGCGTCGCGCAGGGCGGCACCCTGACCGCCACCGCCTCCCACAGCGCCGGCGCCAGCAACGCCTTCACCTTTTCCGGCCTGCCATCCCTGACCGCGCACGACATCGGTGTCACCTTCGTCAATGACGCCTACGGCGGCACACCCCAGACCGATCGCAACCTGTACGTCGACGGCATCGACCTCAACGGAGGGTCGACGGGCACGTCTGCCACGCTCTACTGGAGCGGGACCCAGCACTTCCAGATCCACACCTCTGGGAGCTAGAGGCCGTCATGGACCTGCCGGCCCCGATTTGCTGCGCGAAGGCAGGAAGAAAGCGTGTTCTTTCTTGAAAGAAAGAACCAAAGAACTTTGGCCCAATGGGTTCCGGGGTCGCCCGCGAGCCCGGAACCTTAAAGAAGAGCCTTGCTGTCCTGCCTGTCTCAGCGTGTCGATGCCAGGTCCAGGACAGCCTCCAGGCCGCCGACGCGGGCCGGCTTCGTTCGCGGGACGCCGCGCGGCTACTCGCCTTCCTCCATCGTCACCGCGACGTCCGCGTTCGCCGACAGCCGCACCGTGCCGTCCTCGACCTCGGCCACCAGCCCGAGCGAGATGTAGTGGTGGTGCTGGTCGCCCGAGTCCTTCTTCGTCAGCTTGATGCGGTTGCCCTGCACGTGATCGACGGTGCCGACATGCACCCCGTCCGCGCCGATCACCTCGGCGTGCTCCTGGATCTGGCTGGTCTCGACCATGGGCGTGTCCTCCAAAGGGTTGCCCACCCCGAACGCCGCACCCGCCCTCCGGTCGCACCGCCCCCCAACGATCACGCCTTTCGGGATGGTTTCCGAAGGCCCTGCTTCTGGCGGGTTCAGAGGGTGTTGTTGGCTTACCATCCCCGGCTTCTTGCAGCAGAGCAGGAAGAAAGCGTGTTCTTTCTTGA